>NZ_JAERWK010000007.1 GCF_016918035.1 Nakamurella leprariae | reverse complement strand
ACCGCCTCGTCCACCACGCCGAGGTCCTCACCCTCACCGGCGACTCCTACCGCACCCGCCAACGCCGCGAACTGCTGGCCAAACAGAACCGGGCGAACCGGGACTGACCAACCGCCCGGGGGTCAACTTTCCCGGAACCCAGCAGGGTTGATCTTCACGATCCGTTGACACCCATTCCTTCGAGGACGCCAGGGACCTGCTCCGCAGGCTGTGCACGGACGACCGACGGATCGGCCTGGTCAGCGAATGCCCTGAGCCCCCCGAATCACTGCTCATGCATCGGTAGTTGGATGGTCTGGTCGACGAGATGGTCCTGCCGTGCGAGGTCGGAGCTGCCAGACCCGACGAGCAGTTCTACCGAGCGGCCTGACGGCAATCCAGGTAGCACCCAAGGATGCCGTCCTGGTCGACGATCAAGCCCGGTAGGGCCGGTGGGACACCTGCGGAATGCAGGCCATGCAGGTTGCCCGACTCGGCGTCCCGACCCAGGCTCCCGTCGACAGGAAGGGTGGGTCCTGGCCGGCCGTGGCAGACCTCAGCAGCTTCGGGCACGGCCCCACCGAACCCACTGGGACGGTCGACAATTACGCCCCAAGGTGGCGGTGACTGACAGGCGGCTCTGAGCGGACGCGGGCCGTCACGGCGTGGGTGTGGGGTGGCGCTGTAGTCGTTGATGAACTTGTCGACCTTTCGGCAACGCCCGGGTCTCGACCATCGACCAATACCCAGCGCTGCAGCTGGACGCGTTCGCCACCACCGCTGGATCAGCGAGGTGTGGACCGATCATGCCATCAGGCGCCCTGCCAGTGCGGCGGGCGCTGGGCCGAACTGACTGAGCGAACAGCTTCTCGTCCTGGGCTGAGCCTCCGGCTCAGGCAGCAGTCCGGGGCCGGTCAACGGCGGCTACGTCACGCAGTGATGTCCACCGCACGAACTGGCTGCTGTTGCAGTCCTTGTCTTCCAGATCAGCTTGGGAGCGCACCCAATGATCCCAGGCGGAGAGCGGCGACGCTGGTCGGCCTGCTGGTACTTGTCGATGTGTGCTGATGGTTCCACCCGCCGGAACGTGGACGACCGGCTGAGTTGCGCCAGGGCGCGCACCCTGCCGCGGACAACGACGTCAGTCAGTACGGGCGGGCGCCGGGGTACGGGCCACCGGAGTCGACGGTACGCATGATGCGCCCACAGATGTCCTGCAACTGCTGCGACTGGCCGTCGGCCAGGGGATCGAACACCAGCCGCCGTACCTCGGCCACGTGCCCGGGGGCACGGTCGGCGACCGTCGCCATGCCGGCGTCGGTGAGCACCGCGAGCGTGTAGCGACCGTCGTCCGGGTCGGGTGAACGCTTCACCCAACCGCGATGCTCAAGGCGTTTGACCGCCTGGGACAGCCGCGGCAGGGAGCCTTCCGAGATCGCGGCGAGCACACTCATCCGCAGTCGGCGTCGGGGCGCAACGGACAGCGCGGCCAGCACCTGATACTCGAACAGGTTGATCCCGGCGTCGCGCTGCAACTGGGCGTCGAGCGCTCCGGGCAGCCTCACCAGTACTGAGAAGAGGGCGAGCCAGGTCCGAAGCTCGTCGTCGTCCAGCCAACGGGGCGCGGTGGTCACGAGACACCGTAGCATCACTTGCACGTTGAACTCATCGCGTCGTACGGTGACTTAATTGTTGAAGTCAATCGACGTGAGGTGTGTTCCCCCATGGATGTTCTGCTCTGGATCATCGCCGGTGTGCTTGCCGCCGCGCTCGCCTTCTCGGGCGTCTTCAAGCTGGTGCTGCCGCGAGAGCGGTACGTCGCCTCGCAACCATGGGCCGCCGATGCGCCAAGCTGGGCACCGCCGGCCATCGGTGTGCTCGAGGTGGCAGGCGCGGTCGGCGTGGTCCTGCCCGCTCTGATCGGCGTGGCCCCGGTGGTGGTGCCGGTCGCTGCGACGGGGCTCGCGCTGGTGATGGCCGGCGCGGTCGCGATGCACGTGGCCCGTCGCGAGTGGTCGGCGTTGGTGCCGAGCGGCGTCCTGCTGGTGTTGGCCGCGTTGGTGGCCTGGGCTCGGTTCGGCCCGTACGCGTTCTGAGCCCCGGACCGAGGGCGTGGATGCCCGGACGGTGATCGTCGACCGGACCAGGCTCGGGCAGGACAGAGGTGTCGGCGGTCGCTGCAAACTGACCCTCTGCGGTGCGGCCTGCTCCAGTATGTGTCACGCCTGCTAAATCAAGAAGTGTGGATGGCGCGACGGGATCGCAGGCGGCGGTTGAGCTTCGAGGACGAGTACTGGGCATTGGTGTTGTCCGGCGTGGGCACGGTGGAGGCGTGCCGCCGGGTGGGCATCGGCCTTGGGCCGGGTACCGGTGGCGGGCCGAGCGTCGCGGGATCCCGCCGGCCCGGGTGGCCGATGAGACCCGCTCCGGTCGGTGCCTGTCGCTGCTGGAGCGGGAGCGGATCGCCGTGCTGCGAGAGCGGTTGCTGGCCGTGCGGGAGATCGCGCGTCGGCTCGGTCGAGCACCGTCGACGATCTCTCGGGCGCTCCACCGCAACATGCGACCGTACGACCAGCAACGCTCCGACCCGGTGCTCGCGCACGGCCGGGCTCGGGGACGGGCCGGGCGGCCGCGAACCGGCAGGATCGGTCAGGACCCCAAGTTGCGTGCGGCCGTCCAGGACAAGCTGCGCCTGGTGTGGAGCCCACAGCAGATCGCCGCCTGGCTGCGTCGGCAGTTCCCGGACCGGCCGGCCTGGCACGTGTGCCACGAGACGATCTACCAGGCGCTCGACGACGGCGGAAAAGGTGACTGGCACTGGAACTCACCCGCCAGGCTGCCGACCGGGCGGCCGCTGCGCAAGTGCCGGCGACGCGCCGATCGGCGGACGATCAACTCCGTCATCCCCAGCGCGCTGATCGACACCCGACCCGACGGTCGTCGAACACCGGACCCCAGCAACCGTTGACAGGGTGATCGTCCGCCGGGATGGCTGGGGCGAGGCTCGCTGCATCGGGGACGTGACCGCACACGATCCCGAAGCGTGCGGTCTCGCATCGGGAGTTGCTGACGGGACAACGGTCGGAGTTCGCAGTCCGACGCACCCGAATGGTCATCACTGGTTGGGCTGCGCCGAGCTGATGGGTCAGCCACTGTCGGTCACGGCCGCCATGATCTCCGCTCGGTTGGCGGCGTGGGCCCGCTGCAGCACGCCGGTGTCCGCGGGTGCGAGGAGCAGGCGAGCACCCTTGCGGTGGGCGGTCCGGGCGCCACCGGGTTCGGTGGTGTGCGATCCGATCACCGGCACTCCCTGCTCGACGCAGACCCGGTAGATCTCGTCGACGCCGGCGCGGACCGTCGGGTGGTCCACCCGACCGGGGACGCCGAGGTCGTACGACAGGTCGAACGGACCGGGCAGCACCGCGGAGATGCCCCGGACGGCCAGGATCTCGGCGAGATGCTCGATTCCTCGGGCGGTCTCGATGATGATCCACAGTTGGGTGTGTCGCTCGTCCTGCTCGGAGTGGGCCGGCTCGTGCAGCGGCCGCCGCCCGCCCACGCCACGGGTGCCCCGCGGCGGGAGGTGCGCGTGCCTGACCAGGGCCTCGGCCTGCGACCGGGTTTCAATGCGGGGAGCGATGATGCCGGTCACCCCGGTGGCCAGGGTGTGCGTCACGGCGGTTGCCGTCACTTCGGGAACGCGGACCAGGACGGCGATGTCAAGGGCGGCCGCGAGCGCCGCGGCGGTGTTGATCGTGTCGATCGGCAGGTGGGTGTGCTCGCCGTCGATCTGCACGAAGTCCAGGCCGGCGGCCGCGGCGACGGCGATGCCCTCCGGGATGCCGAGTCCGACTGAGGTGCCGACGGCCACGCCTCGGGCCGCGACGGCGCGCTCGATGCGGGTGCGGTGGTCGGCTCCGGCCCGGATGGTGGCGGTGGCGGTGGCGGTGGCGGTCATCGTGCGGTCTCCGTGGTCATCAGGCCGGTGCGCCGGTGGTTGGTCGGGGGATGGCGTCGATCAGGGCTCGGGTGTACGCGTGCTGCGGCTCCCGCAGCACCGCCGCCGTCGGTCCGGCCTCGACCAGCCGCCCGGCGCGCATCACCCCGACTGCGTCGGAGATCTGCCGCACCACGGCGAGGTCGTGCGAGATGAACAGGTACGTGGTGCCGAGCTCGGCCTGCAGATCGACCAGCAGTTGCAGGACCTGAGCCTGCACGGAGACGTCCAAGGCGGACACCGGCTCGTCCAGCACCAGCAGGGGGGGCCGGATCGACAGCGCGCGGGCGATGGCCACCCGCTGGCGTTGCCCGCCGGACAGCTCAACGGGCCGGCGATCGATCACCGACGCCGGCAGTCCCACCCGGTCGAGCAGTTCCACCACCTGCCGGGTGCGCTCGGCCCGGGTGCCGATGCGCCACGCCCGCAACGGCTCCGCCACGATCCGCTGGACCGTCCACCGGGGATCCAGCGACGAGAACGGGTTCTGGTGGATCATCTGCACCACCCGCCGTACCGGCCGTTTCCCGCCCCCCGTGAGCCCGGTGATGGGGGTGTCGCCGACTCTGACCAGCCCGCTCGAGGCCCGCTCGTGCATGGCCACGATCCGGGCCGTGGTCGTCTTGCCCGACCCGGACTCGCCGACCAGGGCGAACGTGCTGCCCGCCGGCACCGTGAACGAGACGTCCCGCACCGCGTGCAGGATCGATCGGCGGCCGTCCGGCAGGGTGGCCGGGAACGACCGGGACACCCTGTCCACCAGCAGGAACGGTGGTGCCGCGGGTGCGGGCGCGGGGGTGTCCGGGCGGGGTCGGGTGGTCGACGGGGACAACCGGGCGGGGCGCAGGGACGGGGCCGCGGCCAGCAGGCGGCGGGTGTAGGGGTGCTGCGGGTCGGACAGCAGCTCGGCCGCGTCACCCTGCTCCACCACCTGGCCGTCGTACATGACCACGATCCGCTGGGCGCGTTCGGCGGCGACGCCGAGGTCGTGGGTGACCAGCAGCACGGCGGTGCCCCGCTCGTGGACCAGGGTGTCGATTTGGTCGAGGACCGCCTTCTGCACGGTGACGTCGAGGCCCGACGTCGGCTCGTCGGCCAGCAGCAGGTCCGGGCGGCCGGCGAACGCGATCCCGATGAGCACCCGCTGCCGCATGCCGCCGGAGAGCTGGTGCGGGTACTGCCGGGCCCGCACCTCGGGATGGTCGAAGCCGACCTGGGCGAGCAGTTCCAGCGCGATGCCCCGGGCGGTCGCCGCGTCGACCGCGCGGTGCGCGCGGACCGCCTCGACGAGCTGCCGGCCGATCTGGTGCACGGGATTGAGCGACACGGTCGGGTCCTGGGGGACGAGACCGATCCGGCCTCCGCGGATGTGCCGCATCCGTCGCTCCGACAGCGTCAGCACCGGATCGTCGGCCACCGACACCGCGCCCGCGGTGATCTGTGCGCCGGCAGGGAGCAGTCGGATGACGGCATGGGCCAGGGTCGTCTTGCCCGAACCCGATTCACCGACCAGCGCCACGGTCTCGCCGGGCCGGACGGTGAGGTCGACGCCGCGCACCGCGTCCCGGTCGGCGCCGCGGTACCGGACGTGCAGCCCGCTCACCTGCAGCGCCGGCGGCGGAGCCGCCTCGAGCGTCCCGGTCATCGATCTCCCCATTCCCGGCCGACGGCGCGACCGATCCGGTTCACGGCCAGCACCAGGGCGACGACGACCAGCCCGGGCAGCGTGGTCAGCCACCAGGCGCTGGCCAGGTAGTTGCGGCCCTCGGCCACCAGCGAGCCCCACTCCGGGGCGGGAAGCGGTGATCCGTAGCCGAGGAAACTCAGCGCCGACACGGCCAGGATGGCCGCCCCGATCTCCAGTGCGGCCAGCGCCAGCACGGGTCCGGAGGAGTTGGGCACCACGTGCCGGATCAGCACGACGGGCCAGCGGGTGCCGACGCCGACGGAGGCCTCGACGTAGGCGGACCGTCGGACCCGGACGACCTCGGCGCGGACCAGCCGGGCGAAGGTGGCCACCGCGCCGAGGCCCACGGCGATGGCGACGTCCAGCGTGCCGTACCCGAGCACCGTGACGATGACCAGCGACAGGAGCAGGCTGGGGATGGCCAACAGGACGTCGACGACCCGCATGATCGCGTCCGAGGCCCACCCGCCGGCGTACCCGGCGACGACGCCGAGCAGGCAGCCCACGACCAGGCCGAAGGCGACGGCCAGCAGGCTGGTCCGCAGTGACGTCGCGGTGCCGTGCACCATGCGGGAGAAGATGTCCCGTCCGAGGTGGTCGGTGCCGAACCAGTGATTCCAGCTGGGCGCCTGCAGCTTGTCCAGCGGGACGCCGATGATCGGGTCGTACCCGGTGAACCAGGCCGGCCGCAGCGCCCACCCGACCGCGACCAGCACGACCAGGATGGCGAGCGCCAGCCCGACCTGACGCCGGACGGTCGCCGGCCGCACCCGGCGCTGCGCCCGGCTCGGCGGCGTCGCCGGAGCAGGGCTCACGGTGCCGGTGCGCTCGCGGGGGACCGTGCTCGTCACACCGACCTCCTGGAGCCGTCGTGCACGGAGATGCGCGGGTCCAGCACCGGGTAGAGCAGGTCGACGACGAGGTTGACGACCACGAAGACCACGGCCGAGAACAGCACGATGCCCTGCACCACCGGGATGTCCTGGGCGCCCACCGACGTCTGGGTCAACCGACCGAGACCGGGCCGGGAGAAGACCGTCTCGGTGACCACCGATCCGGCCAGCAGCCCGCCGACGGACGTGCCCAGCACGGTCAGCACCGGCAGGGCCGCGTTGCGCAGCACGTGGTGCCCGTACACCCGGGTCCGGGGCAGCCCCTTGGCGTGGGCTGTCTGCACGTAGGGCTGCCGACTGACCGAGAACAGGCTGCGGGCGAGCACCTGGGCGATGGCCGCGGCGGTCGGGATGGCCAGCGTGACCATCGGCAGCACCAGCGTCGACAGGCCGGCGTTCCCGACGGCGGGCACCCAGCCCAGCTCGAAGGAGAAGATCTGCAGCAGCATCAGGCCGATCCAGAAGGTCGGCAGGGACACCCCCAGCGGGGGGAACATCAGCAGCGCCCGGCGCAGGCCGTCCCGCTGGGTGTACGCGGCCAGGAAGGCGACGCCGACGCCGAGGATCACGGCCAGGAGCAGTGCGGACCCGGCCAGCACCAAGGTGGGCGGCAGCGCGGCGAGGACTTCCGCGGTCACCGCCCGGCCGGTCCGGATGCTCTCACCGAGGTCGAGTTGCAGCACGCCCGTCAGCTGCTGCCAGTACTGCACGATCACGGGCCGGTCGAACCCGTACTCGGCGCGCAACGCTGCGGCCTGCTCGGGGTCGGCGAAACTGCCGGAGTCACCGATGTTCAGCATGATCGAGACGGGGTCGCTGGGCAGCAGGTACAGCAACGCGAAGGTCAGCGTGAAGGCCGCCCACAGCACGAACACGCCCTGACCGATGCGCCCGAGCAGGTAGCGGGTCAGCGTCCGACGGCCCCGGGGCGAGACCTCCACAGTCTCGTCCGGACCCGCCAGCAACGCCGTCTCGATCGCGGTCACCGCCCGCTCACCGCCGCGGAGAGCCCTGGGACCGCTGCGCGTGCAGCCGATCTGCGGAACACCGGCTCGGTGAAGTGGCCCCGCAGGGTGGTCGCGCTGTACTGGGTGCGGAAGTGGCCCCGCTCCTGCAGGATCGGCACGACCTCGTCCACGAACCGGTCCAGCGAGTCGGGGATCAGCGCGGGCATCAGGTTGAAGCCGTCCGCCGCCCCGGCCTCCACCCAGGCGATCAGGTCGTCGGCCAGCTGCGCGGCCGTACCGACGAAGTACCGGTGGCCGCGCCCACCCTCATGCCAGCCGACGAGATCACCGACGGTGGTGATGGTCCCGGACCGGACCAGCTCGACGATCTGCCCATACCGGCTGGCGTGACCCTGGAACTCCTCGACCGGGACCAGTCGCTCCACCGGGAACGGGTCGTTCACCGCGTAGTCCAGCAGGTCGAACCCGACCAGCTCCGACAGCACCCGCAACGGATTGTCCGCGATGTTGAGCGACCGCAGGTCGCGGGCGATGTCCAGCGCCTGCGCCGCGGTGTCGGCCAGCACCGGGCTCAGCCCGGGCAGGATCCGCACGGCGTCCCCGTCCCGGCCCGCGGCGCGGGCCTGCGCCCGCACATCGGTGGCGAACTGCCGGCCGGAGGCGATGGTCTCCTGGGCGGTGAAGATGGCCTCCGCGTACCGGGCGGCGAACGACCGGCCGTCGGTGGACGATCCGGCCTGCACCAGGACCGGGTGACCCTGCGGTGGCCGCGCGATGTCCAGGGGCCCCGCCACAGTGAAGAACTCACCGCGGTGGTCGATGGGCGACACCCGCTCTGGATCGGCGAGCACCCCGGTCGCCTTGTCGCCGACGATCGCATCCGGCTGCCAGCTGTGCCACAGCGCCAGCACCACGTCGACGTACTCGGCGGCGCGGGCGTACCGCTGCGCGTGCGGCAGCCGGTCGGTGGCGCCGAAGTTACGCGCCGGGTGGGACGACGCGGTGGTGACGATATTCCATCCGGCGCGGCCCCGACTGATGTGGTCCAGGGACGCCATCTGCCGGGCCAGGTTGTACGGCTCGGAGTACGTCGTCGACACCGTGCCGATCAGCCCGATCCGCTCGGTCCGGCTCGCGATGGCGCCGAGCAGGGTCAGCGGCTCGAGCGGGCCGAGCAGGTAGTTCCACGGATTGTCCCCGAGCCCGGGGGCGTCGGCCAGGAAGACCGAGTCGAACAGGCCACGCTCGGCGGTCCGGGCCTGGCCGATGAGTGTGGCCGGGTCGAGCTGCTCGGCCACCGAGGCGCCCGGGTACCGCCAAGCCGCCTGGTGGTTGCCGAAGGGGCGAAGGAAGAGATTGATGTGCATGACGATCAGGCCACCCAGGCGTCGTAGAACCAGTCACGCGGCGAGGTGTCCACCCCGAGGCCGTGCACGTCCGGGGCCGCGCCGACGACGATGACGTACTGGTAGAGCGGAATCTCGTAGCCCTGCTCGATGAGCAGCCGCTGGGCCTGGTCGAGCAGCTCCTGCCGGGCGTCCGGGTCGATCTCGGCGGCCTGGCCGTCCAGCAGGACCCCGAGTTCGTCGTCGGCGGGCAGCTGGGCGACGTTGCGCTGACTCGGCGACCACACCTGGCGCAGGATGTCGCCGTCGGCGCGGGTGCCGCTGGACTGGAACAGGTCGTAGTCGCCGCTGGCCAGCAGGTCCGCCCCCTCGGCCGTGGTCACCTGCTTGATGTCCAGGGCGATGCCGATCTCGGCCAGTCGCTGCTGGACGAGCTGGATGACCTGCTCGTGTCCCTGGTAGAAGAACACCCGGACACGCAGCTGCTGGCCGTCCCGCTCGCGGACGCCATCGGCGCCTACCGTCCAGCCGGCGTCGTCCAGCAGCTGCCGGGCCGCGTCGGGTCGGTGGGTCAGTGCCTCGCTCAGATCGAGGTACGCGGGACTGCTGCTGGACAGCGCGCCGGTGGCCACGCCGTGCGTGGGCGTCAGGACGGTGTCGGTGATCTCCTTGCGGTCGAAACCGATCTGGATGGCCTGCCGGACGGCGGGGTCAGCCAGCACCGGGGACGTGGTGTTGGCCTGGAAGTGGTAGGGATGACCCTCGTTGACGTGCGAGATGATGTCGAGACCGGCAGCGGTGAGGACGCTCTCGTCCTGCGGTGAGACGGTGAGGTAGGCGTCGACCTGGTCGGAGGTCAGCAGGCCGGCGCGCACGCCCGGCTCGCTGACGAAGGTGAACTCGACGCCGTCCAGGTACGGCCGACCCTCGTGCCCGCGCAGCCCGGAGGCGGATCCGTAGTCGTCCCGCGCCGCGATGCGCACCGCCTCGTCGGGCGTGTAGTCGGTCAGGGTGAACGGTCCGGAGCCGATGAGGTCCTGCCCGAGGCACACGTCAGCCGGGTCGGCGGCCAGCGTGCTGGGCGCCAGGATGCCCAGGCTCTGGGTCGAGGTCGCCTGCAGGAACGGGGCGTTCGGCTGCTCGAAGGTCACCTGCAGCCGGTTGCCGTCGACCACCTCGATCGACTGGGCGCCGGCCAGGTACCCGTTGGCGATCTGGGCCTTCGCCCCGAGCTCCTGGATGCGTTCGAAGTTGGCCTTGACCACCTCCGCGGTCAGCGGCGTGCCGTCCGAGAAGGTCACCCCGTCGCGGATGGTGAAGGTGTAGACCCGGCCATCGGGCGAGATCTCCCACGAGCTGGCCAGCCAGGGCTCGATCTCGCCGGTCTCCCGGTCCTGGTCGGTGAGCGAGTCGACCAGCGTGCGGGTGACCACGACCGAGGCGGTCAGGGTCTGCTGTTGCGGATCCAGGCAGGTGGGGTCGCGGTCGAGGGCGAAGCGCAGGGTGCCGCCGGTGACCGGTTGCCCGGCGCCGGTCGACCCGGACGACGGAGCTCCGGCGGCCGCGGACGGTGGCGTGGTCGGCGCGTCACTGCCGCAGGCGGCCAGCAGCAGCGCCGCCGGCAGGGCGACGGACAGCAGTCGGGGACGGAAGGGGGAACGCACGGGGGACTCCTCGAGAGGCGGGACGCGATGGCGGCCCGGAGACGGGGTGCCGCCAAGGGGGGCGGCCAGACGCGCACCGACGGGTGCGGGACGACGGGGTGGTACTCGGACGGGACGCTCGGCTCACTGGCCCGGACACAGGTCGGACCCGGTGCGCCCGTGGTCGACGACCCGGCGCCGCACCAGTCGCACACTCATCTGGCCTGCTCCTGCTCGCCGAGCAGCCCGACCACCGTGTCGTACAGCGCCGTCGTGGTCAGCTCCACCGAAGTCAGGTCGATGCGCTCGTCGTTGCCGTGGAAGCGGCGGCGGAACTCGGCCAGTCCGAGGTCGCGGGAGAACAGGCCGAAGCCGTAGACGACGCTGCCCAGCTCCCGCAGGTGCCGGCCGTCCGTGCCACCCGGCATCATCACCGGCACCAGCCGGGCGCCCGGGTACGTGCCCCGGACGGCGGCGGCGATGGCGTCGGCCAGCGGCGTGTCGGCCGGCGAGACGCTGGCCGCCCGATCGCTCTCGGCGACGATCTCGACGGCGTCGGACCACGGCTCCAGGACGCGCCGCAGGTGGGCGTCGACGTCGGCGCCGCGCTGACCGGGCAGCAGCCGGACGTCCAGCCCGACGCCGGCCGTCCCCGGGATGACGTTCCGCTTCGCCCCGCTGTGCAGGGTGGTCGGCGCGATGGTGGCGTGGGTCAGCGCGTGCGCGTACCCGGCCAGCTCGCCGAGTTCCGGCAGGGCGGCGTTCAGGGTGGCCGGGTCGGTGAGCCGGGCCCGCAGCGACGGCGGGAGGTCGAGCGCGGCCACCACGGCCCGCCAGTGGTCCAGCACGACCGCCTCACCGGGGTCGTCGGCGATCGCCTGCACGACCCGCGCGGCCAGCACGGCCGCGTTCTGCGCGCCGTACGGCGTCGAGCCGTGTCCCGGACGCCCCGTGACCTCGAGTTGACGGGCTGCGCCGCCCTTCTCGCCCACCGTGAGGGTGATGCCCGGCTGCTCGCCGCCGCCCAGCACTACCCCGCCGTTCTCGGTGAGCGCGTAGTCGGCCCGGATCAGGTCGGGACGGTGGGCGGAGATCCACCCGGCCCCGAACCGCCCGCCCGCCTCCTCGTCGGCCACGGCCGCGAAGACCAGATCCCCTCGCAGCCGGCCGGGTCCGGCAGCCAGCGCCCGGGTGACGACCGCCATGGCGGCGGTCAGGTTGAGCATGTCCACGGCGCCACGACCCCAGACCTCGCCGTCGACGATCTCCGCGCCGAACGGGTCGTGGCGCCAGCCGGACTCATCGACGGGCACCACGTCGAGGTGGCCGACCAGTGCCAGCGACGGTGCGGACGGATCCGTGCCGCGGATGCGCCCGACCAGGCTGGTCCGCCCGGGCGCGGGCTCGATGACCTCGTACTCGAAGTCGCTGCCCGCGAAGTGCTCGCGCAGGGTCGCCACACTGCGGTGCTCCTGCCCCGACTCGGGCCGCCCGTCGTTCACGCAGGCATTGCGGATCAGCTCGCGCAGCAGCGGCACGGTGCCGGCGAGCGGCGGCGCGCCCGCCGCGACGGGAGCCGGTTCGTGCACGGAACTCACGATGGCACTCGTTCCTGGCCGGAGCCGGGTGAAGGGAACGTCAGGTGGGGCCGACACCGTGCACGCCGGCCTGGTGGAGCGCCACATGCGCACGGACGCGGTCGAGTTCGGCCGAGAGCAGGTCGATCAGGACGAAGTCGCCGTCGAGCTCGCCGCGGTCGCGGACGAGCTGGTAGGTGCGTTCGATGCGGCCCCAGCGCTCCCGCCAGCGGTCGCGTTCCAGGGTGCTGCGGGACGCCAGGACGACATCGGTGTAACTGCGGGCCACCTGGTCGTACAGCGTGGTGAGGCCGGGCAGCCCGGCCCGGTGCTCGAGGACGGTCATGGTGCGGCTCCCTGCTGTGGGTCAGCGCGGTGGTCAGCGCTGCGGGCCCGGCCGTGATCGGCCGGAGGGTCGGGTCCAGGGCTCGACGGGACGTCGAGCGGGGGACGTCAACAGCAGGCAGACGCGGTGCGGAGCAGATCGATGTGACGCCGTGTGACAGGTGTAGGCGTCATCGAGAACCGTTGATGGACATCAGGCTTCGAAGCCTCTCGTATGGCGAGCGAGGGTGCCGACCGGCGCGAGGGCGAGCAACGTCGTCGCGGTCCGGAGGTCGGGTGAGCCGGGGCGGACACGGCCCCGTACGGCATGGATCGGTCAGCCGGAACAGATGCTGCTGTCGACCCGGTGCAGGTCGATGACGCGGCGGCGGACCAGGACGGGCAGCGCACGCGTGGCACCGATCTGCACGACCATCACCTCCGCGGTCGCGGCACCACACCGGGATGCCGCCTCGTCCGTGCTTGCGGGATCGTCGATCCCGCCGGGTCCTCACCTGGGGCACCCCACCAGGACCGGAGGGTTGCCGTCCGGCCAGCCAGGGCTGTGGGCCGGAACTCATGACCAGGTCGGAAGGTAGCCTAACGATTCCGGTCCCGTCAACCACGCGGTGGCCAGACGTCGACACCGGCTGCGCCGCGATCCGTCTCGACGCCGGTGCGACGTCCGGCACGGCTTGACCGGCTTCCGGACCGTGATCTACCGTCCGGCACGGTCATGAGTTCCAGCGTCAAGCCCTGGCTCGCTGGACGGCAACCCTCACGATGTGGCGGGGTGCCCCAGGTGACGACCCGGTGCGGGCGATCGGTCCGCGCAAGCACACCGTCGAAGCGGGGAACCAGGGTGCTGATCACCTTCCGACGCCTGCACGTCGATCTGGCTCGCGTCTGCAGCGCCGCCTGTTGCGGCTGACGCCTCTCCGTTGTGCACCGGGTCGCCTGTGACCCGCAAGGCTGTCCTGACCGCTCCCGCCGGAAGGTGTTGTCTCCATGACGTTGTCGGATCCGTTGGCCCATCCTGCCTGGACGTCGCTGACCGGCGAGCACCGGCGTTTCGCCGAGTCGCGGGGCCGAGCGGTTCGCTACCGGACCGACGTCGCGCCGTTCATCGCGCTGCCACCGGATCCCGGGCGGGAGGACTGGGCGGACCTGGCTGCGCTGGCCGGGGCCGGCACCGTCGTGCCGCTCACCGGACTGGTCGGGCCGCCTCCGGAGCATTGGCCGGTGGTGCAGCGGGGGGCCGGCGTGCAACTCAGTGGAGAGCGCATCGTCGGTGCCGCCGACCCCGAGGCCGTGCTGCTGACCGAGGCCGACGTGCCCGAGATGCTGGCCCTGGTGGAGCGGACGAAGCCGGGCCCGTTCCGCGCCCGGACCATCGAGCTGGGCCGGTACCTGGGCATCCGGCGGGACGGTGTGCTCATCGCCATGGCCGGCGAGCGCCTGCACCCGCCGGGATGGACGGAGATCAGCGCGGTGTGCACCGATGCCGCCCATCGGGGGCAGGGTCTGGGGACCCGGTTGGTGCTGGCCGTCGCGGCCGGCATCAGGGAACGCGACGAGGTGCCGTTCCTGCATGCGTCCGCGGACAACGCCAACGCCATCCGGCTGTACGAATCGCTGGGCTTCCGGCTGTCCCGGCGGGTCGAGTTCACCTTCTTGGAGGTGCCGGCCGATGTCCCGGTGGGCTGATCCGGGAGTGGCCGGCGTTCGCCGCTCCCGGTCGCCGGTCCGCTGGTCAGGCTCGGGAGGGTCGCCGACGGTGGGCCTCCCAGCGGCCCCAGTGCGCGACCTGCTCGACCGGCAGCCGCCGCGGCTCGGCCCAGCGACCGCGCGCCGGGTAGCCCAGCGGCACCAGCGCCATCGTGGTCGCGTCCTCCGGAAGGTGCAGCAGAGCTCGCACCTCGTCCTCATGGCCCACGTGGAACGACGTCAGCGCGCTGCCGATGCCGTACGCACGGGCGGCGAGGATGAGCTGCTGCACGGCGCCGTAGATCGACGCGCCCAGGCGGGGATCGGTCGATCCGACTGCGTTGCGGAGTACCGGGAACACCCAGACCGGGGCCTCGGCCAGGTGTCGGGCCAGGTGCTCGGTCGCCCGGAACGACGCCGGGCTCAGACCCTGGTCGACCGGCGCGGTGGCGGTCGAGAGTTCCTCCCGCCGGACGCCGTACGCGCGCTCCCAGCCCTCGAGGTACCAGGGCGCGATCGTCTGCTTGGTCTCCGGGTCGGTCACCACGACCCAGCCCCAGGACTGACGGTTGCCCCCGGACGGGCCGCGGGTGGCGGTGTCCAGGATGTCCCAGAGGATCTCGTCCGGGATGGGGCGGTCGGACAGGTACCGGCGGGCGGGTGTGGTCCGCAGCGCGTCGAGCAGGTGCTGGTCGGGAGTGTCCGTCATGGCTCCTCTTCGGCTGATAAATGAGAGTGGTTGCGGCGCGGATGGTGTCGTACCGGCGTGATCAGTGCGGTCACTGTACGCGGGTCGCTGCGTCCTGGGGAGGGTTGCGGTGAGTCTGGTCGTGGGCATCGAGATCGAGGGTGATGGTGGGCATCCGGCGGCCTGGCGGGCCGCCGACCATCCGCCGGACACACTGCTGTCGGCTCGCCGGATCGGGACACTGGTGGGCGAGCTCGAGGAGGCCGGCGTCGGCTTCCTGACCATCGCGGACGCGACGCCCAGTGGGGCCGGGGGCGCGGTGCCGGCCCGGCTGGATCCGGTGGTGCTGGCCTCGCTGCTGTCCGCGTCGACCACGGCGATCGGTCTGGTGCCGCAGGTGCACACCGCGCACGGTGAACCGTTCCACATCGCCAATCAGCTGAGCAGTCTCGACCACGGCTCGCGAGGACGCGCCGGCTGGTGGGTCGGCACGGAGGCGTCCGCGGACCGGGCACGGGCGGCCGGACAGCCATGGCCGGCGCACCCGGCAGTGCTGGCCGCGGAGGCATCCGACGTGGTGGACGCGGCCCGTCGACTGTGGGACTCGTGGGAGGACGATGCGATCATCGCCGACGAGATCAGTGGCCGGTTCCTGGACGCGGACAAGGTGCACCACATCGACTTCCGTGGGGATCAGTTCTCCATCCGGGGGCCAGGCCTGATGCCCCGGCCGATCCAGGGTGGTGTGCCGGTGTTCGCGGATGCCGGGCATCTGCGGCCGGGTCTGGCCGACGTGGTCGTGGTGCGGGGACCGAGTGTCTCCGCCGTTGCGGCGGCGGCGGGAGCGGCCCGGGCCGCCGGCGCGCCGCGGGTGGTCACCGAGGTCGAGGTGGTGCTGGACGCCGGGGGCGGTGCCGCGAACGACCGGCTGGCCGCCCTGGACGCGAACACCCCGTGGCCGCGGGGGGAGCGGGTGCGCCTGGTCGGCCACCCCGATCCGGTGGCGGTCGGGCTGCGCGAGCTGGCCGGGTCGGTCGACGGCGTGCGCGTGATTCCGGCCGTGCTCGACGTCGACCTGCCGGTCCTGACTGCGGCGGTGCTCCCGGCGCTCGGCGATCTCGTCCGGGTGCCGCGGCCCGGGGGCCGGCTGCGAGACCTGTTCGGGCTGCCCCGGCCGGCCAGCCGATATGCGCACCTGGCGATCGAGAGGGAGTCCGTCCGTGGCGTCTGAGGAACTGGCGCGGCCCGATGCTCAGTTGCACCTGGCCGGGTTCTTCCCGTTCGGGCCTGCCTACGTGTGGTCCGAGGCGGAGCGGAACGACATCTACTACGACTTCGCCGCCTGGCGTCAGCTGGCGCAGGCGGCGGAGCGGGGCCTGTTCAGCACCCTGTTCCTGGGCGACAGTCAGCGACTCCGAGAACATCTCGGCCGGATTACCGACACGGCAGTGACCGGCCGGCCGGACCAGCTCGTACTGTTCGCCCACCTCGCCGCCGTCACCGAGCGGCTCGGCTTCGTGGCCACGCTCAACACCACCTACACCGATCCGGTGGACCTGGCCCGCCGGCTGGCGTCGGTCGACCTGCTCAGCGGCGGACGGGTCGGCTGGAACGTCGTCACGACCGACAACGACTGGACCGGTGAGAACTTCCGCCGCGGCGGCGATGTCACCCACGAGGTGCGGTACCGGCGTGCCGAGGAACATCTCGCGTTGGTGACCTCGCTGTGGTCGGCGTGGGAGCCGGGCGCCGTCGCCACCGCTGCCTCGGCTCCCCACTGGATCCGGCCGGGGGCAGTGCACGAGGTGGCCGGCACCGGATCGCTGTCCGGCGTGCGGGCCCGGCCGTCCGTGCCACCGAGTCCGCAGGTGCGGCCGGTGCTGTTCCAGGCCGGGGAGTCCGACGAGGGACGTGAGTTCGCGGCCCGGCACGCGCAGGGCATCTTCTCCCGCTACCTGCAGTTCGACCAGGCCCTGGCCTTCGCCACCGACATGCGCCGGCGGCTGGTCCGGGCCGGTCGCCCGGCCGACGACCTGCGCATCTTCCCGGCCACCCGGATCATTCTGGGCGACACCGACGCCGAGGCCCGGGCCAGAGCGCGGTGGTTCGGCGACCGGACCTGGCCGGACCGCCGCATCCGCGCGGTCATCGAGGCGGTGTGGGGACACGACCTGTCCGACCACGATGTCGACGGCCCGCCGCCGCACACCGACCCAGTGGTCCCGACCCAGACGTTGACGCACGGCGTGGTCAACACCAACGACCGGCCGCTGCGCACCGCCGCCGCGTGGCGCGAGCTGGCCGAGCAGCGGGGATGGTCGATCCGACAACTGGTCCGGCACCTCAACGCGAGCATCGAGTTCGTCGGGTCGCCGGCGACCGTGGCCGACGAGCTGACCCGATACGTCCGAGCCGGCGCCATCGACGGGCTGAACCTGCAGCCCAACGCGATGCCCGGCGGCTTCGACGAGGTGGTCGATCGGCTCGTGCCCGAACTGCAGAACCGCGGCGTGTACCGCACGGCGTACGAGGGGACCACCCTGCGGGAACAACTGGGTCTGGCGGTGCCGAGCTGACCTCGCCGCGCGCTCAGTGGCGCCGGGTCATGCCGCCCGTCCCGACCAGTCCTGCCGTGGCCCTGACCGATCGTCAGCGGCGGACGGCGCTGGCCGCGTGCCTGGCCGCGGGTTTCGCCACCCTGGTCGACCAGGGTCTGCTGGGCATCGTGACGCCGGCCCTGCAGCGGTCGTTGGCGGCCGACACGGCGCAGACGCAGTGGATCCTGTCGGGCTACTCGCTGACCTTCGGCCTGGCCCTGGTCCCAGCCGGTCGACTGGGCGACCGGTTCGGCCGGCGCCGGCTGTTCCTGACCGGCGTCGCCCTGTTCTCCCTGACCAGCCTGGTCAGTGGCCTGGCCGTCGATCCGTGGCTGGTCATCGTCGCGCGGCTCGTCCAGGGAGCCGGCGCGGGCATGCTCAGCGCCCAAGTGCTCGGGGTGATCCAGGACCTGTTCGCCGGCACCGCACGGGCCAGGGCGCTGGGGGCGTACGGCGTGGCCGCCGGACTGTCCGGGCTGGTCGGGCCGATCGGCGGAGCGGCCCTGGTGACCGCCTCCGACGACTCCGGCTGGCGGCTGGCCCTGCTGGCTAACCTGCCGTTCGCGCTGGTCGCCTTCGTGCTGGGCCTGCTGGCGTTGCCCCGGCCGCGGCTTCGCGCGGACGCGGGGGCGGCCGCGGTGAGCGTCGACCCGGTCGGGCTGACCGGGCTGGCCGCCGCCACGGTGCTGCTCCTGCTGCCGATGGTGTGGGCGGGCGCGTCGGTGCCGCTGCTGCTCGGCGGCGCGGCCGTCGCGCTGATGCTCTTCGTCGGGTGGGAGCGCTGGTACGCCCGCCACGGGCGGACGCCGGTGCTGCTGCCGGACCTGGGCCGGGCGCCCGGCTACGTGCGTGGCGTCACCGTGGCGACCTTCTGGTTCGGCGCCGGGGTCGGGCACGGCACGGTGCTCAGCCTGTACCTGATCTCCGGCCTGGGTTTTTCGCCGATCGTCGCCGCGCTGGTCGCCCTGCCGCGGTCGGTCACGTTCGTGATCACCTCGGCGGTGAGCTGGCGGCTCGCGGTGCGGTTCGGGCACGCAGTGGTGTCGGTCGGTGTGGCCGGACAACTGCTCGGCGCGGCCGTCATCGGGCTGGCCGCGCTGTGGTTCGCGCCGTCCTCCTTCCTGTGGACGGTGGTGGCGGTGGAACTGCTCATGGGGGTGGCGCACGGGCTGTCCGAGGCGCCGAACCGGACGTTCACCCTGCAGTCCGTTCCGTCCCACTCCGCAGGGCTGGCGGCCGGCTTCCTGCAATTGAGCCAACGACTCTCGGCCACCCTAGTGGTGGCCGGTGCGGTCGGGATCCTGCTCGGCGGCGCCGGCGGGCCGACCTTCGGCACGGACGGGTTCGTGGTGGCCTCCGCGCTGGTCGTGGGGCTGCTCGCCGCGTCGCTGGTGGCCTCGATTCTCCTGGGTCGGGGCCAGCGTACGTCGCTGGAACGCGGCGACGGAGCGGTCGTGACGGCGGCCGCACCGCGCCCCGAGTCTCCCTCGCCAGGGGCCGATGTCGCGCCCGACGCGATCAGGTGACATCTGTGCCGACGCGTGTATACACTCATCGCGTCCTCGATCCCGAGCTGCGCGTCGACCCCGGTCCCGGAGCCGCTCCCATCCCGTTCGACGGAGGAACCGCGACCGTGCTGACCGCCCCGGCGTCCCGCTCCGCGGGACTTGGCGCGTCCGCCCCGCGACACCTGCTGACGATCCCGACCGTGCGTCGCCGGGTGCTCGCCCGCCGGCGTCACGTCGACCTCGGACGACTGTCCAGCCAGCTCTGTCGCTGAGCCCCGTCCCCACGAGGCTCGTCTCACCTGCGATCGCGCACGCCCGCGATCGGTCGGTGGGACCTTCGAGAATCGAAGTGACACCATGCTGTTCGCTGTCTCCGTCGACGGGCCCGGAAGTCACCCGGCCGCCTGGCACGACGAGGTCGTGCCCCGGACGTCGACCCTCGACCCGACCCGGTTGACCGAATCCGTGCGCACCGCGGCCCGGGCCGGATTCGCGTTCGCCGTCTTCGCCGACCGGTTGGCGCCACGGCACGGAGGGGACGACCTGCGGTACGACGCGGTCACTCTGGCGGCCCGGCTCGCCCCGGTCACCACCTCGATCGGCATCGTCCCCGAGGTGTCGGCTCCCCTCACCGAGCCGTACCACGTCTCGAAAGCCGTTGCCACACTCGACTTCATCAGCGGTGGTCGGGCCGGCTGGAACCCGCGGCCGACCGTCGACCCGGCCGAGGCCCGGTACGCCGGGCGGCCCGAGGTGGCGTCGGTCGAGGAGCGACTGGCCTGGGCGGACGAGCACCTGGAGATCACCCGGCGGCTGTGGGACAGCTGGGAGGACGACGCCGTCATCCGCGACGTCGACGCCGCCCGCTACCTGGACGCCGGCAAGCTGCACCGGGTCGACTTCCGGGGCCGGCACTTCGCGGTCCGCGGCCCGTCGACGACCCCGCGTCCGCCGCAGGGTCATCCGGTCACCGTCATCGACGTCGTCGACGACGCCTCGACCGCGCTGGCCGTCCGGCACGCCGACGTCGCCGTCGTGCACGCCGAGGACATCGACGAGCTGCGCGAGCGACGGGCCGAGGTGGCGGCGGCGCTCGAGGCGGCCGGCCGGCGATCGTCGACCCGGATACTCGGGCGGCTAGCCGCTTTCGGCGACTCGCGGACCGAGGCCGGGGAGCGGCTGCGCCGTCGCCTGGACGAGATCGCCGGGCCGATCACCGGCGCGCTGACGGTCACCGGTCCCGTCGCCGACATCGTCGATGAGGTCCGGACCGCGGTAACCATCGCTGCCGTCGACGGCTTCCTCGTCCTGCCCCCGACCGTCACCGGCGGACTGCAGGTCTGGACGGACGCCGTCCTCCCGGCGCTGCACCTACCGGTCCCGCCCGCCGGCGCCGCCCTGCGGGACCGGCTCGGGCTGACCCGCCCGGCCAACTCGCTCGTCGCCGCCTCCTGAGGAGTGCTCATGACCCACAGATCGCGCCAGGTTCACCTGGCTGCATACTTCCCCGGCGTCAACCACCACACCGTCTGGCGTCACCCGGATTCGGGAAGCCAGATCGAGTTCGACTCGTTCGTCGAGTTCATCCGCACCGCTGAGCGGGGCCGGTTCGACTTCTTCTTCCTGGCTGAGGGTCTCGGGGTGCGCGAGCACCGCGGGGCGATCGTCGAGCACAGCATCGCGGGCCGGCCGGACAGTCTCACCGTGCTGCCGGCCCTGGCGGCGGTCACCGAGCACATCGGGCTGGTGGCCACCATCAACTCGACCTTCAATGACCCGTACCAGCTGGCCCGGCAGTTCGGCTCGCTCGACGTGCTCAGCGGCGGCCGGGCCGGCTGGAACGTGGTCACGTCCGTCGGGGCCGGCGACAACTTCAGCCGGGGCCGGTACCTGGACTACGCGGACCGCTACCGTCGCGCCACGGAGGTCATCGACGCCTCCCGGCGGTTGTGGACCTCCCGCCCGGACGGGCCCACCGGGCCGGGACCCTCGGTCCCGATCGACTACCGGGGCGAGTTCGTCACCGTCGACGGCCCGTTCAGCGTGCCGTCGAGCCCGCAGGGACATCCGGTCATCGTCCAGGCCGGCGACTCGGACGACGGGCGCGAGTTCGCCGCGCAGCTCGCCGATGTTGTCTTCACCCCGAGCCGCGACCTCGACGGGGCCCGGGCCTTCTTCCGGGACGTCAAGTCCCGCCTGCCCCGCTACGGCCGGGCCGGGGACGACCTGCGCATCCTGCCCGGGGCGTCGTTCGTCCTGGGGGACACTTCCGACGAGGCGCGGGAGCGGGCTGCCCATCTCGAGGACCTGGCCGTCTCCGGCCCGGTCGCCATGTACCTGCTCGAGCAGCAGTGGGGTCGTGACCTGTCCGCGTACGATCCCGACGGCCCGCTGCCCGACGTCGACCCGGACTGGGAAGTCATGCCGGCGCGGGTGCGGACCCAGGAGGACCAGGACCCGCGGGCGGTGGTGGCGCGGTGGCGGGCCATCGCCGAGCACGACCGGCTGTCCATCCGGCAGCTCAT
Organism: Nakamurella leprariae; assembly: GCF_016918035.1. Lineage (GTDB taxonomy): Bacteria > Actinomycetota > Actinomycetes > Mycobacteriales > Nakamurellaceae > Nakamurella > Nakamurella leprariae. The sequence continues at coordinate 96,098 of NZ_JAERWK010000007.1, read as the reverse complement.
GGCCCGGGTGCGCGGACTGTCGGCGATCGTCGGAACACCGGTCCAGGTCGCCGACCACATCCAGCACTGGGTCGAGACGGAGGCCTGCGACGGGTTCATCATCACGCCCGCGGTGATCCCATCCGGTCTGGCCGAGTTCGTCGACCGGGTGGTGCCGATCCTGCAGGAGCGCGGGGTCCACCGGCGGGACTACACGGGCACCACCTTGCGCGAGCACCTCGACGTGCCGGTGCCCGAGCTGCGCATGCCGGTCGCCCAGGGCGCATGACCCGCGGGCCGATACCGGCTCGCGTCCTTCCAGAACGACCACGGAGACGGGAGTTCCATGACCACCCTGAACGAGTACCTGGCCCAGAAGCGCGACGCAATCCTGACGCGCCGCGCGGCGGCGGAGCGCGGCGAGGGCCGCGGACCGCATCAGCTCCGGGCCGAGACGACCGCCGAGGGACGCAGCGGTGTCCGGCGGATCCGCATCCGCGACTTCCAGATCATCATGGACAGCGGACCGGACTTTGCCGGGTACGACCTCGGCCCGTCCTCGCCCGAACTCCAGCTCGGCGTGCTCAGCAGCTGCCTGACCCACATCTATCTCATCCAGGCGGCCGATCGGCAGGTGCCGCTGGACTCGCTGCGGGTGGAGGTCACCGGCACCATGCACCCGCAGGCCGGCCAGGCCGGCCTGGAGGACGTGCCGATCTACCCCCACCAGCTGCACTACACCGTGCACCTGGAGTCGCCGGCGTCCGAGGAGGAGCTCCGTGACCTGCACGAGGCGGTCGAGCGCAACTGCCCGATCTTCAACCTGCTGCGCGAGCCCCAGCAGGTGACCGGCACCGTCATCAACCACGCGGCCGCCCGGGAGACGGTCGACGTCGCGGTCTGAGTCATTCCTGGTCCGGCAGCATGGCCTGGACGCGTTCGTCCCGGGCCCGCCGGAGGTGGGCGCTCATCAGGACCCGAGCCAGATCACCGTCCCGCTCGCGGACGGCCTGGACGATGGCACCGTGGTCCGACACTGCCGGATCCGGTGCATCGTCCGGCCGCCGCTTGCCGTGGTAGATGCGCAGCAGGGCGTCCAGGTCGGTCAGCAACCTGGCGAGCGTCTCGTTGTGGGCGGCCCGACGCAGGGCCCGGTGCCACCGCATGTTCACATCGCGTGCGGCGTCGACCGTCTCGACCCGGAACCGCTCCTCGGTGAGGAAGTCCAGGCGCTGCAGGTCGAACTCGGTGCGGTTCGTCGCCGCCTGCTCGGCACTGGCCGCCTCGAGCAGGATGCGTACCCCATAGATCTCGAGGATCTCCTCGGGATCGCGCCGCCGCACCACGAAGCCGCGGGTGGAGCGTTCCAGCCAACCCTCGTTCTGCAGTCGGCCGAGCGCCTCGCGCACCGGGGTCCGGGACACGCCGTAGCGCTTGCTCAGCACCGTCTCCAGCAGGACGGTGCCCGGCGGGTGCAGTCCCTCCAGGATCTCGTCCCGCAGTCGCTCCAGCTGGATCTGGGTGAGGTCCCGGACGTTGTCGTCGGGGCGGGCCTCGTCCGGGGCCAACTCGTCCGGACCGGGGTGAAGGCTCACGTCCACCCGGCTCCTCCCGATCACCCAACCCGTCGCTGCGCGCGGCCGACCGCGCGGCGAACCGGGGCGCGGCCACCCAATCTAGCGGGGCCGGAAGCGCCGGACCCGGGCACCACCGGGCACCCGGGTCCCGACCGACGGCAGGATCGCCGTCGTCAGCCGCGTGCCCGGCTGCCCGGGATCGCGTCGAGCAGCCGCCGGGTGTAGTCGTCGGCCGGGGCGGCGAAGAGCTCAGCGGTCGTCGCCTGCTCCACCAGCCGGCCCTGCTGCATGACGCCGACGCGGTCGGAGATCTGCCGCACCACCGCCAGGTCGTGCGAGATGAACAGGTAGGTCAGTCCCAGCTCGACCTGCAGGTCGGTGAGCAACTGCAAGATCTGGGCCTGGACCGACACATCCAGCGCGGACACCGGTTCGTCCAGGATGACCAGCTCCGGGCGCAGCACCAGCGCCCGGGCGATGGCGGTCCGCTGCCGCTGACCGCCGGACAGCTCGCCGGGCCGGCGGCGCAGGTACGACGCGGGCAGGGCGATGTGCTCGAGCAGCTCGGTGACCCGCGCCTGCCGATCGCGACCCGATCCCACCCCGAAGGCGCGCAACGGCTCCTCGATGATGTCGTACAGCGAGAAGCGCGGGTCCAAGGACGCGTACGGGTTCTGGTGCACGAACTGCACCCGAGACCGCAGTGCCCGCCTGGCGCCTCGTGAGAGCTGCTCGAGGTCGGCGCCGTCGATGGTGATTGATCCGCTGGTGGGGGAGTCCAGCCCGCCCACCAGACGGGCGGTGGTGGACTTGCCGGAGCCCGACTCGCCGACCAGTGCGAAGGTGCTGCCCCGGGCGATGGAGAAGCTGACGCCGTCGACGGCGACCAGGTCCACCCGGCCGGAGTCGGGCAGCACGACGCGGAACTGCCGACGGACGTCGGTGACCCGGACGAACTCGTCGGCGCGGCGCTCGATCGGGTCGGCGGGTCGGGCGCCGGGCGGCGACGCGGACGCCGTCGCGACGATCCCGGCGGTGGCGGTCAGCCGGTCGCTGTGCAGGGACGGCGCGGCCGCGACCAGGCGCTGGGTGTACTCGTGCCGGGGCTGCCGGGTCACCTCGGTGGCCGGACCGGTCTCCACCACCTCGCCTGCCTGCATCACCACGATCCGGTCCGCCCGGTCCACCGCCACCCCGAGATCGTGGGTGATCAGCAGCACGGACGTGCCGCGGTCGTGGGTGAGCTGCTGCAGCTTGTCCAGCACCGTGCGCTGCACGGTCACGTCCAGACCGGACGTGGGCTCGTCCGCCACGATGAGGGCCGGGTCGCAGGCGAGCGCGATGGCGATGAGTACGCGCTGGCGCATTCCACCCGAGAGTTCATGCGGGTACTGCTGACTGCGCACCAGCGGCCGGTCGATGCCGACGGCGTCCAGCAGGTCGGCCGCGGCCAGCCGGGCGGCCCGCCGGGGCAGCTTCTCGTGGATCCTCAGCCCCTCGGCGATCTGGTCGCCGATCCGGGTGACCGGGTTGAGCGAGACGGTCGGGTCCTGCGGCACCAGGCTGATCTCGGCGCCGCGGAGCGACCGGAACCGGCGTTCGGAGAGCCGGGCGATGTCCTGGCCGCGGAACCGGATCGCCCCGGCGGTGATCAGTCCCTCAGGGGGCAGCAGGCCGAGCACGGCGTGTGCGGTGGTCGACTTGCCGGAGCCCGACTCGCCGACCACGGCGACGACCTCGCCGGCCCCGACGGTGAAGTCGACGCCCCGGACGGCCGGGTGCAGCCGCCCGCCGGAGGCGTAGTCGATGTGCAGCGACTGGACGTGCAGCAACGGTTCACCGGGACCGGTCATCGGGCCTGCCGCCATTCGCCGTCCAGTGCGCGGCCGATGCGGTTGGCGGCGATGACGACCACGATGACGACGAGGCCGGGCAGGGTGGTGACCCACCAGGCGGTGGCCAGGTAGTTGCGGCCGTCGGCGACCAGCGCGCCCCACTCGGGCGCGGGCGGAGCGGCGCCGAAGCCGAGGAAGCTCAACGCGGCGATGGACAGGATCGCGCTGCCGAACTCCAGGGCACCGAGGGCCATGATCGATCCGTAGGAGTTCGGCAACACATGCCGGCCCATCACCGACCACCAGCGGACCCCGCCCTTGACCGCGGCCTCCACGTAGGCGGCGTTGCGCACCCGGAGCACCTCCGAGCGCATGACCCGGGCGAACGCCGCGACGGCGCTCACCCCGACCGCGATCGCCACGTTGAGCGTGCCGAACCCGAGCGCGGTGATGAGGATGAGGGAGATGAGCAGCCCGGGCAGGGCCAGCAGCACGTCCACCACGCGCATGATCACGTTGTCGACCACGCCGCCGAGGTAGCCGGAGATCAGGCCCAGGAGCGCGCCCACGACCAGCGCCAGGACCAGCGCGATGGCTACCGCGCGCAGCGAGTACTGGGCGCCGTGCACGACCCGGGCGAACAGGTCCCGGCCGATGCTGTCGGTGCCGAACCAGTGTTCGGCGCTGGGCGGACTCAGCTTCTCCCGCGGCACCCCGACGAGCGGGTCTGCGGCGGTGAACCAGCCGGGCCGGACAGCCCACAGCACGACGAGCAGCAGGACCCCGATGGACAGCAGCAACCCGGGGCGGCGGGCGAACCACCGCCACCGGCTGCGGCGGCGGCCGGTGGTCGCCGGCGGGGCCGCCGGGGCGGACGCCGCCGGTGCGTCGGCCGGTGCCGTGGTGGCACCGGCGATCTCCGCGAGAGTCACGTGGTTCCTTCCGAAGTCAGCGGATGGGCCGCACCGCCGTGGCGATCAGGCGACGGCGGTCGTCGCCCGGCGGATGCGCGGGTCGACCACCGGGTAGAGCAGGTCGACCAGCAGGTTGACGAGGGCGAAGACCACGGCCGAGATGACCACGACGGCGAGCACCACCGGCGTGTCCTGCCCGTCGACCGCGGTCTCCGTGAGCCGGCCGAGACCATCCCGCGCGTAGACGGTCTCGACCACCACTGAGCCGGCGAGCAGATTGCCCACGGTCAAGCCCACCACCGTCAGGGACGGCAGCATCGCGTTGCGGAACGCGTGCCGCAGGTGCACCCGCAGCCGGGATGCGCCCTTGGCCCGGGCCGTCTCGATGTACGGACTGGCGAGCACCTCGCGCAGGCTCTTGGACAGCACCTGGGCCATGACGGCCGCCGTGGGCAGCGACAGCGTCAGGGCCGGCAGCACCACCGAGGCGAAGCCGCTATTACCCCACGGCGGGAACCAGCCCAGCCGGAAGGAGAACACCTGAAGCAGGACCAGTCCGAACCAGAACGTCGGGATGGCCGCGGCCAGCGGCGGCAGCGACTGCAGCAGCTGCCGCAGCCACCGGAACGCCACCAGGTTGGACAGCACCCCGACCAGCACGCCGACGAGCACGCCGATCAGCAACGCCACCGAGGCCAGCTGGAGCGTCTGCGGCAGCGCGGCGACCAGCGAGTCGCGCACCTCGATCCCGGTGGTGATCGAGGTGCCCAGGTCGCCGCCGAGCATCCGTCCGAGGGCCAGGAAGTACTGAACGATCAGCGGCCGGTCATAGCCGTAGCGGGCCATGATCTCGGCGACCTGCTCCGGCGGCATGCTGACCGAGCCCGACCCGCCGCGGCCTCCGCCTTCCACCGCGTCGAGCTTGATGGCGATCGGGTCCGCCGGCAGCAGGTACAGCAGCAGGAAGCTGATGGTGAACGCCGCCCAGATGACCACGACCGCGGACAGGATCCGGCGGGCGACGTACCGCTTCATCCCCGCACCCGGGACGCGCCGCCGCGGCTCACTGCTCGATCCAGGTGTCGACGAACGTCGGCCACCACGGAGCCTCGAAGTCCACGCCGTGCACCTCGGGGGCGAACGCCAGCGTCTGGCTCGACTCGTTGACCGGGATGCCGTAGCCCCGCTCGATGACGATCTGCTGGATCTGGGCCAGCAGCTCCTGCCGCTGGGCGACGTCCAGCTCGCTGGTCTGCTCGCTCAGCAGCTGTTCGAGCTCGGGGTCGTAGGACTCGGTGAGGTAGGTGCTGAAATCGGGATCGAAGTAGGACACCAGCACGTCCCCGTCGGGCCGGGTGAGATTGCTGTACAGCAACTGCCAGTTCCCGGCCGCGCGATTCTCGCTGATCTGGGCCTGGGTGAGCTGCTGGATCTGCAGGTCGATGCCGATGCGCCGGAGCTGCTGCTGCACCAGCTCGTGCAGCGGCTGGTCGCCGGAACTGGAGCTTTGCACGGTGATGGTCAGCGGCCGGCCGTCCCGTTGCCGGATCCCGTCGGCGCCCTCCGTCCACCCTGCCTCGTCGAGGAGCTGGGCGGCGCGGTCGGGGGCGTAAGCCAGCTCGTCCGAGAGGTCCACGTAGTTCGGGTGCGTCCTGGACAGGATGCCGGTGGCGGGGGCCTGGTACTCGGTGAAGACGGTGTCCACGATCTCGGGCCGGTCCAGGGCGACCTGCAGCGCCTGGCGGACCGGCTCCTGGCTCAGGATCGGGTCCCGCAGGTTCACCGCGTAGTAGTACGGGATGCCGGCGGAGGCGCGGGCCGCGATCTCGAAGCCCTGGCCCTTGAGCAGGTCGACGTCAGTGGCGGGCACGGCCGATTCGACCTGGATCTCCCCGCTGGTGAGACTGCCGGTCCGCACGGAGTTCTCGGGTAGGAACTGGAAGGTGACCCGGTCGAGGTACGCCGGGCCGACATGGGCGTTCTTCGGCGACGACCACTCGTAGTCGGCCCGCTTGGTCAGCACGACCCGCTGGTTGGGCACGACCTCCTCGATGACGAACGGTCCACTGCCGATGACGCCCTCGGCCAGACGCTCGTCCGGTGTCTTCGTCCGGATCGTCTCGGGGGCGACGATGCCGAGCGGCTTCTCCGAGAGGGCCTGCAGCAGACCGGCCTTGGGTCGGTCGAAGGAGACCGTGATGGTCAGCGGGTCGACGACCTCGCTGCCCTGGTAGCCCAGCAGGTACGCGGACGACTGGAAGGCCTTGCCCTGCTTGCCGAGCTCGATGACGTCGTCGAAGAACGTCTTCACGGCGGTGGCGTCGAGCACCTCGCCGTTGCTGAAGGTGACGCCGTCCTGCAGGTGGAACGTGTACGACTGCTGGTCTTCGGAGATCTCCCACGACGTCGCCAGCCAGGGCACGATCTCGCCCGTGGCGGGCACCTGCTCGGTGAGGTTGTCCACCACGGCGTTGGCGATGAAGTTGCAGCCGGAGGTCTGAGCCTTGTCGAGCCCGCACGGCGGCTGGACGCCGACGGTGATCGAACCGCCGGTCTGCGGGTCCCCGGCGGTCTCGGCTGCCGTGCCGGAAGCGGCTGCCGCGGGAAGACTGTCGGACGGTGACGTGCTGCCGCCGCAGCCGGCGGCCAGGGCCAGCGCGGCGGCGGTGACCAGGGTGAACAGGGCTCGTGTACGGCGCACCGAGGGCCTTTCATGACGGATCGACGGGACGAGATCGACAGGACCGCATCGATCGGGGGCGGGACGGACGGCAGAGACCGAGCAGCGGGCCGTTTCTGACGGCGCAGCGGCGTTCGTCGGGCACGGCCCGGAACCGATCCGGCACAGGGCATCGCACCGACCGCGGCGTCAGGCCGGGTCGGTATCGGGGATCAGGGCTGGATCAACGCAGGGGGGCTGTGCTGCATGGCGCGTCGGCGCCGGCAGTCCGGGGACGGCGGTCAGCGGCAACAGAGTGCGGAGGAGACCCGCTGCAAGTCGACGTGGCGGCGCGCCGCCAGACGCGTGCGGGTCAGGTCCCGCTGCGTCGCGCGTTCGAACATGACGGTCGGATGCTCCCTCTCGCGGCACCGGGCGGGCGCTCACGCTGTGTCCGTACGGGTCTCGGCAGATCGTCTGTCCGGGACGCACGACAACGGATCTCCGCTGGACCCTAGGGAACGCGCCGAGCGGCTGTCAAGAATTACGGATCCGTGTGTATACACAGTGGACCCGTCGTCGGCCCGGCCGAGCGCGGCTGCTAGCCTGCTCGCGGTCACGAGTTCCAGCGTCAAGCCCTGGCTTGCTGGGCAGCAACCCTCCGATCACGGCTGGGGTGCTCCAGGTGACGACCCGGCGGGCGGGAGCCGTCCGCAAGCGTGATCGATGGACCGGCCCCGGTCCACGTGTCCCGGGAGTTGATGGTGAGCCCGAGCCGGTACCGCCTCGCACTGGTGGGTCGTCGGTACGTCGACCTGTCGCTGATGTCCAGCGCGCTCTGTCGCTGACCCCTCCGTCCTGACCGGCCCTGGCCGGTGTCCCGGGCGGTCCCCCGGGCCGACCACCGGATCCCCGGATGCGCCGTTTCGAGCGTCGGCGCGGGCCCGACCTTCCCGATCTCTCCCGACCCCTACGCGAGAAGCGAGCACCACCATGCCCACCGACCAGTTGCACGTCGGCATCGAGGTCGACGGTGCGGGAGCGCATCCCGCCGCCTGGCGGATCGATCCGGACGCGGCCCGGGACGCCCTGGGCGGCGCCGGGATCCGTCGCGCCGTCGCCGCCGCGGAGAACGGGGGCGCCACGTTCGTCACGATCGACGACTCCCTGACGCCCCCGGCGACCGGACCGGCGACGCGGCTCGACGCGGTGGTCCGCGCGGCCTTCGTCGCCCCGACCACGTCCCGGCTCGGGCTGGTGCCGTTGGTGCACCCGGCCACGGTCGAGCCCTTCCACCTGGCAAGCCAGCTCGGCGGGCTGGACCACGCCACCGCAGGCCGCGCCGGGTGGCTCGTCGGCGCGGGGCCGGTGCCGGGTGCCCGGCGCGCGCTGGACCGGCCGGTGGCCGAGGGCGCCGACCTGCTGGCCGAGACAGCCGACGTGATCGAGGTGGTCCGCGCGCTGTGGGACTCCTGGGAGGACGACGCGGTCATCCGGGACACGGCCACCGGCCGGTACATCGACCGCGACCGGCTGCACGCCGTGGACTTCGTCTCCGGCGGAACCGGCGCCACCGCCGGTCCCGCCCTGCGTACCGTCCCGGACGGCGTGCGGGCACCGTTCTCGGTGAAGGGCCCGTCCATCGTGCCTCGCAGTCCGCAGGGGCACGCGGTGGTGTTCGCCCGGGAGGGCACCGTGCCGGCCGGTGCCGCCGACGTCGTGCTGGTGGGCTTCAACGCCGATCGGCCCACCGCTGCGCCGGACGTCACCGGGGCGGCGACGGTCCTTGATCTGCCGGTCACGCTGGACACCCCGGCCGCCACCGCCGCACAGCGACGGGCCGACCTGGACGGCCTGGCGTCGGACGGTGCCGGCGCGGGGTTCGTCGGCTCGGCCGGCGATCTGGTCGAGTTGCTGCGCGGCCTGCGGGGTGTGGTCACGGGCGTCCGCATCCTGCCGTCGGTGCTGTGGACCGATCTGCCGATCGTGGTCCGTGACGTGCTGCCCGCCCTGCGCGTCGACCGGGCCGTGCCGATCCCGCGGCCGGGCGCGACCCTCCGAGACACCCTCGGCTTGGGCCGACCCGCCAACCTCTTCGCCGCCTCTGGGAGCACCCGATGACCGACCGTCAGTACGACTTTCCCCGTCCCGACGCCCAGGTCCACTTCGGCGTCTTCTTCCAGGGCGTCAATCACCACACCATCTGGTCCGACCCGGCCAGCGGGTCCCAGCTCGACTTCGAGACCTTCCGGCAGGTCATCCAGACCGCCGAGCGTGGGCTGTTCGACGCGTTCTTCCTGGGCGAGGGGCTGCGGCTGCGCGAGTCGCACGGCCGGATCCACGATCTCGACGTGGTCGGCCGACCGGACGCCATCACCCAGCTCGCGGCGCTGGCCGCGGTGACCAGCCGGATCGGCTTGGTCGCCACCCAGAACGTCACCTACAACGATCCCGCCGACCTGGCTCGGCGGCTGGCGTCATTGGACGCGCTGTCCGGCGGCCGCGCCGCGTGGAACATCGTCACCACCGACAACGCCTGGACGGGCGCCAATTTCCGGCGTGGCGGCTGGCTCGACCACGAGCAGCGGTACGAGCGTGCGGCCGAGTTCGTGCAGACCGCACAAGCCGTCTGGGACGGCGGGCCGCAGGGCCCCGCGGATCGTCCGGAGGCCGTGCGGGTGAGCGGGTCGACGCTGGACGTCTCCGTGGTGCCGACGACACCTCGCAGCCCGCAGCAGCATCCGGTGCTGTTCCAGGCCGGCGACTCTCCAGCCGGTCGCGACTTCGCCGCCCGGTACGCCGAGGTCATCTTCTCCGCGCACGGCAGCGACCTGGACGACGCGCTCGCCTTCGCCCAGGACATCCGCACCCGGACGATCGCGGCCGGCCGCCCGGCCGACGACCTGAAGATTTTGCCCGGCACCGGCTTCGTGATTGGCGACACCCCGAAAGAGGCTGAGGAGAAGGCCCGCTGGGTCAAGGAGCAGCAGGTCACCCCGGCCACGGCGCTGTCGCTGCTGGGCCAGGTCTGGGGCGAGGACCTGTCGACGTACGACCCGGACGGGCCGCTCCCGGCCCACGACCCGGTGATCGACACCATCGGCGAGACCCGAGGATCGCCACGGCGCCGGCAGGCGGCGGGCGACATCGCCCGGCAGTGGCGCGCCCGGGCCGAGGCCGAGCACCTGTCCATCCGGCAGCTGGTCATCGCCGAGGACCGCTCCCGCGGTTTCGTCGGCACCCCGGCCGCCGTGGCCGAACGGCTCATCGAGTTCGTCCGCAGCGGCGCGACCGACGGCTGCAACATCAGCCCGTGGATCGTGCCGAGCGGCCTCGACGACATCGTCGACAAGGTGGTGCCGGAGCTGCAGTCCCGCGGTGCGTACCGCACCGAGTACACCGGGACCACGCTGCGCGAGCACCTCGGCTTGCGGCCGCCGGTCACCCGACGGGACGCGGGCGAGCCGGCGGCGGCGGTGGTGGCCCGGTGACGTGCGCCCGCCGACCCCGGCGCGGCTGACAGTCTGTCGATGGATGGTCTACTGGCGGTGCTGGCCGGGCTCCCGGGCGCCGGGAAGAGTGCGCTGGCCGAGGACCTGGGCACCGCGTTGCGCTGCGCAGTTCTGTCAGTGGATCCCGTCGAGGCGGCGCCCTGGCGCGCCGGGATCGCCCGGGACCAGCCGACCGGTCTGGCCGCGTATGCGGTTGTCGAGGCCGTCGCGGCCGAGCAGCTCGCGCTGGGGCGTCCGGTCGTCGTCGATGCGGTGAACGCCGTCGAGCCGGCGAGGGAGCAGTGGCGTCGCCTGGCGGCCCGGGCCGGTGTGGTGCTGCGGTTCATCGAGGTCCGGTGTTCCGACGAGCAGGAGCATCGGCGTCGCCTGGCGACCCGGGTCCGGGCCATCGACGGCTTCCCGGAGCCGTCGTGGGAGTCCGTACAGGATCGCCGCGCTGACCTGGTGCAATGGCGGGAGGCACGGCTGGTGCTCGACTCGATGGCCCCGCGGGCCGAGAACCTGCGGGTTGCGCTGGCGCACCTGGCCGCGGCCGGGGCTGAGCTCCGGCCTCGCGTCAGTCGCCGACCGCCATCGGTCGGGACCCGTCGGCGGTCCACTCCTCCAGCGACCCGTCGTAGACCCGCAGGTCGTCGTACCCGGCCGCGACCAGGCCCAGGGCCAGCCCGGCCGCGGAGATGCCGGCGCCGCAGTACAGGACCGTCGGCTGCGATCCGGGGGCGCCGAGCACCGGCTCGGCCAGCGACCGCACCGCGTCCGGATCCAGCAGTCGTCCATCGGCGGCGTCCCGCAGGCTGCCGGCGGGCAGGTTCCGGCTGCCCGGGATGTGACCGGCGCGCGGGTACCGGGTGGTCCCGACCCCGCGGAACTGCTCGGCCCCCAGGGCGCACACCAACTGCCCGTCGGCGCGGCCCTCGACGATCGCGGTGACGTCGTCCAGGTCCGCCCAGGTGGTGCGCCCGGGGCGCAGGGTGAGCGGGCCGTCCGGCGTCGCCGGCGGCCGGTCACCGGCCTCGACGGGTCGGCCGGCGGACCGCCACGCGGCCAGTCCGCCGTCCAGCACCCGCACGGGGAGTCCGAGGTCCCGCAGCATCCACCAGGCCCGGGCCGCCCAGAACCCGTCGGTGCTGTCGTACACGACGACCTCGACGCCATCGACGACGCCGAGGGCGCGGAGCGTCCGCTCGAGGCGCTCGTCCGGGGCGACCGAGAAGTGGTACGCCACAGCCGGATCCGACACCGCGGTGAGCAGGTCGAGGTGCCGGGAGCCGGGGACGTGCTCGGCGAGCCAGGTGTCGCGACCGGACCGCGCCGGCCAGCGTTCGGTGTCGGTGGGCGGGTCCAGATGCGTGGTGGCGTCCAGCACGACCAGGGTCTCGCGGGCGGTGGTCAGCCGGTCGCCCAGGTCGGGCACGCTGATGATCGGGTGTTCAGGCATGGCGGTACCTCGTCGCTGGGTGGTCGGGCATGGTGCGGGCGTGGCCGACGCCGTACAGGTGCTCGCGGAACGTCGCCCCTTCGTAGTTGTTCCAGACCAGACCGCGCCGTTGCAGTTCCGGCACGACCAGGTCGACGAACTCCGGGAAGGAGACCCCGGAGACGGTGTCGGAGATGTTGAACCCGTCCACCCCGGCCTCGTCGACCCACTGCTCGAACTGGTCGGCGATGGTGGTCGGGGAGCCGACGAACAGCGCGCCCATGCTGGACACGCTCAGGAAGTCGCCGATCTCCCGCGGCGTCCACCGCCGGGTCGGGTCGGCCCTGGTGAAGACGGACAGCGACCCCTGGATCCCGTCGTTCTCCACGTACTCCAGCGGCATGTCCGGATCCAGCGAGGCCATGTCGACGTGCACCAGCGCGCTGAACCGGGCCAGGTTGCCCTCGGGGCTGGCGTACTGGCGGTGCCACCGGTCGTACTTGGCCTGCGCCTCCTCGTCGGTCGCCCCGGTCACGACGGTGGACAGCGGGAACACCTTGAGGGCGTCCCGGGGCCGGCCGGCCACCTCGGCCGCGTCCCGCAGCCGGGCCACGGTCGCGGCCACCATGTCCATCCGGGGGAACGAGACGAACACGCCCTCGGCGTGTTTCGCCGCGAACTCGACGCCGGCCCGGGAGCTGCCGGCCTGGTACAGCGTCGGTGTCCGTTGCGGCGTCGGCTCGACGATGAACTCGCCGGGGACGTCGAAGTAGGTGCCGTGGTGCTCGATCCGGTGCACCTTGCTCGGGTCGATGAACACCCGGGACGCGCGGTCGTGGACGACCGCGTCGTCCTCCCAGCTGCCCTCCCACAACTGGTAGGCGACGTCCATGAACTCGTCGGCGATCCGGTAGCGCTCGTCGTGCGGGACCATCACCGCGCTGAAGTTCTCCGCCTCGCTGCGCGAAGACGAGGTGACGACGTTCCAGCCGACCCGGCCGCCGGTGACCAGGTCCAGGGTGGCGAACTTGCGGGCCAGGTCGAACGGCTTCTCGTACGTGGTCGACGCGGTGATGGCGAAGCCGAGATGCTCGGTGGCACCGGCCATCGCGGAGACCAGCAGCATCGGGTCGATGATCGGGATGCCGATCGCCTCGCGGAGGGTGACGTCGGTCGAGCCCTGGTAGACGTCGATGATGCCCTGGGTGTCCGCGATGAACAGGGCGTCGAACTTGCCGCGCTCGAGGGTGCGGGCGATGTCGGTCCAGTAGTCCAGCCGGCGGTACTCCCGCACCCGGTTGTCGGGGTGGGTCCACAGGCCGATGGCGGTGTGGCCGATCGTCCCGGACTTGAAGCCGTTCAGCATGATTCGTCGGGTCATCGCGGTGAGCGTTCCTCCTCGGACGGAGCGGGCCGGGCTGGATCGTGGCCGGGTTGGTCGGTCCCGGTGCCCAGGAAGATGTCGTGGGCGGTGGCGGTGTCGAAGTCGGCGATCGGCCCGGACCACACCTGCCGGCCGGCCCGCAGGCCGACCACGTGCGAGCAGGCCGCCCGGACCAGACCCAGGTTGTGCTCGACCACCACGATGGCCACGCCGCGGTCCCGCATCCGGGTCAGTGTGTCGGCCACCGTCGGCACCAGGGCGGGCGCCAGGCCCGCGGTCGGCTCGTCGAGCAGGACCACCGTCGGCGACGCCATCAGCGCCCGGCCGATGGCCAGCATCTGCCGCTGCCCGCCGGACAGCGAGGCGGCCTGGTCGCGGCGCCGGCCGAGCAGCTCCGGGAAGACCTCGTCGACCTGCTCGAGGGTCTCGCGGTAGCCGACCCGCCGGCCGCCGGACAACCAGGCCAGCCGCAGTTGGTCGCCGACGGTGAGCCCGGCCGGCCCACCGTGCACCTGGGGCACGAAGGCCAGACCGGCGGCGTACCGGTCCGGGGTGGCTCGACCGGCCAGATCAGTGCCCGAGACGGTGATCTCGCCGGTGCTGCGGAGCAGGCCGGCGATGCCGCGCAATGCGGTCGACTTGCCCGCGCCGTTGGGTCCGACCAGCCCGATGCCGTCGCCCGGGGTCAGCGTGAACGAGGTCTCGTGCACCACCGGCACCGAGCCGTGGAACACCCGCAGGTCCCGTACGGTCAGTACCGGCGGCCCCACCGGTTCCGGACGGGGCGCGGGGCCGGCCGCGAACTGCTCGTCCAACGCGTGCGGATCGTCGGGGACCAGGTCGATCTCGAGTTCCAGGTCGCCGATGTACCGGGCGACCACGGCCGGGTCGTCCAGCGTCTCGGTCACCGGTCCTTCGGCCAGCACCGATCCGGCGTCGAGCACCACCAGCCGGTCGGCCAGCTCACGGACCCGGGTGAGGTCGTGCTCGACCAGCAGGATGCCGACCCCGTCGCGGCGCAGCGACCCGATCAGGTCGGCCACCGTCCGTCGGGCCGTGCCGGACAGTCCGGCGAACGGCTCGTCCAGCAGCAGGATCCCGGCGCCGGAGACCAGCACCCGGGCCAGCTCGACCAGCCGCTGCTGCCCGACACTGAGGCTGCCGGCACGGGTCCCGGGCCGGTGGACCAGGTCCACCCGCGCCAGCGCGTCCAGAGCGGCGGCGCGGCGGCGCCGGGCCGCCCGGGCCGCGCCCGGCAGCCCGATGGCCTCGAGCAGATCGGTGCCGCGGCGCGGCAGTCCCAGCTCCACGTTCTCCACCACGCTGAGATCGGGCACCAGGCGCGCGGTCTGGAACATCCGGGCCACGCCGGCCCGGGCCCGCTGCGGCGCCCCGGCGCGGCTCAGCCGGTGCACGTGCTCGCCGCGGGTGACGGTGACCTGGCCGCCGTCGGCGGAAACCGCCCCGCTGAGCAGGTTCAGCAGCGTGGTCTTGCCGGCACCGTTGGCGCCGATCAGGCCGACGCACTCGCCCGAGCGCACCTCGATGTCGACACCGTCGACGGCCCGGAGCGCCCCGAACGACACGTGCAGGCCCGTGCCGGTGAGCACGCTCGTGGCCGTGATCGCCGTCGGGCCGCCGGTCGGTCCGGTCGTCGGCGCGCTCACCGGCGCACCTGCCGGGCGCGGGAACGCAGCCACGACCAGCTCTGCCGGAACGCCTGCTGCGCTCCACCGGGCAAGAACAGCGCGACGGCGGTGACCAGGGCGCCGTAGACGACCAGGCGGTAGTCGTCCAGGAAGCGCAGGTACTCGGGCAGCGCGATGACGATGAGCGCGCCGACCAGCGGCGCCCAACGCCACCCTCGGCCGCCGATGATCGGGATGATCAGCAGATTGATCGAGGCGGTGGTGGTGAACTGGTCCGGGAACGCGCCGCCGGCCAGTTGCACGATGAGCGCGCCGCCGAGCGCTGCGGTCACCGCACTGAAGGCGAACGCGACGATGCGCATGGCGGGGACGCGCACGCCGAGGGCACCGGCCATGGGCGGGTCGTACCGGCCGACCAGCATGGACAGGCCGATCGGCGAGGTGCGCAGCGTCTCCTGCAGCAGGCAGACGAGGGCCAGGATGACGATGGCGGCGGCGAAGATCGACGTCACGCCGGTCAACCCGAACACCTGCAGGAACCCGACGCCGGTGATGCCGGCATCGCCGTTGGTCAAACCGGTCCAGTTGCGGGCCACGATGGTGCCCAGGGTGCCGAGCGCGAGGGTGCCGACCGCGAAGTAGTAGGCCCGCAGCCGGAGCAGCAGCATCCCGGCCAGCACGGCCAGCACCACGGCCACGGCGATCCCGCTGAGCAGCGCCACCACCGGTCCCTGCGGCACGGCCAACCGGGCCCAGGCGTACCCGCCCGCGGCCAGGAAGAGGGCGTTGCCGACCGAGACCACCCCGGAGAAGCCGACCAGCACGTTGAACCCGACGGCCGCCACGGCGTAGGCGGCGACGAGGGTGAACACCCGAAGGTCGAACGGCCCGGGCCGCAGCACCAGCAGCACCAGCGCGCCGACCAGCAGGATCACCGCCGGCTGCGTCCACCGCCAGTGCCGGGCCGGGACGCCGTCGGTCGCACCGCGCGGCGCCGCGGCAGTGGCGGCGGTCGTCGGCACCGGGGTCGGGGCGGTCATGCGACTCTCGCCGTCGCGGTCCGGCCCAGCAGCCCACCGGGCCGCACGACCAGCACGATCAGCAGCACCAGCGGCGCGATCGACTGCCGCACCGCGTCGTTCAGGTATCCGCCGGCCAGCGACTCGGACAGCCCGACGACCAGCCCGCCCACCACGGCACCGCCCGGGCTGGCCAGGCCGCCGATGATCGCGGCGGCGAAGCCGTTGACGCCCAGCGGGAGTCCGGACTCCGGGGCCAACGGCACCACGGACGCGACCAGCACGCCCGCGATACCGCCGACCACCCCGGTGATGACCCAGGCGATCACGAGCATCCGGCCGACGCGGACCCCGGCGTCCCGGGCGGCCTGGATGCCGCCGGCCACCGCGCGGAGCTGCAGGCCCACGTCCGTGCGCCGGCCGAACCAGCGCAGCGCCAGGAACACCAGGACGGCCACGACCACCAGCAGCAGGTAGTGCGCGGGCACCCGCAGGTCGCCGACCGGGATGCTCACCCCGGCCAGCGGGCTGGACAGCCGTTGCGGCTGCCGGCCGAACCACACCCCGGACAGCTGGGTGAGCGTGATCGCCACCCCGAGGGTGCCGATCACCACCACGTCCACGTCCAGTCGCCGGTCCCGCATCGGCCGGACGAACAGCAGCCCCAGCACGAGACCCGCCACGGCCGTGGCCAGCAACCCGGCCAGCAGCCCCAGGAACCAGCCGTACCCGGCGCCGGCCACCGTCACCGCGACCAGACCGGCCAGCACGAGCAGGTCACCCTGCGCGAAGTTGGCCAGACCGGAGCCGGTGTAGAGGGTGACGATGCCCAGCGCCGCCAGGGCGTACACCGCGCCGATGCCCAGGCCGATGGCCAGGAAGTAGGTCAGCTGTCCCATGGTCGGACGCCCGTCACTGCCCGTCGACGGTGACGACCGCGCCGTTCTCGTACTTCTTCCAGACCAGGTTGCCGCCACCGAGACCGACGTGGTTGTCGGCCGAGTACGTCCAGGAGCTGCCGATCCGGCCGGACAGCATCTCGTCGCTTGAGAAGATCTCCATCGCGTCCCGCAGCGCGGCACGATCCGGGCCGCTCTCGGCCAGGCTCTCGGTGATCACGGTGAGGATGTCGTGGGCGGACAGCGCATCGCTGGGCACCTGGCCGCCGTCGAACTCGGCGGCCCAGCGCTCCGAGAGCTCCTGCACCTGCGGCTTGCTCCGGTCGATGGCGTCCTGGAAGTACAGCTCGTCGGCCGCGTCGCCGGCCAGCCGGGCCACCGCCGGGTCGACCGCGGACGCGGTCCCGATGATGGGCAGGCCGAGCCCGACCTGCTGCGCGCCGAGGGCCAGAGTGGCGTAGGGCTGGCCGACCGTCCAGGCCAGCACGCTGTCCGCGCCGGAGTCCTTGGCCTTGAGCAGCGCCGCGGACAGGTCGGCGGCGTCGACGGCGAAGGTGTCCGACAGCACCGGCGCCAGCCCGGCATCGTTCAGCGCCTGCTCGAGCACCGGCTTGGCCGTGGACCCGAAGGCCGAGGTGTCGGTCAGCAGCGCCGGCTTGGTCAGGCCCTCGGCCTTGAACCGCTCGATGATGCCGGCGATCTGGCCCTGGTCGGTGGGGCCGGTCTGGAACACCCACGGGTTCTGCTGCCGGGTGATCTGCGAGCTGATGGCGAAGGCCAGCACCGGGATCTCGGCCGTGCCGATCACCTCGGACTGGGCCAGCACCACCGGCGAGTTGTAGGTGCCCGCGATGGCCACGGCGCCGTCCTGCACGAACCGGTCGACCAGGGCCACGCCGGTGGTGGGATCGCCGGCGTCGTCCTGGATGTCGAGCTCGATCGGGCGTCCGTCGACGCCACCGGCGTCGTTGATCTCGGCCGCGGTGAGCTCGAAGCCCTTGCGCATCTGCTCGGCGGGGGCGGCCGAGGCACCGGACAGCGGCAGCTCGATGCCGATGACGATCGGCTCGCCGGCGGCGCCCGTGGGGGCGGCGTCACCGCTGCTGCTCGCCGACGACGCGGCGCTGGAGGAGCTGGAGGTCTCGGCGCCGGTGCTGCCGGTGCCGGTGGAGCAGGCCGCGAGGGCCAGGCCGAGGGCGGCGATCGAGGCCAGTCGCAGGACGTGGGTGGGGCAGCGCACGGGGACTCCGTTCGTGACGGTCCGGCGGAACCGCACCGGGCCGGATCGGCGTCGCGGTGCGGGCGCGGGGAGTTCGGGGATGGGTCGGAGCTGCGGTGGTCAGCCGGCGGCGGCAGGCCGGCGACAGGAGGTTCCCGGCGCGTGCAGCAGGTGGCTCAGCCGACACCGCTGCAGCGTCCCGGCGGGACCGGCAGGTCGGGTCAGCGGAGGCGTCGGCACAGCGGCAGACCCTAACCCGCACGGATCCAGAAGTGAACATGATCGTGACGTCGGACTCGTTCGGATGCGTGTGGATCCATGCGGATCCACGCTCGCACCATTGCCGGGAGACCTGGAACACTGCAGCCATGCAGTCCTCGAGCGGAGCGTGCCGGTGACCGTCTCCGATCCCACGCGCTCCGATCCCACGCGCTCCGATCCCACGCGCGACCACGACGTCCCCGCCGACGTCGACGGCCGGCTGTACCTGCAACTGCGGCAGGACATCCTCGACCGCAAGGTCGTCCACGGGGAGCTGTTGCTGGAGACCACGGTCGGCAGCCGGTACGGCGTCTCCCGGACCCCCGTCCGGGCCGCCCTGGTCCGGCTCGAGCACGACGGTCTGGTGGAACGGGCCACCCGCGGGTACCGGATCCGCACCGGGACCGCCGAGGACGTGCTGGAGATCTACGAGGCGCGGATCGCCCTGGAGGGCGTCACCGCCGCCGCAGCCGCGTTGCGTCGGACCGACCTGGAACTGGCCCGGCTGCAGCACCTGCAGGCCGAGTCCGAGGCCGCCGAGGACGCCGTCGAGTGCAACGCGCTCCACCGCCAGTGGCACGAGGTGCTCTGGGAGGCCGGGCACAACCGGACGATCGCCGACACCCTGGTCCGGCTCTGTGCCCAGCTGACCCTGGTCGAGGACGCGCCGATCCTGGCCCGTGAGGAACTCGAGGCCAGCAGCGCCGGGCACCGCGAGATCGTCGTGGCCATCGAGGAGCGGGACGCCGACCGGGCGGGTCGCGCGCTCACCGACCACCTGACCCGGACGCGGGACATCCGGCTGGCCGACTTCGCCCGCGCTCGCCGCTGACCGGAGCGGGATCCCCAGCCGGCTGAAGGTGACGCCCGCCACACCGACCCGGAGGATCGGCCGTCTCGACGGTGCCTACAGTGTTCGACGGGGCTGTGATCGCCGACAACGCACCTGGCACGCGCCCAACGGATCCACGGCGCCGGCCGGCTCGCACCGAACGAGCAGCGCACGGTGTGCGAAGTGCACACGGGTGAACACCACGTCGCCCGGCGCAGGGTGGACCCCCGTGTCGTCGTCGGCAGCAGGAGTGTTCCCTCGTGTCTGATCTGCACCCGTCCGGTTCCAGCCCGACTCCCGACCCGTCCGATCTCCCCACCCCGGCCGTGCGCACGGCCGCCCAGGTCCCGGTGCCCACGGCCTCGGCCATGCGCCGCGCGCTGCGCCGGGCCCGGGACGGCGCCACCCTGGACCACACCGAGGCGGTGGTGCTGCTCCAGGCCGCCGGGGACGACCTGGCCGAGCTGTGCCGGATCGCCGGGAGCGTGCGGGACGCCGGGCTGACGGACGCCGGCCGCCCGGGCGTCATCACCTACTCCAAGAAGGTCTTCATCCCGCTGACCCGGCTGTGCCGGGACCGGTGCCACTACTGCACCTTCGTGACCGTGCCGGGCAAGCTGGCCGCAGCGGGCCAGCAGCCGTACCTCTCGCCCGACGAGGTGCTCGAGATCGCCCGCCAGGGCGCGGCTCTGGGCTGCAAGGAGGCGCTGTTCACGCTCGGCGACCGACCCGAGGACCGGTGGCCTCAGGCTCGCGAGTGGCTCGAGGCGGCCGGGTACGACAGCACCATCGACTACGTCCGGGCCATGGCCGTCCGGGTGCTGGAGGAGACCGGGCTGCTGCCGCACCTGAACCCGGGCGTGATGTCCTGGCAGGAGCTGCAGCGGCTCAAGCCGGTCGCCCCGTCCATGGGGATGATGCTGGAGACGACCTCGACCGAGCTGTTCACGGTCAAGGGCAACGCCCACTACGGCTCGCCGGACAAGGACCCGGCCGTGCGGCTGCGGGTGCTCGAGGACGCCGGCCGCTCCACCGTTCCGTTCACCACCGGGATCCTGGTCGGCATCGGCGAGACGGTCGCCGACCGCGCCGAGTCGCTGTTCGAGCTCCGGCGGATCGCCCGGCAGTACCGGTCGATCCAGGAAGTGATCGTCCAGAACTTCCGGGCCAAGCCGGACACCGCCATGCGGTCGGTGGCCGACGCGGACGCCGGCGAGTACCTGGCCGCGGTCGCCGTGGCCCGACTGGTGCTCGGGCCGGCCATGCGCATCCAGGCGCCGCCGAACCTGTCCGAGCCCGAGGAACTGCTGCGGCTGATCGCCGCCGGCGTGGACGACTGGGGTGGCGTCTCCCCGCTGACGCCCGACCACGTGAACCCGGAGCGGCCGTGGCCGCAGATCGACCGGCTCGCCGAGCTCACCGCCCAGGCCGGCTACCAGCTGCGCGAGCGGCTCACCGCGCACCCCGAGTACGTGCGGAACTCCTCGCCCTGGCTCGATCCGCGGGTCGTGCCGCACGTCCGGGCGTTGGCCGACCCGGACACCGGCCTGGCCGTCGAGGATCGGATCCCGGTCGGGATGCCGTGGCAGGAGCCTGATCCCGAGTGGGGTTCGGCCGGCCGGGTGGACCTGCACACGGCCATCGACGACGAGGGCCGGCGGACCGAGACCCGCAGCGACTTCGACGCCGCGTACGGCGACTGGGACGTGCTGCGCGAGCAGGTCACCGAGCGGCGGGCCCGGGAGGCGCGGGACGACCACGCTGGTCGTCCAGTGCCGGAGCGGCTCGACGCCGAGGTGGCCGCGGCGCTCCGCGCGGCCGAGGCGGACCCGTCGGGCATCAGTGACGCCCAGGCGCTCACCCTGATGACCTGCGACGGCCCGGCGCTGGACGCGCTGACCCGGCTGGCCGACGACCTGCGCCGGCAGATCAACGGTGACGACGTCACCTACGTGGTGAATCGGAACATCAACTTCACCAATGTCTGCTACACCGGCTGCCGGTTCTGCGCGTTCGCGCAGCGCAAGACCGACGCCGACGCATTCACCCTGTCGTTGGAGGAGGTGGGCCGCCGGGCCGACGAGGCGTGGGAGGCCGGCGCGTCCGAGGTCTGCCTCCAGGGCGGTATCCACCCCGACCTGCCCGGCACCGCCTACTTCGACATCGCGGCCGAGATCCGGCGCCGGCAGTCGGATCTGCACATCCACGCGTTCTCCCCGATGGAGATCATCAACGGCTCCGCGCGCACCGGGCTGTCCATCGAGGAGTTCCTCACCGAGGCGAAGGCCAACGGGCTCAACAGCATCCCGGGGACGGCCGCCGAGATCCTCGACGACGACGTCCGGTGGATCCTGACCAAGGGCAAACTGCCGACCGCGCAATGGATCGAGGTCGTGACCACCGCGCACCGGGTGGGGCTGCCGTCGTCGTCCACGATGATGTACGGCCACGTGGACACCCCGGCGCACTGGGTCGGGCACCTGCGGCTGCTGGGCCGGCTGCAGGACGAGACCGGCGGCTTCACCGAGTTCGTCGCGCTGCCGTTCGTGCACCAGTCGGCGCCCAT
Source organism: Nakamurella leprariae (assembly GCF_016918035.1). Classification (GTDB taxonomy): domain Bacteria; phylum Actinomycetota; class Actinomycetes; order Mycobacteriales; family Nakamurellaceae; genus Nakamurella; species Nakamurella leprariae. Next base: position 74,376 of record NZ_JAERWK010000007.1, on the reverse strand, counting down.
CTACCTGGCCGGGGTCGCCCAGGCGGGCCCGTCGACGCGGGACAACCGGGCGGTGCACGCGATGGCCCGGATCCTGCTGCACGGCAAGATCCACAACATCCAGACCTCCTGGGTGAAGCTGGGTGTCGACGGCTGCCGGGCCGTGCTGCAGGGCGGCGTGAACGACCTGGGCGGCACCCTCATGGAGGAGACCATCTCGCGGATGGCCGGCTCGCAGCACGGCTCGGCCAAGACGGTGGCCGAGCTGGAGGAGATCGCCGCGGGCATCGGGCGGCCGATCCGGCAGCGCACCACCCTGTACGGCACGATCGATCCGGAACGACAGCGGCTGGCCCGGGTGAACGGCCGGCTCAACCTGGCCCTCAGCCCGGTCTGACGACCACCCCGACCCGGAGGACCTCCATGGCGGACACCGCATTCGACCCGCACGAGCTGCTGGCCTCGGCCAAGCTCGGCGTACTGGCCACGATCAAGGCCAACGGCCTGCCGCAGCTGTCGCCGGTGACCCCCTGGTACGACCGGGACGCCGGCGCGGTGTTCGTCTCGATGACCGAGGGCCGGGCCAAGACGGCCAATTTGCGGCGCGACCCGCGGGCGGCGCTCGAGGTGACCAGCAGCGACGGCTGGTCGTGGGCGACCGTCGAGGGCGCGGTCACGCTCACCGGCCCAGGCGTCGACGCGGACAGCGCGGAGGTGCAGGCCCTGGTCGACTACTACCGGGCCGCGGCCGGCGAGCACCCGGACTGGGACGAGTACCGCCGGGTGATGGTGGCCGACCGGCGGGTGCTGATGCGCCTGCAGATCGAGCGGATCTACGGCGCTGACATCAGCCGCTGACATCAGCCGCTGACTCGGCGGCGCGGGTGATCGTCCAGACTGGACTCATGGAGCTGGAACACCTGCTCGAGACGGTCCACGGGTTCGACGGTGTGCTCGACCTGGCGCCCGACGAGGCCAGTGGCGCCCCGGAGATCGCCTGGGGCGACCACTTCCTGTACTGGTCCGCCGACGGCGCGGTGCCCGAGCGGGTGCAGCCGTACGCCACCGTGGTGACCAAGGACTACCCGGACGACGACCGGTCCGACCTGGACCCGCCCGACCGCTGGCGGGTGAACGTCCACGTGGGCCGGGCCCGGTTCGCCGAGCTGACCGGCGAGGACACCCGCCACATCTCGGACCGCTGGGACTTCGCCGTCGCGGATGTGATGCTGCCCCACCCGGTGTACGGAGCCTTGGGCTGGGTGTCGGTGGTCAACCCGGGGGAGCGGACCTCGGCCACCGTGCTGGCCCTGCTGCGGGACGCGCACGAGCGAGCGCGCGCCCGGGCTGAGCGCCGGGAGCCGGAGCCCGATCCGGGGACGTGACCGGGTTGTCCCCATGGCCGGGTTGTCCACACGGCGACCGGCGCGACGACCGGCGCGGCGTTTCGACGACCGAGCATGGTCCCCGGCCGGAGCACCGGCCCCGCCCGGCCCGGCCGGATGGATCGCTCGTCGGAAGGACGTCGACATGCAAGGCTTCTCGATCACCACGGAACGGATCGCGGCCACCGGCGGCGCCGCCACCGACATCGGCGGTCGGCTGGCCGGTGAGATCGGCACCATGCACGGCCTGCTCGCCGACCTGCGCGCCGGCTGGCAGTCGAGCGAGGCGGCGCCGCGGTTCGCCGCGGCCATGGAGGGTCACCTGGCGGCGGCGGCGACGCTCAAGGACGCTCTGCTCACCCACGGCTCCTCGCTGACCAGCACCGCGCAGCAGTTCGACGCGGCCGAGTCGGCCCTGGCCGGGGCCATGCCGGCGGTGGCGTGATGGCGGTCATCGAGGTCAACTACGCGGCCATGGCCGCGGGGCACGACGGGCTGGTGGCCACCTGGGGCCGGATCGAGCAGCTGCTCGGCGAACTGGACGCCACCGTGGCCGCGACCGCGGACATGCAGGCGGAGACCCTGGTCGCCTACCGCGGACTCAAGGCCCGCTGGGATGCCTCGGCCGCCGACCGGCAGCTGACCCTGCGGGCGCTGGCCGACGCGGTGGCCGGGGCCAGTGAGCAGTACCGGCAGGTGGACGCGGCCATGGCGGCGCAGTTCCTGGGGTGAGGGCGGCGGCGGGCCTGCGGCAGGATGACCGGCATGACGCACGCCAACCTGCTGGGCCCGCCGCCGATCCACCTCCCCGTCGACCCGGCCGCGGCCCGGTTGGACGGCGGTGAGTCGGCCGAGTCGGTGGTGCGGGACCTGCCCACCTCCAGCCTGGCCTGGGCCGTGCTGGCCGAGGCGGCGCTGGACCGCGGCGACGACGTCGCCGGCTACGCCTTCGCCCGGACCGGGTACCACCGGGCGCTCGACCAGCTCCGGCGCAACGGGTGGAAGGGCGCCGGGCCGGTGCCGTGGTCGCACGAACCGAACCGTGGGTTCCTGCGCGCGCTGTCGGCGCTGGGTCAGGCTGCCGCCCTGTTCGAGGAGACCGACGAGGTCGAGCGCATCCGCGCCTTCCTGCTGGACGCCGACCCGGACATCCCCGCCGACCGGCTGCCCTGACCGCCGAGTGCTCCCGCCATCCGGCCACCCCGTTGAACGCAGGGTGGCCGGTGCGTGTCGGGCCGGCGACGAGTCGCTCGGAGCCGCTGATCGGCCTGGTCCCGCGGGCTAGCGTGGACCCGCAGACGCTGGCAGGGGTGTGGGGGAGAAGCGCATGACGCAGCTGGAGGACGCGCCGACCCGGTTCAGCCTGGTCGACGCGTCGGGGTACACGGTCGACAACTCCGACCACGACGATCCGGTCCTGGTCCGGCCGGACGGCACCCCGGTGGAGACGTGGCGGGAGGACTACCCCTACGACCACCGGATGACCCGCGGGGAGTACGACCGGACCAAGCGGGCATGCCAGATCGAGCTGCTCAAGCTGCAGCGCTGGGTCAAGGAGACCGGTCAGAAGCTGATCATCGTCTTCGAGGGCCGGGACGCCGCCGGCAAGGGAGGCACGATCAAGCGGTTCACCGAGCACCTGAATCCGCGCGGCTCGAACGTCATCGCGCTGGAGAAGCCGACCGACCGCGAGCGGACCCAGTGGTACTTCCAGCGCTACGTGTCGCACTTCCCGGCCGCCGGCGAGATCGTCCTGTTCGACCGGTCCTGGTACAACCGGGCCGGCGTGGAACGGGTCATGGGCTTCTGCAGCCGGGACGAGTACGAGGCGTTCTACAGCGACGCCCCGGCGTTCGAGCAGCTGATCACCGACAGCGGCACCCACCTGATCAAGCTGTGGTTCTCGGTGACCCAGAACGAACAGCGCACCCGGTTCATGATCCGCGAGATCGACCCCATCCGGCAGTGGAAGCTGAGCCCCACCGACCTGGCCTCGCTGGACAGGTGGGACTCCTACACCGCGGCCAAGGAGGCGATGTTCGCGAACACGGACACGCCGTACGCGCCGTGGACCGTGATCAAGAGCAACGACAAGAAGCGCGCCCGGGTCAACGCCCTGCGTCACGTCCTGTCGCAGCTGCCGTACACGGACAAGGACATCGACTCGATCGGCCAGCCCGATCCGCTCATCGTCGGCTCGGCCGCGAACCTGGACGCACCGGAGCAGCGCTGACGTCCTGCCGGCCCGGCCGGTGACCGATCAGGGCGCGCCGGCCGGGCTGACCAGCAGCAACGGCGCGGTGTGCCGGTACCAGGTCCACCGGTCCATCGGGCGCGGGTACTCGATCCCGTCCCGGGTGACGGTGGCGGGCTGGGTGCCCAGTTGCACGGCCCGTCCGACCGTCACGGTCGACCGCTCGGTCCACGGCAACCGGCCGCGGCGGACCACCGTCACCCGCACGCCCCGCTCGGCGTCGGGCACCACCTCGAGCCGGCGGGCGTCCCCGCCCAGCACCCGGTGCTCGTCCACGTACGCGGCGCCCCGCACCGGCTCGACCCGGCCGGCGCCGAGCAGCACGCCGCCGTTGTCGTCCCGCACCAACGGCACCGGCACCGCCGGCGCCGCGGCCAGGCCGGACAGGGCGGTCGCGGTCACCGGTCCGGCGGGCAGCCGCCACAACCGGGTGGTCGGCGTCGTCGTCGCCGGCCGGTAGGCGACCTCGACCTCGCCGAGCCGGTCCCGGCGCAGCAGCCGGAGCACCACCGCGGCCAGGTCCGCGTCGTCGCCCACCACCAGCACCCGCCCGGTCAGCAGGGCGTCGATCTGCTTGCTCGGCCGCGGCCCGACCCGGTGCACGGCGGTCACCGCGGGCAACTCGTCGAACTGCCCGTCTTCGGCTCCCGGATCGGCGCCGGCGCAGATCACCACACTCAGCTGCGGCACCGACTACCCTTCTCACGGCCCGTCCGATGACGGGTCCGTCGTGCTGCGCTCCCGCCGTCGGGATCGCGCCGACGTGACGACGACTGCGCACCGCCCGCCCGGGTGTGCGCACGGTGGGGAGTGTGCCATGTCCGTTCTGGTCCTGATCGGCGCCCAGTGGGGCGACGAGGGCAAGGGCAAGGCCACCGACCTGTACGGCGAGCGCGTCCAGTGGGTGGTCCGGTACCAGGGCGGCAACAACGCCGGTCACACCGTGGTGCTGCCGGACGGGCAGAAGTTCGCCATCCGGCTCATCCCGTCCGGCATCCTCACGCCGGGCGTCACCAACGTCATCGGCAACGGCGTGGTGGTGAACCCCGAGGCGCTGCTGTCCGAGCTGGACGAGCTGGAGGCCCGCGGCGTCGACACCTCCGGGCTGCTGATCAGCGCAGACGCGCACCTGGTCATGCCGTACCACGTGGCCATGGACCGGGTCACCGAGCGCTACCTGGGCAAGGCCAAGATCGGCACCACCGGGCGCGGCATCGGCCCGGCCTACCAGGACAAGGTCGCCCGGCTGGGCATCCGGGTGCAGGACCTGCTCGACCCGTCGATCCTGCAGCAGAAGGTCGAATCGGCCCTCGAGCTGAAGAACCAGATCCTGGTCAAGGTCTACAACCGCAAGGCGCTGGACGGTCAGCGGATCGTCGACGAGGTGCTGGCGCAGGGCGAGCGGTTCGCCCACCGCATCGCCGACACCCGACTGCTGCTGGACGAGGCCATCATCCGCGGCGAGCACGTGCTGATGGAGGGCTCGCAGGGCACCCTGCTGGACGTCGACCACGGCACCTATCCGTTCGTCACCTCGTCGAACCCGACCTCGGGCGGCGCGGCCGTCGGCGCGGGGCTGGGCGCCACCCGGATCACCGCCGTGATGGGCATCCTCAAGGCGTACACCACCCGGGTGGGGTCGGGGCCGTTCCCGACCGAGCTGTTCGACCAGTGGGGCGACTACCTGCGCACGACCGGCGGCGAGGTCGGCGTGAACACCGGCCGGGACCGCCGCTGCGGCTGGTTCGACGCCGTCATCGCCCGCTACGCCACGCGGGTCAACGGCATCACCGACTACTTCCTGACCAAACTGGACGTGCTCTCCTCGATGGAGCAGGTTCCGGTCTGCGTGGCCTACGACGTTGACGGCGAGCGGGTCGACGAGATGCCGCTCACGCAAACGGGTTTCCACCACGCGGTGCCGGTGTACGAGTACCTGCCCGGCTGGTTCGAGGACATCTCGGGGTGCCGCACCTTCGACGAGCTGCCGGCCAACGCGCAGGCGTACGTGCGCCGGGTCGAGGAGCTGGCCGGGGCCCGCATCTCCGCGATCGGCGTCGGTCCGGGTCGCGACCAGACCATCGTGCTGCACGACGTGCTGGGCTGACTCCGGTCGGCCGGTGCGGGTCAGCCCTTGACCGGCGGTGCGGTGGACTGCACGCGCGCGTCGAGCGCCTCCAGCAGCCCGGGCAGATCGGGCGCCACTGCCAGGTCCTGCAGGGTGGCGCCGGCCAGGAAGCCGGCGTCCACGATGCCGCGCAGGGCGTCCCGCAGCGGCGTCCAGAACCCGCCGGCGTCCAGCAACCCGACCGGCTTGGCGTGGAACCCGAGCTGACGCCAGGACCACACCTCGAAGAGTTCCTCCAGCGTGCCCAGCCCACCGGGCAGGGCGGCGAAGGCGTCGGCGCGGTCGGCCATGATCGCCTTGCGCTCGTGCATCGACCCGCACACGATCAGCTCGCTCACCCCGTCGTGCATCCACTCCCGTTCGACCATGCTCCGCGGGATGACGCCGATGACCTCACCGCCCGCCCGCAGCGCGCTGTCGGCCAGCACCCCCATCAGCCCGGCCCGGCCACCGCCGTAGACCAGGCCGATGCCGCGCCGGGCCAGTTCCGCGCCCACCTCGGCGGTCAGGGCGGCGTGCGCCGGGTCGTGCCCGTTCGACGAGGCGATGAAGACGGCGAGACGGCGCACGGGACGCTCCGGGGCGGTGACGAGGGGGACGGCGGGGCGGGTCATCGTCTCAGACGTGCGGACGACCGCGCTGTCGTCCATGATCGGCCGATGAGGCGGCTGGGCGCGGTGTGGACGGTGTCGCTGCTGGCTCTGCTGTCCGGGTGCGCCGGTGCGGGGGACGGCGTCGTCACGGTGACGCCCCCGGTGGGCGCCGGCCCCTGGACGGCCGAGGACGCCGCTCGGGCCTGGGATCTCGCGCTCGACGACCTCGAGGGCCCGCCGCTGCTGATCACCGATCTCCAGCTCCAGCAGCTCGGTGACTGGCCGGACGGCGAGGAGAAGCAGGCGTCCCTGGACGGGGCGTACACCCTGCAGGACCCCGCCTCGGCTGTCGACCCCGCGCCGCGGTCGATCGCCCTGGGATCGAGCAGCCGTGTGATGCGGGTGCTGTCCGCGGCCGAGACGGTGGAGCTGATGCGGGCTGGTCAGGGAGGGTGCGGCGATGGCTGCGCCCCGCTGACCCTCACCGACCCGATGCCGGTCGACATGGAGGTCGTGACCGTGCTGGGCCCGACCACCGTGCCCGGCTGGGAGTTCACGGTGGCCGGCACCGAGGTGCGGCTGCAGCAGGTGGCCGTCGATCCGGCGGAGTTCCTGGCCGTCGAGACGTTCCCGGACGTCGATCCGTCGTCCCCTGCCACCTCGGCCGAGGTGCTCGCCGACGGCACCGTCCGACTCAGCTTCATCGGGAACGTCCCGGCCGACAGCGGACCGTGCGGCAACGACTACTCCGGCGGCGCGACCGAGTTCGAACGCGTCGTCGTGGTCCGGGCGGTGGGCGTGCCCAACGAACAGTTCCGCGACATGCCGGACGTGTGCGACGCCGCCGCCGGCCAGCGGGCGGTCGACATCCACCTCGAGCGCCCGCTGGCCGACCCGGGGCGGATCACCCCCAGCGGACTTCCCCGGGCCCCCGCCTGGCCGGTGGGGGGCCCCCCCGCCCCCCGCCGGGGGGGGCCCCCCCCCCCCCCCCCCCCCCCCCCCCCCGACCGGGTGCTGATCACCCCGAGCGGACTTCCCGTGGGCATCACCGGCCGTACCGACTGAGCCGTCGTTGGGCGGTCAGCTCTCCGGGTCGACCATGAACGCGCGCAGCTCCTGCGGGCACCGGCAGGCGACCGCGATCTTCGCCGCCCACCGCACGGCCTCGTCCCGGGTCGGCACGTCCAGGACGGTGTAGCCACCCTCGATGCGCGCGGTCTGCGGGTAGGTGCCCTCGGTCACCGTGCCGTCCCCGTCGACCAGCACCGGCGGGACGCCCTCGTCGATGCCACCGCCGAACACCCAGACGCCGGCGGCCCTGGCCTCCCGGACCACGGCGTGGGCGGCGTCCGAGACGGCCGGCATCTCCGCCGTGGTGGCGTCCATGACCCCGCTGGGGAAGGAGATCAGGTACTTGGTCACTGCGCCGCGTTCCGCGCGGCCAGTCCGTCCAGTCGCAGCAGGTTCGACTCGTCCCGGTGGACGCCGTCGGTCCCGACGTGCCGCTCACTGATCTGCGGACCCTGCTTGATCACGTGCACGAACGCCATGCCGTGACCGCGGCCGAGGTCGTACTCGGTCTTCAGCCAGGCCAGGATCTCCCCCGCCTTGGTGTCGGCGCCGAACCCCTGCGCGTGCGCCGCGTCGACGATCTCCTGCGGGATGCGCCCGGTCTTGCGTTCGACGGTGTCGAGGTAGGCCTGGAACGACACGGTGTCCTCCTGAGGTGGTGGTGCGGTCGTCGGTCCGACTGCCGGGCGTGGGCCGATTCATCGGTCGGACCGTCACCCCACCACGCGCCGATGATTCCGGTCCCAGGGGCCGGTCGAGTGATCATGGACCATGCCTCCGACCGCCGACTCATGAGCAACGCCGACCTGTGGACGCTCGTCCACGCCGAACGGGCCGCCCTCGCCGACGACCTGCGGCACCTCGACGAACCGGACTGGGCCACTCCCTCGCTGTGCGACGGCTGGACGGTCCGGGACGCGGTGGCCCACCTCACGGTGAGCGGGGTGCTGAGCGGACCGCGGTGGCTGGCCGGCGTCATCCGCTGCCGCTTCGACTTCGACCGGCAGGTGGCCATGCGGCTGGCCGAGCAGCTCGGCGACTCGGGGGCGGACACGCTGCGCCGGTTCTGCGCCACCGTGACGAGCACGACGGCGCCGCCGCTGCCGAAGCTCGCGCTGCTCGGCGAGGTGGTGGTCCACGGGACCGACATCCGCCGCCCGCTGGGCCTCGTCGGGGACCACCCGATCGACACGCTGACCCGGGTAGCCGCCCACTACGCGGGCACGGATCAGGTGGTGGTCGCCCGGCGCCGGGTGGCCGGGCTGGAGCTGCAGGCCAGCGACGGCCCGTTCGCCACCGGTCGCGGACCGGTGGTCATCGGACCCACCCTGTCGCTGATCATGGCGATGACCGGCCGCGTCGCCGCAGTGGACGATCTGGCCGGGCCCGGCGTCCCGGTCCTGCGGCACCGGTGCTGACCCACCGGGAGAGCGATCCCTCAGACGTGCACGGTCGCCCGCCACTGTCGCCACAGGTCGACGTCGCCCTCGACGCGCAGTCCGTCGCCAGTCCCGTCCGCCCCGCCCAGGCGGTTCCACAGGCCCAGGTACACGGCCGCCGGTGAACCGGACAGCCGCAGGTCGGGCGCTGGAACGTCGGTGATCAGCTCGGGTGCGGTGTCCGGGCCGGTGCGCACCGACCAGGTGCGGTCGGTGCCGTCCGGCGCCACCGTGATGACGGCGGGGGTGGTGGTCCGCAGCCCGGCGCGCGGCGACGTGGCGAACAGCGACAGCAGCTCGTCGACACCGTCCAGGGCGAGATCGTCGGGGATCTGCGCTTCCGCGTCCGTGAGCGGGCGTTCCGCGCGGGCGGCCTGCAGATCGACCCGGTGGACCACCGTCTCGTGCGTCTGCCGACGGGCCCAGAACAGTCGGGCCGGCAGCGGGAAGTCGAACAGCCGCCACGCCTGCACGTCCTCGGGGGCGTCGGCCAGCGCCAGCAGCAGTTCCTGCCCGCCCTCGGCGAACCAGTCGGGCAGGTCGGCCGGATCGTCCAGCTCGGGCGGCACGTCCTGGCGGTGCGGCCGGGTCGGCAGCGCCTGGGCCACCACCGACGCCGCCCACCGGTGCACCCGACCGGTGTGGGCCACCAGCTGCAGGACGTCCCAGTCGGGGCAGCCGGGTACGGCGGCCGAGCGGAGCGCCGGCGGCTGCCCGTCCCGTCCGGCCAGCGCATCGATGATGAGGTCGACCTCGGCGCGCAGTGCGGTCAGGTACCGCTCGGTGGGCAGCACGGAGGCCACGGTCGCGGCCGCGTCGACGGATCTCATCCGGACATGGTGACGCGTGCGTGTGTCGGCCAGATCACCGACCCGACGTCACCGACCGGTCGCGACGACCGAGCGCACCCACGCAGCCGCCGCCGGGGCGCACCCGGCGCGGATCCGGCCGAACAGCTCGGCCGCGGCGATCCCCGGCCACCCGTCCGGCAGCAAGGCGGCAGGCAGCCCGGGATCGAGGTACGGCAGCACCCGCCACCGGTCGACCGCCCGGACCAGCACCGCGAACGCGGCCGGCCCGTCCGGGACACCGGTCCCGGCGGCCGGATCGTCGCCGGTGTGCGCGGCCAGGAACTCGCCGGCGGCGGCCGCGGCGGAGGGCAGGTTCCACCACCGGGCCACCGCGTCGGACAGCGGGCCGCCGACCTCGGGGACGCCGGTGAACAGCGTGGTGCGCTCGCCCAGACCCAGCTCGTCGATGACCGCGCGCACCTCCGGGCGGAGCCGGTCGGGGGCGATCCACAATCCGGGAGCCACCGTGCCGCAACCGATCCCGGTGAGCCGGCGGCGAAGCTGGTGGCGGCGGTCCCGTTCGGACTCCGGGATGCTGAATGCGACCAGGCACCACGGGTCCGCGGCCGCGGCGCGGCCGGTGGCGAAGATCCGGCGGTCTCCGCGCCGCAGCATCGCCTCCGCCGTCGGGGTCACCCGGTAGCCGGCCACCCCGCCCACCTGCTGAGTGGCGAGCACCCCCTTGGCCTTCAGGCGGCTCACCGTGGTGCGGCCCACCGCGGCGGACACCCCGACCGCCTCCAGCAGGGTCAGCAGGTGCGGGGTGGCGATCCAACCGCCCAGGTCGCGCAGCGCCAACCCGATCACGGTGCGCAGCAGGGACGTGCCGCTGCCCGGCCGGGCGTCGAGATCCTCCAGCACGGAGGGCCCTCCTCCGGTCGTGGCGAGCTCGCTCATCCGAGTTCGCGCAGCGCCGTCGCCACCGCACCGATGCCGGCGGCCACCTCGGCGAAGCTGGTGCTGAGCGGGGACAGGCCGATGCGCAGCCCGTCCGGCGGCCGGAAGTCCGGAATGACGCCGCGGTCCCACAGTCGCTGGGTCACCGCGCGGAAGGCCGGGTGGTCGACGGTGACGTGCGAGCCGCGCCGGTCGGCGTCCCGCGGGCTGGCCAGCCGGACGCCGGACGGCACCAGCTGCTCGTCGACCAGGTCGAGCGCGAACTCGGTGAGCGTCACCGACTTCGCCCGGACGGCCGGGATCCCGGCCTGCGCGATCAGCTCGATCATGCCGAGCATCGGCTGCATGGCCAGGATCGACGGGGTGCCGGTCAGGAACCGGCGGATGCCCGGGGCCGGCCGATAGGACTCGGCCATGTCGAACGGGTCGGCCGCGCCCATCCAGCCCTGCAGCGGTTGCCGCAGTTCCTCCTGCAGGTCGGCCCGGACGTACCCGAAGGCGGGTGATCCAGGCCCGCCGTTGAGGTACTTGTAGGTGCAGCCGACGGCCAGATCGACGCTCCAGCGGTCCAGTTCGGTGGACACCACGCCGACGGAGTGGCACAGGTCCCAGAGCATCAGGCCGCCTGCGTCGTGCACCTGGGCGGTGATCGCGGCGGCGTCGGCCAGGAAGCCGGACCGGTAGGCCACGTGGCTCAGCACGACCACGGCGGTGTCCGGGCCGAGCAGCGGGGCCAGGTCCTGCGGGCGGACGCCGGCGTCCGCGGCGCTCGGCACCCACCGGATGTCCAGTCCGCACTCGGCGGCGATGCCCTCGACCAGGAACCGGTCGGTGGGGAAGTTGTCGCGGTCCACGACGATCTCGCGCCGGCCGGGCCGGGCGGCGATCGCGGCCCGGATCAGCTTGTAGAGCAGCACCGAGGTGGAGTCACCGATGAACGTCTGGCCGGCCGCGGCGCCCAACGCGACCTCGGCCAGTCGGTCACCCACGCGGGTGGGTGCGTCCATCCACTGCTCGTCCCACCCCCGGATGAGCCGGCCCCCCCACGCGTCGCGGACGAAATCGGAGACCCGGCGGGGCGTCTCGCGCAGCGGACGACCCAGGGAGTTGCCGTCCAGGTAGGCGACGACCTCGTCCGGGGTGAGGAAGCGCTCGCGCAGGCCGCGCAGCGGATCGGCGGCGTCGAGGGCGGCGGCCCGTGCGGTGATGTCGGCGGCGCTCGACCGCGGGCTCGTCAACGGGCTGGTCAACGGGGCACTCCGATCTCGGTGCGAACGGCGAACAACTCGGGGAAGAAGGTCAGATCGAGGGCCCGGCGCAGGAAGTCGACGCCCGAGGAGCCGCCGGTGCCGGTCCTGAAGCCGATGGTCCGCTGCACGGTGCGCAGGTGGCGGAACCGCCAGGCCTGGAAGTTGTCCTCCAGGTCGACCAGGCTCTCGCACGCCTCGTACAACCCCCACGGCGCGTCCTGCGACTCGTACACGACCCGGAACACCGGGACCAGTCCGGGCTGGAACGTCCACGGCTGCGACACGTCCCGGCCCAGCACGTCCTGCGGGACCGGGTAGCCGCGACGGTGCACCAGGTGCAGGAACGCGTCGTACAGGGTCGGCGTGGCGAGCAGCCCGGCCAGTAGCTCGTGGGCGGCCGGGTCGGCGTCGAACACCGGCAGCATCTTCGCGTTCTTGTTGCCCAGCACGAACTCCACCGCGCGGTACTGGAACGACTGGAAGCCCGAGGCGTTGCCCAGTACGCCGCGGAACTGGGAGTACTCCCGCGGCGTGAGGGTGGCCAGCACCGACCACTGCTCGGTGAGCACCCGCTGGATGTGCTTGACCCGGGCCAGGCACTTCAGTGCGGGTGCCAGGTCGTCCGCCGCGATCAGGTCGCGCGCGGCGATCAGCTCGTGCAGCACCAGCTTGAACCAGAGCTCGCTGGTCTGGTGCTGGACGATGAACAGCATCTCGTCGTGGTGCTCGGGGGAGCTGCGCGGGTGCTGGGCGGACAGCAGCCGGTCCAGGTCGAGGTAGTCGCCGTAGCTCATCGGTGACGGCGTTCCGGCTGAGAAGTCGGTCCGGATCGACGCTTCCAACGGGCGCTCGGCCGGACGGAGCGAGGCCTCGGTCTCGGGCGTCGATGACGTCATGACCTCGGATCCTATCAAGTTCGTGACGTCCGTCAAGGATATGAAATCACCGAGCGCCGTCGGTGGGGCTCGCAACGCCTCGATCCGTCCAGCCGTGGCGCAGACCGTCGAGGACGCCAAGGGGGGTCAGATCCTGACCGGCGCGCCAGTGGTCGTCGAACTCGCCGTCCGGCAGGCCGTCGCGGGTGACATCGATCAGCTGGAGCGTCAGGTCGCGCCACGGCCAGCGCATGCCGACCCGCCGGGTGGTGGCGTGGGCAGCGCCGTAGAGCCGGGCGGCCAGGCGGAGATCGCGTTGCTGGGCGGCGAAGTTCGCCCGGGTCTCGATGAAGGCACCGCCGGCGCCCGTGCCGGAGGGGAAGTGGTCGGCCATGCACCGCTCGACCCAGGGGATGCCCTCCTCCGGCCGACCGGAGAACAGGGAGACGGCCAATGGGGGGCCGGAGACCAGCCAGCTCGCCATCGGGACACCAGCCGCGGCGGCCCGGTGCTGGACCTGCACCGCCTGGGTCAGCGCCGACTCGCGCTGTTCGCTCGCGGCCAGCGCCAGGACGTCGACCGCGTCCACCAGCAGGTGCAGGTGGACGGTGTCCGTCTTCTCGGCCAGCGCCCGCAGGTGCCGGTGCAGCTCGAGGAGCAGGGCATGGTGATCGGTGACCCAGGCGGCCGCCATGGCCCCGACCAGCATCTCGGTCATCGGGTCGATCCGGGGGTCGCCCCGTGCGGGTCGGGCGGTGAGCGCCGCGTCGAAGTGGGGCCGAGCCTGCCGATGGCGGCCCTGCAGAGTGAGGATCGCCGCCAACGCCAGTCGGGTCACGGCGAGGTCGCGGGCGTCACCGTCCCGTCGCAGGTCGTGCTCCAGGGTCAACCAGCGTGTCGCCTCGACGAGACGACCGCGGTAGTACCAGTAGAAACTCAGCGGGGCCGCCAACAGCTCACCGGACGCGGACGGTGACTCGATGAGGCGACGGGTGAGCGTGGCCCGCACCGTGGCGTGATCGTCGTCGAGCGCGTCGTACCAGGCAGGCTCCCCGGTCGTGCCCAGTGGCGGCCGGCGGCCGATGAGCTCGGTGATGAAGTGATCGCGGCGCAGCTCGACCTGGCCGGCCATCCCGATGGTGCGCAGGGACGTGCGTGCGTGGTCGCGGACCGTGACGAGCTGCCGGAAGGTCGTCGGGTGATCTGGATGGTCCGCGCCGACGCGAGTGAGCATCGATCGGTGGACCAGTTCGACCAGGACGTCCCCGGCGTCATCGACGTGGGTGTCGAGGACTGCGGCCGCGGCGGCCTGCGTGAACGGGCCGGGCAGGACGGAGAGCTGCCGGTGCGCCGCCCGCTCGCCATCGGTGAGCAGTTGGTAGCTCCGGTCGATGGTGGAGCGCAGCGTGATCCGGTGGTCATGGCCACCCCGGCCCGGTCGTCGCAGTCGACCGGGATCGGCGCGCACCTGGCTGGCGATCTCGGTCAGTGAGAACGCAGGAGCGCGGGCAGCGGCAAGCTCCAGCGGCAGCGGGAGACCGTCCAGGGCGACGCAGATGTCGACGACGGCGGCCATGGTCCGCTCGTCGACCTCCAGTCCGGGATCGGCCGCCAGCAGCCGTTGCAGGAAGAGCTGCACGGCCGAGTGGTCGGACGGGTCGTCGCCGGGCAATGGAAGTGCGAGCGGTTCGAGCGTCCACCCGACCTCGCCGGCCACCCCGAGCCGCTCACGGCTGGTGGCCAGGATCCGGGCCACGGCACCGTCGGGCGGATCGTCGAGGACCACCTGCACCATCGACGCAACCGACGCCAGCAGGTGCTCGCAGTTGTCCAGGACCACGAGTACCCGTCGGTCGGTCAGGTAGCGACGCAGGTCCTGCACCGGGGTCGCGTCGGCCGACGGGACGAAACCGATGGTGGACGCGACGACGTCCACGACCAGTGTGGGGTCGTCGACGCCGACGAGGTCGACGAACCACACACCCTCTTCGTAGGCCTCGGCACCGGTCCGGGCCACCTCGAGGGCCAGCCGGGTCTTGCCGCTCCCGGCCGGCCCGGTGATGGTGACGAGCTGCTGGTCCTTCAGGAGGCGGACCAGCCGGGACACGTCGGCATCCCGTCCGATCAGCGGCGTCAGGGTCGACGGCAGGTGGACTCCGGCCGACGGCCGCGGCGGCGCGACGTCCGGCGGCTCCGCTGGTCCCGGTCCGCGCGCGGTGATCGGTGCGGTGGTCGTCGTCGGCGGGCCCGCCAGGTCGGGGTCGTCATCGAGGATGCGGCGGTGCAACGCCCGCAGGTCGCGGCCAGGTTCGATGCCGAGCTCGTCGAGGAGGGTCCGCCGAGCCTCGTGGTAGGCCTCCAGAGCCTGCTCCGTGCGACCGCTGCGGTGCAGCGCCTCCATCTGCAGCGCCCGGAGCGTCTCGTGGAACGGGCAGGCGGCGAGCAGCGGACGGAGGTCGGACAGGGCGGTGTCCAGCGCGCCGAGTGCGACGAGGACCGCGATGCGTCGTTCCTGCAGGTGCTCCCGCAACTCGTCGAGCCGTGCCACCGCAGGCCGGGCCCAGTCCGCGTCGGCGGCTCGACCGTACGGACGACCGCGCCACCGGCTCAGGGCCTCGTCCGCCCGACCGAGTGCCGCATCGAGCCGACCCGCGGACAGCGCGTCGCGGACCCGAGCGGTCGTCTCGGCCAGGAACAGCGAGTCGATGGTCGACGGAGTGCCCACCAGCCGGTACCCGCCGGCGTCGTTGAGCAGCACCTGTGGGGGCCGACCGCTGCGGCGGTCGGGCTCCACCAGTTGACGGAGCCGCCAGATGTGGGAGAGCAGGGTGGAGGCGACGCCGGCTGGCGCGTGGTCGCCCCAGGCGGCCGCCGTCAGCGCGTCCACCGACACGTGCTCGTTGGCGTGGATGGTGAGCAGGGCCAGCATCGCCGGACCCTTGGTGCCCAGCACCGGTTGCGCACGCCCGCCCTGCTCGATGAGCAGAGGACCGAGATCACGGACACGCACGCGAGCGACGGTAGTCCGCGCCCGGGCGCCCGGCCCGCCCGAGCGTCGTTCGAACTGGATCGGCCGGACTGGACAGGCACTGGATCGGGACCGGATCGACTTCTCGGATGCTCGAGCCGTCCTCGCCGGAACGCCGGGACCAACCGTCCAGCGGCCCCGGCCACACCCAAGGAGCACCCGATGCCCATCTACCAGGTCGCCCACTGCGGTCTCCCGCTGACCGTCACCCAGCGGGACCGCCTCGCTCGAGGCATCACCAGGATCCACCACGACGTGACCAACGCACCGGAACCGTTCGTCCGCATCGTGTTCCAGCCCGTGCCGTTCGGGCTCATGTACACCGCCGGCGAGCTGGCTCCGTCGATCATCGTCCACGGCAGTATCCGCGACGGACGCTCCGAGGTCGCCCGTCAGCAGATCGTCCAGCGCTGCTACGACCTCGTCGTCGACGTCACCAGTGCGGCGCCCAACCAGGTCGTCGTCTCGATCGACGAGGTGCCGTACAGCTGGATCATGGAGGCGGGTTACTTCATGCCGCCGGCCAACGACACCGCCGAGGGCGCCTGGATCGCCCAACTGCAGGCCGCCTATCCCGGCGACTTCGACGATTGGGGTTCGGGAGGCAAGGCCCCGGAGATGGACGGGGACCGTGACGACCAGAGCCGGCTGCAGCGCCTGCGCCGGCTCACCGATCGATACGTCACGCTGGCCCGCGGCCAGGGCCAGGACGTCCGCAGCCTGTTCGGCCAACTGATCGATCAGTTGGGGCCCGAGCCGGCGACCGAACCCGCGGGCAGCGGTCGGCGCTGATCCGCAGGTCAGGAGTCGGACAGGTGGTCGGGCAGGCCTCAGCTCCCGAGCTGCTCGACCACCTTGACGATGCGCCGCTGCCGGGTCGCCTCGGCCTTGGCCTCGGTCACTGCCCGCACGTGCTCCTTGCGCCGGCTGGGAGCCAGTGCGTCGAACGCGTCCCGGACGCCCGCCTCGACCAGCGCGGCGGCCAGGTCCTCGGGGAGCTCCACACTGCGTGGCGCGGCGTCGTGCTCGAGCGTGACGGTGACCTCGTCACCGCCGGCCACCCCGGCCGCCTTCCGGTGGGACGCGGCCAGGGGGATCAGGAACCGGCCGCCCATCACCGCGATGGTGGAGTCGTAGGAGTACTGCTGCACGGTGACCCGGACGGGCACCCGCTTGCCGGCGCCGAACGCCTCGACCACCTCGGCCGGCACCTCGATGCCGACGTTGTTGCCGTCCTGGAACAGCGTGGTGCGGAAGGTGGGCATCCTGGACTCCCTCGTGCGACCTCGCCGGTGATCGGGACGGTAGCAACGGCAGGTCAGGACCTGGCTCAGGGCCCTGGCCGCGGCCCGCCGAGCCGATAGGGTCATCGACCGTGCGCATCCTCGTCATCGGTTCCGGAGCCCGCGAACACGCCCTGTTGCGGGCCCTGCGGCGGGATCCCGCGGTCACCGACCTGCACGTCGCACCGGGCAACGCCGGCACCGCGGCACTGGCCACCACCCATCCGCTGGTCGTCGGCGATCCGGACCAGGTGGCCGCGCTGGCCGTCCGGCTCGGGGTCGACCTCGTCGTGATCGGCCCGGAGGTCCCGCTGGTGAACGGGGCCGCGGACGCCCTGGCCGTGGCTGGGGTGCCGGTGTTCGGGCCGACCGCCGCGGCGGCTCGGCTGGAGGGCTCCAAGGCGTTCGCCAAGGACGTGATGGCCGCCGCCGGGGTGCCGACCGCCGCCGCCGTGACCGTCACCCACCCCGACGGCATCGCCGACGCGCTGGCCGCCTGCGGGTCGCCGTTCGTCGTCAAGGACGACGGTCTGGCCGCGGGGAAGGGAGTGGTGGTCACCGCCGATCCGGATGCCGCGACCGCGCACGCCCGCGCAGTGCTGGCGGCCGGCCACCCGGTGCTGGTCGAGGAGTACCTGGCCGGCCCCGAGGTGTCGCTGTTCGCCGTGTGCGACGGGACGCGGGCGGTCGCGCTGCTGCCGGCCCAGGACTTCAAGCGGATCGGCGACGGTGACACCGGCCCCAACACCGGCGGCATGGGCGCCTACGCGCCGTTGCCCTGGGCACCCGCCGACCTGGCCGACCGCGTGATCGCCTCGGTGGTGCAGCCGGTGTTGGACGAGATGCGCCGCCGGGGCGCGCCGTTCGCCGGCCTGCTGTACGCCGGCCTGGTGCTCACCGCGACCGGGCCCAAGGTCATCGAGTTCAACTGCCGCTTCGGTGACCCGGAGACCCAGGTGGTGCTGGAGCTGCTGGACTCCCCGCTGGGCGAGCTGCTCACCGCCGCCGCCCGCGGCGACCTGGCCGGCACCGAACTGCGCTGGCGGGACGGCGCGGCCGTCACCGTGGTGCTGGCCGCGGCCGGTTACCCCGGCACCCCGCTCACCGGCGAGGAGATCACCGGCGCCGAGACCGACGGCGTGCTGCACGCCGGGACCGCGCGGTCCGAGACCGGCGCGCTGGTCTCGGCCGGCGGCCGGGTGCTGTCGGTGGTCGGCACCGGCACCGATCTGGGGGCCGCCCGGGACACGGCGTACCGGCTGGTCGACGCGGTCGGCATGCGCGGCGCACAGCACCGCACCGACATCGCGCTCGCCGCGGTCCGCGGCGAGATCGCCCTGCCCACCGCCTGAGTCAGACCGGCCCGGCGGTCCACTCAGCGGCCCAGGAACGCCCGCATCGCGGCCAGCGCCTCCACGATCGTGCCCCGGCTGCCGGCGAAGGAGAACCGCAGGAAGCGGTGCCCGTCGACCGGGTCGAAGTCCATGCCCGGCGCTGTGGCCACCCCCACCTCGTGCAGCAATCGCTGGGCCAGCACGGCCGAGTCGTCGGTGAGGTCCGAGACGTCGGCGTAGACGTAGAACGCGCCGTCGGCCGGGGCGGTGCGGGTGATGCCCAGCTCGGCCAGGCCGGACAGCAGCACCTGCCGGTTCGCGGCGTACTCGACCACGTGGCCGTCGCACTCGGCCGTGGCGTCGAACGCGGCGAGGGCGGCGTACTGGGCCGGGGCCGGCGGGCAGATGGCCAGGTTGCCGGCCAGTGCGTCCACGGTGTCGACCAGGTCGTCCGGCACCAGCAGCCAGCCGATGCGCCAGCCGGTCATCGACCAGTACTTGCTGAACGAGTTGACCACGAAGCCGGTGCGGTCGGTCGACCACGCGCAGGTGGTCGCGACCGTGGTCGGGCCGGGATAGGTGATGCCGTGGTAGATCTCGTCCGAGATGAGCCGGATACCGCGGTCGGCGCACCGGGTGGCGAGAGTCGCCAGTTCCGCTTCAGGCAGCACCGTGCCGGTCGGATTGGCCGGGCTGGCCACGATGAGCCCGGCCAGGTCCAGCCCGTCGAGCATGGCGACGGTCGGCTGGTAGCGGGTGTCCGGCCCGCAAGGCAGGTCGACCACCTCGCAGTCCAGCGACCGCAAGATGTTGCGGTACGCCGGATAGCCGGGCCGGGCCAGGCCGACCCGGTCGCCGGCGTCGAACCCGGCCAGGAACGCGAGCAGGAACCCGCCGGACGATCCGGTGGTCACCACGATCTGCGCCGGATCCACGGGCAGGTCGTAGCGGTCCCGGTAGTGGGCGGCGATGGCCCGGCGCAACGGCGCGATCCCGACCGGGTCGGTGTAGCCCAGCACCTGCTCGTCGAGCATGCGGCGGGCCGCGGCCAGCACCGGTTCGGGGGCCGGGGTGGCCGGCTGGCCGGCGGCCAGGTTGAACACAGGCAGCCCGGCCTCGGTCCGGCGGGCCGCCGCAGCCAGCACCCGCATCACGTGGAAGGGCGCCACCCCGGACCGGGTGGAGCGGGAGAAGCGCGGGACCAGGTCGGCGGATCGCTCGGACACCCACCCATCCTGCCCGCCCCGGACGGTGGTCAGCGGCGCGGGCCGACCTGGTTGCGCGACTTGTTGGCGATGGCCGTGACGGCCCAGACCCCGCCGGCGATCAGCGCGATCCAGAACACCGCCGAGATCAGGAAGCCCAGCAGCTTGCCCACGATCGCGAACGCGACGAAGGCCAGCACGACGATGCCGACGATCTTCAGGAAGCGGTCCATCATTCCTCCTCGGAACATCCGGACCCTCGTCCGGCGACACCGTCCACTCTGCCCGTCGCCCGGCCGTCGTGTCCTCGGGGGGCACCCTGAATTCACCGTCCGGGGCGTCCGGGTGTTCCTCAGGTGGCCGGGTCCGGGGTGACCACGCCGGGATCGTCGGCTCCGGGCAGCGGCTGCCCGGGGCAGCCGTCGAGGATCCGGGCGATCGCTTCCTGCTCCGGCGGCGTGACCCACAGTCCGTAGCTGCGCTTCACCGCGACCTGCCGGGCCACGTACCCGCACCAGGACGAGCGGGCCGGCGGCAACCAGGTGGCGGCGTCCCCGGCGCCCTTGGCCTGGTTCACCGACCCCTGCACCGCCATCAGGTTGAGCGGATCGGCGGCCAGTTCGGTGCGTCGCTGCTCGTCCAGCTGCTGCGCCCCGGTCTGCCAGGCGTTCGACAGTGCGACCACGTGGTCGATCTGCACCTGCGCCGAGGTGTCCGGACCGCGGACGAAGGACACGGTGTCGCCGGTGTACGGATCGAGCAGGGTCCCGCTCAGCGGCACGCACCCCCGCGAGTCCGGCTTCAGGACCACCTCGCGCAGGTCCCGGCGCAGCACGTCGGACCGCTGGTCGCAGCCGTTGTGCCCGCTGGGCAGGTCCACGTCGTCGGTCCAGGCACTGCCGAACTCGTCCCGGTCGTAGCCGGTGCGCGGGGCCCGGCCCTTGACCGGCAGGGCCTCGAGGGCGGCCTGGGCGGTGAGCGCCCCGGTGGCAGAGGTGGTCGACACGCCGGCGCCGATCGCGGAGGACGCCGGCGCGGTGCCGGCCGACGGGGCCGGGTCGGTCGGCGGCAACCAGGCGCACCCACCCGTCCCGACGACCAGCAGCGTCAGCGCCGCGGCCAACCTCCGGCGCGCGTCGCCCGGACGGGGGACTGCACAGCGCACGGGCCTCACCGGTCGGAACTCCTCCTCGTCGATCGCGGCCGTCCAGGATCACCCGTCCAGGGCACCGTCCCAACCATCCACGCCGGTCCGTGGGCCGAATCACCGGCAGCTCGTCCGATTCGTCCCGACCGGCACCCCAAGCCATCCGGGGATGCGGGACGGGGAGATCGGCACGGGTGAGGATGGGGGCATGACGCCCCCACCACGACGCACCGGCGTCCCGGCCGGAGATCCGCCGGGCACGTCGGCCGAGGACCTGCTGCAGGCGATCGCCGGCGGCGGTCGCGGCGCGTTCGAGGAGCTGTACGACCGCTTCGCCCCCCGGATCTACGGGATGGCGCTGCGGGTGGTCCGGGACGCCAGCCAGGCGGAGGAGGTCGCGCAGGAGGTGCTGCTGGAGGTGTGGCGGCGGGCGGCCAGGTTCGACGCGGCCCGCGGGTCGGCGGCGGGCTGGATCCTGCGGATCGCGCACGCCCGGGCGGTGGACCGGGTGCGCTCGGCCCAGGCGTCGTCCGACCGGGAACAACGGTCGGCCGCGGTGATGACGGAACGGGAGGTGGACACGGTGAGTGAGACGGTGGAACGGACGGCTGAGCGCACGGCCGTGCGCCGCTGCCTGGAGACGCTGACCGCGCTGCAGCGGGAGGCCATCCTGCTCGCCTACTACGGCGGCCTGAGCTACCCCGAGGTGGCCGGCCGGCTCGACACCCCGCTGGGCACGATCAAGACGCGGATGCGGGACGGGCTCATCCGGCTGCGCGGCTGCCTGGAGGTGGGGGCATGAGCGCGCCGACCGGCAGTGACCGGCCGGGCGGGGACCGGCTGGCCGAGGACGCGGCCGCGATGGCGCTGCACGCGCTGCGCGGCGAGGAGGCCGAGGCCTTCCGCCGGACCGTCGCCGGCGATCCCGAGGCCGCGGCCGAGTACGCCCGCCACCTGGACACGGTCGCACGGCTGGCCGACCTCGATGCCCGGACCCCGCCGCCGTCGTTGCGGGCCGCGGTGTTCGACCGGCTGGCCGACACCCCGCAGGAGCCGCCGGCCACCGGGTCGCCGGTGTCTCCGGTCCCGCCGGTCACTCCGCCGACGGAGCTGGCCGGTCGTCGCCGCCGCCCGGATCCGGAGACCCCGTGGTTCCGCCGCCGCGGTGTGTGGCTCAGCGCCGCGGCCGCGGCGGTCGTGATCGCCGGCGGCACTGCGCTCGGCGTGGTGCTCAGCGGCAGCGATCATCCGGACAACCAGGTGGCCGCACTGACCAGTTGCGTGGTCAGCGCGACCGACGCGACCGAACTGGAACCGAGCAGCGGTGGCGGCATGCAGGTGACCGTCTCGCGCAGCTGTGGTGGCGCGGTGCTGGACATCACCCGGTTCCAGGCGCTGCCGGACGGAAAGCAGTACCAGCTGTGGGCGTTGTCCGAGGACGAGCCGCCGCGGTCGCTGGGTGTGCTCGGCCCGGCGTCGCGCGGGGTGACGCAGCAGCAGACGGTGGAGCTGCAGCCCGACGAGGGCACCGTGGCGGTGTCGGTGGAGCCCGACGGCGGCTCGGCCCAGCCCAGCGACGAGATCGTCTTCACTGCGCCCGTCCCGGGCTGACCGCAGACCCGGGCTCGTGCCGAGCAACCGATCACCGGTTACCGTCCGTCTTCACCGACAGTGGGAGGGCCGGGTGCGACCGGAACAGGAGTCGGCGTTCGCCGAGTACGTGGCGGCGCGCCGCGACCACGTCCGGCGCACAGCGTTCCTGCTCTGCGGTGACTGGCACCGCGCGGACGACCTGACCCAGATCGCCTTCGTGAAGCTCTACGGGGCCTGGGAACGGGTGCGGGACCGCGCGGCGCTGGACGCCTACGTCCGGTCGTGCCTGGTCCGGGCGGTGGTGGACGAGTCGCGTCGGCCGTGGCGGCGGGAGCGGTTCGTCGAGGTGCTGCCGGAACCCGATCCCGGCGGGACCGGGTCCGAGCCGGACCTGGCCGAGATGGTCGCCGACCGGGACCTGTTGCGGGTCGCCCTGCAGGAGGTTCCGCCGGGGCAACGGACAGTGCTGGTGTTGCGCTACTACGAGGGGATGGACGTGCGTCAGGTGGCCGAGGCGCTGCGGTGCTCCGAGGGCACCGTGAAGTCGCAGACCGCACGCGGCCTGGCCGCGCTGCGGGTCGCGGTGACCGCGTCGCGGGCGGACGACCAGGTCGGCCAGGGAGGCGACCGATGAAGGAGCGGCCCGGACCCGATCCCGACGAACGGCGTGCGGGAGCCCCGCTGGGCGCGGCCCTGGCCGCCCTGGCCGCCGACGAGTCGGCACCCCCGTCGGCGGTGACCCCGATGACGGTGCTGGCCGCGGTGCGGCGGGAGCAGCGGGAACGCCGCCGCCGCTGGGCCTGGACCGGCGGGCTGGCGGCGGCCGTGGTGGTGGCCGCGGCGGTGGTCGTGCCGTTGGCCGTCCCGGACCGGTCACAGGACGCGACCACCAGCGCGGCGATGGCATCGGCCATGTCCGAGGCAGCGTCGGGGGCAGCGTCGGGGGCTGCGTCGGGGGCTGCGGGGTCGGCCGAGCTGGCGCCGTCCGCGACGAGCGCCGCGGCGGACATGGCCGCGCCGATGGCGGCGCGGGGTGGCTGGGCGACCGGCAGCCCGTTGCCGCCCGGCGACGAGTCGTGCGTGGCGACCGGCCTGGACGAGGCGGCGACCGCGGCGGTGGTGGACGCCCTGCAGCAGGACGGCACGGCCACGCTGACGCCCGCCGCTCCGGCCCGGGTGGCGTGCGACGCCGGCAGCCTCGTCGGCACCACCTTCGACGTCCGGGTGGGGGACCGCAGCGGGTCGGTCCGCGTCGTGGTGCAGACGGCGGCGCCAGGCGGGTGCCCGGACGACCCGCAGCCGTGTCTGCTGCGCGATGACGCCGACGGGGTGCAGGTGGCCGAGCGGTTCGACAGCGTGGCCGGCTCGTCGGGCGTGCCCCGGTGGGTGGTGCTCGACCACCAGCGGGTCAACCTGACCGGGCTGCCCGAGCTGACCGAGCCGGTGTTCACGCCCGAGCACCTGGTCGCCGCGTCGGCCGCGCTGGTCGCCGCCTCCGGCTGAGTCCTCGCCTGGTCGCCGGGGACGCCCAGGCCGTCGGTCAGCGGGCGGCGGCGCCCGGCATGCCCAGCCAGCGGTACCGCTGGTGCCGGCGCCGGGCGCGCTCGGCAGGCGGCACCGTCATGAGCCGGAACAGCTCGTCGGCCAGCGCCGTGCCCATCCGGTGGCAGAACGCGGTGGCCTCGTCGGCCGCGTCCGGCAGCTCGTCGACGATGCGGTCGACGATGCCGGCCGCCTTGAGGTCGGCGCTGCGCACGCCCTGCTCGGCCGCCATCTGCGCGGCCTGGTCGGTGGTGCGGTGGATGATCGCGCTGGCGCCCTCCGGTGGCAGCGGCGAGAGCCAGCTGTGCCGGGCCGCGACGACCCGGTCGCACGGCACCAGGGCCAACGCCCCGCCGCCGGTGCCCTCGCCGAGCAGCACGCTCACCGTCGGAGCGTCGAGGGTGACGAGATCGGCCAAGCTGCGGGCGATCTCGCCGGCCATGCCGCCCTCCTCGGCCTCCCGTGACAGTGCCGCTCCCGGGGTGTCGATGACGGTGACCAGTGGCAGCTGCAGTTCGGCGGCCAGCCGCATGCCGCGGCGGGCCTCGCGCAGTGCGGCCGGTCCCATCGGGGCGTCGGGGGTCTGCCCCTGCCGGTCCTGGCCGAGCACGATGCACGGGGCGCCGGAGAACCGGGCCAGGGCCAGCAGGATGCCGGGGTCGACCTCGCCGGTGCCGGTGCCGTTCAGCGGGGTGACGTCCGTGGCCGCGGTGCGCAGCAGCCGGCGCACGCCGGGCCGGGACCGGCGCCGGGAGGCGACGATGGAGTCCCACGCGGGGACGGCGGGATCCGGGTCGACGTCGGTGGCCGGATCGGTCGGGGTCGCGCCGGTGGGGTAGCGCGGCGCGACCAGCACGTCGAGCACCCGGGCGGCGATGCCGGCCAGCTCCCTGGGCGGCAGGACGGCGTCGAGCAGACCGTGCCGGTACAGGTTCTCGGCGGTCTGCACGCCCTCGGGGAAGGTGTCGCCGTAGAGCGCCTCGTAGACCCGCGGCCCCAGGAACCCGATGAGCGCGCCCGGCTCGGCGACCGTGAAGTGACCCAGCGACCCCCAGGAGGCGAGCACACCGCCGGTGGTGGGGCTGCGCAGGTAGACCAGGTACGGCAGCCCGGCCCGCTTGTGCGCGGCCACCGCCTCGGCGATCTTCACCATCTGCAGGAAGGCGACGGTGCCCTCCTGCATGCGGGTGCCGCCGGAGACCGGCGACGCCAGCAGCGGCAGACCCAGGGCGGTGGCCCGTTCGATGGCCAGCACCAGCCGCTCGGCGGCGGCCACCCCGATCGACCCGGCCAGGAAGCGGAACTCCCCGGCGACCAGGGCGACGCGGCGGCCGCGGAGCAGACCCTCGCCGGTGATGACCGACTCGTCCAGCCCGGTCTTCTCCCGCGCGGCGTCCAGCGACGCCGCGTACTCCGGCGACATCGGGACGGTGATGGCCGGCTCGTCCCAGCTGACGAACGTGCCCGGGTCGAGGAACTGGTCGATCAGGGCGCGGGCACCGGTGCGGGCCGGGGCGGGGACGGTCATGCCGGGCGGGCTCCGTTCTCTGGGCGGTCGGGACCCACGCTAGCCAGGGGCGGCGAGGTCCGGTTCCGGATCGGGAGAGAATGCGGGTGTGACTTCCGTGCCGACCCCTGAGCCGACCCCTGAGCCGACCAATGAGCCGACCGCTGCGCCTGCTGTCCCCGACCCCGCCGGTGGCGGCCGGCCGGCCAAGCCGCCGGTGGAGAACGTGCTGGCCCAGCGGTACGCGTCGGCCGAGATGGTGCGCATCTGGTCGCCGGAGCACAAGATCGTCGCCGAGCGGCGGCTGTGGCTGGCGGTGCTGCGCGCCCAGGCCGCGCAGGGCCTCGGGCCCGGCCCGGGTGAGGCGGGCATCGAGCAGGTGCTGGCCGACTACGAGGCGGTCATCGACCAGGTCGATCTGGCCTCGATCGCGGCCCGCGAGCGGGTGACCCGGCACGACGTGAAAGCCCGCATCGAGGAGTTCAACGACCTTGCCGGGCACGAGCAGGTCCACAAGGGCATGACCAGCCGGGATCTCACCGAGAACGTGGAGCAGGCGCAGGTGCTGGCCGCGCTGTCGCTGGTCCGGGACAAGACGGTGAGCCTGCTGGCGCACCTGGCCGCGCGGGCCACCGAGTTCCGCGATCTGGTGATGGCCGGGCGGTCGCACAACGTGCCGGCCCAGGCGACCACGCTCGGCAAGCGCTTCGCGTCGTCGGCCGACGAGGTGCTGCAGGCGTACGCCCGGGTGGAGTCGCTGCTGGACCGGTACCCGCTGCGCGGCATCAAGGGGCCGGTCGGCACCGCGCAGGACATGGACGACCTGCTCGGGTCGCCGGACGCGGTGGCGGCGCTGGAGCAGCAGGTGATCAGCGAGGTGGTCGGGCAGGCGCTCGGCACTGATCCCCAACCGCGCGCCGTGCTGCACTCGGTCGGGCAGGTCTACCCGCGGTCGCTGGACTACGACGTCATCTCCACGCTGGTGCAGGTGGCGGCCGGCCCGGCCGCGTTGGCCACCACCATCCGGCTGATGGCCGGGGCCGAGCTGGCTACGGAGGGGTTCCAGCCGGGGCAGGTCGGGTCGTCCGCCATGCCGCACAAGATGAACGCGCGCTCCTGCGAACGGGTGTGCGGGCTCGCGGTCATCCTGCGCGGGTACGCCTCGATGGCGGGGGAACTCGCCGGGGCGCAGTGGAACGAGGGCGACGTCTTCGACTCGGTGATCCGCCGGGTGGCGCTGCCGGACGCGTTCTACGCGCTGGACGGGCTGTTCGAGACGTTCCTGACCGTGCTGGAGGACTTCGGGGCGTACCCGGCGGTCATCGACCGGGAGCTGGAGCGGTACCTGCCGTTCCTGGCCACCACCAAGGTCCTGATGGGTGCGGTGCGCGCCGGGGTCGGTCGTGAGACGGCGCACGAGGCGATCAAGGAGCACGCGGTCGCAGTGGCGCTGGAGATGCGCGAGGCGGGCCGGGCCGACAACGACCTGCTGGACCGGTTGGCGGCGGACGAACGGCTGCCGCTGAGCCGGGACGAGCTGGGGCAGTTGGTGGCCGACCGCATCGGCTTCACCGGCCTGGCCGGTGATCAGGTCGACGCGGTGGTGGCCCGGGTCGGCGAGATCACGGCGGCGCATCCAGACGCAGCCGCCTACCGGCCCGGCGCGATCCTGTAGCCCGGTCAGCTCCCGGCGTGCAGGAACCGGGTGAGGAAGCGTGCCACGTCGGTGATCTCGGGCAGCCCGACGCCGTGCCCGATGCCCGGGTAGCGGTGTTCCTCCAGCTCGGTGTGCTCGTGCAAGTACCGCCGGGCGTGATCGGTGGCTCGGATGGGGACGATCGGGTCGGCCGGGTCGTAGCCGAAGAACGCCGGCACCCCGGCGCCGGCCCGGACCCGGACGGACAGCTCCGCATCGCCGGGCTGCCAGTCGTCGTAGACGAAGCCGCTCAGCCCGACGACGGCTCGGACCAGCTCCGGGTGCCGGCGCAGCAGCGTGACCGCCATGCACATGCCCTGCGAGAAGCCGAGGACGACGGCCCGTCCGGTGTGCTGCCGGACCACTCCGGCCACCGCATCGACGGCCAGGGCCACCGACTCGGCCGGCGGTTGCTCCCGGACCGACCCCGGGAACCACGAGTACCCGCGCGGGCGGCCGAGGGCCGGGAAGGATCCGCGGACGGCCAGCACCTTCGCGTGCACGTCCGGCAGGAACATCTGCATGGCGGGGACGAGCTGGATGAGGTCCTGTTCGTGCGAGCCGTGTCCGTGCAGCAGCACCAGGGTGGGCACGGTCGGATCGTCCGGTTGCGGACGGCCGAGCCAGCTGATCACCGCGGTCATTCCCGCCACGGTAGGTGACGCCGCGGCCGGGTGGTCGTGGCGTGACCGGCCTACGATCCCGCGCATGGTGGAGACCGGCGGGGACACCCGCACCGTCGACGAGTTGCTGGCCGCGGTCCCGAACACCCGGCGGCGGGACGACGCCCGCACCGTCACCGACCTGATGCGTCAGGTGACGGGGGTCGAGCCGGCGCTGTGGAGCGGCAACATCGTCGGATTCGGCAGCCTGCACTACCGCTACGAGTCCGGCCGGGAGGGAGACACCCCGGTGGTCGGCCTGGCACCGCGGGCGCAGGCGCTCACGCTGTACGGGGTGATCAACGCCGACGCCGACGACGCGGCGGCCGAGGCGGAGCTGGCCCGACTGGGGCCGCACACCACCGGCAAGGGCTGCCTGTACCTCAAGGACGTGGGCAAGGTGGATCTCGAGGTGCTGCGCGGGATGATCCGATCCGCGTGGAGCGCTCGGGCTTCCTGATCTCATCGCGCGCCGGCCGGCTCGGCGAGCTCGCGGGGCGGGCGGTCCCAGTGGGCGGATCGGGGTGGTGCGGGCGGGGCACTGGCGTACTGATGGCCGGTGGGGGTGGTGACGACGGCGGCCGCTGCGGAACCAGTCGTGTGCCAGCCGTCGTGGTCTTTGGTGAGGTTGCAGCGCGCGCACAATCCTTGGCCGTTGTTGGTGGTGGTGGGGCCGTCGGCGGCGTGGGGTTGGATGTGGTCGGCGTGCCGGATGGGGGCGTCGCACCAGGGTGTTCGGCAGGTCTGGTCGCGGGCGATGAGGAACTGCCGGTCCTGGTGACCGAAACGGCGTCTGCGTGGATCGGCATGGCTGACCTGCCCGGCTGGGTCCTGGAACAGCCGCCGGACGAAGACGCGCGATGACTCCGGGGCCTCGCGGATGAGGTGCCGGGCGAGGCTGGCCGGGACGGGGCCGTGGCCGACGATGACGGCGGGCTCGGTGTCGCCGTCGAGCAGGGTGCGGTCGGTCATGACCAGGTTGATGGTCAGGTCGAGCCCGGCCGGCACGGTAGGCAATTCGCTGACGTCGGCGTCGTCGGAGTCGTCATCGCTGGACTCGACGATGGCGGCGGCGGGTGCGGCACCGGCGGTGACGCGGGCGACCAGCTCGTCGGCCATGATCTGGCCGCGGCCGCGCTCGTCGCCGGTGGCGAAGACGGTGTTCGCATGGTTGGTCAGGGCGGCGAACACGGAGACGCCCTGCACGACCGGCAGCAGTGCGGTCAGGTAGGTCATGCAGTCCGGCGCGGGTCGGAGGCTGACCCGGCGGTCGTGGTGGGCCTTGGCGTTCCGAGCCACAGCGTGCTTCGGATCGAGTCGGTAGGCGATCCGCGTCGCTTCGGCCGCCAACGCGCGGTCGCCGAGACCGGCGTACCGATCGGTCAACTCGCGGTCGGCAGCGCGGCGGAGCTCCGGCTTCAGGCAGGCGGTCTCCCGCGCCACCAGGGTTGCCTTCCACTCGCTGATTGCGCCGCGGCGCAGCGCCGCGCCCAGCTCCGGCAGCTCGTCCCGCAGTGCGACGGCCAGGCCGAGGTGCCGGCCGCCCTGGTACGGAGAGACCCGGCGGGCCAACGCCACCTGCGCACCGACCGACCGCCGCACGGACACCCGGCGCCGCTTGGCCACCTCGCCGGATTCGTCCGGGGACGCAGCCGCGTCGGAGGTGGTCAGTTGACGGTCCAGCAGCAGGGTGGTCGCTGCGGCCTGGGCGGCGCTTCCCGCCGCCTTGAGCCGCTCGATCGCGGTGATCAGCTCGACCAGCGCGTGTTCGTCCAGTCCGGCCAGGTCGGCGCCGAGCCGCTCGACCCACGACGCGACCACGGCTGGCAAGACCGGAGCGGCGGTCGTCGAGCTGGACATGCGTACGAGTCTACGTCCCTCAACACCGATGATCGAGGTGAATCCCGAGCGCGGACGGGTGGTCGATCGGCGTCGGAGTGAAGGTCAGATGCACAATCACGGCGCGTTCTCAGCGCGTTCCCAGCTGCGGAACTCGTTCGCGCGCAGCGGCTGTCGATGCGGTGAGTCGCGGTTCGGAGCGATGTGGTCCCGCCGTGGTCGGTCTGGCCGTCCAGGGTCCGTCTGATCGCCGACATCGCTGACGTCTCCGGCAGTCGAGCGAATGTCGTGGAGCACGCAGCGCGTGTACACGCCCGTCGTCCGGTGTCGAGGGCATACCCAGCCTGCGGAAGCAGGCGAAATCCGTCGCGGCGCAGACTCGTCGCCAGGCACAACGCGAGTGGCCGGGCCGACCGACATCGCTCGCTCGCTACGGTCAACCCCGTGCGTCCCAGACCAACGCCGCGCCGCCCGCCGACCCGGCCGACCAGCCATGAGCGCGCCCCGCACCTGGTGCCACCTGCCGCTGTACGGCCGCGTCCTCCGCGGCGTCGTCACGGTCGGCGGCCTGACCGGCGCCCTGCTCGAGAGCGCCACCCCGGAGTCCGCGGGCGACGCCCCGCCGTCGTTGCTGCTGGTCCGCTGGTCGGTCCGGGAGATCAAGCGCGGCAGGCGGTTCGCGCTCGAGACCACGGCGGCGTCGGCGACCGCCGAGCAGCGCATGATGATCGACCGCGATGCCCTGGAGTGGCAGCACCGCACCGGCGCCGACTGGGCGACGATCCACCGCTTCCCGTCCGGGACCGCCGTGCGGATCCTGGCCGGATGGTCGGGGCCAGCTCTCCGCTCGCACCTCGCTCCGGCCACCCCTCCGCCGCTGCCCGGCCACCGAGGCCGGCACCGCCCACTGCGAGCTGCTCGCCGCTGACGGCACCTGGGCGGCCATGGAGTCGCGGCCGAAGCCACTGGAGATCGCCGCGAGAGTCCTGGGATGGCGGGCGGCGTGACGGGTCAGGTCAGCTCGCCGATCATCCGCACCGTCTGCGTCACGGTCAGGTGCGGCAGGTAGGCGTGGCTGATGCCCAGCCCGATGCGGGGCAGCACGGCCTGCTCCGGGTAGTTCATGTACATCGGCTGGTACTCGGGCTGGAACTTGGCCTTGAACTTCAGCAGTGACCGGAACCCGTAGACCGGCTCCATGGTCCGGCCGATCCACTCCAGCACCCTGTCCACCGCCGTCGACGGCGCGCTCGGGTCCGCGTGCGCCAGCGGCGCCCCGGACAACGACAGGAACTCCAGCCCCTCGGCCTGCAGGTCCAACGCGGCCCGGCCGATGAGGAACTCCATCAACCCCTTGAGGTCGCCGGTACTGCGCCGCCGCATGAAGTCCAGCGTGTAGCCGATGACCTGCCCGTCCCGGAAGGACGGCATCCAGCTGGTGACCGCGTGCACCGTCCGCGACTCGTCCACCGCGATGAGGCAGCGCACGTGCGGGTCGTCCAGCTCGGCGATCCCGCCCAGGGTGAAGCCCATCTCGGGGAGCGCCTTGTCGGACACCCATTCCTCGGAGATGGCCTGGATCTGGTCCCGCACGGCCAGCGGCGCGGTTGGATAGCTGATCCACTCGGCGGTCACCCCGGCCTTGCCGGCGCGGGAGATGGCGGTGCGGATGTCCTGGAACTTCTTGCCGGCGAACGCGACCGATCCCAGCGGCAGCACCGTCTCCTCGGCCACCTGCAGACTCGGCCAGCCCAGCCGGTCGGTGACCTGCTTGACCGCCTCGGTGGTGCTGTAGAACGCGGGGATCCAGCCCTGGTGCGAGCAGTGGTCGACGAACTCCCGGATCGTCGCCTCGAGTCGATCGGCCGGACCGATCGGGTCGCCGGTGGTCAGGGCGACGCCGCCCTCCACCCGGTACGCCACGTACGACGAACCGTCGGCGCTGAACCACCAGCTGTTGCCCTCCCAGGTGGTCAGCCAGGCCAGCGAGGTCACCCCGTGCCGGTCCAGGATGTCCCGGGCCCGCTCGGCGTCCAGCGCGGTGCTGGTGACGGCCGCCTTCACGAAGCTGCGCAGCAGCCCGACCAGCACCACCAGCCAGACGACGACCCCCAGCCAGTCGGTGAGGAACTCGGCGAACGTGTCCCGGTCGGGTTCGAAGCCGGGGTTGACGATCTCCCCGTACCCGTTGGGCAGCAGCCGCAGCGGGTAGTCGGCGACCAGCTGCCAGAAGGTCGGCACCGGGGTGTACTGGTCCTCGACCAGGGCGCCCAGCCCGACCGACAACACCCAGCCGACCAGTACCGTGGCGCCGACCAGCAGGCCGAACCGCCGGTAGGTGCGGGCCGGCGCGGACACGGTGAACGACCGGCGGGTGAGCCACAGCAGCAGCATCAGCAGGACCGGGATCACCGCCAGTGGGGCGAGCGAGGCGACGAGCGAGATGCCCTGCTCGTCGGCCAGTTCGCTCAGCCCGATGTCGTCGGCCACGGCCAGCAGCTGGAACGCGAACACGACGCCGATGATCAGCAGGGCGGCGTGCACGCCGAGCATGGCCCACCAGGCGAAGCGGCGGCCGCGACGGAGTCCGGCCGTGAGCACCAGCACCAGCGCGGCGGGCACCAGGGCCATCACCATGTCGGCCACACCGCGGGCCTCGGCGACGTCCGGCCCGACGTAGAGGACCTGCAGGAACTGCAGGGGGCCGTCCATGTCGTCGGAGAACGCGCAGAGCACTGGGCCGAGCGTCGAGGCGGCGAACACCACCGCGACCAGCACCCGCGTCTCGTGGATGCTGGAACGGGTGGCCAGCACGTGCCGTTGCCCGCGGTGCAGCACGAACGCGCCGATCGCCAGTCCGACCAGGGTGCTGGCCAACCGCAGCACGTCCTCGATCCGCCCGCCGTACAGCAGCATGACCAGGCCGACGGCGACCAGGGCCAATCGCAGTCGTCGCCGCCACAGTGCCGACATGTCGGCGCTGGCCGCGGCCAGCAGCCCGAAGACCAGCGGCGTCGGGCTGACCGCGGTGCCCTGCTCGAGCTGGGACGCCCAGGTCCAGTCCGGGACCAGGGTGGCCAGCTCGATGACGGCCAGCCCGAGGGCGGTGCCCAGCACGAGCACGGCGATCGCGATGAGCAGGGTGCGCCGGCTGCCCCAGCGGCGTTCCACCGCAGCGGCCGTCGCCACCAGCAGCACCGAGGCACCGAGGTAGGTGATCAGGTCGGCTGCGAAGAAGGGTGCGGTGAACGGAGTCCACCAGTGCCCGTCGCGCAGCGTCGGGATGCCGACCGCCACCGCGTTCCACAGCCCGGTGCCGGACGGCGTGGCCAGGTCCGGCTGGCCGTCCGGGCCGTGCACCAGGCTGCCGGTGACGGCGCCGGCCGCCCAGAAGGCGACCAGCCAGACCAGCACCACCGGGGTGCTGCGCAGCTGCGGCAGCAGTCGCCGCAACGCCTCGCCGGCCCGACGGGCCGGCGCGGCGAACCGGCCAGGAGGAGCGGGGGCCGGTTCGGCCGGCGGGACGACGGTGGTGCTCATCGCAATTCTTGCCTTGCTCGTCGGGATGGTGCGAACGACAGGATGGTGCGAGGCCCGCGTCAGGGCTTCATCTTGCTGGCCTGCTGCGAGCGGCGCCGCTGTTCGTCGAGCTTGTCGTCGAACTCGGCCCGCCAGTTCGGGTCGAGCGCGATGCCCAGCGAGCCGGCCTCCTCGGTGGACAGCTCCACCGGGAACCCGAAGGTGTCCTGCAGGACGAACAGCTCGGCCCCACCGATCTGACCGGCGCGGCGGAACTGCCGGAGCTCCCGCAGTCCCTTGCGCAGGGTGCGACGGAACGCAGCCTCCTCCTTGACCAGGACGGCGACCACCTCGTTCTGCCGGGCGGCCACCTCGGGGTAGTCGTCGATGTACAGGCCGGTGATGACCGGGACGATGCCGGCGAAGAAGTCGTCCTCGATGCCGAGGGCGAAGGCGTACCGGACGGCGCGGCGGATGAGCCGCCGCATCACGTAGCCCTGCTCCTTGTTGCTGGGCTTCACGCCGTCCACGGCCAGGAACGTCGCCCCGCGCAGGTGGTCGGCGATGACCCGCATGGCCTCGGTGTTGTCCTCGTACTTCAGCCCGGACAGCGTCTGCAGCTGCTCGACGATCGGCCACAGCAGGCTGATCCGGTAGATGTCCGGGGTGTCGATGGCCGCGGCCGCGATCCGCTCCAGACCGCCGCCGTAGTCGACGTTGCGGCGCGGCAGCAGCTCGAACCCCGTCTCGGTCCGGCCGTACTGCATGAACACGGAGTTGCCCAGCTCGATGTACCGGCCGCAGTCGCAGTTCTGGTGGCAGTTCGCGCCGTAGGCCGGGTCGTGGTCGATGTCCGGGTAGAGGTAGAAGACCTCGCTGTCCGGTCCGCCCGGCTCACCCGGCGGCATGTCCGCGGCGCTGCCGCCCCGGCACCACCAGTTCTTCTTCTGGTAGAAGGCGATCCGGGCGCCGTGGTTGCCGACCTCGGCCCCGTGCTCCTCGGTCACCAGGTCGACCTGGTCGGCCGAGACTCCCGCCGCGGTGAACAGGTCCGTCCAGATCTGTGCGGCCTCGACGTCCTTGGGGATGTCGTTGTCCGGATCGCCGCTGTAGGCGGTGACGTAGATCCGGTCCGGGTCCAGCCCGACGATGTCGGTGAGGAAGTGCCAGAACGCCGGCAGCTGCTCGGCCTTGAAGTAGTCGCCGAGGCTCCAGTTGCCGAGCATCTCGAAGAACGTGGTGTGCCGGTTGTCGCCGACGTCCTCGATGTCCTGCACGCGCAGGCAGGTCTGGCTGTCGGCCAGCCGGACGCCGTCGGGGTGGTCAGCACCCAGCAGGTAGGGCAGCAGCGGCTGCATGCCGCTGCCGGTGAAGAGTGTGGTCGGGTCGTCGTAGAGCACCAGCGGCGCCCGGTCGATCACGACGTGTCCCCGCTCCCGCTGCAGGGTCAGGAAGGCCCGGCGGATCTCATGCGCGTCCATGCGTCGGATGATCGCAGAGCGCAACCGGCGCGACAACGGGTGATCAGTCCTGACCTGCGCTTTCACCCGCCTCTCGTCACGGACAGTGAACGATTGGGGTGGACATCGACCGGGCGGGTGCGGTGCGTGACACATCGGGTCACAGCGTCCACAATGCCGCTGATCTGCCGCTGATCTGCCGCCGATCCCAGGTCGGGCGCCGGGCGGACCGGAGTGGGGACCACGGGGAGGCCGGCGTGGGTGGAGCGGCAGTGCAGGAGCCGGGGTCGCCGGCGGCCGGGGACGAGCACCAGGACGGGTACGCCCGCGGGCTGAGCGCCCGCACCGTGCAGATGATCGCCATCGGCGGCGCGATCGGCACCGGGCTGTTCTTCGGCTCCGGCGCCGCCATCGAGCAGGCCGGACCGGCACTCATCCTGGCCTACCTGATCGCGGGTCTGGCCATCTTCGTGGTCATGCGCGCGCTGGGCGAGCTGCTGCTGCACCGTCCGGTGGCCGGCAGCTTCTCCGACTACGCCACCGAGTTCCTGGGCAGCTCCTGGGGTTTCGCGGTCGGCTGGACCTACTGGCTGGTTTGGGTCACCACCTGCATGGCTGAGATCACCGTGGCCGGCAACTACATCCAGTACTGGTTCCCGGGGATCCCGGTCTGGGTGACCTCGGCCGTGATGCTGGGCGTGCTGTTCGCGGCCAACCTCATCTCGGTGAAGCTGTTCGGCGAGGCCGAGTTCTGGTTCGCGTTGGTCAAGGTGGCCACCATCGTCGGGATGATCGTGCTGGGCATCCTGGTGCTGCTGCCGCTGGGTATCGGCCCGGACGAGGGGCCGACGCTGTCCAACCTGTGGGCCGACGGCGGGGTCTTCCCGCTCGGTCTGGCCGCGGCGTTGCTGAGTCTGCAGATCGTCATGTTCGCGTACATCGGCGTCGAACTGGTCGGCGTGACCGCCAGCGAGGCGGCTGACCCGAAGGTGACGCTGCGGAGGGCGATCAACAGCCTGCCGCTGCGGATCGGCCTGTTCTACATCGGCTCACTGGTGATCATCATGTCGGTGCAGAGCTGGCGGGCGTACCACGAGGGCGAGAGTCCGTTCGTCTCCGTCTTCTCGTCCATCGGCATCCCGGCCGCGGCCGGGATCGTGAACTTCGTCCTGCTCACCGCCGCGCTGTCGTCGTGCAACTCCGGCATCTACTCGACCGGGCGGATGCTGCACACGTTGTCGCTGAAACGGGACGCGCCCGCGTTGTTCTCCCGGATGAGCAGCCGCTCTGTGCCGTTGCCGGGGCTGACCCTGTCGGCCGGGGTGATGGCGCTCGGCATCGTCATCAACCTGGTCTCGCCCGAGCAGGCGTTCACCTACCTGGCCGCCTTCGCCGCGGCCGGCATCGTGTTCGTCTGGGGCACCCTGCTGGTGTGCCACCTGGTGTTCCGCCGCCGGGTGGCCCGCGGCGAGGTGGCGGCCGTCGACTACCGGCTGCCGGGTGCCCCGGTGACCACCGTGCTGGCGCTGACCCTGCTCGGCCTGGTCGTCGTGCTGCTCGCCTTCACCGCCGACGGGCGGTTGTCGCTGATCGTCGGCGCGGTCTGGTTCCTGCTGCTGCCCGTGGGCTACCGGTTGTCGCGGCGGCGGCAGCGGGCGCCGCGCTCCTGACGCTCAGCCGATCGGGTGGGCGCCGGCGCGATCCGCGCCGAGGGCGTTGACCACGTCGGTCACCCGGGCCAGCCCGTCCGGATCGTCCGGGCAGCCGCCGGGCGCGGTCAGCGGGCACCAGCGGAACGGGGACCGCAGGTCCTGGTAGGAGGCCACCCAGCCGAGATCACCAGCCGTCCACCGGCCCTCGGCGTCCTGGCTGAACTGCACGCGGACCAGCAGGCCGTTGCGGGTGCCGTGCACCTCGTCGAACTGGGCGGCCACGGTGTTGCCCAGACCGTGGATCGCCCACTTGTCGCCGATCCGCTCGATCGGCTGCACCACGTGCGCGTGATGGCCCACGATCAGATCGACGGCCGGATCGGCCAGCAGCCGGGCCGCGACGTTCCGCTGCTCGGCCGTGGGAGTGCTGTCGTACTCCTCGCCGGCGTGCAGCGCGACCACGACCACGTCCGCGCCGGCCGCCTTCGCGGCGCGGGCCTTCTCCAGCAGCCGCTCGACGTCGATGCCGGTGGCCCGCCAGGGTTCGTCGGGCCGGAACCCGTTCCAGCCGTAGGACGCCGAGATGAGCCCGACCCGGCCACCCGCGGTGTTGAGCACGAGAGGGGTGCGGGAGTCGGCCTCGGTCCGGTAGGAGCCGTCGTGCGCCAGTCCGGCGGCGTCGAGTGCGTCGAGGGTCCGCTGCACCCCCTCGGTGCCCTGGTCGAGGGTGTGGTTGCTGGCGGTGGTGCAGGCGTCGTAGCCGGTCTCCAGCAGCGCCGGCAACACCTGCGGCGGCACCGAGAACGCCGGGTACCCGGAGAACGGGCCGCCGGACGGGGCCAGCGGCGTCTCCAGGTGGCAGACGGCCAGGTCCGCGCCGGCGATCCACGGCTGCTGGGCGGCGAGCATCGGGAAGAAGTCCATGTCCGCGCCGGTGCCGTCGGCGTTGCGACGGGCCTGCTCGACCAGTTGCGGGTGCAGCAGCACGTCACCCGTCGCCGCCACGGTCAGGCACCGGACGCCCGGGCAGGGCAGCGTTCCCGCCTGTGGACCGGCCGCGGGGGCCACCTGCACGTCGGCCGCGGGGGTGGGCGTCGGCGCTGCGGGCGGTGGCTCCGGAGCCGGTTGCGGAGTCGGTTCCGGAGTCTCGGGGACTGGCTCGGGAACGGGATCGGGAACGGGATCGGAACTGACCTCGGTCCCGTCCGGCTCGGTGGTCGGCGCCGCGGTGAGCGCGGGCACGGTCACCGTCAGGTCCGGGGCGTCGGTCCGGACGTCGCTCATGGACGTCGTCCCGGCCGCCAGCGGTCGGACACCGGCGTCCAGGCCGGACCCGGGCGTGCCGCAGGCCGCGGTGGCGACCGTCAGGGCCGACGCCAGCGCGAGGGCCAGCGTCCGGGCCGGCCGTCGGCGCACTGCTCGCACCGCACCCTCCCGCCGGGTCGCTCGTCGTCCCCCCACCGTCGCAGCCGGTCCCGGCGGGCGGTGGGAGGCGCGGCCGACCCGATCGGAGGTGTACGGACGGTGACCGCCACCAGGTGCCGGTGCCACACTGCGGACGGGGCACCGGGATCGGCCGGAGCTCCGCGAGGTGGCCGGACCGGACGG
The DNA here is from genome assembly GCF_016918035.1 of Nakamurella leprariae. Lineage (GTDB taxonomy): Bacteria > Actinomycetota > Actinomycetes > Mycobacteriales > Nakamurellaceae > Nakamurella > Nakamurella leprariae. The sequence goes on along the minus strand of NZ_JAERWK010000007.1, from coordinate 36,579 downwards.
GAGCACTGCATGGACCTGGAACCGGGCGAGCCGGCCGCCGGCCGCTGGCGGGTGATCCCGGTGACCGAACTGGTCGAGTCGCTGTACGCGGCCGCCGGACCGGTCACCGGCCGGCCCCGCATCGTGGCCGTCGACGGGCGCGGCGGGGCCGGGAAGACCCGGATCGTCGACCGGCTGCAGGTGGTGGCCCCGAGCTCCGCCGTGGTGCACACCGATGACATCGCCTGGCATCACTCGTTCTTCGACTGGGACGAGCTCCTCGCCGAGCACGTGCTGCGGCCGGTGCGGCGCGGCGAGGCCGTCGATCACCGGCCGCGTGCCTGGATCGACCGCGATCGGCCCGGCTCCATCGCGGTGCCGGCCGGGCTGGACACCGTCTTCGTCGAGGGCACCGGTATCGTCCGCCGGTCGCTCGCGCCCCTGCTGGACGCGTCGGTGTGGATCCAGGTCGACCGTCGGGTGGCGGCCCGCCGGCTGCTCGCCCGGGACGGCGACGACCCGGCCCACCGGCAGATGGTGGCGGACTGGGAGGCGGTCGAACGTCCCTTCCTGCTGGCCGAGCGGCCCTGGGCGCACGCCACGGTCGTCGTGGCCGGCAGTCCGGTGTCGGACGGATCCGCGCCGGACGAGCTGGCGGTGGCGGACCCGGTCAGTTCCCGGAGTTGATCACCGTGGTGGCGATCAGCGTGGGGAACACCGCGGCCGGCGTGGCGCGGACGCTGTCGGCGATGGTGCGTGAGACGACGTCGCCGTGTTCCGCCTGCTTCCGCAGCGCCACTGCAGTGGCCCGGGCCCGCTTGCGCTCGAGCAGCACCTCGGTGAGCCGGGTCCGCATCCGCTGTTCCGGCCCGGCATCCCGCTGCGGCCACCGGGTGGTCCGGGGTCGCACCGCTGGGGGTGACCCGGTCGTCCTCGACGAGGATCAGTTCGCGCAGGGCCAGGTCGAGCAGCAGGGCGCCGGACAGCACCGCGGGCATCCCGAGCGCCAGCCGCATCTTGCCGGTCTCGTCGTCGTGCCCGAGCAGGAACAGTTCCTCGATGAGCAGCAACTCGCTCATGCCGGCACTCCCACGGTTACCTCAGTCGCCTCAGCCACCTCGAGCAGGGCGGCGTCCAGGACGTCGAGACCCCGGTGCAGGTCGGCCTCCTCGATGGTCAGCGGCGGCGCGATGCGCATGACGCCACCGGCCCCGGGCACCTGGAGCAGGTTGATGTGCAGGCCGCGCTCCAGGCAGGCGGCGGTCACCGCCCGGCCCAGGTCGTCCGCGCTGATCGTGCCGTCGGGGGCGGCGAGCTCGATGCCCTGCAGCAGACCGCGGCCGCGGACGTCGACGACGAGGTCGCAGCGGTCGGCGATGTCGCGCAGCCGGTCGGTGAGCTGCGCGCCCAGCGTCGCCGCCCCCGCGGCCGATCCGTCCCGCTCGATCACGTCCGGACCCTCATGAAGATCGCGGCGCTGCCGCCGGGGCGGACGGTGGGGATCCTCTCCTCGACCGAGCACCAGGCACTGAGCAGGCAACCTGCTCGACGACGCGTCACTGCGGATGGTCTCCGAGGTGGTCCAGGACCTGGTGCAGACCCGGAACGCGGTCCGCCGCCCGGTGGCGGGGCCACCGGGCGGCGGGTGAGCGGTCGGACGGGGCGGCTCAGGCCTCGTCGGCCAGGTACGAGTAGGCGCTGCGGAAGTACAGCAGCGGCTTGTGCATCAGCTCGTGCGACATCGCCTTGACCCGGCCGATGACGATGAAGTGGTCGCCGGCGGGGTACTCGGTCTCCAGCTCGCACTCGACCACCGCGGCCACGCCGCCGATGACCGGGGCGCCGACCGCACCGAGCTCGTAGTCCACCCCGGCCCACTTGTCGGTGCCGCTGCGGGCGAACTGCCCGGCCAAGTCACGCTGGCCGTCGGCGATCACGTTGATGGCGAACTTGCCGGCCTCGCGGATCGACGGGTAGCTGGTGGAGGTGACCGCCGGCGAGAAGGCGATCAGCGGCGGGTCCAGCGAGAGGCTGAAGAACGACTGGCAGGTCATGCCCACCGGCTTGCCGTCGAGCATGGCGGTGACGATCGTGATGCCGGACGGGAAGCTGCCGATGACCTGGCGGAAGTGGTTGGAGTCGAAGGGGGCCTCGTCCTCCACGATCTGCGCGGCGGTCGGTTCGGGTGACTGCGGGTCGGTCATGTCCATCCTTCGTGGGGTCGCCCGGAGGCGGTCAGGAGTCGTCGGTCGGAGTGCGGGGACTGTGGAGCGGGAAGCCCGGCGCGGGTCAGCCGGTCGGGACCCGACCCAGCGCGGCCAGCAGCGGGGCTCGGTTGGCCTGCCACCAGTCGTCCAGGACGGTGTCGAGCCGGTGCATCCGGTCCATCACGAAGTACAGGCCCCGGCTCGGGACGGAGGCCCCCAGCTCCACCAGCAACGGGCGGAGCGCGGTCTCCACGGCCAGCGCGTGCACCTCGGACGACCCGGTCATCACCGGGACCGCGCACACCCCGGCCAGCCCGTTGTTCGGGTACCGGTCGAGGAAGGCCTTGAGCAGGCCGGTGTACGTGGCCTTGTACGTCGGTGAGCCGACGACCAGCAGATCGCTGTCGGCCACCGTCGTGGTGAGACGGGCCAGGCCGGCATCGGGCCAGCGGAACAGCCGGTCCGCGACCCCGGCCAGGTCGATGCTCGCCACCTCGGCGACCGGCAGCTCGTCGGCGACCCGGCTGGCCAGGGCGTCGACGATCCGTCTGGTCCGCGAGTCCGGTTTCGGATTGCCGGTCAGCACTGTGATCCTCATCCGTCACCTTCCTCCGCAGCTCGTCGGGCGCGCCAGGAGTCGACGGCGGAGTCGGTCCGCCACCGCTGGAGAGATCATGGTCCCCGGCGCATCGCCAACGCGGTGGGTGTCACGTGGCAGGTCGACGTCTCACGTCTGCCCGGAACGTAACACGCGTCTGTTGCACGGGCGTGACCCGCGGACGACCCCCCTTTGCGCCGTCCGGCGCGCTGTCCGGACGGCCGGTCGTCACAGGCGCGGCAGGTTCCAGTCGAGCAGTGCGGCCGGCACGCGGAGGGCGAAACAGGCCACGGCGCCCAGTGACATGGCCCAGATCCGGGTCAGACCGGCGCGCGCGGCGACGACGAACACGGCGGCCCCGAGCGCGGCGGCGACGGCGTAGATGTCGTGGGTCAGGATGGCCGGGACCTGGTCGGTGAGCAGGTCGCGGGCCACCCCGCCACCGACCCCGGTGACGACGCCCAGCAGGACGGCGACGATCGGGATGAGGCCGTGGTCGAGCGCCTTGGCCGCCCCGACCACCGCGAACATGGCCAGGCCGGCCGCGTCCAGGACGACGATCGGCGTCTGTGGCAGGTTCAGCCACCACTGGTCGACGAAGAAGACGACCGCGCCGGCCAGCACCGCGGTGATGACGTAGTTGGGGTGCCGCAGGGCCGCCGGCGGGGTGTCCCCCAGCACCAGGTCCCGGACGATGCCGCCGGTGGTCGACGCCACCAGGGCGATGGCCAGGGTGCCGAACAGGTCCAGGTGCGCGGTCACCGCGACCTGGGCGCCCTCGATGGCGAACAGCAGGGTCGCCGAGACGTCGGCGGCCAGCAGCAGTCGGGCGGACGACCACCGACGGGACGGGACCGGGCCGGCGGTGCGGTCGCGGCGGCTCACCGGCGGGTCACGGTCGTGTCGATCACGAGGCGATCATCGACCCCTCGCGGTGGGACGACCGTCAGAAGAAGTACGGGTCGTTGCGCTGCCGGGCCGCGCGGACCGCGTTGCGGGCCGCCCGCAGCACGTCGACCGGGGTGCTCCCGTCGTCCGGCCAGACGGCCGCACCGCTGGACACCCGGATCGGCAGGGACAGCCGGGCGGTCTCGATCGGCGCGGAGATCCGCGCGCCGACGTACTCGGCCAGCGCCCGGGCCGCCTCCCGGGCGCCGTCCCGGGGGAGCGGTCGCACCAGGGCGAAGGTCTCCGCGTCCAGCCGGGCGGTCAGGTCGCCGGGCTCGGCGATCTCGGCCAGCCGGCGGCCCAGGTGCACCAGCACCAGGGTGCTCACGTCGACGTCGTAGCTCTCGGTGATCTCGGCGAACCGGTCGACGTCCAGGAAGACGACCGCCGCGGCCTCGACCTGCGGTCGGCTGCCGGTGACGCCCGCCGCGTCGGTGGTCGACTCACCGACCAGCTGCTCGAGCGTCTCCAGCACCTGGTACCGGTTGCCCAGACCGGTGAGCTGGTCGGACAGGGCGAGGTGGGACAGCCGCTGCACCCGTTGCACGCGTTCGGTGATGTCGATCTGGTTGCCGATGAAGTGGGTGAGCCGGCCGTCGCCGTCCCGCACGGCCGAGACGGTCAGCTCGTTGTGGAAGGGCCGTCCGTCCCGGGTGTAGTTGAGCAGGACGGTGTGCAGGCTGCGGCCGTCCCGCACCGCCGCAGCCAGGGCGGCGACCGCGGCCGGGTCGGTGTCCGGGCCCTGCAGGAACCGGCAGTTGCGGCCGAGGACGTCGCCCTCGTCGTACCCGGTCAGGTCGAGGAAGGACCGGTTGCAGTACACCAGCGCGTTGTCCGGGTGCGTGGCGTCGGCGATCGTGATGCCGTGCTGGGCCGCGCCGACCGCCCTGAGCAGCACGGACGGCAGTTCCGCGGCGGGGATGGCGGGCAGGTCGAGGCCGAGGGTCACCCGTTGATCGTTCCACGGAGGGGAACGTGATCGCGTCCCCTTGCATCCCGGCCGTGGTCAGGTTAGCCTTACCTTGTTCGACGGCAATGACCTGGAGTGGCCCGGCGGTGGTCACCAGTCCCGCGGCGGGGACCGAGCTCTGCTCCCGCCGCCAGGCTGCTCCGGGATCACGTGGTGGTGAGCACCTCGTGCGTCGACGGGCCGGTGCGCTTCCGGGGTGGGAGCGCACCGGCCACATCTCTTCCCGGGGCCGGTCGCCGGTCGCGGCCAGTACCCTGCTCCGGTGACTCAGCCAGGCGGAGCCAGCCTCACCGACTACCAGCACCTCGGGTCCGGCAAGGTCCGCGAGCTGTACGCCGTCGACGACGAGCTGCTGCTGCTGGTGGCGACCGACCGGATCAGCGCCTACGACCACGTGCTGCCCACGCCGATCCCTGACAAGGGCCGGGTGCTCACCGCGATGAGCGTCTTCTGGTTCGAGGTGCTCGCCGATCTGGTGCCCAACCACGTGGTGGCCGTCGACGACCCGCGCATCCCGGCCGAGGTCCGCGGGCGCGCCCTGCTGGTCCGGCGGCTGGACATGCTGCCGGTCGAGTGCGTGGCCCGTGGTTTCCTCACCGGGTCCGGACTGGTCGACTACCGACGGGACGGCGCCGTCTGCGGGGTGCCGCTGCCCGCGGGCCTGGTCGAGGCGTCCCGGCTGCCGGCGCCGATCTTCACCCCGGCGACCAAGGCCGAACTGGGCGCGCACGACGAGAACGTCGACTTCGCGGCGGTCGTCGGAGTCGTCGGCGCGGGGCGGGCCGAGCAGCTGCGCGCCACCACCCTCGCCCTGTACGCGCGGGCCGCCGAGCACGCCGCCGGCCGGGGCGTGCTGCTGGCCGACACCAAGGTCGAGTTCGGGCTGCTGGGCGATGCTCTCGTGCTCGGCGACGAGGTGCTCACCCCCGACTCGTCCCGGTTCTGGCCGGCCGACGGTTACCGGGCCGGGCAGGTGCAGCCGTCGTTCGACAAGCAGTTCGTCCGGGACTGGTTGACCTCGGCGGAGTCCGGGTGGGACCGAGCCGCCGACCAGCCGCCGCCGCCGCTGCCGGACGCGGTGGCGTCGGCCACCCGTGACCGCTACGTCGAGGCGTACGAACGGATCTCGGGGCGGTCGTTCGCCGACTGGATCGGCTGAGCCGGAGCGCCGCGCTCAGCGCAGCGGCACCGGGCCGGTCCCGGTGCCGCGGATGGACGCCACCAGCTGCCGGGTCGGATCGGCCGAGGCGACCAGGCACATGGCGGTGAAGGCACCGTCCGCGCTGATCGCGGCGGGTCCGGTCACCGGCGGGCCGCCGACCGGACCGGGGCGGACGGCCAGCGCACGGGAGATGAGCGCACCGTCCCGCAGTGGGCTCTCGGCACCCACCGCGCGGACGGCGAGGTCCGCGCACGCCCTCTCCAGGGACGCCTGCGTGGCGCCGGGCTCACCGCGGCCCCGGCCGAGCATCTCGAACCGGTGCGGCTGGTCGCACGGCACGGCGTCCGGACCGGCCGGGTCGTCGGTGCAGACGGCGAACGGACGCTGCTCACCGCGGGACCAGGCGCCGGCCAGCGGATGGTCGACGGTGCCGGAGGCGGGTGCGAAGCCCAGCGTCGAGCCGGTCGACGCCGGCCGGGTCAGGGTGGCGACACAGGCCGACCAGCGCTGGCCCGCGGCGGCCGCCCGGGGATCCGGGCCGGTCAGGGCCAGCCCGACCTGCACCACCGGCAGGAACGGGGCCCGTTCCTCCGTCCGCAGGTCCAGCCCGATCAGCCGGTACACTTGGCCGCGGCACTCTTCCTGCCAACCCGAGGCGTCAGCCACGTCCACGGCGTCGTCGCCGGAGCGGACCTCGACCACCTCGCCGTACCGGGGGCCGGTGCACGGCGCCGTCCGCAGCGACACGTACGAGCCGCCCCAGGCCCACTGGTGCAGCTGACCGGCGATCTGGCGCGGGTCCTGGACCACACAGTCCCCGGCCTGCGGCGACGGCGGGATGGGCACGGCGACCGCCTCGCCCTCGATCACCCGACTCCGCAGCACCCCCAGCGCGAACACCACGACCAGGGCCGTGATCAGCGCCGCTGCTCCCAGCCGGCGCCGTTCCATGCGCCGAGGGTACGGCGGGTCCGTCGCCCCCGGCGTGGGCGGACCACTGTCGGGCACGGGCGGCATGCTGCTCGGGACGACGCGGGATCAGCCGCGGGGACGGGGTCGGCATGGCTCGGTACACGACGGAGTTGGTGGTCCGCGGCCCCTGGTCGCTGGGCACGTCCCGCCACTTCTGGGAGGGCTTCACCCCGGCCGCACTGCCCACCGACGGCGTCGGCGACCGGCTCTCGACGGTGTTCCGGGTGGACGCCGACTGGACCCGGGCCGAGACCGACGTCGTCCAGGACGGGGACCTCGCCCGGATCACCGTCCGCGGCGACGGCGACCTGGACGCGGCCGCCGCGCAGGTCGCCCGGTTCCTGGCCCTCGACGTGGACGCGACCGGGTGGCCGGACGTGGGGCGCCGCGACCCGGTGATCGCCCGGGCGCAGCGGGCGTTCCCGGGGCTGCGCCCGTGCGGGTTCCACTCGCCGTACGAGGCCGCGGCGTGGGCGGTGCTCTCCCAACGGCGGCGGATGACCCGGGCGGCCGTGCTCCGGGCGGACATGATCCGGGTGTACGGCGACGACGGGGCGTTCCCCACACCCGACCGGCTGCGGTCGGCGCCGCTGGAGCTGCCCGGCCGCGCGGCCGAGTACCTGCGGGCCGTCGCCGATGCGGCCGAGGCGGGCGTGCTCGACGGCGCCGCGCTGCGGGCCCTGGACCCGGACGAGGCGATCGAGCGGGTCCGGGGGATCACCGGGATCGGGCCGTTCGCCGCCGAGCTGGTGGTGTTGCGCGGGGCCAACGCCCCGGACGCCGCGCCCCGGCACGAGGCCCGGCTGACCGCGGAGATCGCCGAGCACTACGGCGTCGGCGCGGAGCTCGCGGCCGTCGCCGAGGCGTGGCGACCGTTCCGGACCTGGGCGTCGGTGCACCTGCGGGCGCTGCGGGCGCAGCGGCTGGAGACCGGCTGACCGTCGGCCCGTGCCGCGCACCGTCACCGAGCAACTCGGCGACGACCGGTACCGGCACGTCCAGGACGGATGCGGCCACACCGCGGTCGCCGTGCGAGGCGCGGACGGCACCTGGTGGATCGGTCGGGACGGCGACGTCTTCGCGGTCCGGGACCACGCGGCGCTGGACCGGACGCCCACCGCGGCCGCCACCGCGGCCGGGCCGGTCGCCCGTGCCGGGGACGGTGACCGTCGTCCATGTCGACGAGGGCGAGCACGTCCTGGCCGGCCAGCGGATGGTGGTCGTCGAGGCCATGAAGACGGAACACGTGCTCACCGCTCCGGCCGAAGGGGTGGTGCGCGACCTGGGCGCGCGGTCGGGAGCGGCCGTGGCCAAGGACGCGGTGCTGCTGACGATCGAAGCGGGGTGAGGGATGGACCTCGAGTTCAGTGACGAGCACGCCGAACTCCGGGCGGTGGTGCGGCAGTTCGCGCGGGCGGAGGTCGCGCCGGTCATCGGCGCGCTGTACGAGCGCGGCGAGTTCCCGTACGCGATCGTCCGGCGGATGGGCGCGATGGGGCTGTTCGGACACCCGCCCGTTGTGGTTCGACGACGTCCGGGTGCCGGCCGACCATCTGCTGGGTGAACGCGGCCGCGGGCTGCCCCAGTTCCTGGCCACCCTGGACGACGGGCGGATCGCCATCGCCGCGATCGCGGTCGGCCGGGCCCAGGGGTGCGTGGACGAGTCGGTCCGGTACGTCGAGGAGCCGACATGGAGGCACGGGTGCACACCGCCCGACTGGCGTACCGGTCCGCGGCGGCGGCGCTCGTGGCCGGCCGGCCGATCCGCCAGCAGGCGGCCATCGCCAAGCTGGTCGCCTCGAACGCGGCCATGGACAACGCTCGGGACGCGACCCAGGTGTTCGGCGGCGCCGGGTTCATGAACGAGTCCGCGGTCGGCCGTTTCTACCGGGACGCCAAGGTGCTGGAGATCGGCGAGGGCACCTCGGAGATCCAGCGGATGGTGATCGCGCGGGAGCTCGGGCTGGCCGGAGCGTGATCCCGGACAGGCGGGTCTTCGTGCGGTGGGCCCGGAAGTCGGGGTTCCCAGGCCCACCGCACCGGCCGGATGGTCGGAGACGGTTGCGACGCGGACGGTCTCGTCACGCGTCGACCCGCTGGCCGTCCGGTGGGCGGTCCGCGGGTCGGGAGCGGGTCAGGTCAGCTGAAGCGGACCGACCAGATGTGGTCGTTGAGGCTGCCGACGTTGGCGCTGGAGGCCACCCACCCGAGGGAGGTGCCTCCGTAGCCGGCCAGCTCGTAGGCCCGGATCCGGCAGCCGGAGTAGCCCTGGAAGGAGCTGATGCGTCCGCGCCACGAGGTGGTGTCCGACCACGAGCTGTTGATGTCGGTCAGCGACGACGTGCAGGGCGCTGAGCCGAACCAGTCGATGAACCCGGCCGCGGTGTTGAACTGGTCGTTGTCGAAGAACCGGCCGAGCAGGTAGGACGCCGTCGGGCTCACCGACCGTGCGGCGCCGTCGGTGCCGAGGGCGGCGGCCCGGGCGGCCGGGTAGTCGTGCAACTCGTCGACACAGGCGATCGTGCCGGTGACGGCGTTGGCCGCGCAGTAGTCGCCGGTCGGCGAGACCACCGGGTCGGCAGTGGCGGCGGGGACGGTCAGCACGAGCATGACCAGGGCGACGGAGGCGGCCGCGAGGGCGGACAGCGCGGTGCGCACAGAGCGCGGCAGGTGGGGCACGGGACTCCTTCGTCCGAACGATCAGTCGCCCCTCTCTGTCCGCACAGCGGTCGGCGCTGCACGTCCGGGCTGTGATGCCGATCACCCATCGCGGATCGGGGTCGGTCAGGGACGGAGGGTGCTCAACCCCAGGCCGTGACAGGTGGTCGCGTCGCCGGGGAAGACGCCGGCCTTGCCGTCGGGCAGCACGCAGGCGACGAGCGACGGGACCGGGGCGGAGCCGCCGGTCGGGGCGCGGTCCGGGTCGCCCCGGCCCCCGGCGAAGACGCCGGAGCGCCAGTACGCGGCGCAGACGTCCAGAGCGACCGCGGAGGCGTCCTCGGGCCGGTCCGGAGTGCCGGCCGCGGCGAACTCCATCCGGTTGGTGACCGACTCGTCGAGATCGGCACTGGCGTAGCAGTAGCCGGTGGCCGTGTCGGTGGCAGTGCTGAATGCCCCGATGGCCACGGCGGTGCCGCCGCCGACGGCCAGCACTGCCCCGATGGCCAGGCCGCCGATGACGCGGCCGCGGCGTCGTCGTGCGGCGGGCGTGACCGGCCGCTCACCGGGGTCGGGCAGCGACCGCAGCAGGGCCAGGTGCTGTTCCTGGGCGGCGGGCGCGAGCGGCTGGTCGCGCAGTTCGCCGGCGAACGCGTCGAAGTCGTGCATCACCAACTCCCTCCGGTCCGGCCGGGATCAGGTGCAGCATCGGTGAGCTCGGCGAACCGGACGCGGGCCTTGGCCAGCGCGCGGGACAGCCGGGAGCGGACCGTGCCGGCGGGTTCGCCGGTGACCTGGGCGACCACCGTCGGGCTGATCCCGCGGATCACGCAGAACTGGATGACCTCCTGCTCGGCGGTCGACAGACCGCGCAGCACCTCGATCAGCACCGCCAGCCGGGCCTGGTCCTCGGCGGCCTGGGTCACGTCGAGCGCGAGATCGGGGACGTCGGCGGGGCGTTCCACCCTGGCCAGGGCCCGGTGGGCCCGCCACAGCGACCTGCGCTTCGCCCGGAGCATGTTGTTCGCGGTGCCGAGCAGCCACGGCAGCATGCCGGCCTCGGGGTGGGGCTCGATCTCGCCGTGGCGTCGCCACGCAGTGGCGAACACCTCCGCGGTCAGGTCCTCGGCGTCCGTGCGCGTCATGCCCCGTTGCAGGAAATGGCTGAACACGGACGAGGCGTGCGTCCGGTACGTCTGCTCGAACGCCGCGCGCTCGGACTCCGGAACCACTGCCGCATCTTCTCCCGCCAGTCGCAGCCCCCTGGACCCCATGCCGGACCAATGTCCGCCAGGCGGGCAGCGTTGCGGGGCCGGCCGCGACCGCCGTCGCGGCGTGATCGACTGGGTCGACCCACAGCAACAGCACAGCCGGCTGAACCTTGAACGCTCAGCGATCCCGGCATACTCGGCACGGACCGCATCCGGCCCTGGAAGGGGAGACGCCGTGACCCGTCCGCAGACCTCCGGCTCGTCCGCACCGCGCGGCGCCGGCCCGGCCGGAACGCCATCGACGGACCGTCCCCGCCGGCGTCGCCGGAGCTGGCTCATCGCCGGCGCCGTCGTGCTGCTGCTCGCCGTGCTGGCCGTCATCTTCGGCCCGATGATCTACCGCTCCTGGACCGAGTCCCGGCAGCCCGATGCGCTCACCCTGCCGGGCGTCTCATCGTCCTCCTCGACCTCCGCGTCGACCTCCGCGTCGACCTCCGCGCCGGCCAGCGGCCAGGCCGCCGCGACGACCACCGCCGGATCGGGCGCGTCCGGATCGGCGTCGAGCACCGAGGCCGCCGCCCCGCCGGCGGGCTCGGACGCCGACGGCAGCTGGATCGTCGGCACCGACAGTGCCGCCGGCTACGTCGTCGACGAGGTGCTGCGCGGCGAGGACGTCACCGTCCGCGGCCGGACCTCCGAGGTGAGCGGGACGATGACCGTCGAGGGCGGCGCCGTCACCGCCGCCGAGGTCGTGGTGGACCTGGCGTCGGTGGCGACCGACTCGGGGGCCAGGGACGGACAGTTCCGCGACAACGTCATGGACGTGGCCAACCACCCGACGGCCACCTTCACCCTGACCGAGCCGCTGCCCGCGGAGGCGACGCCGGCCGACGGGCAGACCACCACCACCGAGGCCACCGGCGAGATGACCATCCGCGGCGTCACCCAGCCGGTCACCGTCACGCTGAACGCGCAGCGCAGCGGCGACGCCATCGCCGTGCAGGGCACCGTCCCGGTCACCTTCGCCGACTACGGCATCGAGGCGCCCGATCTCGGGTTCGTCTCGGTCGAGGACTCCGGGCAGATCGAGTTCCTGGTCGAATTCACCCCGGCGAGCTGATCGCTGCGCACCTGCGCCCGCTCTGACCGCACACCCCGGTCCGGTTGCCAACCGCGCCGGGGTGTGCGACTGTCGGTGCCGGGTCCGCGAGCCGGACCCCCGGACGATGGGTGCCGTACCCGGTGTGCGACAAGACGGCCCGCGGAGGCCGTGATGTCCTGGCTCGTGTTGGTGATCTCCGGTGTGCTGGAGGCCGTCTGGGCCACCGCGCTCGGCAAGTCCGAGGGATTCAGCCGTCTGGCACCCAGTCTCGTCTTCGGTGTCGCGCTCATCGGCAGCATGGCCGGGTTGGCCTGGGCCATGCGGGACCTGCCGGTGGGCACCGCCTATGCGGTGTGGGTCGGGATCGGCGCGGTGCTCACCGTGGTGTACGCGATGGTGACCGGCGCCGAACCGGTCTCGACGCTCAAGGTCGTGTTCCTGGTGATGATCGTCGGCGGCGTCGTCGGGCTGAAACTGGCGCACTGACGGGCGGTTCCGGTCCGGTCAGCGGTCCCGACGCGTCCACGCCAGCAGCTCGTCCACCGGCAGCGTGTTCACGATCTTCTCGACCGGGACCTCGCACTCCTGCGCCCGCTCGCAGCCGTAGACCTGCCAGTCGAGCTGGCCGGGGGCGTGCGCGTCGGTGTCGATCGAGAACCGGCAGCCGAGTTCGACGGCCTGCCGCAGCAGCCGCCGCGGCGGGTCCAGCCGCTCGGGCCGGCTGTTGATCTCGACCGCCACATCACGCTCGGCGCAGGCGCGGAACACGGCGTCGGCGTCGAACCGGCTCTCCGGGCGCTGACCGCGGCCGCCGGTGACCAAGCGCCCGGTGCAGTGGCCGAGGATGTCGGTGTGCGGGTCGGCGATCGCCGTCAGCATCCGCTCGGTCATCGCCGCCGGTTCGGACCGGAGCTTGGAGTGCACCGAGGCGACCACGACGTCGACCCGGCCCAGCAGCTCGTCGCTCTGGTCCAGGCTGCCGTCCTCGTTGATGTCGACCTCGATGCCGGACAGCAACCGGAACCCGGTGTCGCGGGCGCCGAGCGCCTCGTTCACCGCCGCGACCACGTCGAGCTGCCGTTCCAGCCGCTCCGCGGTCAGTCCGCGGGCGACCGTCAACCGCGGTGAGTGATCGGTGAGGGCCAAGTAGTCGTGGCCGAGTTCCATGGCGGTGGCGGCCATCTCCTCGATCGGGCTGCCGCCGTCGCTCCAGTCGCTGTGCGCGTGCAGGTCACCCCGCAGCCGGCGGCGCAGCTCCTCGCCGCCGTCGGTGAGCGGTCCCGACGCGGCCTCCAGCTCGGCCAGGTAGTCCGGCACCTCGCCCCGGACGGCCTGCCGGGCCGCTCCAGCGGTCTTGGGGCCGATCCCGGTCAGGTCGGTGAGTGAGTTCGTCGACACCCGCCGCTCCACCTCGCCCGGCGGCAGCGCCACCAGGATCTGTGCGGCGGTGCGGAACGCCTTCACCCGGTAGGTCGGGGCGAGCTGCCGCTCCAGCAGGAAGGCGATCCTGCGCAGCGCGGTCACCGGGTCCATGGGACCCAGCGTAGGAGGCGGGTTCCGCACGGGCGCCCGCACCCACGGCGGTCGGCCGCGCGCCGGAACACGGGATAGCGTGCAGCCCGGGCCGGATCGGCCGTCCCACCAGCACCGGCCGCGCGGCCTCGATCCCCGTGGAGGAACGACCTCGATGACCACCGCTCTGTGCCTGCCTCGGATCCTGCGCGTCGGTGGCGGCGCCGCCAAGGAGCTCGGCCCGATCCTGGCCGGGAACACCTGGAGCCGGGTGGTCATCGTGACCGACCGCTACCTGGAGTCGACCGGCGCGGCCGCGGCGATGGCGGCGGACCTGGCCGGTCACGGCGTCACCGCCGAGGTCTTCGCCGACACCCGTCCCGACCCCACCACCGAGTCCCTCGCGCCGCTGGTCGAGCTGCTGCGCGCGCACCAGGTCGACGCGGTCGTCGGCTTCGGCGGCGGCAGCCCGATCGACACGGCCAAGGCTGCCGCCTTCCTGTCGTCCCGGCCCGGCGAGATGCGCGAGTACAAGGCTCCCGTGATCAACGACGGGCCGTCGCTGCCGGTCGTCGCCATCCCGACCACCGCGGGCAGCGGCTCGGAGTCGACCCGGTTCACCATCGTCACCGACTCGGCCAGCGACGAGAAGATGCTCTGCACCGGTATGGCCTTCCTGCCGACCGTGTCGCTGGTCGACTTCGAACTGACCATGTCGATGCCCGCCCGGCTCACTGCCGACACCGGCGTCGACGCCCTCACCCACGCCATCGAGGCCTACGTCAGCCGGAAGGCGAACGACTTCGCCGACGCCTGGGCGTTGCAGGCGATGACCGCCATCAGCCGGCACCTGGTCACCGCGTACCGCGACCCGGCGGACCGGGACGCGCGCGCCGCCATGATGGCCGCGGCCACCCGGGCCGGACTGGCCTTCTCGAACGCCAGCGTCTGCCTGGTGCACGGCATGAGCCGGCCGATCGGCGCGCACTTCCACCTGGCGCACGGCCTGTCCAACGCCATGTTGCTGCCGGCCGTCACCGCCTTCTCGCTGTCCGGGGCGCCGGCCCGCTACGCCGACTGCGCCCGCGCGATGGGCGTGGCCGCGGCCGACGCCGACGACGTCACCGCCGGGCAGGCCCTCGTCGCCGGCCTGCGCGAGCTGAACGCGACGCTCGAGGTGCCCACCCCGGCCAGCCTCGGCCTGGACCGCGACCGGTGGACCTCGCTGGCGCCGCTGATGGCCGAGCAGGCCCTGGCGTCCGGCTCGCCGGGCAACAACCCGCGGGTGCCGACGGCCGAGGAGATCGTCGGGCTGTACGCCGAGCTCTGGGACTGAGCGTGACCCGTGCGTGCCCGACAGCTGCGATGCGGCCAGCTGGCTCGAGGTCACCGGCTCGACCGTGACCACGGATCAGATCCTGGCCGCCCGGGACGCCGATCGCCGGTGACGGCGACGCGTCGGTGGTCGTTGCTGCCCTGATCGCCCGGTCGGGTGCTCCCCGGTGTCCTGTGCGGACGCCCGGGCCCTGACGTCCGGCTCGTCGGGTCCGAAGACCCGGTGCGCGTCAGCCGGTGGCACCTCGTTCGGATCGAGATCGGTCAACCCGACCTCAGCCCGCTCATGCTCGGTGCGGCGCTCCGGCGACTCGTCCTGCGGTTCGGTCATGCCCGGGCAGTTCCCGCGGTCCGGCGTGCCGACCCGACCGACGGGAACTGCCGGCCTCAGACGTCGGTCGGCTCGCCCGCGTCCAGATCGAGCCACCGCGCCGGCGGGCCCAGCCGCTGCAGCAACTGGTAGGGCATGGACGGGTTGGCCAGCACCTTCTCGTGGATCGGGACCACCACCTGCGGGGCGACCGCACGGAAGTAGTCGATGGCCTCCTTGAGCGCCATCCACGGCGCCGACACCGGCAGGGCGAGGATCTCCACCGCCCGGTCGCGCAGCACGGTGAGGGCGTCGCCGGGATGCAGCAGCCGGTCGTCGACCAGGTAGCCGACGTTAGCCTGTGGCTCCAGATCGGCGTGGATCACGGCGTGCCGCTCGCCGACCACCTCGACCGGGACACCGAGGTCGAGCACCGTGCCGGGTCCGACCTCCCGGGCCTGCACTCCGGCACCGTCCAGAAACTGGGCGGTCTCGTGGTCGGCGATCACCTGCGCCTGCGGATTGGCCCGCAGCAGGGCCAGCACCCGTGCGACGTCGAGGTGGTCGGGGTGCTGGTGGGTGATCAGGACGGCGGTCAGCCCGGTCAGCGACTCGAATCCGGCGGAGAACGTGCCCGGGTCGATGAGCAGGTCGGCCGCCCCGCTCCGGACGCGCAGACAGGAGTGCCCGAACTTGGTCAGCTGCATCGCTGCACGCTACCCAGCAACCCAGGGCGAGAGCTCGTCCGGTCGGTCCTAGCCCGGACCGCTCATCAGCCCGAGCCGCACCGCCTGCTCGACCGCGGCCTGGCGGGAGCTGACGCCCAGCTTGCGGTAGATGGCACTGGTCTGGCTCTTCACCGTGTTGCGCGAGACGTGCAGCGACTGCGCGATCGAGGTCAGCGTCCGCCCGGTGGCCAGGTGCTGCAGGATGATCCGCTCCCGCCGGCTCAACTCCGCGTCGACCCGGGGGCGCACCAACTGGGGCAGCGCCGCCAGCATGTCTCGCAGCCGCTCGGCGTCGCCGGCGGACAGCGCCGCGGCCGCCTCCAGCAGCGGCTCGTGCGGCACCAACGCGAACGGCCGCCGGGCTCCGGTGGCACCGGCCAGCGCGATCGCCCGCCGCAGCGCGGCGAGTGCCTCCCGCGGTCGGTCCTGCAGCCACGCGGCGACGGCCTCGACCGACAGTGCCTCCAGCAGCGTCCCGGCGGGATGGTCGGAACGCTCCAGACACGGACGCAGCGCGGCCGACGCGGCGGCCGGGTCGCCCTGCAGCAGCAGCACCCGGGCCCGGGCCGGCGCCGCGCACACCTCGTGGCCCAGCCGACCGTCCGCCGCGCCGGCCAGCACCGTCAGCGCCCGGCCGAGCTCGCCCTGCACGGCGAGGATCTCAGCCCGGACCACGGCCAGCAGCACCGACTCGGTCGGCGTCTGGATCGGTGGCCCCGGGGGCAGCACCACCTCGATGCCCCGGTCGCCGCCCGCGGTGAGCAGGGCCAGCCGACTGCGGGCCAGGGTGCGGTACGGCTCCAGGTGCCCCGCCGGCCCGAGTGACGGGGTGCGGGTCCGGGCGTCGGTGAGCCGGTCGTCCAGCAGGGCGGCGGCCGTGTCGACGTCCCCCCGGTCCATGGCGATCAGCGCCCGGGCGAGCAGGGCGGGGATCACGTGCGAGGTGGCCGACCAGCCGCGTTCGTCCGCCGTCCGGGCCGCCTCGTCGACGAACCGGGCGGCCCGTGGCAGATCGCCGTCCAGCGCGGTGATCATCGCCCGGTAGCCGTCGGCCAGCACGGTGACCGAGGTCAGGCCCACCTGATCGGCGACCGACCAGGCCGCCTCGTTGGACTGCAGCGCCTCGGTCCGGTCGCCCGCGCCGAACAGTGCGAACCCCCGGGAGAGGCGGAAGTTCGGTACGAAGTTGGTGGCCGCCGGCAGCGGTGGCAACGACCCGATGAGGGCGTCGCCCTCGGCGATGAGCCGCCGGGCCGTCGGGGTGTCGTGCTGGACGTTGGCCCAGGTGAGCCGGGCCAGCATCCGGATGAACCGGTGCAGCGGCGGCTCGTCGCCGTCCGCCGCTGCGGCCAGTGTCTGACCGATGGCGTGGGTGGACTGCTCGTTGACCGGGGGCTGCCGGTCCAGCAGCGCGACGGCGCCGAGGTACGGCACGTTGTCGCGGATGAGGTCCTCCGGTACCTGGGACAGCAGCGCCCGGGTCCGCGGCAGTCCGGCGGCGGCCAGGGCCGGCCAGGCGGCCACGACCAGGTCGGTGACCTCCCGCCAGTCCTCGGCCGCGGCGAAGTGCTCCAGCGCCGGGCGGACCGCCCCGGTCCGGCGGAACCAGCGGCCCGCGGCGCGGTGGGCCTCCCGCGCACCGTCGGGGTCGGCGTGCCGGGCGTCCTGCTGCAGCACCGACCGCAACGCCGCCGACAGACACCACCGGGTCGGGCGGGTGGACGCGTTGGCCACGATGAGGCCCAGGTCCTCCAGCTCGGACAGCCGGGCGGCGGCGTCCGGGACGTCGGCGACCGCCGCGGCCGCCTCATGGGTGATCTCGTCCAGGACGCTGATCCGCCGGGTGAAGGCCCGCAGGCCCCGCTCGCTCAGCACCGGCAACACCGTCCGTTCGGCCAGCCGGTGGATGGCCGCGTCGCCCAGGTGGGCCAGCTGATCGTTGGCCCAGGCGTCCGCGGACAGTTCCTGTGGTCCGGAGCGCAGCAGCGTGGCGGTGACGGCGATGGGCCAGCCGGCCGTGGCGCTCTCGAGTGCCTCGGCCTGGACCCGCAGCTGGACGTCGGTCGGGGCGGACCCGGTGTCGTGATCGGTCTGGTCGGCGGCACGGACCGCGGCCAGCAGCACGATCAGCTCGTCGCGGTCGAATGCCAGGTCCTGGCCGAGCAGTTCCACCCGGTCGACCTCGGGCCGGTGGTGCAGCGGATGCACCGCACTGCCGATGAGGGCGACCCGCAGGTCCGGCACCGCGTCCAGCACCGCGAGCGCATCGTCCACCAGTTCGGGGTGCGGATGGCGCCAGTCGTCGAGCATGACCAGCACCGGCCCCGCCGTCGTCCGGCTGCGCACGGCGGCGCCGACCCGGTCGCCCAGTCGGCGGCGGAAGGCCGCGGCGGACTCCCCGGCGCCCGGTGTCAACGGCGTCTCCGGGTCGGGGGACGGCTCCCGGGACCACCGGCGCAGCCGGCTCTCCACCGCGTCCCACACCCGGGTGCGCGGATCCCCGGCGCCGTCCACCGCGACGTGCACGGTCGGCATCCGGCGCCGCCAGGCCCAGCCGGCCACCGCGATCGTCTTGCCCGCCCCCGGGGCGCCGACCACCGCCGCCACCCGCACGGGGCCCAGACCGTCGAGCCGGGCGTCCAGCCGCGGGCGGGGGATCACCGGGATGCGCAGCTCACGTCCGGCCGGGCGCCAGAGGCCCGTTCCCGTCGGTGCGCCGGTGTCGTTGCCGGTGCCGTTCCCGCCGGAGTGCGGATCGTGGGTCCCGTTCCGTCGCTCGGCGGTGGACCGACGGGCATCGGCCGGTGCACCCGCGGCAGGGGTCGCGTCCCCCACCGATGCCTCGTCCATCTGCGCGTCCTCCGCGTCGACGTCCCGTTCGCGGACGGCCCTCGACCGGCAGGACAGGCAATGAGCCTAGGTGCGTCCGCGTCATGGATGATCATGCGGGTGAAAGCCCGATTCCGCTCGGTGATCACCGTGTCCCGTCCGGGCCTGCGCTCGATCCGGGTCAGCTGGGGCGGCGAGTGCGCTTGACGCCCGCCTCGGGATCCATCACCAGCAGCACCAGGTGCCCGAGCAGGGCGTTCCCGATCTCGCCACGGGCCACCAGCGCCTGGTAGACGATCGGCCCGAGCAGCCGTGCGACCAGCAGGGCGTCGACGGGCTGCCGGTTGCCGACCACGGCGGCCACCCGACGCTCCTGGGCGGTGACGAACCCGCGCAGGTGGTCGGCGCTGATCGAGTTGCGCGGAGCCCGGCCGATGAGCTCCGCCAGTGCCCCGGCGGAACCGGTCCCGGGCGGGCCGTCCGGGATGAGCTGCTCGGCGAAGGTCCACAGCAGGTCGAACAACCGCCCGGCGTCGGTGGCCGCCGCCGCGCGGGGATCGGTCCGCCGCGAGTAGTCCAGGACGTCGCCGACCAGTTCGTCCCGGGTCTGCCAGTGCTTGCGGACGGTTGGCACCGAGACGTCCGCCCGGTGCGCGGTGGCCGCGATGGTGACCGACCTGGGTCCGTCCCGCAGCATCAGGTCGCGGGCGGCGGACAAGATGTGCTGACGCTTGCCGACCCGGCGCCGGTCCAGACCCACGGTGACCACGTCCGCCACCGTCAGTCGGCGGGAGGGAGCCGGGGGGAGCGGGGATCGACTCGCCATGGTCTGTGCCGGGTTGCTCATCGATCCACCCACCGTGTCTGGTGCTGGCGCGGCTGCACCTGACTGCAGTGAGCGCCCCTGGGCTCGAGTCGAGTCCCCGGACCGCGACGCTCCCTCGGATGAGGAGCCGACCGGTGCGGCCGATCACCCGGGGGACCCGGGCTGTGCTACGGAAAGTAATGCATCAATCACGGATCGGGTACGGGTGTGATCACGATCGGTGGGTGGCGAACGGGTGATTTCGCAGGTCGATCGCGGGGTCCTGCCGCTCAGCGCATGATCAACCAGGCCGCGACGAAGCCCAGCGAATTGGTCGCCCAGTGCAGCAGCATCGTCGTCTTGACGCCCTTGCCCAACCGGGCGAGCGCGCACATCAGCACGCCGGCCACGATCATGGACAGCACGGCCAGCAACGAGGTGACGAACTGGTTGCCGCCCAGCACGGAGGCCACCGCCGCGTTGCCCTGGTTGATGCCGATCGACGGCAGGATGTGCCACAACCCGAAGCAGGTCGAGGCGCCGAGCACCGGCAGCCACCGCCATCGGATGGCGGGCGAGGCGCCCATCAACGCGGGCAGCACACCGCGGAACGCCACCTCCTCGAGCACGACGGTGCCGAGCGGGATGCGCACCAGCACCTGGTAGAGCATGCCGCCGACGCCCCACTCCGCGGCCCGGCTGTCCAGGAAGGCGTCGCGAGTGGCCGGCAGGGCCATGCCGAGGGCGAAGATCGCCGCGGTGCCACCGGCCAGCAGCAGGCCGACGCCGACCGGGCGGTGCCAGTGCCGGATGCCGAGACCGACGGCGACCGGGCCGGCGCCACCCCACCGGGCCACGAACAGCAGCAGCACCGCCATGCCGAAGTTCCACGGCACGTACGCCCAGGACGCCGACGCCGGAAGGATCCGGTTGGCCATGATGTTGCTGCCGACCAGGAGCACGACGGCGACGGCGAGCGCAAGCAGGCGCCGACGCGTCCGGCGTCGGTGGGCGGCGCTCGTCGCCGGCGTCGACCCGTTCGGCCGTTGGTGCCGTGGCGAGGTCACCGTTCCCCTGGTCATCCACCTATGGTGCTGGACGGCCGGGTCGGCCGTGGTCAGGACGAGGTCGGAGGTGCTGGATGGTCGATCACCGCTCATCCGGTCACCGCACCCCGGCACCCGTCGAGCCGTCGGTCGCCCCGGCGACCCGCAATCCGTACGCCGATTTCCTGCGGGCCTTCTCGCTGCTCGTGGTGATCATGTGGCACTGGTGTTTCACCATCCTGGTCTGGAACGACGAGGGTCCCTATGCCACCAGCCCGCTGGGCTTCACGTCCGGGTTGTGGATCTTCACGTGGCTGCTGCAGGTGATGCCGGTCTTCTTCGGCATCGGGGCGTACGTGCACCTCAAGGCGTGGGAGCGGGCGGCGGCCCGGGGTGAACGGATCTGGCACTTCGCGCTCCGGCAGGCCCGGTCGCTGGTGCTGCCGTCGGCGCTGCTGCTGCTGACCTGGCTGGTCCTGGGCGTCATCGTCGGCGTGGTGTTCGACGTGGGCTGGATCGGCCGGGCCGTCCTCATGGTCGTCTCGCCGCTGTGGTTCGTGGCCGCCTACTCGCTGTTCGTCGTGCTCATGCCGGTCACCGTGTGGCTGCACCGGCGCTACGACTCGGTCGTGCTGGTCGTCATGGGCGGCCTCGCCGTGGTCGTCGACCTGCTGCGCTTCCGGTACCAGGTGCCGGGCATCGAGTGGGCGAACATGATCTTCGTCTGGGGCTTCGCGTTCCAGTTGGGCTACTTCTACGAACGGTTCACCGGGCTCGGTCAGGTGCAGGCGCGGGCCGACGGGTCGATCGACTGGTCCCAGCAGACCCCGAAGGCCCGGCAGACCGCGGTGATGTTCACCCTGGCCGGCCTGTTCGCGCTCATCGGCCTGGTGTTCTCCGGGCTGTACCCGGGATCCATGGTCGGCGTGCCCGGCGAGCTGTCCAACATGGCGCCGCCCACGGTGTGCATCATCGCCCTGACCATCTTCCAGTTCGGTATCGCCGAGCTGATCCGGCCGAGCGTGGTGCGGGCGCTGCAGCACGGGGGGCTGTTCAGTCGGGTGACCAAGGTCTTCACCCTGTTCGCGCTGCCCTTGTTCCTGTTCCACACCACCGGCATGGCCCTGTCCCGGGCCATCGAGTGGACGGTGCTGGGGTCCCGCACCGAGATCATCACGCCCACGCTGGGCTGGTGGTTGTTGCGGCCGTTGGCCGTCGTCGGTCCGCTGCTGTGCACGCTGCCGGTGATCTACCTCTTCGTCTGGCTGAACAAACGACACCTGGCCCGGCGCGGCCGGAGCTGACCCCTCGTCCTCAGCTCCGCCGACGCCGCGCGACCCTGGCTCAGTCCGTCTCGGGTCCCGTGCAGAACGGGCAGCCGTCGTCGCAGAGGTCAGCGGTCAGCGGGGCCAGCATGATGACCCGGGAGGCGGGGGTGACGTCGTCGAGGTCGAGGGTGCGCATGCTGTTCGGGTTCCACATCATGCAGAGCCAGACGCCCGCGCCTCGCCGAGGTGCCGTCGCCGGCGCCCGGTGTGACCCGGGTCACCACGCGCCTGGAGGCGTGGGGTCGGCGTGACCGAGCGACCCGGGCGCGTCCACGCTCGACGAACTGCTCGCCCTGGTCGCCGACCCGACCAGCGACGCGTTCGGGCGGGTGGACCGGTCGGGTCGCGACCCGGGGACGGCCGCAGTGTCGGGTCGTCCGTTGCTCCGGCCGACCCGACCGCGACCGTCCCGACCGCCGCGGTCCCGCCCACGACCGGGACGGACGACGGCACCGGGCCGGGCTGACGGCCGCGCCAGGCTAGGCTGGTCCGCGTCCGTGTCCGGCCGGCCCTGCCGACGCCGGAGCGGCGCCCGCACCGCTGGACGGCCCGTCGGACCGCACCGGCCGAGCTCGCCCGAGCTCGCCGATCGTCGCTGGTGACGCGCCGATGGGACGTCCGTGAACATCCCTCCGCTGGAACGAACTCCAGGAGTTGCGCCGTGGCCCGCGTGGCAGTCGACGTCGTCATCAAGCCCGAGATCCTCGACCCGCAGGGCAAGGCCATCCTCGCCGCGCTGGCCCGCACCGGGCACGCGGGGGTCTCCTCCGTCCGCCAGGGCAAGCACTTCGACCTCGAGGTCGACGACAGCGTCACCGACGCCGACCTCGAGGAGATCGCCGGCGGCCTGCTGGCCAATCCGGTCATCGAGACCTGGACCATCACCCGGCTCGACGGTACGGCCGATGGGGCTCCGCACGCCGGCGCGCCGGCCGACGCCGAGCCCGAGGCGGCCCTGTGACCGGGCCGCAGACCGGGCCCAGGATCGGCGTCGTCACCTTCCCCGGCACCCTCGACGACATCGACGCGGCCCGCGCCGTGCGGTACACCGGCGCCGAGCCCGTCGCTCTCTGGCACGCCGATGCCGACCTGCGCGACGTCGAGGCCGTCGTCGTCCCCGGCGGGTTCTCCTACGGCGACTACCTGCGGGCCGGCGCCATCGCAGCGCAGGCGCCGGTGATGCGGGTCGTCGTGGAGCAGGCGCGGTCGCCGCATCGCCGCCTGCCGGTGCTGGGCATCTGCAACGGGTTCCAGATCCTCTGCGAGGCAGGGCTGCTCCCCGGCGCTCTGGTGCGCAATGCCGAGCTGCGCTTCATCTGCCGCGACCAGTGGCTGCGGGTGGAGAACACCAGCTCGGTGTGGAGCACACGCTACGAGCCGGGCGCCGAGATCCTCATCCCGATGAAGAACGCCGAGGGCCGGTACGTGGCCGACGACGCGGTCATGGACGAGCTGGAGGGCGAGGGCCGGGTGCTGTTCCGGTACGTCACCGAGGGGCCGCAGCGGGGCGCCACCAACCCGAACGGCGCGCTGCGCGACATCGCCGGCATCTGCTCGGCGGACGGGCGGATCGCCGCGTTGATGCCGCACCCGGAGCACGCCATCGACGCGTTCACCGGCCCCAGCGACGACGGGATGGGCATCTTCCTGTCCGCGCTGGACGCCATCACGACCGGCGACCTGGCCGGTGCCCGGTGAGCGCCGTCGACCCGCACCACCGCCCCGGCGCCGAGGAGCTGCTGGACGTGACCGATCCCGTGGGCGCCGTGTCCCTCATCGACCAGGCCGACCATCACCTCGCGCCGGGCGTCGCCCCGGCCTCGGTGCAGGACACCGTGCACCGCGCCGCGGCCACCCCGCACCAGGCGCAGCCGTACCGCGAGCTCGGCCTCAAGGACGACGAGTACGCCCGGATCAAGGAGATCCTCGGCCGTCGGCCGACCGACGCCGAGCTGGCCATGTACTCGGTGATGTGGTCCGAGCACTGCTCGTACAAGTCGTCCAAGGTGCACCTGCGCTACTTCGGCGAGACCACCACCGAGGCCATGCAGGCCACGATGCTGGCCGGCATCGGCGAGAACGCCGGGGTGGTCGACATCGGCGACGGCTGGGCCGTCACCTTCAAGGTGGAGTCCCACAACCACCCGTCGTTCGTGGAGCCGTACCAGGGCGCCGCCACCGGCGTCGGCGGCATCGTCCGCGACATCCTGGCCATGGGGGCCCGCCCGGTCGCCGTGATGGACCAGCTGCGGTTCGGCCCGGCCGACGCCCCCGACTCGCAGCGGGTGGTGCCAGGCGTCGTCGCCGGTGTCGGCGGGTACGGCAACAGCCTGGGCCTGCCCAACATCGGCGGCGAGGTCGTCTTCGACGCGTCCTACGCGGGCAACCCGCTGGTGAACGCGGCCTGCATCGGTGTGCTGCGCAGCGCCGACCTGCACACCGCGCACGCCTCCGGCACCGGCAACAAGGTCGTCCTCTACGGCTCGCGGACCGGCCTGGACGGCATCGGTGGGGTGTCCGTGCTGGCCTCGGACACGTTCAGCGGCAGCGAGAGCGCATCGGGATCGACAGCGCGGCGGAAGCTGCCCTCGGTGCAGGTGGGCGACCCGTTCGCGGAGAAGGTGCTCATCGAGTGCACCCTCGAGGCCTTCGCCGCCGGACTGGTCGTGGGCATCCAGGACCTCGGCGGCGCCGGGCTGTCCTGCGCCACGTCGGAGCTGGCCTCCGCCGGCGACGGCGGCATGCACGTCACCCTGGACGCGGTGCCGACCCGGGCCGAGGGCATGACCGCCGCGGAGATCCTGTCCAGCGAGTCCCAGGAACGCATGTGCGCCGTCGTCATCCCCGACAAGGTCGACGACTTCCTGGCCGTCTGCGCCCGGTGGGAGGTCGAGGCCGCAGTCATCGGTGAGGTCACCGACACCGGCCGGCTGGTGATCACCCATCACGGCGAGACGGTGCTGGACGTGCCGCCGCGCACGGTGGCCCACGAGGGCCCGGTGTACGAGCGTCCGCTGGCCCGGCCGGACAGCCAGGACGCGCTCATCGCCGACACCACCGCGTCGCTGGCCCGGCCGCAGACCGGCGAGCTGCGGGAGCTGATCCTGCGGATGATCGCCTCGCCCAACCTGTGTTCCCGGGGCTGGGTCACCGATCAGTACGACCGGTACGTCCGGGGCAACACCGTGCTGGCCCAGCCTGCCGACGCCGGGATCATCCGGGTGCCGTCGTCGTCGGCCGCGTCCGGCGCGGCCGTGGTCGAGGGGGTCGATGCCAAGGATGACGCGACCACCGTCCGCGGCATCGCCATGGCCACCGACTGCAACGCCCGCTACACCATGCTCGACCCGTACGCCGGGGCGCAGCTGGCGCTGGCCGAGGCGTACCGCAACGTGGTGAGCACCGGCGGGGTGCCGACCGCGGTGACCAACTGCCTGAACTTCGGCAACCCCGAGGATCCGGCGGTGATGTGGCAGTTCTCCCAGGCCGTGCGCGGGCTGGCCGACGGCTGCGCGCTGCTGGGCATCCCGGTGACCGGGGGGAACGTCTCGCTCTACAACCAGACGGCCGGGGTGAACATCCTGCCCACGCCGGTGGTCGGCGTGCTCGGGGTCTTCGACGATGTCACCCGGCGGATCCTGCCGGGCATCGGGCACGAGGACGGCGAGACGCTCCTGCTGCTGGGCGAGACCCGGGACGAGCTGGACGGTTCCGAGTGGGCCAACGTGGTGCACGGCCACCTCGGCGGGGTGCCGCCACGCGTCGACCTGGACGCCGAGCGCAAGCTGGGCGAGATCCTCATCGCCGGGTCGCGGGACGGGATGATCTCGGCGGCGCATGACCTGTCCGAGGGTGGGCTGGTGCAGGCGGCGGTCGAGATGTGCCTGGCCGGTGAGACCGGCGCCCGGCTGGTGCTGCCGGCCGACACCGGGCTGGACGCGTTCACCCAGCTGTTCAGCGAGTCGACCGGCCGGGTGCTCGTCGCGGTGCCGCGCACCGAGGAGCTGCGGTTCACCGAGATGTGCTCGGCGCGGCAGCAGCCGTGGGTCAAGATCGGCATCGTCGACGCCGGGAACCCGGCGGGGCCGCACCTGGAGATCCAGGACGTGGCCACCTTCGGTCTGGGCGAGCTGCGCGAGGCATGGGAGGGGACGCTGCCGGCCCTGTTCGGGTGAACGTCCACGAGATCATCACGACCGTGCCCGTCCTCGACGTCGTGGGTCGCCTGGAACACATCGCGGCCCGCGCGGCGACGATCCGGGACGACCCGGGCGGAAGGGGATGATGCCCGGATGACCGCTGCCTCCACCGCACCCGCCGTCCGCGACCTCGCCCTGCTGCCCAAGGCGCATCTGCATCTGCACCTGGAGGCGGGCATGCGCTCGTCGACGTTGGCGGATCTGGCGGCCCAGAAGGGCCTGGACGTGCCGGTGATCGGTGGGTACGGCAGTTTCGCGGCGTTCGCGGACACCTACGACCTGGCCACCGTGGTGCTGCAGACGCGGGCGGACTGGGAGCGGCTGGCCGAGGAGATGCTGGCCGATGCCGTGGCCGAGGGCGTCGCGCACCTGGAGCCGGCGTTCTGGGCCGAGCGGTACCGGGAGCGCTTCGGCAGCGACCGGGAGATCTGGACGATGGTCCTGGAGGTGTTCACCGAGGCGGCGCGGCGGCACGGGGTGTCGATCAGCTTCATCTCGGCGGTCGACCGGGTGCTCGACGACGAGGCCGCGTCGGTGGCCTGTGCCGAGCTCGCGGTGGAGCTGGCCCCGCTCGGGGTCACCGGCTTCGGCCTGCACAACGACGAGGTCGGCCACCCGCCGACCGATTTCGTGACGGCGTTCGCGATCGCGCGGGACGGCGGGTTGATCGCGGTCCCGCACGCCGGCGAGCTGGACGAGGGCCGGCACGTGCTCGATGCCATCGAGCGGCTCGGTGCGGTGCGGATCGCGCACGGCGTGCGCTGCGGGGAGGTGCCGGGTCTGATCGAGCGGATCGCCGCGGACGGGATCGTGCTGGACATCTGCCCGACGTCCAACCGGCTGCTCGGGGTGGTGCCGGACACCGCTGACCATCCGATCCGCGGGTTCCTGGACGCCGGGGTGCGCTGCACGCTGAACGCGGACGACCCGCTGCTGTTCGACTCGTCGATCCTGGGTGACTACCAGGTCGCGCGGGACGTCATCGGGCTGACCGACGAGCAGCTGGCCGGCATCGCCCGCACCTCGATCGAGGCCGCGTCCATGGCCGACGCGCCGCGCGCCGCGGCGCTGGCCGGCATCGACGCCTGGCTGGCCGGTCCCACGCCCTGACGGGATGGAGGACGCCCGCGGCGCGGCTGCGCTCCGCTCGGCGGGCGTCCTCCGCCCCAGGACGGTACGGAGCGCGGGCCCCGGCCGGGAATCACGGATGCGGTTGATCGATCGTCGGGCCGGAC
This sequence comes from Nakamurella leprariae, assembly GCF_016918035.1. Taxonomy (GTDB): domain Bacteria; phylum Actinomycetota; class Actinomycetes; order Mycobacteriales; family Nakamurellaceae; genus Nakamurella; species Nakamurella leprariae. The sequence goes on along the minus strand of NZ_JAERWK010000007.1, from coordinate 9,445 downwards.
AGCGTTCGGCGACGGCCGGTGACCGGCCCCACAGGGGCGCGCTCCCGGGAGAGCGAACGGCTCGGCCGCGCGGGTGATCACCGACCGATCCACAGCTCGGGCCAGACGGTCAGGGTGTCCAGTGCGGGTCCCGGCCGGACAGGGCCAGCACCCGGTGCAGCAGGGGAGCGTCGGGTCCGACCGGAACGGCATCGGCGTACACGCCCATCTCGCGACCCTGCGGCCCCATCTGCTCGACGCCGCGCAGCACGGCCGCGAGCACCGGGTCGGGCCACTGCGGCGTGACACCGACGGCCATCCCGAGGTCCCAGCCGTGCAGCACCAGCTCGCCCAGCACCATGTCACCGATCATCGGGGCGGGCAGCGGATCCGGGCCGCCCATGGTGACCGCCCCGGTCCAGGCCTGCGGGTCGGACCAGGCGGCGACCAGCTCGGTCCGCCCGGCGGCCAGTGCGGCCGCCCAGTCGCCGGTGACCAGGTCGACCTGGTCCTCCTCGGCGTTCGATGGTCGGCGCCCGCGCTCGCTCGTTCCTCGCTCGCGCGACTCCTCGGCCGCCTGGCCGTCCGGGGCCGGCGGTGCCTCCCGCCGGCCGGTCGCCGCCAGCACCGGGGTCCAGAACAGCAGGTGGTTGAGCAGGGCCCGCAGGTCCCAGTCGCGGCAGGGGGTCGGGCGGTCCAGGGGCTGACCGGCGGCTGCGGCCACCAGATCCCGGTGCGGCGCCGCCGCAGCGGCCATCAGGGCGGCGGTGCCGGTCGGGTCGGTCTCAGGACTCGTGTCGGTGCTGGTCGGTGCGTCCATGACCGGCACGCTAGGCACCCCCGCGCCGGACCGTCTTGAACGAACGCGACACTGGGCGGATGACCGGCCTGACCGATCGCGACCCGCGTGAGCTGGCCGGCGCATGGACCCGGTACCAGGAGCATGCGTTCGCCGATCCGGCGCCCGAGCTCGCCGGGTTCGTGCGGTCGTACTGGGCGGTGCGATGGCGATACGCGACGCCGTACCGGCAGAAGATCGTGCCGGCGCCGATGATCGGGTTCTCGGTGACCTCGGCGTCCCCGGTGCGGGTGCACGGCGTCGCCACCCGGTTCGTGCTGCGCGAGCTGCGGACCCAGGGGTGGGCCACCGGGGCCGTGCTGCAGCCCGGGGTGGCGCGGTGCCTGCTGCGAGGGCCGGTGTCGGCGCTGACCGACCGGGTGGCCGGTCTCGAGGAGCTGGCCGATCCACCGGCGGACGGGCCCGAGCTGGTCGGGACCTGGCCGGACCCGGGGCCGGAGTTCGCCCCCGCGGCGGTCTTCCGCGCCTGGGACCGCTGGCTCCGACCACAGCTGGCCGGTCTCGTCGTCGATGCGGCGGGCCGCAGCGCGGCCGCGGCGGTCGCGGCGGTGTCCGCGGATCCTTCGTTGCGCCGGGTCGACGACCTGGCGCAGCACTGCGGCATCGGTGTCCGGCGGCTGCAGCGGCTGTTCGCCGACCACGTCGGTGCCAGCCCGAAGTGGGTGCTGCGCCGATCCCGGTTGCAGGAGGTCACCGACGTGCTGGCCGCCGGGGGCCCGGTCGACTGGGCCGGTCTGGCCGCCGATCTCGGGTACGCCGACCAAGCCCACCTGACCCGGGACTTCGCGGCCATCTTCGGCGAGCCACCGACGGCCTGGGCGCGGCGGTACCCCGACCGCTGACCGGCCGACCCGTCTCGACCCAGCGGTCAGCGTTCGATCTCGACCAGCAGCACCCATGCGTTCAGCACCGCGACGACGAAGCCGGCGATGAATCCGGCGACGAGCCAGTACAGCCCGCCCCCGGCCTCGGCCAGGACGCTGATCCCGCCCACCAGGACGAGCAGCGCCGGGACGCAGAGCGACAGCACGTGGTAGGCGCGAGCGACGGCCGAGTGCGCGTACTCCCGCTCGCTGTCGGGGCCGGACACCGCGGCGGCGGGTCGGCGCGGCGCGGCGGCCTGCCGGAGTCCGGCCAGGATCGCCAGCGTGCAGTAGAGCAGCCCGGTCACGGCCAGGGTGATCCCCAGGGCGGTGTGGTCCATCGGGACCAGCACGAGCAGCGCGCCGACCAGCACCACCAGCAGCAGGCCGAGGGTGCTGCCGGCTCGCCAGGGCAGACGGGCGAAACTGAGGATCTTGGCCAGGTTCAGCGAGACGGCGACGAAGATCAGGCCGGCCAGTGCTGCGGCGGCGCCGGCCGTGGCCACGGCGAGGTTCTGCCATGCATCCGGGTCGTAGGCGTTCACCGACCGAGCATCGCGGGCGCCACTGGGACCACATATGAGACGTGGATCACAGGCACTCCTTCGGCTGATCCTCGATCCCGATCGAGATCGACGCGATCGTCCCGATCGAGTGGGGCCTCATGGCGGCCTCTTCGCAGGACCACCGGATCAGGGCAACGGAAGGGCCTCGGTTCCCCACGGACGGTGGATCGTCGCCGGAGGAGGCACGCGCCGCCGGTGCCCATCCACCCGTTGGTGACGTATCGATGCAACTTGCACGCATTGTCGTGCCGATCGGGTGATGACAGTCCCGAACGGGCTCACTACATTCCGCCCCATTCACTGATCGTCATCGTCGACGGGCCCGCCCGTCGGCATGCGATGACGGCACGGATCGAATGGAGCGGCAACTCATGGACTGGTCCCAGCGGCGCGCACTGGTCACCGGCGGAGCCTCGTTCATCGGCTCCCACTTGGTGGACGCCCTCGTCGAGCGCGGTGCCACCGTGCGAGTGGTGGACAACCTCTCCAGCGGACGGCTGGCCAACCTCTCCGGTGCGCTGGAGTCCGGTCGGGTCGAGTTCCGGGAGGGCGACCTGCTCGACTCGGACACCATCCGGGAGGCCATGGAGGGTGTCGACGTCGTCTTCCACAACGCCGCCGACCACGGCGGTCGCGGCTACATCGACCTGCACCAGGTCAACTGCTCGACCAACCTGATCCTGGACGGCATGGTGTTCCGGGCCGCGGAGCAGGCCGGCGTGGACAAGGTCGTCTTCGCCTCGTCCGGTTGCGTCTACCCCGAGCACCTGCAGACCGATCCGCGTGAGGTGCTGTACCTGACCGAGGATCTCGTGCAGCCGCCGTACGCGGCCGACAACCTCTACGGCTGGGCCAAGCTCATGGGTGAGCTGACCCTGCGCGCCTACGTCACCGAGGGCCGTATGAAGGCCGCCTCGGTGCGGTACTTCACCGCCTACGGGCCGCGCTGCCCCGAGAGCCACGCCGTCATGGCCATGATCGCCCGCGCGCTCACCGACCAGGACCCGTTCGTCATCTGGGGCACCGGCGAGCAGATCCGGAACTGGACGCACGTCGCCGACATCGTCGAGGGCACCATCCGGGCGGCCGAGGAGGTCGACGACGGCTCGGCGATCAACATCGGCACGATGGAGCGCACCCGGGTCGTCGACTGCGCCAGCGAGGTGCTCGCCTACATGGGCAAGACCGTCGACTTCGCCTTCGACACCACGAAGCCGACCGGTCCGTACAACCGGGTCTGCGACCTCACCGTGTGTCGCGAGAAGCTCGGCTGGGAGCCGCAGATCGACTTCAAGTCGGGCCTGCACTCCACGATCGACTGGTACATCGCCAACAACGACGCGACCGCCGTGGCCGGCTCCCTCGAGCAGATGCTGACCGAGCGCCGACATGGCTGACGACACCACCGGCGCGGTGGTCGGCACCCGGCGCCGCCCGCTCATCTCCTTCGTCCTGTGCTCGCGCAACGACCAGTTCCAGGGCGATTCCCTGTGGCGGCTGGGCACCTCGCTGAACGTGTTGGCCCGGACGCTGCAGGAGCTCGACCGTCTCGACGACGCCGAGGTGGTGGTCTCCGACTGGGGCAGCGCCGAGCCGCTGCGGGACGCCACCGTGCTGACCGACGAGGCGCGCCGCATCGTGCGGTTCCTGACCGTGCCGCCGGAGCTGGCCAAGGCCAAGCAGCGGGACAGCCCGTTCGCCGAGGTGATCGCGATCAACGCGGCGGCGCGGCGGTCCACCGGCGAGTACGTCGGCCGGATCGACCAGGACACCGTGGTGGGCCGGGAGTTCCTGGAGTGGTTCTTCGACACGGTCGACCCGCGGCCGGTCGCACAGGGCGGTCACGGCGGCCGGCTCGCGGCCGCCCGCAACCCCGAGGGGTTCCGGCCGGAGACCACCGCGATGATCGCCAACCGGCGCCGGGTGCCGTACCACCTGGCCGTCCGGACGCCGGCCCTGCCGCTCATCGAGCGGTACGTCGACACGTTCGGATCGCGGCTGCCGCGGATGGACGACGGTCCCGAGGATCGCTACTGGGAGATCTACATCGGGATCATCGTGTTCCACCGCGATCTCTGGGAGGCCTGCGAGGGGTACGACGAGACGTTCCTCTACTACGGCTACATGGAGTTCGACCTGTTCCTGCGGCTGCTCATGAAGTACGAGGGGGCGGAGATCAGTCGGCGGGTCGGCACCAGCTTCTTCCACCTGGACCACGTGCCCGCGTGGTCGGTCGGCGCCAAGCTGGCGCGGAAGACGAACGTCGCGCGCCGACCCGACTCCGACCCGCCCACCGAGATGCGGCCGAACGGACCGGACTGGGGGCTGGCGGCCTACGACCTGCCGCTCGAGCCGTCCACCCGCCCGGCCGGCTCGGCCGCGGCGAACCGGCGGTGGCACCGCGGCGACGGGCGGACCCTGGCCGCGCTGACCGCGGCCAGCACAGCCCGCACGGCGGTGCAGATCGCCTACGAGGCCGCCCGTCGCACCGCGGGCAGGATCGTCCGACGGGTGGTCCCGGCGGCGTCCTGACCGTCGCCGGCCTCCGGTCCGATCAGGTCGCCGGCGCCCGCGGACGTCCGTCCGCGGGTTCCGACGGTCCGGGCTGTGGGGGTCCGGGTTACGGCGGCTCGGGCTGCGGCGGCCCGACGCAGTTCCGCTCGCAGCCGGAGGCTCCCCGGGCTGCAGGGGGATGGCCACCGCGACCGCGGCCAGCATGATCCGCTCGGTGACGCCGCTGACCGCCACGGCGGTGGCCGTGAGGAGGTGCGATGCCAACCGGGCCTGCAGCGCACGGGCCGCGAAGATCCGCCAGATCAACAGCCCGGTGACCAGGTACCCGACCGCCCAGGCCACCAGGTACTGCTTGAGGATGTCCCCCCGAGCGGTGCCGTTCCAGCGAGAGGTCGCGGACCGGCAGAGCCACCGACAGGACGTTGTCGACCCCGCACCAAGGTCAGTCGTCGTCGGTCAGCAGCCGGCGGACCGCGGCGGCCGTGTCCCGGTGCCACCGGCCGGCGTTGCGCAGCATCGCGTGGTCGCCGGTCGGGTCCTCGCGCGCGGAGATCGGCGTCCCGGCCGTGCGGGCGGCGTCGACCCAGCGCAGTACCTGTTCTCGCGGCACAGTGCGGTCCCGCGCACCGGACAGCACCACCACCGGGACGGCCAACGCGACCGGATCGTCGGGCAGCCACGGTGCCAGCAGGACCAGGCCGCGCACCTGCCCGGGGCCGTCCGTGCCGGCCGCCGACCGGACCGCCACCCGGGCGCCGAGCGAGTGGCCGACCAGGACCACCGGCCGCCCGGGGAACCGCCGGCCGACCAGGTCCAGCGCCCATCGCAGGTCCCGGACCACCCCGTCACCGTCGGCGTTCCACGCGGCCACGGCGAACCGCAGCACGAACACGGCGGTCCGTGGGGCGTCGGCGGCCAGGTGCCCGGCCAGGACATCCATGCGCAGCAGGCCCGGGTGCCACCAGCGGGTCGATCGAGTCGAAGTGTCCTCACTGCCACCGTGCAGCGCCAGCACCACCGCATCGACCGCCGCCGGGGCCTGCACCATCCGCAGCCGCGCCCCGGACTCCGACCTGATCACCCGGTGCAGGGTAGGCGCCGAGCGGAGAGCGGGCTCCGACCATGAGTGCATCCGTAGGATCGCCGCGTGGTCAAACGGGTGGTGGACGTCGAGGCGGTGGCCGCGGCGGTGCAGGACCTGGCCGCGATGACGACCGACGAGCTGGCCGGCCTGGACCGGGCCCGGGCCGGCGGTCTGGTCCGCACCACCCTGGCCGGACTGGCCCAGGCCCATCCCGGCCGGTCGGTGGAGATCCGGGTCCCGCCGTTCGCGGCGGTCCAGGCCATCGACGGACCCCGGCACACCCGGGGAACCCCGCCCAACGTGGTGGAGACCGACGGCCCGACCTGGCTGGCCCTGGTCGACGGCCGGCTCACCTGGGCGGACGCGGTGGCGGCCGGGCGGGTGCGAGCCTCGGGGATCCGGTCCGACCTGTCGGCCGTGCTCCCACTACGGGCCTGAACCGAGCCGGACCGAGCCCGCGGGGTTCGATCGGGCCGGGGACACTCCGATCCGGACGCCACGTGACGGACATGACCCGTTCACCTCGACGGGTCACCCGGTACAGTTGGGTACCGCTGTTCCCCCCCCGTTGACGTCCCCACGAACAGGAGCACGGTACGTGGCTTCCGGCCCGGCCCCTCGCCCGTCCGATCCCGCTTCCGGCCACCCCGTCTCCCCGGGGCTGCGCGGTGTCAACCTGATCAGCCCGGCCGGCTCGCCGGCCTCGCTGGTCGATCCGGAGTTCGACGCCGCGACCGACCAGGGCCCGCGCGAGGAGTGCGGCGTGTTCGGGGTGTGGGCGCCCGGCGAGGACGTCGCCAAGCTCGCCTACTACGGCCTCTACGCGCTGCAGCACCGTGGTCAGGAGGCCGCCGGTATCGCCGCCGCGGACGGCAGCCAGATCGTGGTGTTCAAGGACCTCGGCTTGGTCTCGCAGGTCTTCGACGAGCAGACGCTGTCCTCGCTGCAGGGACACATCGCCGTCGGGCACTGCCGCTACTCGACCACCGGGTCGACCACCTGGGAGAACGCGCAACCGACGTTCGCGGTCACCGACGTGGGCTCCGGGCTCGCCCTGGGGCACAACGGCAACCTGGTCAACACCGTGGAACTGGCTGCCCGGGTGGCCGAGCTGCCCGGCCGCAACGGCCGCTCCAAGTGCACCACCGACTCGGACATCGTGACCCGGCTGCTGGCCGCCAAGGCCACCGACGCCGGGGTCGAGGCCGCCGCGCTGGAGCTGCTGCCCACCTTCGAGGGCGCCTTCTGCCTGGTCTTCTGCGACGAGAACACGCTCTACGCGGCGCGCGACCGGCACGGTATCCGGCCGCTGGTGCTGGGCCGGCTGGACCGCGGCTGGGTGGTCGCCTCCGAGACCGCGGCGCTGGACATCGTCGGTGCATCCTTCGTCCGCGAGGTCGAGCCCGGCGAGCTGCTGGCCATCGACGCCGACGGGCTGCGCAGCGAGCGCTTCGCGCCGCCGGAGCCCAAGGGCTGCGTCTTCGAGTACGTCTACCTGGCCCGGCCGGACACCTCCATCGCCGGCCGCGGCGTCAACGCCGCCCGCCTGGAGATCGGCCGCCGGCTGGCCCAGGAGTCCCCGGTCGAGGCCGACCTGGTCATCCCCACGCCCGAGTCCGGCACCCCGGCGGCGATCGGGTACGCGCAGGCGTCCGGCATCCCGTACGGCCAGGGCCTGGTCAAGAACGCCTACGTCGGGCGCACCTTCATCCAGCCGTCCCAGACGATCCGGCAGCTCGGCATCCGGCTGAAGCTGAACCCGCTCAAGGACGTCATCCGCGGCAAGCGGCTCATCGTCGTCGACGACTCCATCGTCCGCGGCAACACCCAGCGCGCGCTGGTGCGCATGCTGCGCGAGGCCGGGGCGCTCGAGGTCCACGTCCGGATCGCGTCGCCGCCGGTGCGCTGGCCCTGCTTCTACGGCATCGACTTCGCCTCCCGCGCCGAGCTCATCGCCAACGCGGGGGACGTCGAAGCGGTGCGCCGTTCCATCGGCGCCGACACCCTGGGCTACGTGTCGATGGAGTCGCTCATCGCCGCCTCGGAGCAGCCGCGGACCCGGTTGTGCACCGCCTGCTTCTCCGGCGAGTACCCCATTCCCATCCCGACCCAGGTCGGCAAGCACGTGCTCGAGGGCATCGCCCGGGGCGTGGCCGGCGACGCCGAGCCCGTCACGGCGGCCGGGTACGGGGGACAGGACGCACTCAGCCGTCCGTGACCGCCGGGTGCGGACGGACGGCGGAACGCGGCGAGTTCGGTCGATCGTCGCTGCGGCGACGGGTCGGATGCGCACCGCCTATCGTGGTACGCGGAACGTCGGTGCGTCCTGCGACTCCTGGTCCGAGCCCACCACTGTCGTTCCACCTGTCCGCAGCTTGATCGGAGCCTTTCGACATGAACCGCCATCCCATCGGGCCCGGAGCCACCTACGCCGGGTCGGGGGTGTCGATCGCGGCCGGTGAGGCCGCCGTCGACCTGATGAAGCCGCATGCCCGCCGCACCCACCGCACCGAGGTGCTCGAGGGGATCGGCGGTTTCGCGTCGCTCTTCCGGTTGCCACTGAACCGCTTCCGCGACCCGCTGCTGGCGTCGTCCTCCGACGGCGTGGGCACCAAGACCGCCATCGCCCAGGCCATGGACGTGCACGACACCATCGGCATCGACCTGGTCGCCATGGTGGTGGACGACGTGGTGGCCTGCGGCGCCGAGCCACTGTTCCTGCAGGACTACATCGCCTGCGGCAAGGTCGAGCCACAGCGCATCTCCTCGATCGTCGCCGGCATCGCCGAGGGCTGCGTCCGGGCCGGCTGCGCGCTGGTCGGGGGCGAGACCGCCGAGCACCCGGGCCTGATGTCGCCCGAGGACTACGACCTGGCCGCGACCGGTGTCGGGGTCGTCGAGGCCGACGCCGTGCTGGGTCCGGACCGCGTGCGGGCCGGTGACCTGGTGCTGGGCATGGCGTCGTCCGGTGTGCACGCCAACGGTTTCTCGATGGTCCGGCACGTGCTGCTGGACATCGCGCGGCTGCGGCTGGACGGGCACGTGGAGGAGTTCTCCCGGACGCTCGGCGAGGAACTGCTGGAACCGTGCCGGATCTACGCGCTCGACTGCCTGGCCCTGGCCCAGGAGTACGACGTGCACGCCTACGCACACATCACCGGGGGCGGCCTGGCCAACAACCTGGCCCGGGTCATCCCGGACGGGCTCACCGCGGTGCTGGACCGGCGCACCTGGTCGCCGCCGCCGGTGTTCGGCTACATCGCCGGCCACGGCCGGGTCAGCCGCGACGAGATGGAGCAGGCGTTCAACATGGGCATCGGCATGGTCGCCGTCGTCGCGTCCGACGACATCGACCGGGCCTTGGCCGTGCTCACCGCCCGGCACCTGCCGACCGTGGTGCTGGGCACCGTGGAGACCGCCGAGACGGCGGCCGTCCACCTCGACCACGGCGGCCGGCCGCCGCGGGTCGTGCTCAGCGGCGACCACCCGCGGTTCTGATCGTGCGTCCGCGCGGCCCGGCGACCGGGGCGCGCGGTCCCGGGCCATGGGGGGCCACACGGGTTTTGGGGCCCCGCCCCCC
>NZ_JAERWK010000006.1 GCF_016918035.1 Nakamurella leprariae | reverse complement strand
GGTGGGGTCCCGACGGGGTTCGGCGCGCCGGGCGGCCGACACGACCCGGACCCGCCCCGGCGCTGCCGGGGCGGGTCCGTGTCGGAACGCGTGTGCTGAGAGGTCAGGCTCGACGACGGGTGGCGAGCTGGTCGCTCTCATCGTCGTCATCCAGGGCGCCGTAGCGGGCCGCGTACGCGGCGTACGGATCGTCCTCCTCCTCCTCGACCGGAGGCGGCGGGGATACGGGCTGTCGCACCGGGCCTCCGCCGAGTTCGCGCTGCAAGGCTGTGACGTCGATGTCGGAGGAGTGGTACTTCAGCTCCCGCGCCACTTTGGTCTGCTTCGCCTTCTGACGGCCACGCCCCATGGCGGACCCCCTTGCACGTGAGAAGCGGGGCGGCCACGGATGGCGGCCCCGGAGTCAGATGTCTGTCGTGGATCCCACGATACAGGCTTCCGGCGATGGCACCCAGCCTCCGGCCGGGCCTCGCTGCCGACCGGGATCACCGCCGACCGGGATCAACCGCCGACCAGCCGGGCCAGCAGCGCCGGGTCGATGTTGCCACCGGAGACGACGGCGACGGTCGGGCCGGGCGGGAGCCGGTCGGCGTGGTGCAGGTACGCGGCCACCGGCACTGCCCCGCTGGGCTCGGCCAGCAGGCGAGCCTCCAGGGCGAGCCGCCGGGTCGTGTCCAGGATCTCCTGTTCAGTCACGGTGACGATGTCGTCGACCAGTGCGCTGATGTGCTGCCAGGGCAGTTCACCGACGCTGAAGGTGCGCAGTCCGTCGGCCACGGTGCGGGCGGTGTCGGCGGCCGTCCACGGCGTCCGCCGGCCCAGCCGGAAGGACTCCGCCGCGTCCCCGGCTAGCTCCGGCTCCACCCCGACCACCCGGGCGTCCGGCACCAGCGCCTTGATCGCGACGGCCACGCCGGAGATGAGGCCGCCGCCGGACACCGGGACCAGCACGGTGGCCACGTCCCGGCCGGTGGGACCGTCGCGACCGGGGGCCGACGGGAAGTCCTCGGCGATCTCCAGGCCGACCGTGCCCTGCCCGGCGATGACGTCCGGGTGGTCGAACGGCGGGATCATCGGCTGGCCGGTGGCCAGCCGCAGCTCCTCGGGTCGGGTGAACCGCTGCTCCACCGGAACCAGTTCGACGCCGGCGCCCAGGGCGCGGGTCGCGTCGATCTTGCGCTGCGGCGCGTTGTCCGGGATGACCACGTGGGCCGACACCCCGAAGACGCGGGCCGCGTAGGCGACCGCCTGGGCGTGGTTGCCCGAGCTGTGTGCGAGCAGGCCGCGGGCCCGCTCGACCGGATCGAGCCGAGACACCGCGGTGATCGCGCCGCGGATCTTGAACGCGCCGATCGGTTGCAGGGACTCGGGTTTGAGCCACAGTCCCGGCCATGGCGACGGCACCAGCGGCGTCCGGACGGCCCAGGGACGGATCCGTTCGGCGGCGTCGCGGATCTGGTCGAGGTCGACCAACGACATGGATGACACTCCTGGAAGGCGGATCGGGCCGGTTCGGATCGCTCCGTCAGGAGCGGCGGACCTCGCGGAAACCCTGCCGGTCGATGCGGTCCGCGCCACGCTCGACCGTGGACCCGGCGGCGTCGGCCGGATCGATCATCGCGTCCACCCCGCCGGCCAACAGCGGGGTGCCCGGCTCGACTCCCCGTCTGACCAGGGCCAGCGCGACCGGCCCGTCCTCGTGGTGCTGCACCACGGTGCCGACCCGGCCCACCGTCCGGCCGGCCGCGGTGGTCACCGCATCGCCCGGCTCGGGCAGCCGGTCCTGCGAGCCGTCCAGGTTCAGCAGCACCAGGCGGCGCGGCGGCCGGCCCAGGTTGTGCACGCGGGCCACCGTCTCCTGCCCGCGGTAGCAGCCCTTGTCCAGGTGGACGGCGGTGTCCAGCCAGGCCACCTCGTTCGGGATGGTGCGGTCGTCGACGTCCAGACCGAGTCGGGGCCGGCGGGTGGTGACCCGGAGCGCCTCGGCCGCCCAGCTGCCGGCCGCGCGGGCACCGGCGGCCAGCAGCGCCGACGCCACCGTCCCCAGCCGGTCGGCGGGGACAGACACGTCCCAGCCGGGCAGGGTGCCCAGGTCGGCGCGACGGATCCAGCCGCCCTCGATGACCGTCGCGGCGCCGTTGCCCGGCAGGCTCGCCACGTCCAGCGCCGCCCGCAGTACCGCGTCGGCCTGCGGTCCGGCCACGGTGAGCAGGGCCTGGGTGCCGGTCGCATCGGCGATCTCGACCTTGGACCAGAACCGCATCCGGTCCAGGTAGGTGAGCAGCGCGGCGGTGACGGACGCCTCGGTGTCCAGGTGCACGACGCCGTCGACGGCGGTGACGCCGAAGTGGTGCTCGACGTGGCCGTTGGGCGAGAGCACCAGCGCCTCGGTGGCGGTGCCGTCGGTGAGCCCGGCCAGGTGCTGGCTGGTCACCGTGTGCAGCCAGCTGTTCCGATCCTCCCCGGTCACGACCAGCCGACCGCGGTGCGAGCGGTCCAGCAGCACGGCGGACCGCTCCGCGGCCCGCTGCTCGGCGAGCGGATCGCCGTAGTGCCAGGCCACGCCCGCGTCGGGGCCGGTCGCCGCGACGGCGCCCGGCAGCTGCAGCAGCGGGGACCGTCGGGCGGGATCTTCCACGGCGTCGGACATGCGGCCATGGTAGGTCCCGGGTCGGACACCCGAGTGGTCGTCGGGCCGGCCGCCGGTCCCCGCCCGATCGTCCGTCCGGCGAGCCGATCGGCGACCCCCGGCGCCCGCAGCCCGGCCGGACCGGGAAAGATGGCGTGCCATGACTGGTCAGCACGGACCCGGCGGCAGCACGACGTCGGACGGGATCGGATCGATCGGGCACGGCACCGGCGGTGTCTCGGTCCGCCGCCGTCCGGTGTTCACCGACCAGGGGGTGTCCCCGTACGTCGAACTCGACCGTGACGAGTGGGCCGCGCTGGCTCCGTCGACGCCGTTGCCGTTGACCGCCGCCGAGCTGGACCGGCTCTCCGGTCTGGGCGACCCGATCGACCTGGACGAGGTCGCGACCATCTACCTGCCGCTGTCCAGGCTGCTGAACCTGTACGTGGGCAGCGTCGGCAGCCTGCACCGGGTCACCTCGACGTTCCTCGGCGAGCGCGGCGACCGGACCCCGTTCGTCATCGGGGTCGGCGGTTCGGTCGCGGTCGGCAAGTCGACCACCGCGCGCGTGCTGCGGGAACTGCTGGCCCGTTGGCCCGACACCCCCCGGGTGGAGCTGGTCACCACCGACGGCTTCCTGTACCCGAACGCGGTGCTGCAGGAGCGGGGGCTGATGAGCCGCAAGGGCTTCCCCGAGTCCTACGATCGGCGTGCACTGCTCCGCTTCGTCGCCGAGGTCAAGTCCGGTGCGGCCGAGGTGCGGGCCCCGCGCTACGACCACCTGACCTACGACATCGTCTCCGGGGACGAGATCGTGGTGCGCCGTCCCGACGTGCTCATCGTCGAGGGTCTCAACGTGCTGCAGCCCGCCCAGCACGACGAGGAGGGCGCCGGAGCGCTGGCCCTCAGCGACTTCTTCGACTTCTCGGTGTACGTGGACGCCGCCGTCGAGGACATCGAACGCTGGTACGTGGAGCGGTTCCTGCGGCTGCGGCAGACCGCGTTCACCGACCCGCAGTCGTTCTTCCACCGGTTCGCCGCGCTCACCGACGACGAGGCGGTGGCGTTCGCCCGCGGGATCTGGAACGACATCAACGGCCCGAACCTGCTCCAGAACATCGTCCCCACCCGCGGCCGGGCCACCCTGGTCATGGTCAAGGGGCCGGACCACTCGGTGAGCCGGATCCGGCTCCGGAAGCTGTGAGCGGCGGGGGACCGACGGCCATGGACGGGACCGAGAGCGCGCCGACGATGCTGGTGGCCCTGCTGGACGGCACGGTCCTGCCCGGCGACGCGCCGTTGCTGCGCCCGGACGACAGCGGCGTGCTGCGGGGCGACGGGGTGTTCGAGACCACCCTGGCCGTGGACGGCGTGGCCCGGGACGTGGACGAGCACCTGCGCCGGCTGGCCGGGTCGGCCGCCGCCCTGCGGCTCACGTTGCCCGGTCCGGGCGCCTGGCGGACCGGGATCGACGCCGCGCTGGCCGCCGTCCCCGCCGGCAGTGCTGACGGTGGTGCTGACGGCGGTGTTGACGGCGGTGCCGACTGGTCGCAGACGCTGGTCCGCCTGGTGGCCACCCGCGGCGCCCCCGGAGCCGGTCCCACCTGCTTCGTCACCGTCGGGCCGGTGCCGGACGGTGTCCGCGCCCAGCGCCGCGGTGTCCGGGTGCTCACCCTGGACCGCGGGATCGGCGGGGGCGACGCCGCGGCAGTGCCGTGGCTGCTCGCCGGAGCCAAGACGCTGTCGTACGCGGTGAACATGGCCGCCGTCCGACACGCCGTCGCCCAGGGTGCCGACGACGCGGTGTTCGTGGCCCCGGACGGCGCGGTGCTGGAGGCGCCGACCGCGACCGTGGTACTGGCCTGGGAGCGCAGCCTGGTCACTCCGCCGGTGGACGGCATCCTGGCCGGGATCACCGTGCGGCGGCTCTTCGCCGCGGCCGAGGCGGCCGGGTGGTCCACCGGGTCGCAGGTCGTCCCGTCCGCCGACCTGCACGCCGCCGACGGCATGTGGCTGGTCTCCTCGGCGCGGCTGCTGGCCCCGGTCACCGCCGTCGACGGGGCCGACCGGGACTCCGACCGGCAGCGCGCGCTGACCGTGGAACTGGCAGCGTTGCTGCAGGTTCCGACCGGCTGACTCGACCGCCGAAGCGGATGAGGTCAGCCGGAGCTCGGGTCTTCGAAGAGGCCATCTTGTTGCTGCGGTTGATGCTGAGCTGGGGGCGGCGCGAGTTGGTAACGCGTATTTCGTGGACCGGTGCCTACCGCGACTATGGCTCCCTCTCTTTTCAGGCGCCCCAGCCAGTGCTCCGCGGTCTTGGGGTTTAGATTGAGGAGAGAGCTCACCTCGGTCTTCGACAATTCGGTGCGGAGCGCGATCAACTCGAGAATCTGCTTTCTCCGATTCGGACGAACGCGTCGACCTTCGCCGGCATCGATCGTGCGGGCGTAGTCACTCAATGAATACCGGGCGCCTCCCCGCGTGCCGGTCTGCTCCACCAGTTCGCGGGCGACGAGGTCCTGCAACTCCGCGGTCGCGGCCCGGCTGTCTAGAAGCCCAGTCGCCACTCTGTACCGAGCGTTGTCCATCACCTGTCCAGTCCTGAGGATCGCGAGCGCAGTACGCTGAGTGTCCTTGAGTCCGTCGATCCCGATCGAGCCGAGCCACTTGACCGTCTCGTCGTCGAACAGTGTGTGGTTGGGCATCACTACCCGGAACGATGTGACACGGTCGGTGAACTCCGGCGGTCGCATCCCAGCCCGAGAGAACTCCGCGCGCATCGTACGGATACCGGATCCGCGATTCTCGCACACCGTGCGAGTCGTTCCCGGTGCGTAAGTGTCCTCGAGTAATCGCAGTAGCAAGCCATTTCGTGACGACGAAACGCCTTCGTCACCCAATCGGCCTATATCGACTGCGCCGAACAAGCCGCCCGGATTCAAAATGCGTAACTGATCGGGGAACATTTCCACTTGTACCTGAGTGCCACGTGTACCGGGACTCAGGTCTCTATGGACTAGAGCGTTGACCAGTGCTTCCCGGAGCGCCTCGGGTGGATACTCCCAGACATCCTGACGACCGGAAGCATCGACCATCGCCCTTCGCGACATGTTGCGTTGAACCACGGCCAGTGCCTCGGCGGCGATTGCGGGAATCGATCCATCGATGCGCACGTTGTCCAAGAAGCGCGTCGCACCTGTAGGCTCCCCGGAAGTCGTAGGGTAGTGCACAAAAGTGAGACAGAGTTGCGGGAAGAATTGCTGCGGGTACCTGCCGAGGGAAAGCAAGCCACCGATCGTAGGGCGAAGCTCTCCGCCGGCGTCTGCCTTGAGGACGTTGAGCATCCTGAGGATGGTTGAACTGTCTTCGCGGCCGAAGACGCGCGGGTTGCGCTCCCTTACCCGCGAAAGCAAGCCAGACACTGCATTCGGGTCCAAGTCTTCAATGGTGGCCGTGTCCACCAGTTCGTGATCGAAAAGCGGCTGGCCCCGCTCAGCGATCACCTGATTGACTTCCTCGGTAGTCAAGTGTCGATCACCGTCGGCCACCCGAACGTAACTGCCTTTCTGAATTCCTTTGCTGGTGATGTAGCAAGGCTTCTGGCTCCGCGGCAGTTCAGAGACGTCTGCGACAATGATGTTAGCGCCGTCGACCGTGTGCATGTGGATCGCTGGCCGGAGGGGAGGGCTCAGTGAGTCGCGGGCTTGTGAAGCCAAGTCATGCTGGAGCTTGGCGACATCGCCGACCCCGGTGACAGCGAATCCTGCGCCTTGATCGACGCCCAACACGAGGGTGCCCCCACCCGGACTGTTGGCGAACGCCGACAGGGTCTCAAGCACAGAAGTTGGCAGGGTGGTGCTGGCCGTCTTGGCCTCGATCGAGGCATCCTCACTGCCGAAGGCTCGCAGGTACTCGACAAGGGCGGCGGCTTCCGCCTGTTCCATGGTCCTCCTCCTGGCCGTCGGTGCCGAGAGTCTAAGCGCCTGAGTTAGGAGTAACAACCTCCGAATTAGGAGTAACGCGGAGCAACGTCGAGGTGTCAGACGTCACGCTCCAGTTGAGCCAGCCGTGGATGTGACACTTCGTGAGTGATCAGTGCGTCCCGTGAGCGCGGATGACCGCCGTCGCCGAACTGTCGGCGTTGCAGCCGGTCGACGTCGCACCCGCCTACCGCTCGCCCTACTCGATGCGGTTCGGCGTCCCCGCGGACCAGCGGCTGACCGGCTTCGACCGAGCACCGTGGAGCGACCCGAGCGCCCAGGCGAGCATCCCGGCGGAGCTCTGGTACGCCCAGTCGACCCGGTCCCGCTGGGGATCGTGGGGACCGCCCGCGCGCCGGTACCCGGTGCCGGCGAACCGGTTCCGCGGTCGGGTGGCCCGTGAACGGGTGCTGTCGGTGGCCGCCGCGCTCATCGGTCTGGACTACCAGCACCACCACGTGCCGGCCTGGTCCCCGCCCGTCGGGTGGCCGCACAAGCCGGTGCGCTCGGGGCTGCGCGGGCCGGGCCTGGACTGCAGCAACTTCACCAGCTTCGTGTACTCGTACGCCCTCGGGATCGACCTGCCGACCGGCGTGGCCGCCCAGTCGGAGTTCGACGGCCGCGATCCGCGGACCCGGCGGGCCGCCGCCGGCGAGTCGCTGTTGCTGCGCCGGATCACCCTGCGGGGCGCCGCGCCGTCCCGGCGGATCGCGGTGCTCACCGCGACCGATCACGACGCCTTCGTCGCCCAGCTCCAGCCCGCCGACATCGTCTACATCCGCAGCGACGCCGGCGTCGTCTCGCACGCGGTGCTCTGGCTCGGCGCCTGTGGCGTCGGCCCGACCGCCACGCCGCTGGTGCTCGACGCCGGCGGCAGCGGCCGGATGGACTTCCATCGGGTGGACATCCCGGCCGGCGTCCGGATCCGGCCGTATCGGGCCAGCGGCTGGTACGCCCGGAACACCGTGTTCGCGCACCGGATCATCCCGGACTGACGGCGGCTCAACCTGCGGTGGAACGCCAGGTCAGCCCCCGCTCGGCCAGCGCCCGGTCCCGGACGCCGAGCGCCTTGGGCCGACGCCGTGCAGCGCCAGCACCTCCGCGCGCGTCCACCGGGTGAGGTCGTCGAGGGTGTGCAGCCCGACCGCGGCCGGGGCGCCCCTGGCCGTGTTACCGGAGCCGGTCGGCCAGTCGTCGCCGGCGGTGTGGTGGTCGCTCATCCCGCTCCGCTCCGTTCCGTGTCTCCGGGTCGGTCCCGGTGGTGCCGTCGGCTCCGATCCGGACCAGCGTCCCCGGCCAGGTGTCGACCAGCCAGCGGTCGTGCCCGGTGAGCAGCACGGTGGTCGGGGTGGCGGTCAGTGCCGCCTCCAGTTCGGCGGCCAGCGCCGGCGAGAGGTGGTTGGTCGGCTCGTCGAGCAGCAGTAGGTCCGGGCGGGCGGCCAGCACCATGGCCAGCGCCACCCGGCGCAGCTGCCCGACGCTCAGCATGCCGAGCGGTCGGTCGGTGTCCGCCCGGTCGACCAGCCCGAGCTCGACCAGCGGGGTCGCCTCGGCCGCGTCCGCGCCCACCCACCGCCGGTGCTGGTCGGCCGCGGTGGCGGCAGGGTCGGCCGGCTCGGCGCCGGCCGGGACGGGCAAGCCGTCCTGCGGCAGGTGACCGATCCGCGCGGCCCGCACCGCCACGTCGCCCCGGTCGGCCGCCAGTCGGCCGGCGAGCACCGCCAGCAGCGTCGACTTGCCGGTGCCGTTCGCCCCGGTGAGCAGCAGGTGGCCGCCGCGCGGCACGACCAGCCGGGGCAGCCGCAGCCGCCCGCACACGTGCAGATCGGCCACCTCGACGATCGGCTCGTCCGGTGCGGTGGCCGCCGTGACGGGCTCCTCCGGCAGCAGCACCCGGGGTGGTGGTGGCGGTTCCGGCAGCCGGTGCCGCAGCGCGTCGTCCAGTCGCCGCTGGGCGTCCCGGGCCCGGCGGGCCACCGTCCGTTGCACCCCCTCGCCCTTGAAGTGGGTGATGAACTTGTCGTGGTCCCGGGGGCCGCGTCCGGGCGCGACGGCCCGGTCGGTGACCACCGTCGCGGCCCGCAGCTCGGCCAGCCGCTCCTCCTGCTCGGCGTACGCGCGGTCCCAGCGCTCTCGGGCGGCGGACCGCTCGGCCAGGTACCGGGTGAACACGCCCGGGTCGCCCGGATCGCTGTCCTCGGTGAGCGACATCCGGGTGCCGGCGCCGCTGGGTCGATCGCGGGTGGGGTCGAGGTCGAGCAGGTGGGTGCAGGTCCGATCCAGCAGCACCCGGTCGTGGCTGACCAGCACGACGGCACCGGCCGTGGCCAGCAGCATCTCCTCCAGCACCGCGACGGCCGCCCGGTCCAGGTGGTTGGTCGGCTCGTCGAGCAGCAGGCAGTCGGGGACCCGGGCGATGGCGGCGGCCAGGGCGAGCCGCACCCGCTGTCCGCCGGAGAGCGTGCCGACCGTCCGGGTCCGGTCGAGGTCGTGCACGCCCAACCGGCGGGCGGCCACCTCGGTGCGCCGGTCGGCGTCCCAGGCGTCGTGCCGCACCGCCCACTCGAGCACCCGCGCGTACTCCTCGGCCACCTCCGGCCCGCCGCCGGCCAGTTCCGCGCTGAGCTCCTCGACCCGACGGGCCGACGCGTGCAGCGGGGCCAACGCACGGTCCAGCACGGCGCGGATCGTGTCCCCGTTGGCGAACGCCGGTTCCTGCGGCAGGTGGACGGTGTCGGCGGGGACGGTGACGCGGCCGCCGTCCGGTGCCAGCTCGCCGGCCAGCGCCAGCAGCAGGGTCGACTTGCCGGTGCCGTTCTCGCCGACGACACCGAGCCGCCGGCCGGGCGGGACGGACAGCGACAGTCCGTCCAGCACGGTGCGACCCTGCCGGCGCACCGTCAGGTCGGTGGCCCGGACGGAACGCGCGACCGTGCTGGACGACGGGCCGGACGACGGGCCGGATGTTGTGGTGGGGGAAGCGGTCATGGTGGGTCCCTCGCGGCCGGAACTCTCCCCGGCGGGCGTGCGTCGACGCGGATGCGCGGTCGGCGGCCTCGGTCCCGGGGCGGGCGCGATCAGATGAGCATGATGACGGCACCGTAGCCCCCGGGTGTCCGGCCGTCGAACCCTTTCCGATCCGTCCCCCGGGCCGGCAGAAACTTGATCCGGTCCAGAAAAGTCGGCTACGGTCGGTGCGTGACGTCCGAGCTCGAGGCCCAGCTGCGCGCTGCCTCGTTGCGGGTCACCCGCCCCCGGGTGGCGGTGCTGGCCGCGCTCCGCGACCACCCGCACGTCGACACCGACACGGTCTTCACGCTGGTGCGGGAGGATCTGCCCGCGGTCTCCCGGCAGGCCGTGTACGACGTGCTCCGCGCGCTCACCGACGCCCGCCTGGTCCGCCGCATCGAACCCGCCGGTGCGACCGCCCGGTACGAGTCCCGGGTGGGGGACAACCACCACCACGTCGTGTGCCGCAGCTGCGGCACCATCGCCGACGTCGACTGCGCCGTCGGCCACACCCCCTGTCTCGCCGCCTCCGACGACCACGGCTTCGTGATCGACGAGGCCGAGATCGTCTACTGGGGCACCTGCCCCGAGTGTCGGCTCCCACGAACCGCGACCGCCGCGTCACTTGATCCGGAAGGAACCCGATGAGCTCCCCAGACACCCCCTCGAGCGCGCAGGGCGTCGATCAGAAGGCGGCCGCCGGCTGCCCCGTCATGCACGACTCGGCGACCGCGACCGGCAGTGAGAGCGAGAACCCGGCGATCGACTCGCCGCAGCCGCACACCGGGCGCCGGCCGCGCACCAACAAGGACTGGTGGCCCAACCAGCTCGACCTGACGGTGCTGCGCGCGCACTCGTCCAAGGTCGACCCGCTGGGCCCCGACTTCGTGTACGCCCAGCAGTTCGCCGAGCTCGACGTCGAGGCCCTCAAGCGGGACATCACCGAGGTGCTCACCACCTCGCAGGACTGGTGGCCGGCCGACTTCGGGCACTACGGCGGCCTGATGATCCGGATGAGCTGGCACGCCGCGGGCACCTACCGCATCGGTGACGGTCGGGGCGGTGCCGGTGACGGCGGTCAGCGGTTCGCCCCGCTGAACAGCTGGCCGGACAACGCGAACCTGGACAAGGCCCGCCGCCTGCTGTGGCCGGTCAAGCAGAAGTACGGCCAGAAACTGTCCTGGGCCGACCTGCTGGTGCTGGCCGGCAACGTCGCGCTCGAGTCGATGGGCTTCAAGACCTTCGGGTTCGGCTTCGGCCGCGTCGACGTGTGGGAGCCCGAGGAGATCTTCTGGGGCCCCGAGGACGCGTGGCTGGGTGACGAGCGCTACTCGTCCGACACCGAGATGGTGCCGGACGTCGGCGCCACCGAGATGGGCCTGATCTACGTCAACCCGGAGGGACCGCGCGGCAGCGCCGACCCGCTGGCCGCCGCGCACTTCATCCGCGAGACCTTCGCGCGCATGGCCATGAACGACGAGGAGACCGTCGCCCTCATCGCCGGTGGCCACACCTTCGGCAAGACCCACGGCGCCGGCGTCGCCGACGACCACGTCGGGCCGGAGCCCGAGGGGGCGCCGATCGAGTCCCAGGGCCTGGGCTGGCTGAGCACCTACAACAGCGGCAAGGGCAAGGACACCATCACCAGCGGTCTCGAGGTCACCTGGACCGACCGGCCGACCGAGTGGAGCAACCGCTTCTTCGAGATCTTGTTCCAGTACGAGTGGGAGCTGACCACCAGCCCGGGCGGCGCCAAGCAGTACGTCGCCAAGACGGACGACGAGATCATCCCGGACCCGTTCGACCCGGCCAAGAAGTACAAGCCGACGATGCTGACCACCGACCTGGCCCTGCGCGTCGACCCGGCCTACGAGAAGATCTCTCGTCGCTGGCTGGAGCACCCGGACGAGTTCGCGCTGGCCTTCGCCAAGGCCTGGTACAAGCTGCTCCACCGCGACATGGGCCCGGTCAGCCGGTTCCTCGGCCCCTGGGTGGCCGAGCCGCAGCTGTGGCAGGACCCGGTGCCGGCCGTCGAGGGCTCGCTGGTCGGCGAGGCCGACGTCGCCGCGCTCAAGGGCAAGGTGCTGGAGTCCGGCCTGAGCGCCGCGCAGCTGGTGCAGACCGCGTGGGCCTCGGCCGCGAGCTTCCGGTCCACCGACAAGCGCGGTGGCGCCAACGGCGCCCGCATCCGGCTCGAGCCGCAGCGCAGCTGGGAGGTCAACCAGCCGGAGCAGCTGGCCTCCGTGCTGACCACGCTCGAGGGCATCCAGCAGGAGTTCAACGCGGCCGGTGGGGCGCAGATCTCGCTGGCCGACCTCATCGTGCTGGCCGGTTCCGCCGCGGTCGAGCAGGCCGCCCGGGCCGGGGGTGTCGAGGTCACCGTGCCGTTCCACCCGGGCCGCACGGACGCCACCCAGGAGCTGACCGACGTCGACTCCTTCAAGGTGCTGGAGCCGCGGGCCGACGGGTTCCGCAACTGGCTGCCGGCCCAGGTCAAGCTGCAGCCGGAGACCCTCCTGGTCGACCGGGCCTACATGCTGAACCTGACCGCGCCCGAGATGACCGTGCTGGTGGGCGGTCTGCGGGCGCTGGGCAACAACGTCGGGGACAGCGCGCACGGCGTGCTCACCGACCGGCCGGGCGTGCTGACCAACGACTTCTTCGCCAACCTGCTCGCCCCGGGCACCCGGTGGAAGGCGTCGGAGACCGACGAGCACGTCTTCGAGATCCAGGACG
Source organism: Nakamurella leprariae (assembly GCF_016918035.1). Lineage (GTDB taxonomy): Bacteria > Actinomycetota > Actinomycetes > Mycobacteriales > Nakamurellaceae > Nakamurella > Nakamurella leprariae. Next base: position 169,841 of record NZ_JAERWK010000006.1, on the reverse strand, counting down.
TCGCCACCGACGAGGTGAAGTGGACCGCCACCGCGGTCGACCTGATCTTCGGGTCCAACTCGCAGTTGCGGGCCTTGTCGGAGGTCTACGCGAGCGACGACGCCCGCGACAAGTTCGTGACCGACTTCGTCGCCGCGTGGACCAAGGTCATGGAGCTGGACCGCTTCGACCTGCGCTGACCGGCTGGTCGTCGCACTGATCCCTGACGGGGGCGGGCCTGTGGGCCCGCCCCCGTCGGCGTCCGTGGCCGGTTCTGCTTCCCGTTCCAGCCCGTCGCGCGCCGTGACGGTCCGGGTCCGGTTGAATGAGGTCATGCATCCGCGGGCCGGGCAGCCGGCACAAGCTTCCGACCTCATCGACGTCGACGCGTTGCTGGCGGCCTACGAGGACCTCCATCCGGACGTGTCCGTCCCGGAGCAGATGGTCGTCTTCGGCACCTCGGGCCACCGGGGATCCGCCCTGGACACGGCGTTCAACCGTGACCACATCCTGGCCATCACCCAGTCCATCTGCGAGTACCGGGCCGGGCAGGGCACCGACGGGCCGTTGTTCATGGGCGCCGACACGCACGCGCTGTCCGGTCCGGCCCAGGCCACGGCACTGGAGGTGCTGGCCGCCAACGGTGTGACGGTGATGCTCGACTCGGCCGACGGCTACACCCCGACCCCGGCCGTCTCGCACGCCATCCTCAAGGCCAACCGGGCCCGCAGTGAGCGGCTGGCCGACGGCATCGTCGTCACGCCCAGCCACAACCCGCCGCGGGACGGTGGCTTCAAGTACAACCCGCCGACCGGGGGCCCGGCGGACTCCGACGCCACCAACTGGATCGCCGCCCGGGCCAACGAGATCCTGGCCGGCGGCCTGCGCGAGGTGCGGCGGATGCCGTACGAGCAGGCCCGCAACGCCGACACCACCGGCTTCTACGACTTCACCGCCGGCTACGTCGGCGACCTGGAGAACGTGCTGGACATGGACGCGGTCCGGGATGCGGGTCTGCGCATCGCGGCCGATCCGCTGGGTGGTGCGTCGGTCGAGTACTGGGCCGCCATCGCCGAGCGCTACGACCTCGATCTGACCGTGGTGAACGACCGCGTCGACCCGACCTGGTCGTTCATGACGCTGGACTGGGACGGCAAGATCCGGATGGACTGCTCGTCGCCGTCGGCGATGGCGTCGCTGGTGCAGACGATGACGCACCAGTCCGGCGACCGGGCGTTCCAGCTGGCCACCGGGAACGACGCCGACGCCGACCGGCACGGGATCGTCACCCCGGACGGCGGGCTGATGAACCCGAACCACTACCTGGCCGTGGCCATCGAGTACCTGTACTCGCACCGCGCCGGCTGGGACCCGCGGACCGGTGTGGGCAAGACGCTGGTGTCGTCCTCGATGATCGACCGGGTGGTGGCCCGGCTGGGCCGCCGGCTGGTCGAGGTGCCGGTCGGGTTCAAGTGGTTCGTGCCCGGGTTGCTCGACGGCAGCATCGGGTTCGGCGGTGAGGAGTCGGCGGGCGCGTCGTTCCTGCGCACCCGCGGCACCGTGTGGACCACCGACAAGGACGGCATTCTGCTCGCGCTGCTGGCCAGCGAGATCACCGCGGTGACCCAGCAGTCGCCGAGCGAGCACTACCGCAACCTGGTCGCCGAGTTCGGCGACCCGGCCTATGCCCGAGTGGATGCGCCGGCGACCAAGGCGGAGAAGGCCAAGCTGGCCAAGCTCTCGCCGCAGGACGTCACCGCGGACACCCTGGCCGGCGAGCGGATCACCGACCGGCTGGTCACCGCGCCGGGCAACGGCGCGCCCATCGGCGGGCTCAAGGTCACCACCGAGAGCGCCTGGTTCGCGGCCCGGCCGTCCGGCACCGAGGACGTCTACAAGATCTACGCGGAGTCCTTCCGCGGCCCGGAGCACCTGGCCCAGGTGCAGGCCGAGGCCCGTGAGGTCGTCTCCGCGGCGTTGGCCGGGTGAGCGGGGTCGCGCACGGCGTCGCTGTGGGCACTGCCGCCGACTTGGCCGATCGTCCCGAGACCCCCGCCGAGCAGCGCACCGACGGCCCCGGCCGGCCGCTGCGCTCGGTGGTGATCGTCAACCCCGTCCGGGTCAGCGACCTGGCCGAGCGGCGCACGATCGTCGACCGCGCGTTGGCCGAGGCCGGCTGGCCGCCGGCCACCTGGGTGGAGACCACCGCCGAGGATCCGGGCGTCGGTCAGACCCGGCAGGCGGTCGCCGACGGCGCCGAGGTGATCTTCGCCTGCGGCGGGGACGGCACCGTACGGGCCGTGCTCGAGGGACTGGTGCACGCCACGTCCGCGGAGACCGGCGGGCGGGAGCCGGCCGAGGACGGCCCGGCGCTGGCCGTGCTGCCGGCCGGCACCGGCAACCTGCTGGCCGCGAACCTTGGCCTGCCGGACGATCCGGCCGAGGGCGTTCGGGTGGCCGTCGAGCGCGGCCGCCGACGCATCGACGTCGGTGAGGTGGTCGGAGTCGGAGACGGCCCAGCGCCGGACTCCGACACGGCGATGTTCGCGGTGATGGCCGGGATGGGGTTCGACGCGCACCTGCTGGCCGACGCCCCGGCCGAGCTCAAGGCCAGGATCGGCTGGCCCGCGTACGTGATCTCCGGTCTCAAGCACCTGCGCGACAAGCCGATGAAGGTGCAGATCGCCATCGACGACGATCCGCCCGCGCGCCGTACCGCGCGGTCGGTGCTGGTCGGCAACGTGGGCCGGCTGCAGGGCGGGCTGCGGCTGCTCCCGGACGCCGAACCGGACAGCGGCACCTTCGACGTGGCCGTGCTGGAGCCGCGGAACCTGGGTCACTGGGTGGGGCTGGTCGTCGGGGTGCTGCTGCGCAAGCGCCGGGTGCAGGGCCGGCAGGTGCTGCGCGGCCGGACCATCGTGGTGACCAGCGACCGTCCGCAGCCGCGCGAGGTGGACGGCGACGTGCTGCCGGAGTCCCGCACGCTGCGGGTGACGATCCGTCCCGGTGCCGTGTGGTTGTGCGTCTACCAGCCGGACCGGAGCCCTGACCTGACCGACCGGACCTGACCGACCGGGGCTGACCGACCTGGGCGCCACCGACCGGGTTGACCCTGCGCCGGCTCAGCCGGCGATGCGCTCCAGCGCGGCGGACGCGAAGGGCGCCAGCTCCTCGTCGGAGTGCGCGCGCTCCTCGACGTAGGCCAGCCGGCCGTCGGGGGTGACGCCGTACAGCCGGACCGCGCCGACCACCGGGCGGAACGAGGTGGCGGTGCGCAGCACGCCGTCCGTGCTCAGCGCCCAACTGGCCACCGACCGCGGCTGACCGTAGAAGACCTCGATGCGGCCCTCGGCGTGCGCGACGAGCAGTTCGACGGAGCCGTCGGGCTGCGGTCGCCAGAAGCCGAGTTCGCGGTCGCCGGGCTCGGTCACCTCGCCGTCGGCGCCGAGCTTCCAGGTGACCGACTCGTAGCGCAGGAACGGCCGGCCGTCGTGCGAGACGGTGATCTGCTGGCCGAACTGTGGATCGCGGGCGCCGGGCTCGTTGCCGTACAGTCCGGTCCCGCGCCACACGCCGATCAGCGGCAGCAGCACGGTGCAGTCCGGGTGCAGCGGGGGACCCTGCCGCAGGTTGGCCGTGTCGGCCGGGATCGGCAACGGCTCGACGTCGGCGAGATTGCGCCCGCCGGTCACTGCGGCGCGCTCCTGGGCCGCGGCCACGGCGGCGTCACCACTGCCCAGCCCGGGGATGCGCTCGGCGTCGGGGATGGCCGGGTCGACGGGCAGCCCGTCGGGCCGGGGCTCGGGACCGCCGGTCACGCGTCCGGACCCGGCTGCAGCAGCCTGGGCACGTTCGCGTCGGCCGGACCGGTGCCCTCGATGACCTCCGGGGACACCCCGCGTTCGACCGAGACGCTGTCGTCGACCGGGATGGGCACACCGGCGGTGGTCTCCGCGGAGACCATCTCGGTCACCTCGGAGAACGAGGACCCGAGACCGTGCTCGGGGTCGTTCCCGGAGTCGGCCGCGGTCACTTGTCCTCGTGGATCAAGCGGTAGACGACGTAGACCGAGAACCAGAGGATCGCCACGGCCACAACGATGAGGAGGGCGACGAAGAAGAGGTGCAGCACCCGGACACCCTAACAAGCGGTGGTCGCGCTGATCAGTGACCGCCGGGTGGGCGCGCCCCCACCCCCGCAGCCCCGACCGGGGCCGCCGCGGCGTCGCGCCCGTCCCGGACCGGTTCGGGCCGGGCTCGACGAGGGGCGCTCCGGTCAGCGGGCGACCGGGACGTCCACCTCGAACACGCCGGTGGTGACGGCCAGGTCGGCCTGGCCACTGCCGGCCCGGGACAGCGCCCTGACGGTCCAGGTGCCCGGCGCCGTGTAGAAGCGGAAGACGCCCTCCGGGGAGCTGACCACCTCGGCGGTGAACTCGCCGGTCGCGTCCAGCAGGCGGACGAAGGCGCCGCCGACGGGCGCGGCGTCGGCCAGCACCCGGCCCTGCACGACGGCCTGGTCGGTGGTGTTGGTGCCCTCGGGCAGCTCGACCGTCTGCTCCGGTGCGGCGCAGGACGACGCGGTCAGGGGGGCCATGCGGATCTCCTTCCTCAGCGGGTCTGGCACGTGGTCCGGCCGGCTCAGGCGCCGGAGCCGGTCTCGACCGGGACGCCGATGAGCGAGCCGTACTCGGTCCAGGAGCCGTCGTAGTTCTTCACGTTCTTCTTGCCCAATAGCTCCGACAACACGAACCAGCTGTGGCTGGAGCGCTCCCCGATGCGGCAGTAGGCGATGGTGTCCTTGCTGTCGTCCAGGCCGACCGCGGCGTACAGCTCAGCCAGCTCCGCGTCCGACTTGAAGGTGCCGTCCTCGTTGGCCGCCTTCGACCACGGCACGTTCAGTGCGGTCGGGATGTGACCGCCGCGCTGGGCCGCCTCCTGCGGCAGGTGGGCCGGGGCGAGCAGCTTGCCGGAGAACTCGTCGGGGGAGCGGACGTCGATCAGGTTCTGGGTGCCGATGGCCGCCACGACCTCGTCGCGGAAGGCCCGGATGGCCAGGTCCTGTTCCTGCGCGGTGTAGCTGGTCTCCGGCCGGTCCGGCACCTCGGTGACCAGCGGGCGGCCGTCCAGCTCCCAGCGCTTGCGACCGCCGTCGATCAGCTTGACGGCCTGGTGCCCGTACAGCTTGAAGTACCAGTAGGCGTAGGCGGCGAACCAGTTGTTGTTGCCGCCGTAGAGCACGACGGTGTCGTCGTTGCTGATGCCCTTCTCGGACAGCAGCTTCTCGAAGCCGGGCCGGTCGACGAAGTCGCGCCGGACCGCGTCCTGCAGCTCGGTCTTCCAGTTGATCCTGACGGCACCCGGCAGGTGCCCACCGTCGTAGGCGGTGGTGTCCTCGTCGACCTCGACGAAGACCAGGCCGGGGGTGTCCAGGTGCTGCTCCGCCCAGTCGGTGGTGACCAGGGCCTGCTCGCGGCTCATGCGGCTGCTCCTTCGTGTCCCGCCGGTCGGCGGGGATGGGGCGCGGGCGGGGCCGCGCGGTGCTGTCATCTCGGGAGGATCGCGGTGCGGATCGACCGGCGGCAGGTCACTGCGGCCGGTCGGGCATCGGAGGGGGCCGGACGTCGGCGGCTCAGGGGTGGCCGACCTCGCGGCCGGGAGCGTAGGACCGGAGGGTCAGCGCACTCCCCATGAGGGCTCGCAACACAGCGCACTGCCGACCCGCACGAGATCGACGGCGCGCCGGCTGGTGAGCAACGGCCCCATGGCTGCCACGGTAGCAGTCCGGACATTCCTCCCGTCGGTGGCGCCGGTCGCCCGGGGCAGGCGTCACCGCAGGTCGTCGGCCCGGATGTCCTCGGCGGTGGCGGTGATGACCAGGTCCCCGTCGCGGGCGGTCACGCCGGCGTCGGTGACCGGGAACGGCACCCCGATCAGGGACAGGTCCAGTGACAGTGACCCCTGCAGGTCGGCGGAGACCGCGGCGGGCACGGCCGTGCCGGCCGCGGACACCTGGGTGACCCGCAGCGTCAGCACGTCGTCGGTGATCGAGGCTCCGGCAGTCGCGCTGACCGTGACCGTCTGACCCAGGACCTCGACCGGCGTGCTGATGACCACTTCGTCGGGGGAGCCGCTGGGGGCCGGCGCCAGCCCGACCGGACGCCCACCGGTGGCCGTCGACACCGAGGCGGCCGGGATGACCGCCTCACCGGCCGCCCGGGCGGCGGTCAGCGCGTCGACGTTGCCGGACAGCGCGCCGGACAGCGGCAGGTCGACGTCGGTCAGATCGACCGTGGCCGAGACCCCGGTCAGCTGCTGGACGGTGAGGTCGTCGGCGGACAGGGTCACCGACGGGTACTCACCGCGCACCGCCTGCCAGAGGAAGGAGAAGCCGTGGATGTCGGTGTCCACGGAGGCGCCGGCCGGCAGCTGCCCGGCCACGCCCGCGCTCACCTCCCGCTCGGCGAACCAGCGGCCGAGCAGGTCCAGCCCGACCAACAGTGCCGCCAGCACCACGAGGGTGATCACCAGCTTCTTCACGCCGATCAGTGTGCCGGGGCGGGGCGGGGGTCGACGTGAGGCGGCGTCCGAGGCGCAGATCCCGACCGTGTCGGGCGCATTGCGCCGGCGAGGCGCCGCCCGATCGGCCGCTCCCACCCCATGAGAACCGGGGGCGGTGACCCGGTGTCAGTGTCCGGTGACCCGACCACTCGGTCGAGTGGGTGTCACCCCGCCCCTTCGCGCTCCCCTCACGCACGTTGAGTGATCTGGGGTGATCCGATCCGGCGGCGCCGGTCGGTGGCGCGACCAGGAGTGGCTACGACACGACTTGCCGTGCTCCCTGCCACACCACCCGTTCACGCGCAGTTCCGCCGTTAGACTTCCCGCGACGTTTCGGTGGGATGACCCCGGGATTGAGGAGATGGTTCCATGGAGCTGTTGCTGCTGACCGGGGACCCGACGCCGGGGAGCGTGCTGCCCGCCCTCGACCTGTTGCCGATCCGGCTGCGTGCCGCTCCGCCGGAGGCCGCGTCGCTGGTCACCTCGGGGCCCTATGATCTGGTGCTGCTGGACGCCCGCCACGACCTGGCCGCGGCTCGCACCCTGTGTCGGCTGCTCGGTGCCGACGGTCTGGCCGTCTCCATCCTGGCTGTGGTCACCGAGGGCGGCATGGTCGCCATCGGTCCCGAGTGGGGCGTCGCGGACGTGGTGCTGGCCAGCGCCGGACCGGCCGAGGTGCACGCCCGGCTGCGGCTGCTGGCCGCGCGGACGACCACCGCAGCCAACTCCGGGATGATCAGCCTGGGTGACCTCACCATCGAGGAGGACACCTACACGGCCCGCCTGCGTGGCCGCCCGCTCGAGCTGACCTACAAGGAGTTCGAGCTGCTGAAGTTCCTGGCTCAGCACCCGGGCCGGGTCTTCACTCGCGAGCAGCTGGTCACCGAGGTCTGGGGCTACGACTTCTTCGGCGGCACCCGCACGGTCGACGTCCACGTGCGACGACTGCGCGCCAAGCTCGGCGCCGAGCACGAGTCCCTCATCGGGACCGTCCGCAACGTGGGCTACAAGATGGTGCCGACGGCGCGGGCCATGCGGCGGGACGAGACGTCGAGCAACGTCTCGGCGTGAGCGGACGCGCGACGGACGGTCCGGCCTTCGCGGCGGCGGTCCGGGACCTGGTCAACACGGCGGCCGTCGTCGACGGCGTCCCGGCCCTGTCCGGTCACGTGCTGGACGGGCTGGCCGACCACCCCGAACTCATCCACCTGGTCGACGCGCGGAGTGAGCCGCTGCCGTCGGACGCGTCGGGGGCCGCGATGGCGGTGGGGGTGCTGGCCACGCCGCCGGGGGACCCGGCCGAGTTCGTGGTGCTGCCGGCGAACCGGCGCCGCGGTCTGGGGCTGAGGCTGGTGCAGCAGGCCCTCGACCGGGGGGCACCCGGGGTGTGGTCCTACGGCGCCCTGCCGGCCGCGGTGGCGCTGGCCGGCCGCACCGGACTGGTCGCGACCCGGGAGCTGCTGCAACTGCGCCGGCCGTTGAGTGGGGAACTCCCCGACGCGGTCTGGCCGGACGGGGTGCGCCTGCGCACGTTCGTCCCCGGCCAGGACGAGGAGCAGGTGCTCGGCGTCAACGCCCGCGCCTTCGCCTGGCACCCCGAGCAGGGCCGGCTCGATCTGGCCGGGCTGCGGGCCGAGATGGCCCAGGTTTGGTTCGACCCGGCCGGCTTCTTCCTGGCTGTCGACGCGGACGACACCGTGCTGGGCTTCCACTGGACCAAGGTCCACAGCGCCGACCCCACCCCGGAGCCCGGAAGGGAGCCAGGCCCGGTCGGCGAGGTCTACGTCATCGGCGTGGACCCGCGGTCCCCGGTCCGTCGCCTGGGGTCACCGCTCACCGCGGCCGGCCTGCACCATCTGCGCGACCGGGGCCTCGGCACGGTGATGCTGTACGTGGAGGGCGACAACCGAGCGGCATTGGCCCTGTACGACCGCTGGTCGTTCTCGACCCGGCTGCGCAACGTCGTGTACCGACCACCGTCGACCCTCTGAGTGCGCGAGCGCCTCACCCGGACGTCGATCACCGCTCCGGCGATCACCCCTGGTGAGTGATGCCGCGTACGACGGAGTCGATGTCCACTCGATCGGCAGCTTGCCTTCCGGGTGAGAGTCGGCGCGACGGGGTGAAGCGGCGCCGTGTTCATCGTCCGTTCACCCGTCTCGGTCCATCTGGCTACCCGACGCCCATACCGTTCCGGGCGATCGCACAGCCGACCCTGGACCCATGCGGTCTCCGGGTCGTCCGACTGCCATCACCCGGTTCCGGGCGCAGCTTCGCCGGGACACCAGCCCGGCTCGTCCGGACACAGACGCCATGGAGGAATCAAGCGTGAAGAACACGCGCACCCGAGTCTCGACGCTGCTGGCGCTCGCCGCCGCCGGTGCGTTGACGCTGTCCGCCTGCGGCAGCGACGACAACACCGCGACCCCTTCGTCCTCGTCGTCGTCCTCGTCGTCTGCCTCGTCGGGCTCGACCTCGACCGGGGCCACCAGCAGCTCGAGTGGCACCACCGGCTCGGGCGACACCACCACCTTCGAGGGCGCGGGCTTCACCTGCGCCGAGGGTGACCTGCGGTCCTCCGGTTCGACCGCTCAGGGTCGCGTGATGGAACAGTGGATCGCCGACTTCAACGCGCTCTGCGGCGCGAACGTCAACGCCTACGGCGGCGGTGGCTCCGGCAAGGGCGTGCAGGACTTCGTCGGCAACCAGACCGATTGGGCCGGCTCGGACTCCGCGCTGAACGCCGACCAGCAGACCCAGGCCGAGGCCCGCTGCGAGGGCAACCCGGCGTGGAACCTGCCCATGGTCGTCGGCCCGATCGCCATGGCCTACAACCTGGACGGCGTCGACTCCCTGGTGATGACCCCGGCCGTGCTGGCCGGCATCTTCGACGGCACCATCACCAACTGGAACGCCCCGGAGATCGCCGAGATCAACTCCGGTGCCTCCCTGCCGGACCTGGCCATCCAGGCCGTGCACCGCGCCGAGGACTCCGGCACCACCGCCAACTTCACCCGCTACCTGAAGGCCGCCGCCGGAGACGCCTGGGGCTTCGAGCCGGGCAACGCCTGGCAGGCGCCGGGTGGCGTCGCCGCCCAGGGCAGTGACGGGGTGTCCCAGCAGGTCGAAGGCACCCCGGGCTCGATCGGTTATGTCGAGTGGGGCTTCGCCGAGGACGCCGGCCTGGGCATCGCCCAGATCGACAACGGCGGTGGCGCGGTCGAGCTGACCGCCGAGACCGCGGGCAACGCGCTGGCCGCGGCTGAGGTCGTCGGCGAGGGCAACGACCTGGCGCTCAAGCTCGACTACGCCACCCAGGAGGCCGACGCCTACCCGGCCGTGCTGGTCACCTACGAGATCGTCTGCTCCGCCGGCAACGGCGACAACGTCGACCTGCTGAAGTCCTTCCTGGGCTACATGGCGACCGACGGCCAGGCCTCCATGGAGGAGCTGGGCGCCGCGCCGCTCCCGGCCGAGCTGCAGACCCGGGTCGTCGAGTCCATCCAGGCCGTGTCCTGACCGCTGTCTGATCGTCGATCAAGGCCCTGGCCCGTCGGGCCCGCCCCCCGCCCAAAAGCGGGCGAACGCCCCCCCCGCCCGCCCCCGGGGGGCCCCCCCCCCCCCCGGGGGGCCCCCCCCCCCCCCCCCGGACCGGGGCCTGGATCGCCCGGCCGGCCCTCCTTCGAAATGGATCGCTGATGAGCACTGACGGCGACAACACCCGGCGCAACCTCCGGGTCGGTTCCGACCCCGACGCTGCGCTCGAGCGCGCCGCCGCCGAACACGGCACCGCTGCGACGGAGGCGGCCGCGTCCCGCCTGGCCGAGCGGGCGGCCCACCACGAGTCCGCCACCGACACACTCACCCCGCCGCCCGCCGACGGCGATCGCCACGCCGACACCGGCGCGACGGGTGGGGGCACCGGCATCTCCGGACAGTCCGTCCGCCTGGGTGACCGGGTGTTCAAGGGCCTGGCGGCCGGCTCCGGCGGCATCCTGCTGGTCGTCATGGCCGCCATCGCGATCTTCCTGGTGTGGAAGTCGATCCCGGCGTTCACCGACAACGAGGGCAACCTCTTCACCACCCAGTCGTGGAACCCGCAGGGCACGCCACCGATCTTCGGCGTCGCGGCGCTGCTGTTCGGCACGCTCGTGTCGGCGGTCATCGCCATGGTGATCGGCGTCCCGATCGCCATCGGCATCGCTCTCTTCATCTCGATCTACGCCCGGCGCAGGGCAGCCACCGCCCTCGGTGCCATCGTCGACCTGCTGGCCGCGGTGCCGTCGCTGGTCTTCGGTATGTGGGGTCTGTACTTCCTGATCCCGAACACCCAGGGCTTCCAGAAATGGCTGAACGACTACTTCGGCTGGATCCCGCTGTTCAACAACGCCACCGCGACGACGGCCGCGCAGTACGGCAAGTCGCTGCTCATCGCCGGCATCGTGCTGGCCATCATGATCATCCCGATCGTCTCCGCCGTGTGCCGTGAGGTCTTCCTGCAGACCCCGCGCGAGACCATCGACGCGGCCTGGGCGCTCGGGGCGACCCGCTGGGAGATGATCCGCACCGCGGTGCTGCCCTTCGGCCGCGCCGGCATGATCTCCGCCTCGATGCTCGGCCTGGGCCGTGCCCTCGGCGAGACCATCGCGGTGGCCCTGGTGCTGAACTCCGGCTTCCGCATCAACTGGCACCTCACCGAGCCCGGCGGCGACACCTTCGCCTCGACCATCGCCCTGAAGTTCGGCGAGGCCGGTGGCAACCCAGTGGCCGTCGCCGCGCTGGTGCTGGCCGGCCTGTTCCTGTTCGTGATCACCCTGATCGTCAACTCGATCGCCCGCATGATCATCGCCCGGCGCAAGGAGTTCACGGCATGAGCACCACCATCGCGCAGCGGCCGCAGCTCAGCGGTCAGCCGTCCGACCTCGTCGGGGCCCGCCTGCCGCGCTGGGCTCCGATCGCCGTCGGCGCGCTCGCCGTGGCCCTCGCCCTGGGCATCAGGTTCGCCCTGGGCTGGACCGGCTGGGGGACCGCGTTCTTCACCGCGGCCGCGTTGTTCGTCATCATCCTCACCGGCTGGTCGTTCTCGGTCGAGGGCGTGCGGCGGGCCAAGGACCGGCTGGCCTCGACGCTGATCTATGCCTGCTTCGTGGCCGCCGTGGTGCCGCTGGTGCTGATCCTGAGCTACATCGCCATCCGCGGCATCCCAGCCTTCTCGGTCGACTTCTTCAGCCACTCGATGAACGGCGTCACCAGCCGACGCGAGGGCGGCGGGCTCTACCACGCGCTCATCGGCACCCTCGAGATCGTGGCCATCGCCGCGGTCATCGCCCTGCCGATCGGCATCTTCACGGCGATCTACCTGGTCGAGTACGGCCGCGGCAAGTTCGCCAAGGCGGTGACGTTCTTCGTCGACGTCATGACCGGGGTGCCGTCGATCGTGGCCGGCCTGTTCGTCTACACGTTCCTGCTGCTCGGCTTCGGCGCCCGGCCGTTCGGTGCCGCCGGCGCGATCGCGCTGGCCATCCTGATGGTCCCGGTCGCGGTGCGCTCGTCCGAGGAGATGCTCAAGCTGGTCCCGCGGGACCTGCGCGAGGCGTCCTACGCCCTGGGCGTGCCCAAGTGGCGCACCATCCTCAAGGTCGTGCTGCCCACCGCGTTGTCCGGCCTGATCACCTCGGCGTTGCTGGCCGTGGCCCGCGTCGCCGGCGAAACCGCGCCGCTCATCCTGCTGACCGGCTACGCGTCCTCGATCAACTTCAATCCGTTCTCGGGTGATCAGGCCACCCTGCCGATGATGGTCTGGGACCAGCTGGGCAAGCGGTCCGGCACCGGGACCAGCGACCTGACCGAGGCCCGGGCCTGGGGCGCGGCGCTGACCCTGGTGCTGCTGGTGCTGATCCTGAACATCGTCGCCCGACTGCTGGCCCGCCTGGCCCAGCCGAAGACCAAGTGACCCGGACCTCGGGACCAAGAGGGAACTGACATGGCCAAGAGCATCGACGTCGACAACCTGAACGTGTACTACGGCGACTTCCTCGCCGTGGAGGGCGCGTCCATCAACATCGCGCCGCGCACGGTGACGGCCTTCATCGGCCCGTCCGGCTGCGGGAAGTCCACCTTCCTGCGCACGCTGAACCGCATGCACGAGGTCATCCCCGGCGGCCGTGTCGAGGGCAAGGTGCTGCTGGACGGTGAGGATCTGTACGGGCCCGGCGTCGATCCGGTGAACGTGCGCCGCACCGTGGGCATGGTGTTCCAGAAGGCGAACCCGTTCCCGACGATGTCGATCTACGACAACGTCATCGCCGGCTACAAGATCGCCGGCTCCCGCAAGAACAAGCGCGAGTTCGACGACATCGTCGAGCGGTCGCTCAAGGGCGCCAACCTCTGGGAAGAGGTGAAGAGCCGGTTGCAGCGGCCGGGCGCCGGCCTGTCCGGTGGTCAGCAGCAGCGTCTGTGCATCGCCCGCGCCATCGCGGTCGAGCCGTCGGTGCTGCTGATGGACGAGCCCTGCTCGGCTCTCGACCCGATCTCGACGCTGGCGATCGAGGACCTGATCAGCGAGTTGAAGGTCAACTACACGATCGTCATCGTGACCCACAACATGCAGCAGGCGGCCCGCGTCTCGGACCGCACCGCGTTCTTCAACCTGGCCGGCGTCGGTCAGCCCGGCCGGATGATCGAGTACGACGAGACGGCCAAGATCTTCTCGAATCCGACGCAGAAGGCGACCGAGGACTACATCTCCGGCCGTTTCGGCTGAGCCGAGGTCTGCTGCACGGCACGACGGGGTCCGGCCATCGGTCGGGCCCCGTCACTCGTCCGTGACCCGGTGTTCGATGTGGCTCGGCATTCAGTTAGCCTTTCCTTGGTTGAGTCGGAGTCGAGGGGTGGGCGTGTCGGACGAGCTGCAGCGCGATCCGACGCGCCCGACTCCGGCGGCCGACGCGTCGGACCCGTTCGGTGTCCGCGGCCGGGTGGCCGTGGTCACCGGGGCAGCCCAGGGCATCGGGGCCGCGGTGGCGGTCGCGCTGCGGGCGGCCGGGGCCCGGGTGATCGGGCTCGACCGCCAGGATCCGGCCGGATGGGCCGTCGGTGATCTGGACGCCCGGCTGGACGTGACCGACGGTGCGGCGGTGCGAGCGGCGTTCGCCGACATCGAGCGGCGGATCGGCCCGGTGCACCTGGTCGCGCACGCCGCGGGGGCGCTGGCCGTGGGCTCGCTGCTGGACGAGTCGGCCGAGGCGGACGTGCAGCGGATGCTGCAGGTGAACACCCTGGGCACCTGGCAGGTGGTGAGCACGGCGGGGCGCGCCATGGCGGGTCGGGGGGACGGGGCGATCGTGGTGATCGGGTCCGACGCGGCGGCCCGGGCCCGCACCCGGATCGGCGCGTACGGCGCGTCCAAGGCGGCCGCGGCGGCGCTGGTCCGGGCGATCGGGCTGGAGCTGGCCGGTCGCGGCGTACGGTGCAACGTGCTGGCTCCGGGCGCGACCGACACCCCGATGCAGCGGGCGCTGTGGCCGGATCCGGCGGCCGATGACGGCGGCGCGGCGGTGGCGGCCGGGGATGCGGGATCGTTCCGCGGACCGATCCCGATCGGTCGCATCGCGGATCCGGCGGATGTGGCCGCGACCGCGGTGTTCCTGCTGTCCCCGTTGGCCCGGCACCTGACCATGCAGGTGGTCACCGTCGACGGAGGGGCGAGCCTGTGAGGAGTCGCGTGAGCGAGGGACGAGCGAGCGCGGGCTCCGATCAGATGGCGCCGGGGAGTCGCGTGAGCGAGGCACGGGCGAGCGCGGGCTCCGAGCGAGGCGTCGCGGCCCGGCCGCCCGCACCGGCGTTCCGGTTCGGCGGCGGATCGTCATTGCCCGGGGATCCGGTCGACCAGCGCCCCGGGGGCGGATCGGACGCCCTCGTGTGGCGGTCGGTGACCGGGGGTCGCTGGCTGGACGGCACCCGCGCCGGGCTGGCCGACCGGGTGGCCGCCGTGCTGGCCGCCCATCCGGACACGATGGTCGGCGGTGCGTTGCCGTTCGAACGGGACGCCGCCGCGGTCCTGGTGCACGGGCCGGTCGACGAGCGACCGGCCCTGCCGGTGCTGCCGGCGCCGAGGGAGCCCGCGCCGGTGCTGCTCGGCGTCGAGTCCCGACCGGATCCGGTCGGCTACCGCGACGCGGTGCGCAGGGCCCTGGACTGGATCGCCGACGGCCCGGCCGGACCCGGGCAGGCGCGCAAGGTGGTGCTGTCCCGGGCGCTGCTGCTGGAGTACTCGAGCGCCGTGGATCCGGACGCGGTGCTGGCGGCGGCGGCGGCCACGCCCGGTCGCACCTGGCGCTACCAACTGCGCACCCCGGCCGGTCCGGTCCTGGTGGGCGCGACGCCGGAGCTGCTGGTCCGCCGGCGCGGCCTGGCCGTGACGTCGTTCCCGTTGGCCGGGTCGACGCCGCGCCCCGGCGGTGCGGCCGATGCCGATCAGGCGGCGCGGCTCCGGGCGTCGGCCAAGGACCACCGCGAGCACGCCGTGGTGGTGGAGGCGATCGCCGACACCCTGGCGCCGTGGTGCCGGCGGCTGACCGTGCCGTCCGAGCCGGAACTCGTGGCGGCGCCGGGCATGTGGCACCTGGGCAGTCACATCCGCGGCGAGCTGCGGGACCCGTCCGTGACCAGTCTCCACCTGGCCGCCGCGCTCGCGCCGACCCCGGCGCTGGGCGGCCGACCGGCAGCGGCGGCGGCCGCGCTGATCGGGCAGCTGGAACCGGACGGCCGTGGGCTGTACGGCGGCACGGTCGGCTGGACCGACGGCTCCGGTGACGGGGAGTGGGCGGTGACCATTCGCGGAGCCCTGTTGGACGGTGCCCGGGTGCGGGTGCAGGCGGGGGCGGGCATCGTCGCCGCCTCCGAGCCGGAGGCGGAGCTGCACGAGACGACGGCCAAGGTGCGGGCCGTGCTGGCCGCGCTGGCCCTGCCCGGCGGTGAACTCCGGTGACCGCCCGACGGGTTCCGAGCGCCGACGGTGCCGCGACGAGCTCCCGCCGCCCGCTGGGCGCCTGGGTGCCGGTGCCGGGAGACGTCGCTGCCCGCTACCGCGATGCCGGGTACTGGACCGACCAGACTTTCCCCGGCCTGCTGGACGCGGCGGTGCAGCGGTTCGCTGACCGGACAGCCGTGATCGACACCGAGACGCGTTGGAGCTACCGAGATCTCGAACTCGCGACCGAACGGGTCGCGGCCGGTCTGCACGGCGTGGGCGTCCGCCGCGGTGACCGGGTGGTGGTGCAGCTGCCCAACGTCGCGGCGTACGTCGCCGTGCTCTTCAGCTGCTGGCGGATCGGGGCGCTGCCGGTGTTCGCGTTGCCCGCGCACCGGGACAGCGAACTGCTGCACTTCTGCACGGTGGCCGATGCCGCCGCGCTGGTCACCGCGGACCGGATCGCCGGGTACGACCACGCGGCGCTGGCCCAGCGGGTGGCCGCGCGGTCGGCCCGCCCGCCGGTGCTGGTGTTGCTGGCCGCGCCGGCGGTGGTGGCCGGCCCGGCCCCCCGCGAGCCGGTCGTGGCGCCGGAGAACCTCGTGCCCACCCACGATCTCGCCGCCTGGCTGGCCGGATCCGTGGGTCCGGCCCCGGTCGCGACGCCGAGCGCACCGGACGAGGTGGCGTTCCTGCAGTTGTCGGGCGGGACCACCGGAACCCCCAAGCTCATCCCGCGCACGCCGCAGGACTACCTGTACTCGGTGCGGGAGAGCGCCCGCATCTGTGAGCTGACGCCGGACGACGTGATGCTGGTGGCGTTGCCTGCAGCCCACAACTTCCCGATGAGCTCGCCCGGCATCCTGGGTGTGGTCCACGCGGGTGGGACGGTGGTGCTGGCGTCGGATCCCGCGCCCACCACGTGCTTGCCGCTCATCGAGGCCGAGCGGGTGACCGTGGCTGCGCTGGTGCCGCCGCTGGCGCTGCTCTGGTTGTCCAGCGTCGGCCGGCCCGCGCGGCCCGGCCGGCCCCGGCCGGATCTGTCCAGCCTGCGGCTGCTGCAGGTGGGCGGGGCGAAGCTGGTGGCCGAGGCGGCCCGGCGGGTGGAGTCCGAGCTGGGCTGCCGGCTGCAGCAGGTGTTCGGCATGGCCGAGGGTCTGGTCAACTACACCCGTCCCGAGGACGACTTCGACACCGTGGTCGATACTCAGGGTCGGCCGATCAGCCCGGCCGACGAGGTGCGCGTGGTCGACGCGGACGGCCGCGACCTGCCGGACGGCGAGGCCGGTGAGCTGCTCACCCGTGGTCCGTACACCATCCGCGGCTACTACGAGGCGGCCGACCACAACGCCACCGCTTTCACCGCGGACGGCTTCTACCGCACTGGAGACCTGGTGGTGCGCCGGCCGTCCGGGCACCTCACCGTGGTCGGCCGGGTCAAGGACCAGATCAACCGGGGCGGCGACAAGATCGCCAGCGACGAGATCGAGAACCACCTGGTCGCGCACCCCGGCGTGCTCGACGCCGCCGTGGTCGGGGTGCCAGATCAGTTCCTGGGTGAACGCAGCTGCGCCTTCGTCCGGCCCGAACCGGACGGGCCGCTGGCCGGCCCGCTGCTGGTCGATCCCGACGGATCCGCCGACCGTGCCGCCGATCGCACGGCGGTGGAGCGTGAGCTGCGGGCGTTCCTGCGCGGCCGAGGGCTGGCCACCTACAAGATCCCCGACGTCATCGTGCTGGTCGCCGAGTTCCCCGGCACCGGGGTCGGCAAGGTGTCCCGGCGCGAGCTGCGGCAGCGCCTGGCCGCCGACGCGGCGCCGGCGCCCTGAACCAGCCCCCGACCCGACCGCCTCCCGCCCCAGATCAGCCCCACATCCGCCCCTCGCGCCCAGGAGTGCTCGATGCCGACGCTGCCGTCCTCGGTCTCGTACCAGCTGCCGACCACCGACGTCGCGCCCGCGGTCGGCTGGCAGGTGGACCCGGCCCGCGCGGTGCTGCTGCTGCACGATCTGCAGGAGTACTTCCTGGCCTCGTTCGACCCGGCCACCGACCCCATCCGCACGGTGCTCGGCAACGTCCGCACGTTGCTGGACTGGGCCCACCGGCACGGCGTTCCGGTGCTGGCCTCGGCCCAGCCCGGTGCGCAGACCGCCGACAGCCGGGGCCTGCTCACCGACTTCTGGGGTCCCGGGCTGCCGGACGAACCGGAGCTGGTGGCCCTGCACGGTGCGCTCGCCGAGGCGCTGCCGGACGGCACCGTGGTGATGACCAAGCACCGCTACTCGGCCACCGAACGCACCGATCTGCTGGAGCGGATCGCCGCGCACGGCCGCGATCAGCTGATCATCACCGGGGTGTACGCGTCGATCGGCTGTCTGGCCACCGCGCTGGCCGCGTTCATGGCCGACGTGCAGCCCTTCCTGGTCGCCGATGCCGTCGCCGACTTCGACCGGGACGACCACCGCCTGGCCCTGGACTGGGTGGCCCGGCGGTGCGGAGTGGTGGTCAGGACCGCCGACCTGCTCGCCGCCGACACTGCCCATGCAGCGACCGGTGTCGACTGGATCGGGACGGTGAGCGGCCTGGTGGCCGAGCTGCTGGGCCGGCCGGGCACGCCGGTGGACACCGACGTCGATCTGTTCGAGCTGGGCCTGGACTCGGTGCGGGCCATGGGACTGCTCGACCGGATCGACGAGCTCGGCGTCCGGATCGACATGGTGGACCTCATCACCGCGCCCACAGTGGCCGACCTGGCCGAGCTGGTCGCAGCGACCGAGCAGGCCGGCGCGAGCACCAGCACCGCCGCCGGTCCGGCCGGGGCCGGCGCCCGGGCGTGACCGCGGTCGACGTGCGCTGGTGGCCGCTCACCGCGGCGCAGCGCGCCGTCTGGCTGGGCCATCAGCTCGACCCGACCACCGCCGCGTACAACACCGCCGAGGTGGTGGCGTTCGACGGGCGGCTGCCGACCGGGGTACTGGAGCGGGCGCTGCGGCTGGTGGTCGAACAGACCCCGGCGCTGCGGCTGCGCTTCCGGGAGGGACCGAGCGGACCGGAACAGTGTGTGGGCGTGCCGCCGCGACTCGCGGTGGCCGAGGTCGACCTGCGGTCCGAGCCCGATCCCGAGGCGGCCGCCTGGGCGTGGATGCGGGCGACCACGGCCCGGCGCCTCGACCTTCACACCGAGCCGCTGCTGCGGGCGGCCGTGCTGCGGGTCACCGACGACCGGGACTGGTGGTTCCAGCTCACCCACCACCTGGCTCTGGACGGGTTCGGGTTCGCGCTGCTGGCCCGCCGGGTGATGCAGGTGGCCGGCGCGCTGGCCGCGGACGCGCCGGTGCCCGCCCTCCGGCCCGGGTGGGACGACTGGGCTGCGGTGGTCGGGGCGGACCAGGAGTACCAGACCGGGCTGGAACGGGCCCAGGACCAGGACTTCTGGGGGTCCGGGTTGCGGCCCGCGGGCGATCCCGGCGCCGACGGTACGGGTGTCGCGCTGGGCACCGGTGCCGCCGACAGGACCACCGCGCCGGCCCACCGCTGGAGCGCGGAACTGCCGGAGACCACCCTCGCGGCCGTGCAGGCCGCCGCCACCGCGACCGGGTGCGGGTGGACCGACGTGCTGCTGGCCGCCACCGGCGGCTGGCTGTTGCGGACGACCGGCGCCTCCCGGTACCGGATGGCGCTGCCGCTGCTCAACCGGGCCGGGGCGAACGCCGCCGTGGTGTGCACGGCCATGAACCTGGTGCCGCTGGAGGTCACCGCCGCGCCCGGCATCGGGGTGGTCGACCTGGTCGCGCAGGTCCGCGACCGGCTGCCCGTGCTGCGGCGGCACGGCCGGTACCGCGCCGAGGACCTCGCCCGGGACGCCGCCCGGGGCGGCACGAGCCCGCTGTTCGGCGCCCAGGTGAACCTGGTGCCGTTCGAGCGCGGGCTCCGCCTGGGCGGGCTCACCGGGGTGGTGAGCAACGTCAGCGCCGGGCCGGTCGATCCGGTCACCGTGTGTTTCCGCGGCACCGTCGGGCGGGGACCGGTGCGGCTGGAACTCGACGGTGCCGCCGGCGTGCTGCGCGCCGAGGACGTGTCCGCGCACGGCCGGCGACTGCTCGCCTGGCTGGACGCGTTCACCGCCGCGCTGCTCGCCGAGGCGCCGGTGCCCCTGGACGACCTGCCCCTGCTGCCGGACGAGGAACGGCACCGGCTCGGCGGCTTCACCGCCACCGATCGACCGCGTGTCCCCCGCACGCTGGACCGGGCGTTCGCCGAGCAGGTGCGGCGCAGCCCAGGGGCCGCGGCCCTGGTGGACGCGGACCGGCGGTGGACGTACGCCGAGATGGACGGCGACGTCGGCGATCTGGCCACGCGGTTGTGGGCGTGCGGCGTCGGCCGCGAGTCGGTGGTCGGCGTGGCGCTGCCCCGGTCCGCCGAGCTGGTCATCGCGCTGCACGCGGTGCACCGGGCCGGCGGGGCGCACCTGCCGCTGGACGTGGACCTGCCGGTGGCCCGGCTGACCGGGATGGTGCAGGACGCCCGCCCCGCGGTGCTGCTGGTCGACGCCACGACGCGGGAGCTGATGGTCGAGGCGGTCGCGGCCGCGGGGCTCGACCCGGCGCCGGTGGTGCTGCCCGTCGACCTGGACCTCGACCTCGCTGACACCGTGCCGACGGCAACCGATCCGGGTGCGGTCGGCGCTGGTCCGGAGGACGCCGCCTACCTGCTCTTCACCTCGGGCTCCACCGGACGCCCCAAGGCCGCGGTGATCACCCACGCGGCCATCGACAACCGGCTGGTCTGGATGCAGCACCACTTCGGCCTGCAGCCGGGGGAGCGGGCGGTGCTGAAGACTCCGGCGTCGTTCGACGTCTCGGTCTGGGAGTTCTTCTGGCCGTTGCAGGTCGGTGCCACCCTGGTGGTCGCCCCGCCGCAGGCCCACCGGGATCCGCGGGAACTGGCGGAACTCCTGACGCAGCAGCGGGTCTCGATCGTTCACTTCGTGCCGTCGATGCTGGCCGCGTTCCTGGCCGACCCGGCCGCCGTGGCGCGGGTGGCGGCCGGCGGCGCGCTGCGATCGGTGGTGTGCTCGGGCGAGGCGCTGCCGGGCGAGCTGGCCCGGCGGGCCGCCGAGCGGCTCGGGGTCCGGGTGACCAACCTGTACGGCCCGACCGAGGCGGCCGTGGACGTCACCGTGCACGATCTGGACCCGGCCGACCAGGACCTCCGGGTGCCCATCGGGCGACCGATCTGGAACACCCGCTGCGTGGTGCTGGACGACCGGCAGCGACCGGTGCCGGTGGGGGTGGCGGGCACCTTGTGGCTCGGTGGGGTGCAGCTCGCCCGCGGCTACGTCGGCCGGCCCGAGCTGACCGCGGAGCGCTTCCGCACCGATCTGGTCGACGTCGACGCCGTGGTGGCCGGCGGTCCGGGCGTCGACCGGTGGTACGACACCGGCGATCTCGCCCGCTGGTGGCCGGACGGGTCACTGGAGTACCTCGGACGGCGGGACGGTCAGGTGAAGATCCGCGGTCGCCGCATCGAGTTGGGCGAGATCGAGGCGGTGCTGGCCGACATCCCGGGGGTGACCGGCGCGGCGGTGACCGTGGTCGACGGGCAGCGGCTGGCCGGGTGGCTGACGGTGGCCGACGGGGCGTCCGCCGAGGGCGTGCTGACGGCGGCGCGGGACCGGGCCCGTCGACTGTTGCCGGACTGGATGGTGCCCGACCACCTCGGCCGGGTGGCCGCGTTGCCGGTGTCGTCGAGCGGCAAGCTGGACCGGCGGGCGCTGCCGGCCCCGCCGGTGGCTGCCGCTTCGGCCGCCGGTGCGACGGCGCCGAGCGGGCCGGTGCTGCAGCAGGTCTGCGCTGTCGTGGCCGAGGTGCTCGCCGAGGTCGGTGTGGCGCTCCCGGCCGATCGGGTGTCCCCGGAGGACGACTTCTTCACCCTCGGCGGCACCTCGTTGTCGGCGCTGCGGCTGCTGGGTCGTCTCGAGGAGGTCTTCGGTGTCCGGCCACCGCTGGGGACGCTGTTCGACGACCCGACGGCCGCCGGGTTGGCCGCCCAGCTGACCGGGGACCCGTCCGAGGCGGGCGGACTGGCGCGCGATCTCGACGTGCTGCTGCCGCTGCGGCCGACCGGCGACCAGCCGCCGCTGTTCTGCTTCGCCCCGGCCGGCGGCCTGGCCTGGTGCTACGCCGGCCTGCTGCCACACCTGCCGTCGGGCGTACCGGTGATCGGTGTGCAGGCCCCCGGTCTGCTCACGGAGGAGCCGACCGAGCGAGGGACGAGCGAGGGCGGGCTCCGACCATCAGGGTCCGAGGAGTCGACCGAGCGAGGGACGACGGAGGGCGGGCTCCGACCATCAGGGTCCGAGGAGTCGACCGAGCGAGGGACGAGGGAGGGCGGGCTCCGACCATCAGGGTCCGAGGAGTCGACCGAGCGAGGGACGAGGGAGGGCGGGCTCCGACCATCAGTGCCAGCACCCGAGGTGGGTCATCAGGGTCCGCTGACCCTGGCCGATGTCGCGGCGACGTCCCTGGCCCGCATGCGGACCGTCCAACCGTCCGGGCCGTACCGGCTGCTGGGCTGGTCGGTCGGCGGCATGCTGGCCCACGAGGTGGCCGTGCAACTGCAGACGGCCGGCGAGACCGTCGAGCTGCTCGGCATGCTCGATGCGTACCCCAGCGTGCAGTGGCGGTCGCAGCCCGACCCGACCGAGGCGGAGGCGCTGCGGGCTGTGCTGCGGATCGCCGGGGCCGAGTCGCGGCTGGACGGCACCCCGCCGACCCGGGAGCTGACCCGCCGGGCCCTGACCGAGAGCGGCAGTGCCCTGGCCGTGCTGCCCGAGGAGGTGCTCGACGCGGTGCTGGCGGTGGTGCTCACCAACACCCGGCTGGTCCGACGGTCGGAGCACGGCGTGTTCGACGGTGACCTGTTCTTCGTCACCGCGGCCGGGACCCGGTCCGAACGCCGGCTGGACGCCGACGGTTGGCGGCCGCACCTCACCGGCACCATCCGGGGGCACGAGCTGCCCGGGGCGCACCAGGACCTGATCAGCCCGCCGGCGCTGGCCGTCATCGGCGGCTGGCTGCGCGCGGCGCTGGCAGCGCACGCCGTCGACTGAGCGCGGCACGCCGGGTTGCGGCGCGAGATACTGCCGGCCCTCACCACGTCGAGGGAACGGCCCCGTCCGGGAGCACCGCCACCGCGGCGTACGCGCCCGCGCCGACGTCGAGGGCCAGCGTCGGGGCAGCCGGCGGGTGCTCGTCGGGGCGGCGGTGCAGGCCCCGCCCGTCCAGCTTGGCCCGGGCCTCGAACGCGACCCAGGCGGCGCCGATCCCGGCCACCCGTTCTTCGGTCGGGGCACCGGCCCAGCGGGCCCGGTCGTCGGCGTCGGTGAACCGGGTCGCCATGGACAGCAGGGCTCCCGAGCGGTCCAGACCAGCCAGGACGGCGACGCTCTCGACGTCGACCCCGACCGGGCGTGGGGCGACGGCGGCGAGGCACCAGGCATCGGCGTGGGCCAAGGAGACGGACCAGCCCACCGGGCCCACGACGACCGGCCGGCCGTGGTCGTCGGCACCGCAGCGCACGCAGCGCTGGCCGATCACACCGCTCCCGACCACACCGCTCCCGGTCGCGACGGCCAGTACCTCGGCGGCCACCCGGCGCACCGTGGCGGACCGCGCGGCATCGGCCGGGCGGGCGAGGCGGCGCAGTCGGGGCAGCACCGGGTCGCCGGCGGGCAGGCGGTCGAGGTCGGCCGGGTCGGGCGCGGCCCAGCCGACCAGCACCTGGACCCCCGCCACCGAGACCGCGACCATCCGGGTCGCGCCGGCGAGGGGGCCGGACGGCTCAGACCGGGATGCTGGGAGTGGTGTCGCCACCGATGTTCTCGCCGGTGACCAGGAAGACCACCCGGCGGGCCACGGCGACGGCGTGGTCGCCGAACCGCTCGTAGAACCGGGCCAGCAGGGCCAGGTCGACGGCCGGGGCGACCCCGGCCGACCAGCTCGGGTCGAGCATGGCCTGGTACATGTCCTGCTGCAGGCCGTCCATGAGGTCGTCCTCGGCCTCCATGGAGCGGGCCAGCTGGACGTCGCGCGACATGAGCACGGTGCCGGCCTGGTCAGCCAGGTGCACGCCCACGGACCCCATCCGCTCGACCATGGTCCGGACGGTCACCGGCACCACGTGCTGCGGATGACGACGGCGGGCCGCCTTGGCGATGTGCATGGCCAGCGCCCCCATGCGCTGCAGGTCGGCCACGATCCACAGCGCGGACACCACGGTCCGCAGATCGGACGCGACCGGCGCCTGCAACGCGAGCAGGTCGAAGGCCTGGGCTTCCGCCTGGGCCCGCAGTTCGTCCAGCTCGACGTCCCGGGCCATGACCTGCTCGGCGAGCGAGAGATCGGCTTCGAGGACGGCGACGGTGGCGTCCCGCAGGCAGGCGCTGGCCACTCCGCACATGCGAGCACCGAGCTCGCTCAGGTTGGAGAGACTGATGTGGTACGCCTGACGCATCAGCCGAGTGTAGGCACCCGCTCGACGACAGGTGGACCACTCGGATGAACGAGCCGTGAACGTCCTGCGCTGGTGATCAGGCCGTCCGGCCCGGCCGGCAGGGTGCCCGTCCGAGCGTCCGGCAAACCGTGACGAGCGCCACGGTCAGTCTCAGGCGCACAGGGCCTGACCTGCGTTCACGGCGGCCAGGTCGCCCTCGGTGAGCGTGGTGGTGGGAGTGGCCGCCGTCGGCTCGGTGGCGGTCACCGGCGCGCCGACGATCACCCAGTCGGGGGTGGCCTCGCCGACCGTCACCTCCTGCAGGACGCCGTCGTGGTCGGTGCCCAGCACCAACCGGACCTGCCCGGTCAGGTCGGCCACCTCGGCCACCGCGGCGCCCGGCACGGCCGCGGCCACGGTCACCGCGTCGTCCAGCCGTCCCGGGCCGTACTCCACCACGGTGCCGTCCACCGTGCGGTCGCCGGTCCGCACGTCGTTCTCGTCGACGACGAAGCCGTACGCCTCCAGCTCGGCCGCCGCCGAGGACGCCATCCCGGTGCGGCCGGTGGAGTTGACCACGGCCAGGCTGACCGCCGCCGGGTCGACCACCACGGTGGGCGGGACGGTCACGGCGGGCGGTGCGCTGCTCGGCGCCGGTGCGCTGGTGCTCGGGGAAGCGGGCGACGTCGCCGTGCTGTCGGAGACGCCCGGCTCGCCGGGTAGCCGCTGGTCGTTGCGCAGTGCCTCGAACACCGCCGGCGCCTTGGTCTCGTCGACGATCAGCTCGTCCGGGTCGTCCGGATCGCTGATGGTCGGCAGCGTGAAGAAGGTGATCTTGGCCGGGTCGAGGTCACCGAACGACTCGGCCAGGGCGACCAGGCTGTCGATGCTGACGTTGTCGGTGTAGGTGTTGGTCACGAACGCCTGCAGGAAGCCGTCCAGCTTGGCCGGGCTGAGCAGGGTGCCGGCGCTGGTCACCTGCTGCAGGATCGCCGAGAGCACCACCTGCTGCCGGCGGATCCGCGACAGGTCGGAGTCGGTGTCGCCCTGCACCTTGCGAGCCCGGACCAGGCTGAGCGCCTGGTCGCCGCGGACCACCTGCACACCGCCCTCGGCCACCACCGCGCCCAGCTCCGCGTCGATGATCGGTCCGCAGACGTCGACCGTGATGCCACCCAGCGCGTCGACCATGTTCTTGAATCCGGAGAAGTCGATGCCGATGACCCGGTCGATCTGCAGCCCGGTCAGGTTCTGCACGGCTCGCACGGTGCACTGCGGGCCGCCGACGGCGTACGCGGAGTTGATGTGCCAGCGTTCGCCGCGGGAGATGTTCTGCTGGGTGTCGCTCAGCTCCCCGGTGCTGGAGTTCCACTTCAGGCACTGCGGCGCGTCGATCATGGTGTCGCGCGGGATGGACAGCACGGTGACGTGTCGGTCGCTGCTGATGTGCGCGAGCATGAGGGTGTCCGAGTTGGCCACACCGTCCTCGGTCGAGGCGTCGGTGTTGCCCTCGTCGCCGTTGGTGCCGGCGCGGGTGTCCGACCCGAGCAGCAGGATGTTCTCCGGCGTGTACTCGCCGGCCGGGACGACGGTGGTCGGCAGCGCGGACCCGCCGGCGCCGGTGCGGTCGGGGGCGACGATGGCGTCGACCTGCCGCTCCACCAGGCCCTGATCGGCCCGGGCCTTGATGGTCCACTCCAGACCGGTGACCGCCAGGGCTGCCACCGAGACCACGGCGACGGCCACCCGGCCGGCGTTCAGCCAGCCGGTGCGGGCCCGGTGCCGGGTGGGACCGTGTCGCGGGGGGTCGCCGGCTGCGCGCTCGGCCGGGCCCTCCGTCCCTGCGTCCACTGGTCCTCCTCGCCACTCCACCTCGGGCGGCCGCTCGCGATCGGGTCCGGTGACCCGATGTCGGTGCACCGGCGCACCACCCGAGGCGGCCGGACGGGTGGCCGGCTCCGGGATGTGGACCCATCGTACTCAGCGACCGGGCAATGGTGACTGTGAGTAAGACCGGCCGGCGTCCGGACGGTCGATCAGCCGCCGCTGACCTCCAGCTCAGCGTCCTCCGGCACGACCTCGCTGTCCGGATCGTCCAACCAGCCGTGCGGCAGCATCACCCTGTGTTGCGGCGAGCCCTGCCGGCCCCGGGGTCCCTCAGCGGCGTCCGGGAACGGCTGGTCGAGGTCGAGCAGGGCCAGCTGCTCGTCGAGCTGCTCCAGCGACGACACCATGGCCAACGCGCGCCGCACCTCGCCGGCGGCGGTGAAGCCCTTGAGGTACCAGGCCATGTGCTTGCGCAGGTCGCGCAGCCCGCGGTCCTCGCCCATCTCGTCGGCCAGCAGTTCGGCGTGCCGGCGCAGGGTCGCGGTCACCGCCCGCAGGCCCGGCGGGGTGGGGCGGGGACGCCCGTCGAACGCCGCGGCCAGCTCGGCGAACAACCACGGCCGGCCCTGGCAGCCGCGACCGACGACGACGCCGTCGCAGCCGGTCTGCCGCATCATGGCCAGCGCGTCCTCGGCCGAGAAGATGTCGCCGTTGCCCAGCACCGGGACCTCGGTGACGACCTCCTTGAGTCGGGCGATGGTCGACCAGTCGGCCCGGCCCGAGTAGTGCTGGATGGCGGTCCGGCCGTGCAGGGCCACCGCGGCCACCCCGCAGTCCTGGGCGATGCGGCCGGCGTCCAGGTAGGTGATGTGCTCCGGGTCGATGCCGACGCGCATCTTGACGGTGACCGGCACGCCGGAGGGGGCGGCCACGGCGACGGCCTCGCGGACGATGGCCTCGAACAGCTTGCGCTTGAACGGCAGCGCCGACCCGCCGCCGCGGCGGGTCACCTTGGGCACCGGGCAGCCGAAGTTCAGGTCGATGTGGTCGGCCAGGTCCTCCTCGACGACCATCCGCACGGCGCTGGACACGATGGTCGGGTCCACGCCGTACAGCTGCACGGAGCGCGGCTGCTCGGTCGGGTCGAACCGGATCATCTCCAGCGTCTTCGGCCGGCGTTCCACCAGCGCCCGGGTGGTGATCATCTCGCAGACGTACAGCCCGGCCCCGAATTCGCGGCACAGCTTGCGGAACGACGCGTTGGTGATGCCCGCCATCGGTGCGAGCACCACCGGCGGCCACACCTGGAACGGCCCGACCTGCAGGCCACCGGGCGCCGCGGGAACACCCTCGGCGGCGGGCGCGGTCGGCGTCCCGGCGGGGGCCTCGGTGGGTCCCTCGGTCAGGGCCTCGGTGGGCGCGGGAGCGAGCAGGGTGGAGTCGGGCACGACACCCATTGTCCCGCCTCCGTCGACCGGCCGGGCGTGGTGCGGGTCGCACACCGTCCCGCCGCGTCTCACGTGCCGCAACGTCTGTGACGCGTGCCGTCGGTGTGTGCCGTGACGGAACGGTGCCGCCGCCCGCATCGGAACCGGTGGTGGACGCGGTCACCCGGCGTGGTCAGGCGTTCATCTGATGGACCGCCGACGCTCACCACAGGGACGCCGTCGTGGACCACGACCCGCCCACCATGGAGCCCGTGAGCCTCTTCGGAGCTGATGGTCGGAGCCCGCGATCGCTCGTTCCTCGCGCTCGCGACTCCTCCGCCCTGCTCAGTACTGCTTCTGCGCGCAACGGTTCCCGGACCGGGAACAGGTCGGCTCTCCCCGAACCCCGAACAGCGGCCCGTGCGCATCCGACGTCGGCGCCGACCGCGACCACCGCGGCCCTGCTCGCGCAGGACGCCCCCGCCCGGCGTGGCCGGTACCGGTTGAGCCTGGCTGCGGACCGGTCGGACGTGGTGGCCGTGCAGCGGCTGCGGGCCCAGGTGTTCGGCGCCGAGTTCGGGCTCCGCTCGCCTGGTGGTCTGGACACCGACGAATTCGATGACCGCTGCGACCACCTGATCGTCTGGTTCGAGCGGGACGAACCGGAACCGGGCCAGGGGCCAGCCGACGGTGTGGGGACGGCCGCCGCCCCGCAGGCGGTGGCCACCTACCGCCTGCTGCCGTCGCACAGCAACGACGCGTTTCCGCTCGCCACTGGCCTGTACGCCCACCAGGAGTTCGGGCTGGCCCCGCTGGAGTCGCTGCTGGACCGCACGGTCGAGGCCGGGCGCGCCTGCGTGCACCCGGACCATCGCGGCGGGGCGGCGATCGCGCTGCTGTGGAGCGGCATCGCCCGGTACCTGCACCTGACCGGGCACCGGTACCTGATCGGGTGCGCCTCGATGCCGCTGGACGACGGACCGTCCCAGGCCGCCGGATTGTGGGACCTGGTCCGCGAGTCGCACCTGGCGCCGCCGTGGCGCCGGTGCCGGCCGCGGCACGGGCTGCCCATCGGCGGGGTGCCGCGACCGGAGAGGACGGTGGTGCCGCCGCTGCTGCGTGGCTACCTGCGACTCGGCGCGTGGGTGTGCGGGCCGCCGGCGTGGGACCGGGAGTTCAACACCGCGGACTTCCTGGTGTTGCTCGACCTGACCATCACCGACCGGCGGTACCTGCGCCGGTTCCTCGGTGACGCCGTCGAGGCAGCCGTCGGTCCGGCCGCCGACCCGGTGTCCGAGGGAGCCGGGCCGTTCGGGACCGGGTCGCCGGCGTGACCGCCGTCCCGGTGCTGCCGGCAGCGGATGTGCCGGACCGCTGCGTGCGGCCGGAGTGCGTGGCGGGCTGTGCGACGCCGACGGCGCGCGGGGACGGGCGACGAGGGGTGCTCGCCGCGGCCGCCCGGTTCGCCGGGGTCATCGCCGTGCTGCTGGTCACCGTCGGGGTGCTCCAGGTGGTGCACTGGACGCCGCGGTACGGCCGCACCAGCCGGTCGACCCGGTCGCTGCGGCGGTGCTCGCGCTGGCTGGTGCGCGTCCTCGGCGTCCGGGTCGAGGTGCGCGGGGAGCCGCACACCGGCGGCGGACTGGTGGTCGGCAACCACGTGTCGTGGCTGGACCTCATCGTGCTGTCGGCGCAGGCGCCGCAGCGGGCCGTGGCCAAGGACGGGGTCGGGACCTGGCCGGTGATCGGCGGTCTCGCCCGGCGTACCGGGACGCTGTTCCTGCGACGCGGGCTGCACCGCGACCTGCCGGAGTCGGTCGCGCAGATGACCGCGGCGCTGCGCCGCGGGCACCGGGTGCAGATCTTCCCGGAGGGCACGACCCGGTGCGGGCAGGCGGTCGGGGAGTTCCGCCGGGCCGGGTTCCAGGCCGCCATCGACGCCGCGGTGCTGGTCCACCCGGTGACCCTCGCCTACCGAGACGGCACCGGAACGCCCACCACCGCACCGGCGTTCGTCGGCGACATGACCGTCGTCGAATCGATCCGGGCCGTGGTGCGGATGTCCGCGCTCACCGTCCAGGTGCACTGGCTGGACCCGATCCCGGCCCTCGCCGGCAGCGGCCGGGCCGCGACCGACCGGCGCCGGCTGGCCGCCCAGGCCGAACGCGCGGTCGCCCACGACCTCGGCCAGCCGGTGGTGCGGCGCGACAGTGCCTGGCGCGGGGACGCCGTCGCCTGACGCGGGAGCGTGGCGACGATCCTCAGGCCGTGACCTGCCGCCAGCCGGTCCCCTGGTACGCGGCCAGCGGGCGGATGAGCGAGTTGGCCGCGAGCTGCTCGCTGATGTGCGCGGTCCATCCGGTGATCCGCGACATCACGAACAGCGGCGTGAACATCGGGATGTCGAAGCCCATCAGGTGGTAGAGCGGACCCGCCGGGTAGTCCAGGTTCGGGTGCAGTCCCTTCTCCCGGAACATGGCTGCGGCCAGCGCGGCGTGGGTGGCCAGCAGGTCGTCGGCGCCACGCAGCGCCGCCACCTCCTCCAGCGAGGCCTGCAGCGTCGGCACCCGCGAGTCGCCACGCTTGTAGACGCGATGGCCGAAGCCCATGATCTTCTTCTTGGCCGCGAGGGCCTCGGACAGCCAGGCCTCCGCCTCCTCGGGACCGTCGATCTCGGACAGCATGTGCATCACGGCCTCGTTGGCTCCGCCATGCAACGGTCCCTTGAGGGCGCCGATCCCGGCGACGACCGCGCTGTACAGATCGGACAGCGTGGAGGTGACCACCCGGGCGGTGAAGGTCGAGGCGTTGAAGCTGTGCTCGGCGTAGAGGATCATCGAGACCTCGAACGCGCGCACGACTTCCGGCTCCGGCACGCTGCCGAAGGTCATGTGGAAGAAGTTGGCCGAGTAGTCCAGCGAGGGATCGGGCGCGATCGGATCCAGGCCCCGCCGGCGCCGCTGGTCGATGGCGACCACGGTGGGCAGGGCAGCCAGCAGCCGCAGCGACTTGCTCGCGTTGGCCTGCGGGTCGTCCTCCTGCACGTCCTCCGAGCCGAGCCAGCTCACCGCGGTGCGCAACGTGTCCATCGGGTGGCACGTCGTCGGCATCTGCATGAGCAGCGTCTGCAGGCTGCGGTCGATCGGCCGCAGTGCCTTCTCTCGCTCCGAGAGTGCCTGCTGCTCCGAGGGTGTCGGGAGATCACCCGACCAGAGCAGGTGGGCGACATCCAGGAAGGTGCGGTGCGCGCACAGGTCCTGGACCGGATAACCGCGGTACAGCAGCGAGTTCGTCTCGGCGTCCACCTTGGAGATCGAGGTGGTGTCGGCCAGCACACCGGCCAGCCCCTTGTGGACCTCGGGCTCCTCGTCGAGCACGGTCATGACTCCTCCTTGCGGAAATTGGCGAGCCGCGCGTCGAAGGTCGCGTACTCGTCGTAGCCGAGCAGCTCGTAGAGCCGCTTCCGGGTCTGCATGCGATCGACGACCCCCTGCTGGGTGCCGGCGGAACGGATCTCGGCGAGCCCGGCCTCGGCGGCGCCCATGGCCAGCCGCAGCAGGGTCACCGGGTAGATGACGACGTTGACCCCGAGGTCGGCCAGTTCGGTCGCGGTGAACAGGGGCGTCTTGCCGAACTCGGTCATGTTGGCCAGCAGCGGCACGTCGACCGCCGCGCGGAAGCGCTCGTAGTCGGCCTTGCCGGTCAACGCCTCGACGAAGATCATGTCGGCGCCGGCGTCCACGTAGGCCTTGGCCCGGTCGATGGCGGCGTCCAGTCCCTCGACGGCCCGCGCGTCGGTCCGGGCGCAGATGACGAAGTCCGGATCCCGTCGTCCGCGGACGGCTGCCCGGATCCGGATCAGCATGTCGTCGGTGGAGACCAGCGACTTGCCCTCCAGGTGCCCGCAGCGCTTGGGGTCCTCCTGGTCCTCCAGATGCAGGCCGGACAGTCCCGCGTCCTCGAAGGTCTGCACGGTGCGGGCGACGTTGACCGGTCCGCCCCACCCGGTGTCGGCGTCGACCATGGTGGGCAGCGAGGTGTTCCGGGCGATGGTGGCCGCCCGCTGGGACACCTCGGTCGCCGTGGTCATCCCGACATCGGGCAGCCCCAGTTCCGCTGACAGCACGGCACCGGAGATGTACACGCCGTCGAACCCCTGCTCGGCGATGAGCATCGCCGACAGGGCGTTGAACGCGCCGGGGAACTGCAGCAGCCGGCCGCTGGCCAGCGCCTCCCGGAAGGCCCGCCGCCGCTCGGCGGGGGTCGCAGTGGCACCCAGCATCAGAACAGCCCCCGTCCCGGCGCGGCCTTCAGGTCCAACGGCACCACGGTCAGCTCGCCGAGCTGCTCGGCCGACAGGGTCGGCAGGGCGAGGGCCACGTCCAGGAAGCGCTGCTGCTCGGCCTCGGACACCAGCCCGTCGGCCAACCCGCGGAACTTCCCGACGTACTCGTCCCGGCCGAACGGGCGGGCGCCCAGCGGGTGGGCGTCGGCCACGGCGATCTCGTCCCGCAGCTCGGAGCCGTCGTCGAAGGTGACGGTCACCGCGCCGCCGAACGCCTTCTCGGCCGGATCGCTGGAGTGGTACCGCCGGGTCCACTCCGGATCCTCGACCGTGGTGATCGACCGCCAGAGCGTGACCAGTTCGGGGTCGGCGACGCGCTGCGGCGGGTAGGACCGCTCGTGGTGGAACCCGCCGTCGAGCAGAGCCGCCGCGAAGATGTACGGGACCGAGTGATCGAGGGTCTCGCGGCTGGCCTGCGGGTCGTACTTCTGCGGGTCGCCGGCGCCGGAGCCGATGACGTAGTGCGTGTGGTGGCTGGTCGCGATGACGATGCTGCGCACCCGGCCCGGGCCACCGGCCTCGCGGATCCGCGGCCCCAGCCGGCGGGCCAGATCGATGAGCGCCTGGCTCTGGTACTCGGCCGAGTGTTCCTTGGTGTAGGTCGACAGGATGCCGCGGGGCGCCTCGCCGGGCGCCGGCAGCGGCACCGTGTAGGCCGCGTCCGGACCGTCCAGCATCCAGGCGATGACGCTGTCCTCCCCCTCGTAGATCGGGGACGGGGCGCCTTCGCCGAGCATCGCCCGGTCGACCGCCTCGATGGCCACCTTGCCGGCGAACGCCGGCGCGAAGGCCTTCCAGCTGGAGATCTCGCCCTTGCGGGACTGGCGGGTGGCGGTGGTGGTGTGCAGCGCCTGCTGGACCGCCTGGTGGATCACCTCGGTGGGCAGTTCCAGCAGTGACCCGATGCCGGCGGCCACCGACGGGCCGAGGTGGGCGACGTGGTCGATCTTGTGCTTGTGCAGCGAGATCCCGGTGACCAGGGCGACCTGGATCTCGTACGCCACGGCGATGGCCCGGGTCAGCGCGGCCCCGTCCCGGCCGGTGTGCTGGGCCACGGCGAGCAACGGCGGGATGTTGTCACCGGGGTGCGAGTAGTCGGCGGCCAGGTAGGTGTCGTGGAAGTCGAGCTCCCGGACGGCGACGCCGTTCGCCCACGCCGCCCACTCCGGCGAGACCCGCTCGCGGGTACCGAACACCACTGCGCCGGGACGGTCACCGGGACCGGGGTGTCGCAACGCCTGCGTGCGGGCGGCCGTGACGGGCCCCCGGTTCAGCGAGGCGGTGGCGACGCCGGCGTTGTCGATGAGACGGTTGACCACCATGTCGGCGACCTCGGCGGGCGGTGCGACCTGGTCCGACGCCACCGCGGCGATCTTCCAGGCCAGTTGGTCGGCCCGCTCGAGCGGTTCGTCGCTCCGGTGGACCCGGACCTTGTGGTCGACGGTCATGCAGTTCTCCTTCGGATGTGGGCGAGACGGCCGCGCCGTCGACCGCCCGCCCGGAGCAACCCGTCGGCGACGAGACAGTGCGGGAACCGGGCGAACTGGGGGGACGACTCCGGCGCAGGGCCGTCGCACACCACTCGACCCTGATGTGACGCCGCCCAGCGTGCGCCGGCGGGCGGGAGCGGGCCAGATGCCCAATCGTGCGAATCGTTGCGCATCTTCCGGCGTCGTTCTGCGAACGTTGCGAAGAGGCGGATTGGCTACTCTTCGCGCATGCCACCAGCGTCGGTCTCCGGGAGCCGGCTGCGCGGCCTGCGCGAGACGCGGGGCCTGTCGCAGGCCGAACTGGCCCGCGCTTGGCATCTCGCCGAGCTACCTGAACCAGATCGAGCACGGCTCGCGGCCCCTCACCGTGCCGGTGCTGTTGCGCATCACCGAGACGTTCGGCGTCGACGCCGCCTTCTTCGCAGCCCGTCGTCCGGAGCGGCTGGTCGCCGAGCTGCACGAGGCGTTCACCGAGGTCGCGCTGGCCACCGGTCGGACGGTGCCCCCGGGTGAGGTGCAGCGGCTGGCCACCGACCTGCCCGCGGTGGCGGACGCGGTACTGGACCTGTTCCGCCGGAGCCGGCAGTCCGACGAACTGCTGGCCGCCGAGACGCGGGCCGCCGGGGAGGGCGGGCCCCTGCCGGTGCGGCGACCGCACGAAGAGGTGCGGGACTTCTTCTACCGCCGCCGCAACCACGTCGCCGAGCTCGACGATGCCGCCGAGCGACTGGCGCTCGAGCTGGGCGTCCGGCCGGGTCGGGTGCGGCCGCTGCTGGCCGACCGGCTGCGCAGCCACGGCGTGACGATCACCCGCCTCGAGGACGACGACGAGCTGCACTCGTACGACGCGGTGCAGCGCGTGCTCCGGCTGTCCCCACACCTGCACGCCGGCCAGCAGGCCTTCCGGATGGCCACCCAGCTGGCATTCCTGGAACAGGACCCCCTCATCGACACGCTCGCCGGGACCGAGGACGTCGACGACCCGACCACGCACACCCTGCTGCGGATCGGGCTGGCCAACTACTTCGCGGCCGCCCTGGTGCTGCCCTACGGCGACTTCCACCGGACGGCAGAGCAGTACCGCTACGACCTGGAACGGCTGGCCGACCACTACGGCATCGGGTTCGAGACCATCGCCCACCGGCTGTCCACCCTGCAGCGACCGGCCGCTCCGGGCGTGCCGTTCTCCTTCGTCCGGGTGGACCGGGCCGGGAACATGTCGAAGCGGCAGTCCGCCAGTGGATTCCACTTCTCGCGGGGCGGCGGGACGTGCCCCCTGTGGAACGTCTACCAGGCGTTCGCCTCACCGGGCACGGTCAACGTCCAGGTCGCGGCGATGCCCGACGGCGCCCGCTTCCTCTGGGTGGCCCGGACGGTGACCCGGTCCCGGCGCCGGTGGGGCGCGCCCGGTCGGACGTTCGCCATCGCCCTGGGCTGCGAGCTCCGCCATGCCCAGCGGCTCGTCTACTCCACCGGTCTCGATCTGGACGACCCGGCCGCGGCCACGCCGATCGGCGCCGGCTGCCGGGTCTGCAGCCGGGACGACTGCCCGCAACGCGCCTTCCCCCGAGTGGGCGGCGAGCTCGACATCGTCGAGACCCGCAGCACCTTCTCCCCGTATCCGACCGTCCGGCTCGAGTGAGGCCGCTGCCGCTGTCTCGAGCGGCGTGCGCCCGCCCCCGTCGGGTGGCTCCGGCCAGGAACCACCCGACGGGGGCCACCGTGCTCAGTCGGCCCGGACCGCCGCCGCGGCGGCGACGAGATTGCGCAGTGCGGCCGTGGTCTCGGCATCGCCGCGGGTCTTCAGGCCGCAGTCCGGGTTGGCCCACAGCCGCTCCGGGCCGATCACCGACCGGGCGGCCCGGAGCAGCTCGACCATCGTGGCCACGTCCGGCACCTCGGGGGAGTGCACGTCGTAGATCCCGGGCCCGAGGGCGCGGGTGACGCCGGGCCCGAGTTCGTCGAGCACCTCCATCTTCGACCGGGCCGCCTCGACGGTGGTGACATCGGCGTCCAGGCCGTCGATGGCGCCGACCACCTCGCCG
The DNA here is from genome assembly GCF_016918035.1 of Nakamurella leprariae. GTDB lineage: Bacteria > Actinomycetota > Actinomycetes > Mycobacteriales > Nakamurellaceae > Nakamurella > Nakamurella leprariae. The sequence goes on along the minus strand of NZ_JAERWK010000006.1, from coordinate 134,704 downwards.
AACTCCGAATAGCACAGGTGCGTGTGGATCTGGGTGGTGTCGGCCACCGCGCCGGTGGCCATCTTGAACGAGTTGACCGCCCAGTCCAGGTACGCGGGCTGGTCCGCTGCCCGCAGCGGCAGCAGCTCGCGCAGCGCGGGCTCGTCGACCTGGATGATGCGCAGCCCGGCCGTCTCCAGGTCGGTCACCTCGTCGCGCAACGCCAGGGCGACCTGGAACGCGGTGTCACCGAGCGGCTGGTCGGCCCGGACGAACGACCAGGCCAGGATGGTCACCGGCCCGGTCAGCATCGCCTTCATCGGCCGGTCGGTCAGCGACTTCGCGTAGGTGCTCCAGCCGACCGTGATGGGCTCGGGCCGGGCGACGTCGCCGTACAGGATGGGCGGCCGGACGCAGCGGGACCCGTAGGACTGCACCCATCCGTGCTCGGTGGTCGCGAACCCGTCCAGGTGCTCGGCGAAGTACTGCACCATGTCGTTGCGCTCCGGCTCGCCGTGCACCAGCACGTCCAGGCCCAGGTCCTCCTGCAGCCGGACCACCCGCTCGATCTCGGCGCGCATCCGCTGCTGGTACTCGGCCGCGTCGATCCGGCCCGCCCGGTACGCGGCCCGGTCCCGGCGGATCGGTCCGGTCTGCGGGAACGATCCGATCGTGGTGGTCGGGACGCTGGGCAGCCGCAGCTCGTCGGCCTGCGCGCGGGCGCGGACCGGTCCATCGGGCCGGCCGTAGAACTCGGTGCCGAGTACGGCCAACCGCTCTCGGACTTCCTCGTGGCGCTCCACCGACCGGTCGGCCACTGCGCGGGCCGCGGCGAGCTCGTCGTCGACCTGCTCACCGGCCAGGGCCCGCCCGAGCAGGACGACCTCGGCCACCTTCTCCCGCGCGAAGGCCAGCCGGTCCCGCAGTGCGGCGGGCAGCGCGGTCTCCCGGGCGGCGTCGTACGGGACGTGCAGCAGTGAGCAGGACGATCCGATCTCCACCCGCCCCGCGGCGCCGAGCAGGGTGGCCGCCGCGGCCAGTGCCCGGTCCGGCGCGACCCGCCAGACGTTGCGGCCCTCGACCACCCCGGCCACCACCGTCTTGTCCCGCAGACCGGCGAGCGTGGCGGCGGTGTCGAGGTCGGCGGCCCCGGCGACCAGGTCCAGCGCGATGCCCTCGATCGGTGCCTCGGCCAGCACCGGCAGGGCCGGTCCCACCGGGCCGAAGTACCCGGCCACCAGCAGCGCCGGCCGATCGGTGAGTCCACCGAGCTCGGCGTAAGCGCGACTCAGCGCGTCCAGCTCCTCGCTGGTCCGGTCGGCGGCGAACGCCGGCTCGTCCAGCTGGACCCAGACGGCCCCGGCCGCCTTCAGCTCGGCCAGCAGCTGCGCGTACACCGGCAGCAGGTCGGCCAGCCGGTCCAGCGGTCGGAAGTCCGGCACCGTCCCCTTGCTCAGCAGCAGCAGGGTCACCGGCCCGACCAGCACGGGACGGGTGACCACGCCGTCGGCCAGGCCCTCGGTGAAGTCCTCCACCGCGGTTCGCTGCCGCAGCGAGAACTCGGTGTCCGGGCCGATCTCGGGAACCAGGAAGTGGTAATTGGTGTCGAACCACTTGGTCATCTCCAGGGCCGGCACCCCCTCGGCGCCCCTGGCCATGGCGAACAGCAGGTCCAGCGGATCGCCGTCGGCCAGCGACGCGAACCGGGGCGGCACCGCCCCGACGGCCAGGGCGGCGTCCAGCACCTGGTCGTAGTACGAGAACGTGTTGCCCGGCACCGATCCGAGTCCGGACAGCTCGGCGCGGGTGGCGCGTCGCAGGTCGGCGGCGGTCGACCGCAGCGTCGCCGCGGACGACTCACCGGCCCAGTACCGCTCGACGGCCCGCTTGAGTTCGCGGTCGGGCCCGATCCGCGGATAGCCGAGCACGGTGCTGCCCAATGGGGGATGTTCGATCACAGCTCTCTCCTCGCGAGCGGTGGTATCCGCAGCGCAGGAGGGCAGCCGAATGGTGCGGGCACGGCGGCGCCCGCATCCGCCCGGCCCACCCGCGAGGCCCCGGATCCGCGCGCGCCGGACGGCGCACGCACCGGTGGCAGGTCTTCGGACTCACGGGCGTGGGATGGTCCCGGCCTACTGGCCGTCGCTTCCCGAGGACGTCGGCCTCAGTGCGTGTGACGGCGGTCGTTCCCGCTCACCGCTGCGGGGCAGTCCCGGATTCCCACCGGGTTCCCTCTTGCCTCATCGCGCACCCCGGGCATCACTGCACGGGCACGGATGAACCACCAGCCGACGGAGCATAGCCCGTCGTCGATCCGATCGGTGCCGGTCGTCCCTGGTCGTCGACGGCCACGAGGGTGAAACGTCCGGACATCGCCGGACGGCGTCGGCCGGCGACCAGATCCTCGGCATGGCCGACGAGGTCGACGGTCACCGAGGTCCGCCCGATCCGCCGGATGCAGGAGGAGATCTCCAGCAGTTCGCCCGGATGGACGGGTGAGGTGAACCGGACATCCCGGGATCCGGCGATGACCAGGGACCGGCGGACCGCCCGCGTCGCCGCGACGAACGCCGCGCGCACCATCAGCTCCGCCGCCCGGCCCCCGAACAGGGTGCCGTGGTGATTGATGTGCTCGGGCAGGATCAGCTCGACGAGCGACACCGCGCCGTCGGTCCCGCGGTCGGGTCCGCCCTCGGTCTCGGCGACGGTCGGGGTCAGCAGGGAAGCGGTCACACCGGCACGGTAGGTCGTCGGGACCGCGACCGGCAGCGTCACCCGGTGCGAAGACCGGGCAGGGAATTCCGCCGGAGTTGCCAAGACTGCGAACGTCCTTCGCGGGTGCAACCACGACGCTCGGGCAGCGGACGACGAGTGGTCGGGCCGAGCAGGCTCACACCTCGGCCGTCCGCCACCGCCCGGTCCGACGGCGCGCCCCGACGATGACACCGTCGGCGATGCCGAAGCCGATCCAGGCGACGAAGACACCGTCCATGCCCCACCCGAGCGCGAGGCCGAGCCACCCCGATGCGGTGAGCAGCACCGCATCGGATCCCACCGAGGCGACGAGCACCGAGCGGCTCTCCCCGGCCGCCCGATCATGGCGACCAGCACCACCTCGACCGCCTACCCGATGAGCAGCAGGGCCATCTCCGGGCCGCCGATGCCGGCCATCACCCGCGGCCTGACCGGCGCGGAGATCCGCCACAGCTGCCGGACCGTCCGCCGGAGGGACTCATCCGTCGCCGGGCGACAGGGTCGCCGCGGCGGCGGTCAGCCGCTGCAGCCGGTCGGCGGGCGTCCGCTTCGGGCAGGACGTGCACTTGTCCGCTCCCGGCGCCTCGTACAGCAGGCAGCACGAGCAGCGCCGGGTGAAGCGGGCCAGGTCGTGGTCGGGCCGGGCCGGATCGGGGGCGACGTCGACGTACCGGGGGACCGGGAACGGCGCCCCGATCGCCCGGGCCAGCGGCACGGCCAGCGCGGTCGCGCCGGTCACGTCCCCCACCGCACGACCGATCCACAGCAGCCGGTTGGCCAGTGAGTCGGAGGCGATCGCCCACAGCGGCCGTTCCCGGATCCCGCCGCCGAGCTCGGCCACCACCGGGATGACGGCCGCGAACGTCTCGCGCAGCGCCGCGCCGAGTGCGGCGACCTGGTCGGTCCCGGGAAGGACTGCCGCGCAGGTGGATCCGGTGATGCGGCTGTCCGGCAGCCAGTGCATGGTCACCTCGTCCAGGCGCGGCGAGAGCGCCCGCCCGGCGACCACCAGCGACGCCAGGGACGGACATTGCACCCACACGGAGGCCGAGTACCACCACAGGGTGGCCAGCGTGCGCGGATCGTCGGTGCCCCAGCGCTGCCCGCGCAGGCCGATCTGGTCGGCCAGCCAGTCCCGCTCGAGGGCCCGGGCGAACGGCACCGGCGTGGTGCCCGGGCCGGGCACCAGTGGGCCGTGCTCGTCGGCCGGGACGGCGGCCAGCACCTCGGCGAGCACCGACCTCGCGTCCGCACTCACGACGTCAGGCGAAGAGCCTGCCATGGCATCGATCTCGGTCATCCGCGGTCCTCCTCGCTGAGCACGCCGTCGGTCATCCGCAGGATCCGGTCGGCGTAGGACTGCAGCCGCGGGCGGTCGTGGCTGACCACCAGCACCGCCGTGCCGCGATCGGCGGCGTCCCGGAGCAACCCGGCCACCACTGCGGCCGCGTCGACGTCCAGCGACGCGGTCGGCTCGTCGGCCACCAGCAGGGCCGGCCCGGCGATGAGGGCGCGGACCACGGCGACCCGTTGGCACTGCCCGACCGACAGCGAACCGGGCACCCGGTCGACGTCGACGCCGCCCAGTCCGACCCGCTCCAGCTCGGTGATGGTGCGGGCGCGCCGCTGGGAGCGGGTCAGCCGGGACCCGCTGAGCAGCAACGGTTCGGTGACCGTCCGCCACAGTGGCCAGCGGGGATCCAGGCTGGCCACCGGGTCCTGGAAGACCGGCATCACGAATCCGCGGCGGGGCAGCCGGGCGCCCGCCGTGGCCCGCCGGGAGCCGGCCGGCCAGACCGCGGTGCCGTCCAGCTCCACCTGGCCCTCGTCGGGCGCCTCGATCCCCGCGGCCAGCCGGAGCAGCGTCGACTTGCCGGAGCCGGACCGCCCGAGGATGCCGACGACTTCACCGGCCCGCACGGCCAGGTCCGCGTCGGCCACCGCGGTGGTGGTCGTCCCACCCACCCGGTACTCCTTGCGGACGGCGCGGACCCGGGACACCGGGGTGTCGTCCGGATCGGTGCCGGTGAGCCGGCCGACCCCACGCGGCCGGATCACCGACGCCTCGACCAGCGCCCGGGTCACCGGATGGACCGGAGCGCCGAGCACCTCGGCCGAGGACCCGCGTTCCACCACCCGGCCGTCGGCCAGCACCAGGATCTCGTCGGTGTGCCGGGCGACCAGGCTCAGATCGTGACTGACCAGCACCAGTGCCGAACACGTCCGGGCCAGCAGGTCGAGCGCCTCGTCGGCCAGGTCCGCGTCCAGTGCGCTGGTCGGCTCGTCGGCCAGCGTCACCACCGGGCCGCGGGCGGTGGCCGCCACCGTGGTGGCCCGTTGCAGCATGCCGCCCGACCACTGGTGCGGGTACTGGCGTGCCCGCACCGCTGAATCGGGGATGCCGACGCCGGCCAGCCCGCGCTCGATCTCACCGGCCGGTGGCGGGAGTCGGTGGGCGGTCCAGGATTCGGCGACGTGGTGCTCGACCCGGCGCAGCGGGTCGCACGCCGCGAACGGGTCCTGGGCCACGTACCCGAGCCGGACCCCGCGGATCTCGCGCAGCCGGCGCTGCGAGGCGCCGGTGAGATCGGCGCCGTCCAGCTCGATCCGACCGGTCACCGTGGCCCGGTGCGGCAGCAGACCGAGCACCGCGCGCAGCAGGGTGGTCTTGCCGCAGCCGGAGCTGCCGACGATGCCCACGCGGCGTCCGGGCTGGACGGTCAGGTCGACGTCGCGCAGGGCGGCGAAGCCGTTGGCGTAGGTGACCGAGAGTCCGGTCACCCGCAGCGCCGCCCCGGCGGCACCGTCGGGGGTCGCCGCGCGGGGGTCGAGCTCCGCGGTCATGCCCGGTTCCCGAGATCGGTGACGTCGCGCAGCGCGTCGCTGACCAGGGTGGCGGCCAGCACGGTCAGGACCAGCCCGAGGCCGGGACCGATCAACTGGTGCGGTGCGGAGGCCAGGGTCTCCCGGGCGGAGGCCAGCATGTTCCCCCACTCCGCGGTCGGCGGCTGGGCGCCGAGGCCGAGGAAGGACAGACCGCCCAGGGCGAGCACGATCTCGCCCAGGCCGAGGGTCGCCGCGACCAGCACCTGGCCCGCCGCTGCGGGCAGCACGTGCCCGACCGCGATCCGGATCCGCCCGGCGCCGGCCATCCTGGCGGCCAGCACGTCCGGGCGGGATCCGGACGACCGGGCCACCGCCCGGGCCAACCGGGCCAGTCCGGCCCAGCTGCTGATCGACATGGCCAGCACCAGGTTGACGAATCCGGGCCCGAGCAGGCCGACCAGGGCCAGGGTCATGACGAGACCGGGCAGTCCGAGGAGGATGTCGGTGATGCGGGTGAGCACGGCGTCGACCGCGCCTCCGGCCGATCCGGCGATCACCCCGACCAGCAGACCGACGGCGGTCGAGATGGCCATCACCAGCAGCGCGGCGCCGAGCGAGGCCTGCGCACCGGCCACCGTGCGGGCCACCAGGTCCCGCCCGGCCCGGTCGGTGCCCAGCCAGTGCGCGCCGCTCGGGCCCTGCAACTGGTTGGCGTAGTCGGTGGCATTCGGGTCGGCGGTGAGCAGCGGGCCGAACGCGGCGACCAGCAGCAGCACGCCGCCGAGGAGCAGCCCGATCCGTCCCTCCCGGTGCCGCCACAGTCCGCGCCAGAGCGACCCGGTGGGAGTCCGCAGTTGCACGGGTGTCTCGACGACGGTGACGCCCGGACTGAGCAGGCTCATGACGTGCCCACCGGGACCAGCGGCCGCCGACGTGGGCGTCGGGTCGACGCCGGCCGACGCAGCCGTGGGTCGATCGCGGCGTTCAGCAGGTCGATGACCAGGCTGGCCACCACGTAGATGAGCACCGCGAGCATGGTGTAGCCGACCACCACGGGCATGTCGCGGGCCTCGATGGCCTGCACCGTGTACCGGCCGATCCCCGGCCAGGTGAAGACGCTCTCCACGATGGGCGCGCCGCCGAGCAGCGCGGCGGTGCCCAGTCCGACCATGGTCAGGAAGGCCGGGATCGCGTTCGGCAGCTGGTGCACCAGCAGCCGGCGTGGTGCGGAGGCCCCCCGAGCGGCGCTCACCCGGAGGTACGACGCCGACCCGGCGTCCAGCAGGCCGGCCCGCAGCACCCGCGACCAGGTCGCCGCCGAGCCCAGGGCGAGCACCAGCGCGGGCAGGAAGACGGTGCCCCAGGTGCCGTCGCTGATCACCCGACCCATGCCCATCCGCACCACCAGCACGTCCAGCGCCAGCACGCCGATGAGGAACCCGGGCACCACCAGCAGCACCAGGCTGATCCACCGGCCGACGTGATCCGGCCAGCCGCCCGGGCGCGCGGCCGCCGCCAGGGCCAGCACCAGCGCCATGGCGACGGCCAGCACGAGCGCGGTCACGGTGAGGATCGCGGTGGCCGGCAGCCGGAGCAGGAACTCGTCGATCACCGGGCGGCCGGTCCGCCAGGACAGTCCGAGATCGCCGTGCAGCAGCCCGGTCAGCCAGTGCCAGAAGCGCAGCGGCAGCGGATCGTCCAGGTGCAGCTGCGTGCGCAACGCCGCGATGGCGGCCGGGGACGGGTCCTGCACGCCTCGGGCGTGCAGGACCCGCCGGGCCGGATCACCCGGGGCCAGGACCAGCAGGGCGAACACCAGGACGGCGCCGCCGAGCAGGGTGAGCAGGGCCTGGCCGACCCGTCCCAGGACGGTGGTCAGCACGGGACCGGGCTCAGGCCGACGGAGCAGTCTGGGCGGTCACCCACAGGTTCGAGATGGGCGTCTCGTACCCCCGCCACTGCGGGCCGGTCACCACCGCGGGGGTGCGGAACACCAGCGCGCCCCACACGGCGTGGTCGTGCACGACCTGCTGGACCTGTTCGAGGAGCTCTGTCCGTTCGGCCGGATCGAAGGTGATCTGCACCTGGTCGATCAACGCGTCGAGCTCGGGAATGCTGACGCCGCTGTAGTTCTGCTCGCCGTCGGTGCGCAGGTCGTCGGCCAGGCCGTCGACCGGGCTGCCCCCGTAGGACAGCAGCGAGTCGCTCAGGATCGCCGTCTCCCACTCGCCGGACTCCTGCGCGGCGTAGATGTCCGGGACCTGGTTGACCTCGACCTGCACGCCCAGCTCGGCGAGTTGCGCCTGCAGCGCCACGGCCAGAGTGTCGGAGTCCGGCTGCTGCGGGTAGGTCAGCATCCGGATGGTGAGCGGCTGGCCGTCCTTGCTCCGGGTGCCGTCGGACCCTGCCGTCCAGCCGGCCTGGTCGAGCAGACCGGCCGCGACCGTCGGATCGGTGACCTGGGTGGTGACCGCCCACGGCACCGACGGCGGATAGATGCCCTCGGCCACCGACGCCAGACCCTGCAGCACGTCGTCGGCCAGCGCTCGGTAGTCGACTGCGGCCAGCAGTGCCCGGCGGACCAGGACATCATCGGTCGGCGCGCCGCGGACGTTGAACTGCAGCGCGAACTGCGACCCGGTCGGCTGCCCGGTGACGTAGTACGCGTCGTCACGGCCCTCGAGCGTGGCGGCCACCGAGGTCGGGATGTACAGCGCCAGGTCGGCCTCACCGGCCTGCACGGCCTGCACCCGCGCGGTGACCTCGGGGACGAACTTGATGGTCAGCGCGCTCAGCGCCGGCGTGCCGCCCCAATGGTCGGCATCGGGGGCCAGCACGGCGGTCTCGGTGTCCAGGCTCTGCATCTCGTAGGCGCCGGTGTACAGGCCGGCGTCCAGGTAGACGGCCGGGTCGGTCTCGGCCTGCGGCGCGGCCGCCTCGTAGGCGTCCACGTCGAGCACGAGCACGTTGGACTCGTCGGCCAGGGTGTTGGCCAGCAACGGGATGGGCCGGCTGGTGGTCATGGTGACCTCGAGCGGCCCGGTCGCCTCGGCGGAGGCGAAGGCCGAGGCGGTGGCGAAGCCCTCGTTGTTCTCGGCGGTCCAGTTCAGCAGCTGCGCCAGGGCGGCACCGTCCAGGGGGCGACCGCTCTGGAAGGAGATGCCCTCGTTGAGCACCATCTGCCAGGTGGTGTCGTCCACCGCGGTGAGCTCCCGCAGCACCCACGGGCTGGGAGTTCCGCTGCGCTCCGGTCGCATGAGGAGTTCGACGTACCCGAACTCGGGTCCCCAGAACCCGTCGGTGAGCGGGTCGAGACTGTCGATGCCGAAGCTGGTTGCGATGGTCAGCTCGGCCGGCGGCGGGGCGGCGCTGCTCCCGGTCGCTGCGGTGCCCGACGGCGAGCTGGTGGTGGCGGAGTCACCCCCGGTGGTCGAGCAGCCGGCCACGGCCAGCAGGCCGGCGGCGAGCGCCGCGACCACCGCTCGAGCACGTCGACGGCGCACCGTCGGTCGGAGAAGGGCATGCTCACGCCACGTCATTCGACGTCGCCTCCAACACCTCGTGGATGACTTCGGGTGTCGTGGCCGGTCTCCTGGCTGACGGGTGGTGCGATCGCCTCGCCTTCCCAGGCGGCGAGCGCCCAGTGGCTGTCCCCCTGGAGGAGGGACGTGAGGTGATCTCCCGATCACAGTGGCGAGGGCCGCGCCGGCGTCGCACCGACTTCCCGAACACCACGACGGCGGGAAGGTATCACCGGCCGCCGGGTCCGGAACGCGGGAATGGATCACACCGGCCGCGGCCCGGCCGTCTGGCGCCAGGACCGTCGACACGCCCATCGCCCTACATGTTGGGGTTGCGAGCGCGGCGACCGCGTACATGTATGGTCTGCGCTACCAGCGGTGCTCCGGCCGATCCAGGCCCGGAGCGGCAAGAGGGAACCCGGCGCGAATCCGGGACTGCCCCGCAGCGGTGAGTGGGAACGACCGCCGTCCTCCTCCGGTCCACCGGAGCTGACAGCACTGGGAGCCGACGGCTCCTGGGAAGCGACGGCCAGTAGGACTCCGTGCAGCACCCGGCATCCGGCCGGGTCCGTGCCCGGTCGCCCACGAGTCCGAAGACCTGCCGCCGGCGCGCACCCCACCGGGGTGCGCCGTCGCCGTGCCCCGGAGGAGGGTCGGTGCGGATCCTGTGCTGTCCGCTCGTGGGCGCCGGGACCTCGCCGCAGCTCCACCGGGCCCGCCGACCCCTGGTGATCTGCCCGCGAGGAGAGCGCATGACCCAGACCCAGCCGCTGCCCGACGTCCTGCTGGGAGAGCCGCCGCGAGCGTCGGTCGTCCCCACCGAGTCGGTCGCGCCGCCGCGGGTCCGCCGCCGCGACGGCAGCACCGCCGACTTCGACCCGGGCCGGATCAGTGTCGCGGTGACCAAGGCGTTCCTGGCCGTCGACGGCAGCTCCGCGGGCCAGTCGGCCAAACTGCGCAGCGCCGTGGTGGAGCTCACCGACGCGGTGGTCGAGACGCTGACCCGCCGGTTCTCCGACGGGACCGGCTCCGGTCGGCCGGTCGACCTGGAGGAGATCCAGGACCAGGTCGAGCTGGCCCTCATGCGCGGCGGGCACGCGGCGGTGGCCCGTGCGTACATCCTGTACCGCGAGGAGCACCGCCGGGCCCGGGCCGCGCGGGAGTCCGCCGGGACGGACCTGCCGCTCGCCGACGCCGCGCCGCTGACCGTGGTCGGCCCCGACGGGAGCCGGACCCCCATCGACGTCCGGCGGCTCGAGGTCGTCATCGGCGAGGCCTGCCGCGGCCTGGCCGACGTCGACGCGGCCACGGTGCTGAACGGCACCCGGGAGAACCTGTACGACGGGATGTCCGCCAAGGAACTGGGTCTCGCGCCGATCCTGGCCGCCCGGGTGCTGGTGGAGACCGAGCCGAACTACTCGTTCGTGGCCGCCCGGCTGCTGAACGACACTCTGCGCGCGGAGGCGCTCACCTTCCTGACCGGAGCGCCGGACGAGGCCACCGCCGACGAGATGCGGCAGCGGTACCCGGAAGCGCTGCGCGGCTTCGTGCGTCGCGGGATCGAACTGGGCCAGCTCGACCCGGTGCTGGGCGAGTTCGACCTGGACCGGCTGGGTGCCGCCCTGGACCCGTCCGCCGACGACCGCTTCACCTTCCTCGGCCTGCAGACCCTGTACGACCGGTACTTCCTGCACTCCCACGGGACCCGGTACGAGCTGCCGCAGGTCTTCTTCATGCGGGTGGCCATGGGCCTGGCCGTGCGGGAGCTCGACCGCGAGGACCGCGCCGTCGAGTTCTACCGACTGCTGTCGTCGCATCTCTTCATGGCCTCCACGCCGACCCTGTTCAACTCGGGCACCGTCCGGCCGCAGCTGTCGTCGTGCTTCCTGACCACGGTGGACGACGACCTGGAGGACATCTTCTCCTCCATCCGCAACAACGCCCTGCTGGCCAAGTTCTCCGGCGGCCTGGGCAACGACTGGACGCCGATCCGTGGCATCGGTGCGCACATCAAGGGCACCAACGGCTCGTCCTCCGGCGTGGTCCCGTTCCTCAAGATCGCCAACGACACCGCGGTGGCGGTGAACCAGGGCGGCAAGCGCAAGGGTGCGGTGTGCGCGTACCTGGAGACCTGGCACGTGGACATCGAGGAGTTCCTCGATCTGCGCAAGAACACCGGTGACGAGCGTCGCCGCACGCACGACATGAACACGGCCAACTGGGTTCCGGACGAGTTCCTGCGCCGGGTCGAGGCGGGCGCGACGTGGACCCTGTTCAGCCCGGACGAGACGCCCGACCTGCACGACCTGGTCGGCACCGCGTTCACCCAGCGCTACGCCGAGTACGAGGCCGCCGCCGACCGTGGCGAGCTGCGGGTGTTCCGCCGCGTCGACGCCGTCGACCTGTGGCGCAAGATGCTCACCGCGCTGTTCGAGACCGGGCACCCGTGGATCACCTTCAAGGACCCGTGCAACCTGCGCTCCCCGCAACAGCACGTCGGCGTGGTGCACTCGTCCAACCTGTGCACCGAGATCACCCTGAACACCCGCAGCGGTGATCAGGCCGAGACCGCGGTCTGCAACCTGGGTTCGGTGAACCTGGCCGCGCACGTCACCGCCGACGGGCTGGACGTCGAGCGGCTGCGCCGCACCGTGACCACCGCGGTCCGGATGCTGGACAACGTCATCGACATCAACCTCTACACCGTGCCGTCGGCCCGGCGGTCGAACCTGCGGCACCGGCCGGTCGGCCTCGGGCTGATGGGCTTCGCCGACGCGCTGGTCACCCTCGGCCTGCCGTACGCCTCGGCCGGCGCGGTCGAGTTCGCCGACACCTCGATGGAACAGCTGTCCTGGTTCGCCATCTCCGCCTCCAGCGACCTGGCCGCCGAGCGGGGCCGGTACGCCTCCTACGACGGCTCCCTGTGGAGCCGGGGCGTGCTGCCCATCGACTCGGTGGCCATCCTGGCCGAGCACCGCGGCGGTGACCTCGACCAGGACACCACCACCCGGCTGGACTGGGACGCGTTGCGGCAGAAAGTGCTCCGGCAGGGCATGCGCAACTCCAACGTGATGGCCATCGCCCCGACCGCGACCATCTCCAACATCGTCGGCGTCTCCCAGTCGATCGAGCCGACGTACCGGAACCTGTACGTCAAGTCCAACATGAGCGGCGACTTCACGGTGGTCAACGAGCATCTCGTGCGGGTGCTCAAGGAGCGCGGGCTGTGGGACGAGGTGATGGTGGCCGACCTGAAGTACTTCGACGGGTCGCTGTGGCCGATCGACCGGATCCCGCAGGACGTCAAGGAGCTGTTCGCCACGGCGTTCGAGGTCGACGGCTCCTGGCTGGTCCACGCCGCGTCGCGCCGGCAGAAGTGGATCGACCAGGCGCAGTCGCTGAACCTGTACGTGGCCGCCCCGAACGGCCGCAAGCTGGATGAGTTGTACCGGCTGGCCTGGCGGACCGGCTGCAAGACCACCTACTACCTGCGGTCCACCTCGGCCACCCACGTCGAGAAGTCGACGCTGCGCGGCACCGACGGCAAGCTCAACGCGGTCGCCGCGCTCCCCACCCAGCCTGCCGCCCCGGCGACCGCGGTGGTCGCCCCGGCGGCGGTTGCTCCGGCGCCGAGCCCGGTGGCGGTGGCCCAGGCGCCGGCTGCCCCGGCGCCGGCTCCGACCCTCGCGCCCGCTCCGGAGTTCGTGCTCGACGCGACTCCCGGCGCGGTGTGCTCCGTCGACGATCCCGATTGCGAGGCCTGCCAGTGAGTGACTTCTGGAACTCCTTCGACGCGCCGGCCACCGGCTCGACCCCGGGATCTCCGGATCCGGCCGGGTCACCGACGGCCACGCTGACCGCCGAGCCGCCGGCCCGGCCGCACGGAGCCGCAGGCGAGACCGCCGTCGCCGCCGTGCCATCGGGACCGCCGTCGGGGCTGCCGTCGGGGGCGCCGGCGGTCTCCCCGACCGGCGCGGCAGCGGACGCCGCGACGGATGCTGCGGGCGCCCAGTCGGGTACCGGCCTGGGGTCCATCGACGCCGGCGGCGGCCGGGTGTCGGTGAGCGAGAAGGCGATGATCAACGCCCGGGCCGACGTCAACCAGCTGCTCCCGCTGAAGTACGGGTGGGCGTGGGAGAAGTACCTGGCCGGCTGCAACAACCACTGGATGCCCACCGAGGTGTCCATGCAGGCGGACATCGCACTGTGGAAGCGTCCGGCGGATCCGACCGGCACCGGTCTGACCGAGGCCGAGCGGACGATGCTCAAGCGCAACCTGGGCTTCTTCGCCACGGCGGAGTCGTTGGTGGCCAACAACATCGTGCTGGCCGTGTACCGGCAGCTGACCAACCCGGAGTGCCGCCAGTACCTGCTGCGGCAGGCCTTCGAGGAGGCCGTGCACACCCACACGTTCCAGTACATCTGCACGTCGCTCGGCCTGGACGAGGGCGAGCTGTTCAACATGTACCGGGAGGTGCCGTCGATCACCGCCAAGGACGCCTGGGCGCTGCAGTACACCCAGCACCTGGAGGACCCGGACTTCCGCACCGGGACGCCGGAGGCCGACCAGGCCTTCCTGCGTGACCTCATCGCCTTCTACGTGGTGTTCGAGGGCATGTGGTTCTACACCGGGTTCGCGCAGATCCTGTCGCTCGGCCGGCGCAACAAGATGGTCGGCATCGCCGAGCAGTACCAGTACATCCTGCGGGACGAGTCGATCCACCTGAACTTCGGCATCGACGTGATCAACCAGATCAAGATCGAGAACCCGCACCTGTGGTCGTCGGAGTTCCAGGCCGAGGTCCGCCAGATGCTCGCCGACGCCTGCGAACTCGAGATCGCCTACGGCCGGGACACCATGCCGACCGGCATGCTGGGGCTGAACGCCGAGCAGTGCGAGCGGTACATGCACTTCATCACCAACCGGCGATGCGTGCAGATCGGCCTGGCCCCGCTGTTCCCCGATGTGGACAACCCGTTCCCGTGGATGAGCGAGATGATGGATCTCAAGAAGGAGAAGAACTTCTTCGAGACCCGGGTCATCGAGTACCAGACCGGCAGCGGCCTGCAGTGGTGACTTGATCATGACCCGGGCATGATCCGGCGGGCGCTCGACCGGACGGACGAGCGCCCGCCGGGGACTCCGTCAGGCGGCGCGGGAGTCGATGACCAGTCCGCACCCGGGGCCTCGAGTCCCACGGCCACGGCGACGGCGACGGCGACGGCGACGGCGACGGCGACGGCGACGGCGACGGCGACGGCGACGGCGACGGCGACGGTGGTGAGGATGCCGTCGAACACCCAGCAGGCAGGTGCGAACGCAAGCCGACGCACCGTCAGCAGGGTGACGGCGACGATCCCGCCCGCGAGGACGAGACCAGGGACGAGCCAGGCGCAGTGCAGGCCGCCGTCGCCGCCGCCCATGGCGCGTCCGATCGGCTCGAGTCGCTCGTGCCGGGCGGCCAGATCGTCCAGGGCCAGCAGGGTGACCACCGTCGCGATCACCATCCACGACCATCGGCGTTGACCGGCGCGGTGCGCGAGGCGGCCGTCACCGCGCCGGCCGCCGCGCCCAGCGTCAGGACCGCCACGTCGAACCAGGTGTGCACGTTGCCCTCCGCCCCCACGTCGACCAGCCGGACCAGGGGAGAAGCCGGATCGCGCAACACGTCCCACGGGGTGATGCGCGGTGCGACGAGGCTGACGACTCCGAAGGCCGACCCGATCAGCGCGACGGCGGAGGCGACCGCGCCCGCCGCCCGGCGCGGGGCGGACCATCGGGCGGGTGTCAGCTCGACCAGCTTCATCGCGTGACCATGTGGGGGACCATCACTCCTGTCCGAGGTGGTCGGCCAGATCGTGAGCGGATGCGCCGACCACGAGCACTGACGACGCCGCCGGACGCGCGGAACGGCACGTCGCCAGGCGACCACCGTGGGCCGCGCCGCGGAAGCCAGGATGAGAGCCCGATGAGAAGATCTCGTCGGACCGAGCGGACGCTGCGACCCGCGCGCCGTCGCCGGCGATCGCCGGGCTGCCCACGCGACGATCGCGCTGGATGGCACGCTGACCGTCATGGCCCTGCACGACGACACTGCCGACGGTCGCCCCCTCCCAGTCCTCGGCTCACTGCACTGGCAGCCCGCCCTCGACGTGCCCGAGCTGCTGGCCGACCCGGTCCGGGCGGCCCTGCGCGACCCGGCCGTCTCCGCCGGGCTCGGACCGGTGGGCGTGGCCGCCATCGACGCGGATCTGGCCGACACGGCGGCGTTCTGCGCCGCGTACGACGTGCCCGCCGCGGCCTCGGCCAACTGCGTGCTGGTCGCCGGCAAGCGGGAGGGACAGGAACGGTGGGCCGCGGCGATCGTGCTGGCCACCACCCGGGCCGATGTGAACGGGGTGCTGCGCCGCCGACTGGACGTCCGCAAGATCTCCTTCGCACCGATGGAGGCGGCGGTGGCCCGGAGCGGGATGGAGTACGGCGGGATCACCCCGATCGGCCTGCCCACCGACTGGCCGATCCTCGTCGACGCGGCCGTCGCCGCGGCGGGGCCGGTGGTCATCGGCTCCGGCATCCGCGGATCCAAGCTGGTGATCGACGGCGCCGACCTGGCCCGGCTGCCGCAGGCCGAGCTGATCGAGGGGCTGGCCCGGCCGGTCGGCTGAGCCCGCGGCCGCAGTCCGACCAGCCGTCAGGACGCGGTGACCAGCGGCAGATCGGCGACCATGCTCAACGCCGTGGTCGGCGTCTCGGTGCCCTGCACCGACACCACGACCGCGTCGGTGCCGCGGAACCAGAAGCCCTGCTCCTCACCCGACAGGTGGCACACGATGGCCGCCTCGGTGACGTCGGTGGGAGTGTCGGTGAGGTCGTCCGGCTCATCCACCAGGGTCAGCAGGGACAGGGAGATGCGGCGTGCCTTCATGCCGATCACCGTCGGTGGTCCCGCTTGCGGCGCGGTCGGACCGGGAGGTGCCGCCACGTGCGACCGGCCGAACGGGCGGCTTCCCTGTCCCGTCAGGGCCGAAACAAGGTGTGGGCCATCGGATCCGCTCTCACGGTGTGCATCTGGAACCCCCGGTGGCGGGGTACCCGCCCGACGGTGCGACCGCCGTGCACCGCCCACCAGCCCCGAGGACGGAACCATGATCGATGCCGGACCCCGGCGGTTGCCTCGCCGCACCGTCCTGGCCGGAGGCCTGGGGGCGGCGATGACCGCCCTGGCCGGGCTGAGCGGCTGCGCCGGCCTGACCCGGCGGGTGTCGTCCACCGACGGCGGCGTCCGCGACCGGCTGACCGTCCAGGTCTACGGCACCGAGGTGGAGGGGCAGCTGTACCAGGACCTGGCCCGCCGGTTCGAGCAGCAGCGGCCGGGCATCACCGTGCAGGTGACCTATGTGCCCTTCGCCGAGGCGCTCACCGCCGTCGACTCCGGCCTGCTGGCCGGGACCGCGCCGGACATCTGGCGGGTCGACTACCCGACCATGGGCCTGTACGCGGCCACCGGGCAGCTGCTCGACATCACCGACGCCACCACCGAACTGGCCGGCGACCTGAGCCCGGCCTACCGGCGGGCGGTCAGCTCGGGTGGGCGGATGTTCGGGGTCCCGCAGCACGTCGACACCTCGGCGCTGATGTACCGGCCGGACGCCCTGGACGCGGTGGGCATCACCGTGCCGGACCGGCCGGAGGACGCCTGGTCGTGGGAGGAGTTCGGCCAGGTCGCCGACCGGCTCCGGGACGCGGCCCCGCTGGACACGGCCCCGTTCGCGGTGAACTGGCAGGCCTTCGGGGCGTTCCGTTGGCTCACGTGGCTGTTCGAGGCCGGTGGCCAGCTGTACTCCGAGGACCTGCAGACCTCCCGGTTGCTGGACGGCGACGCGGGCCGCAAGGCCCTGGAGTTCACCCGGTCCTTCTTCGAGCGGGGCTGGGTGCCGCCGGCGACGTCGACCCGGGCCAGCACCTACCCGGATGCGCTGTTCACTTCAGGCCGGCTGGCCATGGTCTTCGCCGGCAACTTCCTGCTGCCCACGTTCGCCGAGACCATCGGCGACCGGTTCGGGTACGCGGTGACGTATCAGCCGCGGGACGTCCGCCGGGCGAGTGAGCTGGGCGGCAACGCGCTGGTGGCCAACCACGCGGTGGTGCAACCCGATCTGGCCGCCGACTACCTGAACTTCATGGCCGCGCCGGAACAGATGCGGGACTTCTGCCAGGCGGCGGTGCTGCTGCCGACCCGGACCTCGGTGCTGGAACAGCCGCTGGAGTTCGTGCTCGGCGGCGAGTTGATGCCGGTCTACACCGACATGATCGGCACCATCACCGACGCCGACGTCCGGGACGTCACCACCCCGACGTTCGCGGAGATCAACAACACCCTGGCCGACGAGCTGGAGCAGTGCTTCATCGGCAACGCCTCGGTCGAGGACACCCTGGCCGCCATCGCCGACCAGATCGACGCGAGCGCCACGCTCAACGAGGCGGAGGCCCCGTCATGACGATGACCGACAAGCCGGTCGGGACGACGGCCCGCCAGGACGCGTTGCGGCCTGCGGCCCCGAGTGCCCCGGAGCCCGGTCGGCGGGCCGACACCCGCCGCGGCGACGCCCGTACCGCCTGGGGCATGCTCGCCCCGAACGCCATCCTGATCGTGCTGTTCCTGCTCGTGCCGCTGGTCTGGGCGTTCGTGCTGAGCTTCCAGGCCAAGCGGCCCTTCGGTCCGGGCACCTGGAACGGCCTGGACAACATCACCCGGCTGCTCGGCGACCCGGTGTTCTGGCGGGCCACGATCAACACGCTGGTCTTCACGGTGGCGACCGTCCCGGTCACCGTCGTGGTCGGCCTGGCCCTGGCGCTGCTGCTGGACAAGGCCATGCCGGCCCGGACGGTGTTCCGCACCATCGTCTACCTGCCGGTGGTGGTCAGCACCGTGGTCGTCGCGCTGATCGGCCTGCTGCTGTTCGATGAGTCGATCGGCATCGTCAACAGCGTCCTGCGCGACCTCGGGCTCGGGCCGGTGTCGTGGCAGAGCAACGGCACGCTGGCCATGATCTCGGTGATCGTGGTGGTCCTCTGGACACGCATCGGGTTCGCGACGCTCATCTACCTGGCCGCCCTGCAGGACGTGGACCAGGAGATGCTCGAGGCGGCCACCGTCGACGGGGCCAACACCTGGGTGCTGATCCGCAAGATGATCGTGCCGACCTTGCGGCCGACCACGTTCTTCCTCGTCGTCATCAACATGATCTGGTCGTTCCAGATCTTCGACATCGTCTACGTGATGACCAACGGTGGACCGGGCTACTCGACCACCATGCTGGTCACCTACGCCTACAACCAGGGGTTCGGCCCGGCCCGGAACTTCGGCTACGGCGCCACCGTCGGCATCGTCCTGTTCCTGCTCACGCTGGTCATCACCGCCGTGCAGCTCCGCACCAACCGCCGGCGGGAGCGCTGATGCCGACCTGGGTCCGGGTGACGGTCTGCACCGTCGTCGCCGTCGTCTTCGCCCTTCCCCTGTACGCGATGCTGGTGGTCGCGTTCACGCCGCGGGACCTGCTGTTCAACGGCGGGGCCAGCCTGTGGCCGGGTCAGTGGACGCTGGCCAACTTCACCGACCTGTTCGAGACGTTCCCGATCGCGCGGTGGTTCGGCAACGCGCTGCTGGTGGCGGGTCTGACCACGGTGCTGTCGGTGACGGTGAACCTGCTGGCCGGGTACGCGCTGGCCAAGCTGCGGTTCCGCGGCCGCACGATCGCGCTCGTCGCGGTGCTGGCCACGCTGATGGTGCCCAGCCAGGCGGTGATCATCCCGCAGTTCCAGGTGGTCTCGGCCCTCGGCCTGGTCGGCTTCTTCTGGGCGGTGATCCTGCCGTCGGCCTCGACCGCGCTCGGCGTGTTCCTGGCCCGGCAGTTCTTCCTGGCCGTGCCGGACGAGCTGGTCGACGCAGCGAGGGTGGACGGCTGCACCACGCTCGGGGCGTTCCGCCGGGTCGTGCTGCCGCTGTCCCGTCCGCTGCTGGCGGTGATGACCCTGCTGGCGTTCATGACGCAGTGGAACGACTTCCTGTGGCCGCTCATCGCCCTGCGCGACCCGGACCTGTACACGCTCCCGGTGGCGCTGCGGTACCTGCAGAGCCAGTACGACGCCGACTACGGCGGGATGATGGCCATGGCGTTGCTGTCCAGTGTGCCGCTGCTGGTGATGTTCGTGCTGCTGCAGCGCTGGTTCGTGGCGGGGTTGTCGGGGTCGGGGCTGATGTGCGCGGTCGACCCGCCGCCGCCGGTTCGCCGCCGTGGGCGTCGATCCGGCAGGCCCGAACCGGGTCATCGTGCGGCGGACCAGCCCTCGACCGAGCGGATGGCCGCGGCCACCGTCGCGGCGGTGACCTCGGCGCTGGTGTTGCGCACGTGCGGCGCCTTCGCGGTGGCGGTGGCGAGCGCGCCGATCTCGGCCTCGGTCGGGTCGCCCATGCCGAGTTCGCCCAGCGAGGTGGGCAGCCCGACGACGCGCAGCAGCCGGGTGACCTCGCCCACCACCTGATCGGGCTGCCGTTCCAGGGCGAGCTGAACCAGGAGGCCGTACGCGACGTGGTACCCGTGCAGGTGGTCGGCGGTGCCTCGTCCGGCCATCAGCCCCCGCGTCATGCAGTGCGCGACGGACAGGCCTCCGTTCTCGTAGCCGATGCCCGACATCAGCACCACGGCCTCCACGACGGCTTCCACCGCCGGGGTGAGTCGGCCTTCGGCGACCGCCGCCACCGCGTCCGCGGCGTGGTCGGCCAGCACCTGGTAGCACCCGTCGGCGATGACCCTGCCGATGAGCAACGGGCGTGTGCCCTGGGTGGTGAGCCCCGTCCCGGCCAGCGTCCCCCTCGCCTCGAAGCGCTTGGCCAGGGCGTCGCCGATGCCCGAGCGCAGGAAGTCGACGGGCGCCTGAGCGATGACCGCCGTGTCCACCACCACGCACGCCGGGTTCCACGGCAGCGCATCGAGCTCCCGCAGCACGTGCGACTCGTCGTAGACGGCGACCACCCGGGCCGTCGGGCCGTCGTTGGACGCGATGGTCGGGCAGGTGACCATCTCCGCGCCGAGGGCGATCGCCACGCCCTTGGCCAGGTCCAGCGTCTTGCCGCCACCGACACCGACCACGACGTCGAACGGCTCGCCGGATTGCCGGTCGCCGAACTCGGCGACCAGCGCGGCGATGTTGGCCCGGGTCACCTCACCCGAGCACGCCACGATCGGGGCGGCGTCCGGACCGGACCGGGCCCCGTCCGGAGGTGCCATGGCCGTCGCCAGCCGGGCCCCCAGTCGCTCGTGGACGAAGCCGTCGACCAGTACCACCGGACGCCGGCCCACCTCGGCCACCAGCTCCCCGAGACGGTCCAGCAGGCCGGGACCTTGCACGTACCGCCGGGGCCCGGCGAACTGCCGGTACCCAGGGCTCCTCGCCGGCGGTGCGTCCGTGTCCCCCGGAGGGCTCACCGGCCCGACCAGACGCCGGTGATCACGGCGCCGGTGATGGCGTCCTGGTCCAACCCGAACTCGCGCTCGTTGTACCACTGGGCTGCGCAGGGGTGGAACCGGTCGTGCAGCCCGATGCGGGTGATCGGCGTGTCCAGCCCGGTGTCGTGCACCAGCTCAGTCACCGCCGACCCGAGACCACCCGAGCGCAGACCATTCTCGATCACGATGACGCGGCCGACCCGGGCGGCGACGTCCAGCACGGCCGCCTCGTCGAGCGGCTTGATGGTCGGGATGTGCAGCACGGCGGCCGACACGTCCGCGGCCCGCGCGGCGTCCGCCGCCTTGAGCGCGCGCTCGGTCATGAACCCGGTGCTCAGCACGGCGACGTCGGTGCCGTCCCGCAGCAGTCGGGCCTTGCCGATCTCGAAGGTGAAGTCCTGCTCGTCGAAGACGACGGGAACCTTGCCACGCAGGTTGCGGATGTAGAACGTGCCCGGCGTCGCCGCGGCGGCCCGGACCACGTGCCGCAGCTCGACGGCGTCACACGGGTCGATGACGGTCAGGTCCGGCACGCTGCGCATGACGACCAGATCCTCGAGCGACTGGTGGGTGGCGCCGTAGGGATTCACCAGCCCGGGGGAGCCGGCAACGATCTTGACGTTCGCCTTGCTGTGCGCACAGGCGATGGCGATGAAGTCCAGGGCCCGGCGGGACAGGAAGGCCGCGTACGTCGCGCAGAACGCGATCTTGCCGACCTTGGCCAGGCCGGCCGCCATCATCACCGCGTTCTGCTCGGCGACGCCGGCGTTGAAGTACCGCTCGGGGAACTCCTTCATGAACGGCACGATGTCGGAGTACTTGGACATGTCGGCGCTCAGGCCGACGATGTCCGGGTTCTCCCGGCCCAGCGCGACCAGTTCGTTGCCGAACGGTGCGATCTCGTACGGGCCGGCGACTTCGGCGACCTCGCCCATCCCTCCGGCGCGGTTGAGCACGTCAGCCACGAGCGGCCTCCAGTTCCTCGATCAGCGACGCCCACTCGCCCTCGGCGACGCGGACGAAATGAGCCCGTTCCCGGGCCATCAGGGTGGGGATCCCGCAGCCCGGGGTGGTGCGGGCGATGAGCACCTTGGGCCGGTCGGGGTGGGCGTCCAGTGCGTCGAACGCGCGGCAGAGTTGGTCGATGTCGTTGCCGTCGACCTCTTCGACGGCCCAGCCGAAAGCCCGCCACTTGTCGGCCACCGGCTCCATGGCGAGCACCATCGGGCCGTCGGCCTGGATGCCGTTGCAGTCGACCACCGCAGTCAGGTTGGCCAGGGCGAAGCTGCCGGCGGACATGGCGGCCTCCCAGGTGGAGCCCTCCTGCAGCTCGCCGTCGGACAGCTCCACCATCACACGGGCGGGGGAACCGTCGAGCCGCAGGCCCAGGGCCATCCCGACGCCCTGGCCCAGGCCGTGACCCAGTGAGCCGCCGGTGATCTCGACACCGGGCGTCTCGTCGAAGGTGCTCATCGGCAGGTCGCTGCCGTTGAGGCCGTAGGTGGCGATGTCCTCCTCTGACAGCACGCCCAGTTCGGCGAGCACCGCGTACATGGCGATGGAGTAGTGCCCGGTGGACAGCACGAAGCGGTCACGCTCGGGCCAGTCCGGCCAGGCCGGATCGAACCGCAACTGGCGGAAGTAGGCGACCGCCAGCAGGTCGGCGATGCCCAAGCCCTGGGCGATGTACCCCTCACCCTTGTCGGCGGCCATCGCCATCATTCGCTGCCGCAGCCGGAAGGCGCGGTCGCGCAGCTCGTGGCCGGTGACCGCGGTGCGGTCCCCGACATCCGTGATGGTCATCAGATCTCCTGTTCGGTCGGCGGGGACGGCTCGCGGTGCCGTCGGTCGTCATGGAAGGTGCCGTCGATGGTGATCCCGCCGTCCACCGGCAGCAGCACACCGGTGACGAACGAGGCGTCCTGGGACACCAGGAACGAGATGGCAGCGGCGATCTCGTGGGCGCGGCCGAACCGCATGAGTGGCGTCCGCATCAGCAGCCGCTCGCGGTCGAGCGTGCCGCCGGCCAAGCCGGACTGCATCATCGCGGTGTCCATGTAGCCGGGGGCGACGGCGTTGACCCGGATGCCGACCCGGCCCCATTCGGCCGCCAGGGTCCGGGTCAGTCCGACGATGCCGGTCTTGGCCGTGCTGTAGGCCAGGCGGTGCGGAAGCCCGAACGTCGACCCGACGGACGCCAGGTTGACGACGGCGGCGGCCGGAGCCGCGACGAGCAGCGGGTACGCGGCGCGACTGCACCGCATGGTCCCGCCCAGGTTGACCGACAGCTCCCGGTCCCACTGGGCGGACTCGAACGATTCGGCGGGCGAGCGCGAGATGATCCCCGCGTTGTTGACCAGGACGTCGAGCCGTCCTGTGGTGGCCCGTACTGTCTCGAGACACGCTGCCACCGAACCGTCATCGGTCACATCGACGCAGATCGGCGTCGCGGTGTGGCCGACCGCGGCCAGCTCGCGGGCGGCGAGCTGCGCGGCTGCGGCGTCGATGTCGGCCATGACGACGTGGAAGCCGTCCGCGGCGAGACGGACCGCCGTGGCCAGACCGAGTCCCTGGGCCGCGCCGGTGATCAGCGCGACGCGTGAGGTGTCCGGGGTGCTCATGCGGTGGGCTCCTCCACCCGGCGGACGGGGGTGCCGCCGGCCGGGCCCTGGTCGTCCAGCCGGTCATGCAGCTCGGCGGCCGCCTCCAGTGCCACCGCGTCCTCGGGGTCGCCCTCGCCCTCGGTGAACGGCTCCCAGCGGATGGCCAGGCAGATCGCGACGCCGAGCAGCGGCACGACCGTGAAGACGGTGATCGTGGTGGCCAGGCCCCACTCGTCGACCAGGACCGGGAACAGGTACAGACCGACGATGCCACCGATGCTCTGCGAGACGGTGGCCACCTGGCCGCCCCGGCCACGCAGGTCGCTGGGGTAGGCCATCGCGGCCATGGTCAGCCCGGAGACGCCCGGGCCGGCCGAGTGGAAGCAGATGAACAGCGCCGGCACCAGGAACATCAGCGCCACCGGCATGCTGTCGAAGAAGACACCCAGCACCAGGATGGTCGCCGCCACCGCGGCGAAGCCGTACAGCGCGGAGTGGTGGGCACCGAGCCGGCGGGCGACCCAGATCGAGGCGACGCCGCCGATGATGCCGAAGACGTTGAAGACGATCGAGCCCACGATCGCCTCGCCGAAACCCTCGCCGAACAACGTGAGCGCGATGACCGGCAGGTAGTAGGCGACCGCGTAGTACTGCAGGGCCTGCATCATGGTGACACCGTTGGCCAGCAGCGTGCGCCGTCGGTACTTCTGCTGGAACAGCTCGCTCCACCGGGAGGCGTCCGGCCGGGTGGGCTCGGCGGTCAGGCGGCCCGAGGTCGGGAAGACCGGGTCGATCTCGTACACCTGGTTGAGCGACCGCCGCAGCCGGGGCAGGTCGCCGCGCTGGGCCAGCCAGCGCGGACTCTCCGGCATCAGCGCGATCTGTGCGATGGTGATGAGCAGGGCGAAGCCACCGGCGACGGCCAGCGACCAACGCCAGACGTCGAGGCCGACGTCCACCTGGTACAGCCCGAGCACGATGACCAGGGCCACGACCGACGAGATGTACCACTGGGCCTGCCAGAAGTTGAGCAGGTGCCGGCGGACCTTGGGCAGGAACTCGGCCAGGTAGGCCATGGCCACGCCCAGGTCGATGCCGTACGCGGCGCCGGCCAGGCAGCGGCCGACGACGAGCATGAGGAAGTCGGGTGCGGTGGCCATCAGGACCAGGCCGACCACCGCGACCAGCTTGGCCAGCACCATGAGGCGGACCCGGCCGAGGCGGTCGGCCAGGAACCCGCAGGTGAGAGCGGCGATCAGGGTGGCCACGTAGCCGTAGGCGCTGACCGAGCCGACCTGGTTCGCGGACAGGCCGAGTTGTTCGGTCATCGGGCTGGTTCCGGCGCTCAGGACGGCGAGGAAGGCAGCCTCGAAGGCGATTCCGCCCAGAGCGAGGAGCAGCAGGATCTTGTGACGGCGGGTACGGATGTCCTCGGTGTCGACGAGGGTGTTGATGTCGCGTACTGACGCGATCGGCAGTGATCTCATCGTGCGTCCGTTCTGTGCAGAGCCGTGTCGGCTCCGGCGTCGGAGGGAGGGTCGGCCGTGCGGCCGGATCCGGGATCAGTCCCGGGACGGGGACAGGACCGAGAGCACGTCCTCGGGTCCGTCGAGCATCAGGTCGGGTCGATGGGGCTCGAGCGCCGCGGCGCCGTAGTAGCCGTAGCCGGCACCGGCGGTGCGCACGCCGGCGGCCCGGCCGGCCAGCACGTCCTGGGGTCCGTCCCCGACGTACCAGCTGGACTCCGGAACCAGGCCGGCTCGGGACAGGCCGAGCAGCACCGGGGTGGGGTCGGGCTTGCGTTCGACGGAGTCGTCCGCGGTGATGATGCAGCGCAGCAGCGAGGTGTCGATGCCGACCCACTCGAGATCCAGCAGCATCCGGCTCCGTGACTTGTTGGTCACGATGCCGGTCACCACCCCACGGCGGTCCAGTTCCTCCAGAGTCCGTACCGCGGCCGGGTAGGCGACCACCTGGCGGTGGGCGGTATCGAGGTAGTGCTCGCTGTACAGGGCGACGAGTTCGTCGGCGTCGCCGTCGGACCAGGTCGTGAAGATCTCGTGCGGCCGAGGGGCCATGAGTACGTGCGGATCCTCCAGCGGCGCCGGCAACGGCACGCCCCGTCCGTGCTCGAAGGCGTGCCGGTACGCCGCCACGATGGCCCGGCCGGAGTCGATCAGCGTGCCGTCGAGATCGAACAGGACGCCGCGGGTGCGGGACGCGGTCATGCGGCCACCGGCTCGAAGGCGAAGAACTCCCGCGGGTTGTCGACGAAGACACGCTGCGCCGTCGCGTCGTCCATCCGGGCTCGGACCTGTTCGAGGATGCCTGAGAATCCCGGCGTACCACCCCAACTGGGCTGGTAGCTGGGTCGACCCAGGTCGCCGGAGGCCATGATCCGGGTGAAGCCCTCGTCGAACAGGCGATGCACGAACTCGATCCGCCGGTCGTCCGACGGGTACTTGGGCTTGGTCCAGTGGTCGAAACCCAGCCAGGCGCCGGTCGCCGCGATGCCCCGGATGTAGTCGTAGTCCAGGTTCCGGTCGACGTGCCCGATGAGCAGGCGGCCGGGTTCGACGCCCGCCGACCGGAAGCCGGCGACCTGCACATCGCCGAGCGTGCCGGCCTGGCAGTGCGTCGAGATGGGCACGCCGGTGGCCAGGTGCGCCGCCGCCGTGGCCCGCTGCACCTTCTGCTCGTCGTCGCGGATGAAGTCGGTGCGGCAGGTGCCGTACTTGAGCACTCCGCACCGTGGCCCGGATCCGTCGATGCCGACGGTGATGTCGGTGACGAAGCGGGCGGTCAGCGACTCGACCGTCTCCTCCTGCAGCGACTCCGGGTAGTAGATGCCCTTCTGGTACCCGGACGCCGAGACCACGTGCACGGTGGACCGTGCCGCGGCGGCGGCCAGACCGACCGGGTCGCGGCCGTAGTCAGCCGTCGTCATCTCGATCAGGGCCCCACCACCGACGCCGGCGAAGTGCTGGAGCTCGGTGACCGCGCGGTCGACGTCGTCGAGCACCATGTCGTCGTCCAGGTCGACGGCCCAGCTCGGGGGGCGGGTGAACAGGTGCTCATGGCACAGGGTCACGCCCAGTGCGGATGGGGCGATGTCGCCGCGCACGGTCCTGACGATCACGAAGGCTCCTCGGTGCCGCCCTGAGCGGCGTGGTCGGCGGATGCCGCCCAGACGGCGGCGAGCGGGCCCAGGAGGGCCCGGTAGGTGGCGAAGGCGTGGTCGTGCACCGCGGCGTGCTCCGGCCGTGGGTGGAACACCGACCCCGGGCGCACGAGGGCCTTGCCGGCGTGGTCGAGGTCGTGGAAGGCGCCCACCGCCAGGCCGCCGAGCATCGCGGCACCGAGCGCGCCCGATTCCTCGACATCCGGCACCGTCATGGGCTTCTGCAGGACGTCAGCGATGGTCTGGCACCACGGTGCACTGCGGGCACCGCCGCCGGTCAGCCGGATCTCGTCGATCGCCACCGGCATGGCCTCGTAGCAGTCACGGACGGCCAGGGCGGTGCCCTCCAGCACCGCCCGGATCAGCTGGTCGGCGGTGGTGTCCGGGCCGAAGCCGACGAAACTGCCGCGGGCGTTGCCGTCGACGAACGGCGCCGTCGCGCCGGCCGTGTTCAGGTACGGGTGGAAGAGCAGGCCGTCGTTGCCCGGGACGGTGGCGTCCATCGCGGCGTCGACCACCGCCCCGAGTGTCGTCCCACCGCGGGCGATCTGGTCACCCGTCGCGGCGCAGAAGGTGGACATCACCCAGTCCAGGCAGAGGGTGCCGCCGCCCGAGTTGGTGATCTGCCGCTGCCAGCGGCCCTCCGGCATCAGGAAGCTGAAACCGACGTCCGCGGGATCCAGGACCGCGGTGGCGCTGGAGGTCCCGTTCATCAGGCTGGTGCCCAGGGTGGTGGTCGCCTGCCCGTCCCCGAGGGCTCCGACGCCGAGCATGTTGGCGGCGGCATCTCCGCAGCCGCCGGCGACGGGAGTGCCGACGGGCAGCCCGGTCAGGGCCGCCGCCGCAGCGGTCACTCCGCCCAACCGCGTACGGCCGTCCCTGACGGGCGGGACGAACGCCTGAGCCTCAGGGATCCCGAAGCGCGCGAAGAGTTCCGGGCTGACCGTCCGGTTCCGCAGGTCGCACGGCCAGAACGAGAGGTCCGACTCGTCGGTGGCCAGGACGCCGGTGAGCCGCAGGTTGATGAAGTCCTTGGCCATGACCACGTGGCGGATGCGCGCGTACCGCGCCGGATCATGCTCCTTGAGCCACGCCAGCAACGGGTACGGCATCCCGGAGATCATGGCGTTGCCACCGATGTCGTACAGCGACCGAGCATGGTCGCCGTCCTGGGCCCGGACCCGTTCCAGGATCCCGGCGGCGCGCGCGTCCGGCCAGCAGATGGCCGGGCCGACCGGCTGCGCCCGGTCGTCCAGCGCCCAGACCCCGCCCATGTGCCCGGTGACCCCGACGGACAGGACCGTGGTACCGGCGGGCAGCGCCGCGGTGACCCGGGCGATGGTCCCGGCCGTGGCCAGCCACGTCGCCTCGCAGTCCTCCTCGTGCCGATCGGCGGCGGGCCGAGAGCTGGGGGTGACGCATCCGGCCTGGGCCACCGTCCGACCGGTGGCGGCGTCCACCGCGATCGTCTTGATCGAGCTGGTGCCCTTGTCGACGCCGATCAGGACATCGAGGGCGGTCACGACGATCCCCCGACCCGGGCCAGTTCCGCGAGTGGGACCCGCATGTCGCGCAGCAGGCCGGCGTGCTCGCTGCCTGATCCGGTGGCGCGGGGCCCCGTCCGTGCCGGGTCCAACCGGACCGTCGAGCCGCTCATGGCGGCCAGGACCGCGGCGACGACCGGCGCCACCGGGTGCTCGCACCGCAACGTCACCGGCCCGTCGACGCCGAGCGCGTGGGCCGCGGCGGCCAGGTCGGCGGCCAGGCCGTCCAGGACGGCGCCGAGGATCTCCACGAGCGTGGTCCGATAGGACATGCCCACCAGGACACCGGGTTCCGCGCTGCCCGGGCGGGGCGGCCGGTGCAGGACGGACGGCACCGCGGCCGAGCGACCGGCCAGCTCGGCCAGGACCGTCGGAACCTGCGGTGCGGCAACGAACCTGGCCACCATGACGTCGAACGAGGCCAGCCCGTCGACCGAGACGTCGCTCCCGTCGCCGGACGCCGGACCGCCGGGCCGCCGGAACGTGGCCCGATCGTCCAGCGTGATCGTCCAGGCACCGGTGACCTCCGGGCCACGGGCCGACGCCGCCGACGCCGGGTCGTCCAGACCGTCCGGAGAAGGGTCGCTGCGTACGGTCCCGACCGTCATGGGCGCTCCTCGGTGCTGCAGATTCCGGAATCCGGAACCACCGTCCGGAACGTCGAGACGGTTCCACATGGATCGCTCGCGTGTCAACGCTCACATGCGGAACTCGGTTCGATCTGGAACAGTCGTCCGGAATCCGGAATCACCCCGGCGCGACGGCGCGCCCTTCCTGGACGGACGGTTGCCATGGCGCGGATGCTTCGACCGGAACCGACGATCGACCCGAAGAACCACATCGCCTCGGTCGTCAAGGCCACCAGGGTGCTGGAGGCGTTCGACCGGGAGCAGCCGCAGCTGACGCTCCAGGAGGTCGTCGAGCGCTGCGGCTACACACGCACGACGACCTTCCGCATCCTGGACACCCTCGAGCTGACCGGCTGGATCGAGCGGACCTCGTCGGGCAGCTACCGGATGACGCTGCGAGTCTTCGAACTGGCATCGGTGGTCCTGGGCAGTTACGACCTGCGCACCGAGGCGAGTCACGTGATGTCGGACCTGGCCGCGCGCTTCGACGAGAACGTCTACCTGGTGGTGCCCGACGGGACCCGAGGGGTGTGCCTGGACCTCATCGAGAGCAGCCGGCCGGTCCGGGTGATGACGCTGTCGGTGGGCCGGTCGCTGCCGCTCCACGTGGGCGGGGCGCCGCTGGCCCTGCTGGCCGAGCTCGAAGACACGCTGCTGCCCCGAGTGCTGGAGGCCGGCCCGATCACGACGTCGCTGGGACACACCATGGACCCGGCCGAACTCCGCGAGTTGCTGGCCCGGACCCGGGAGCGGGGCTACGCGCTGAGCCTGGAGGACGTCACCCCGGGCGTCGCCGCACTCGGGGCCTGCATCCACGACCGATCCGGCCGCGCGGTCGCGGCGCTCAGCTTCGGTGGGTTCCTCAGTGCCTTCCAGCCACCACGCCGCGACGAGCTGGCGGCCGCCCTGATCGAAGGAGCAGCTGTGGTCTCCCGTCGACTCGGTCACCGGAACACGTGAATGGCAGCGGGGTCAGGGATCCGCTTCCGCGGCCTGACCTCGTTCGTCACTGCGTGGTGACCGCCCGGTGCAGCGTCGCCGACGGCGCCTGCCCGAACCGG
Organism: Nakamurella leprariae; assembly: GCF_016918035.1. Taxonomy (GTDB): domain Bacteria; phylum Actinomycetota; class Actinomycetes; order Mycobacteriales; family Nakamurellaceae; genus Nakamurella; species Nakamurella leprariae. Next base: position 105,098 of record NZ_JAERWK010000006.1, on the reverse strand, counting down.
CGCCGGTACTGCTCGGCGAACCGGCTCAGATGGGCGAAGCCCCAGCGGGTCGCGACCGCGGTGACCGTCGCCCCGGCTGGAGCGGCCAGCAGGTCGGCGTGCACCCGCTCGAGCCGGACCGACCGCAGGTAGGCGGTCGGCGACATCCCGAACTCCGCCCGGAACCCCTCCTGCAGCGCCCGGGCCCCGACCGCACCGATGCGGGCCAGGTCGGCCAGCGAGAGGGCCTGTTCGGGGTGGGCCTGCACGTGGTCGACGACCCGGGCCACGTGGTCCCGGCCGGGCCGCCGCGCCGGCCGCACCAGGACCTCGCGCACGTCGTTCGGGATGCCGGTGAGCAGCTGGGTCAGCAGGAAGCCCTCGAGCTGGGCGCGCAGGATCGGGCTGCTGGCCACCCCGCCGTCCCGCCGCAGTTCCTGCCACAGGAAGCGCACCGCGGCCAGCAGGCTCTGCCCGGCCGGGCTGGTCAGCTCGAAGCCGAGCGGGAACCGGATCGCCGCCGGCGGATCGGCGCCCAGCAGGCCGCCGGCGTGGGTGAGCAGCGCGCGCCGGTCGACCTTGAGCGCGAACACGACGGCGTCGGCGGCCCAGGCGGCGACGTGCGGCAGGTCCGGGTCGAAGACCACCGCCCGCGCGCGGACGCCGCCGGCCACCTCCTCAGCGGGCTGCCGTGCGGTGAACCGCCCCCGCACCGGCAGGTTCACGTGGTACGCCGAGGCCATGGGCGGGACGGTCAGTTCCACGTCGGCGCCGTACCGGAGACGGCCCAGCGTGACCGAGCCCGACGCGTGCGACTCCAGTTCGAAGGCCAGCCGACCGGTCCGCGGAGAGGCCAGTCGGTGCGGGACGTAGACCTGGCGGACGATGTCCTGCGCCTCGTCCGGGTCGGCGGTCCGCCGCGGGATCGACGGGGTCATCGGGGCAGCGATCAGCGCTGCGGCTCCGGCTGGGATGTCGCCACCTCCGCTCTCCGGCGGCACACGGACCCCCGACGCCGGGCAGGCTAGCGCCGCCCCGCGACCCCGGCCACTGCGCGGAAGGGCGGAACGGTCAGCGCGAAACGGTCAGGACGCCGCGCACACCGGGTGGTGGGCCGGTGGCCGCGGTCCTAGCGTCTGGCGGCAGACCACTCGACGACGAGGGACGAGCCATGACCGATGTGATCCTGCAGGTGTACCCGACCGTCGGCGACACCGATGCGATGGCCAGGCTGCGGCCCATCGGCCGTGACGTCGCCGCCTACACCCAGATGCTCGAAGGACTGGTCGAGCTCGTGCAGGCGGCCGACGAGCTCGGCTACTGGGGCATCACGCACGTCGAGCACCACCTGCACTCCGAGGGCCTCGAACTGTCGCCCGCGCCGCTCATGCTCAACCTGTACCTCGGGCAGTTCACCCGGCGGCTGATGCACGGCCAGCTCGGCCTGGTGCTGCCCACGCACGATCCGATCCGGCTGGCCGAGGAGATCGCGATCGTCGACCACATGCTCAAGGGCCGACTGTTCGTCGGCATGGCCCGCGGCTACCAGGCGCGCTGGCAGAACATCATCGGCCAGACCTTCCAGGTCCAGTCCACCGCGTCCGACCAGTCCGAGGCCGACCAGCGCAACCGGGTGCTGTTCAACGAGCACTACGCGATCATGAAGCAGGCGTGGACCGACGAGCTGCTGACCTACGACGGTCCGACGTACCAGGTGCCGTACCCGCGGTCGGGCATCCCGGACTGGCCGCCGACCCGGACCACGACGCTGCCGTACGGCGCCCCCGGCGAGGTCGACGAGGACGGCACGGTGCGCGCCGTCTCGGTGTGCCCCAAGCCGTACACGTCGCCGCACCCGCAGCTGTTCCAGGCGTTCGGGGCCAGCCCGGGGACGCTGCGCTGGTGCGGGGAGGAGGACGTGACGCCGACGATCCTGGCCGGCCCGCTCGAGACGGTGGACCTGCTGGCCCGGATGTACCAGGAGGGGGCGGCGTCGCGCGGGCGGGACGTGCCCTGGGGGCAGGGCATCGGGCTCTGCCGCACCATCCACTTCGCGGACTCCAAGGCCGAGCTGTACGCCGCGGTGGACAGGTACGAGCGCCCGGTCTGGCACGGCTGGTACGAGCAGTTCGGCTTCATGGAGGGCGCACGGCTGCCCGGCGAGGAGGGACCCGTGCCCAAGCCCGGTGAGCACCTGGCCGACCGGCTGCTGGACAGCGGCCTGTTGCTGGGTGGCACCGTCGACGACGTGAAGCGGCAACTGGAACGGCTGCTGGAGCACATCCCCCTGGACTACCTGGTGTGGCTGTTCCACTGGGGCCTCATCCCACGGGACGAGGGCCTGCGCACCCTGGAGCTGTTCGCCACCGAGATCATGCCGGAGTTCGGGTTGACCGCCGCCAGCCTGGAACCGACCGCCTGATGCGCTGGGCCACCTACCGCTCGGCGAGGTCCGTCGGTCCGCGGATCGGGTTGCTGCACGAGGGCGAGCTGCGCGGCGTGCGCGGCAACGCATCCCTGGCCGAGCTGCTGGCCGGGGTCGGCCTGGAGGGCGCGGCCAGCTCGGCGCTGGCCGATCCGGCCGAGGTCGTGTCGCCGGACGAGGTGCGGCTGCTCGCGCCGATCCCGCGGCCACCATCCATCCGTGACTTCATGGCCTTCGAGAACCACGTGGTCACCTCGATGCGAGCGCTGGGCCGGGAGGTCGACCCCGGGTGGTACGAGGCGCCCGTCTTCTACTTCACCAACCCGGCCGCGACCCGGGGACCGTACGAGCCGGTGCCGATCGCCCCGGGATCCGCCGCCTTCGACTACGAACTCGAGGTGGCGGCGGTGATCGGCCGGGCCGGATCCGATCTGCACCCGGACCGGGCCGAGCAGCACATCGCCGGGTACGTCGTGCTGTGCGACTGGAGCGCCCGGGACCTGCAGGAACACGAGATGCTGCAGTCGCTCGGCCCGGCCAAGGGCAAGGACACCGCCACCAGCTTCAGCGGGTACCTGGTCACCCCGGACGAGCTGGAACCGTTCCGCCGCGACAACGGCTTCGACCTGGCCATGACCGCGTCGGTGAACGGAATGCCCTACAGCAGGGGCAGTCTCGCCGAGCTGTACTGGTCGTTCGGGGAGATGCTGGCCTATGCGTCGCGTGGGACGACGCTGCTGCCCGGCGACGTGATCGGCAGCGGCACGGTCGGTACCGGCTGCATCCTGGAGCTGGCCAGGGTGCACGGGGCCGCGGCCTACCCGTGGCTGCGACCCGGGGACGAGGTCCACCTCGCCGTCGAGAGCATCGGCTCGATCGACGCGACGATCCGCGCCGGTGCCGACGTCATCCCGCTGCCCGCCCGGGCCGCGTCCGGGCGGGCGTCCGGGCGGTGACGAGGATCGTGCGGCAGCCGGAAGGAGACGGCACGTGCAGCAGCTGACCGACAATGTCTGGACCGACACCACGCTCAAGGGCTGCAATCCCAGCCTGGTCCGCACCGCCGGGGGCGTGGTCGTCGTCGACACGCCGCAGCTGCCGACCCATGCCGTCGAGCTGCGCCGGCGGGCCGAGGCGCTCGGTCCCATCCGGTTCATCGTGAACACCGAGCACCACGTCGACCACATCTTCGGCAACTGGTGGTTCCGCGGTGCCGGGGAGGTGGTGCTGCACCAGGGCGTGTACGACAACTTCATGGAGGTCCGGCCCGGGCTGGACTCGTACGAGTTCGCGCTGGAGTCGGTGCACACCCACGATCCGGCGGCGTTGGCCCACTTCCCCGATCGGGAAACCTATTTCGCCGATCCGAACAAGGGCTCGATCGTGCTCACCGGCGACGCCACCCTGCACGTCGGTGACCACACCTTCGAGCTGCTGCACACCCCCGGCCACACCCCCGGGCAGCTGGCCGTGGTGGTGCCGCAGGAGCGGGTGGTGTTCACCGGTGACACCATCTTCAGCGAGTGCCGGACCTGGCTGATGACGTCGGATCTCGACGGGTGGCTGGTCGCGCTGGACCGGATCGCCGCGCTGGACGTCGATGTCGTGGTGCCCGGGCACGGCCCGGTGACCACCCTGGGCGCCGTCGCGGCGCAGCGCGCAGTGCTGCTGGCCTGGATGCACGCCGCCGCCGACGCGGTCGCCCGGGGCTGGTCCCGGCAGGAGACGATCGACCGACTCGCGGATCTCGACCGCTCGCCGGTCGACGTCGGGCTGGAGTCGATGGAGCCGTACATCCGCACCGCCAACGCCGGGTCGCTCTGGGACCGGTACACGGCGGCGCAGCCGGAGCCGGCGCGCTCCTGACCGGCGCGGGCTCCAGCAGAGTGATCGGCAGGTCGTCGTCCTCGACCAGGACGTCACGACCGAACCGTGCCATCGCGGCACGGACGAGCTCGATGTCGGCTGAGGCGGTCGACAGCCTGATGACGCCGGCGTCCAGGTCGGGGACCGACAACAGGCTCACGCCACTGCCGTCCGCGCGGCGCAGGGTCAGGGCGGCCCGGATCTCGCAGATCCGGCGGATGGTCGGTGCGGGGCGGTGCGTCACCGTGACCGGGACGCCGTCCGCTCGCAGCGTCGCCAGCGCGGCGAGGGCTGATGGATCGTCGCCGATCAGCTCATCGAGCGTGGGGGTGCCGCTGCGGCTGTCGGCCACCACCTCGCCGTGACCGGTGCGGCTGTACCGGAAGCGGATGACGCCCATGACCGCGTCCACGTTGTTGCGCATGATCTGCGCCCGCAGTGCACCTCCCGGCCGTCCGATCCGATCGCGCCTCGCGGCCGCGCCGGATCATCGTCGCACCGGTCGACCACGGGCGGAACGGCATGGCCGGCACACGGAGTGGAAGGGCGAACGCGCGCTGACCGGCGCAATGTCCCCGACCCGCGTCCGACCGCACCCGGCAACGCCGGCGTGCGCCACTGACCGGGTGACCGACCTCGCGCCGCCGCCGGCTCCGCCCCGTCCCGAGCTGACCTGGACCGCCGGCCCCGGCGCGCCCAGCCGGGCGCGGGCGATCCGGCTGACCGCGGATGCGCGGGTCCCGGCCTCGACGTCCTGGTCGCACGCCGCGACGGATCTCACCGGCCGGTCCCCGGCCGTGCGGGTCCGGCTGACCGGGGCCGACGAGTTGGTCGACCTGACGGTGCGGCTGACCGCCGGCGACGGCGCCTTCGTGTGGCGGGTGCTCCCGGATGCGCTCGGTGGCCCGGACCGGCCGCCGCTGCTGTGCGACGGTCAGGAGGCCGTGCTCACGCTGTCCTTCGCCGACGTCACGCTCGACGGCCGACCCGACCGGACCGCCGTCACCGGCGTGACGGTCGGACTGACCGCCAAGGGGCCGTCGACCGCCGAGATCTCCGGCATGGGCTCGATGCCCGAGCCGTCGCGCTTCCCACGCGGCCTGCTCACCCTGACCTTCGACGACAGCTTCGCCAGCCAGGCCACCGTCGCCCTGCCCGAGCTGGCCGAGCGGTCACTGCGCGGCTCGGTGGTACCCATCCTCGGCCGGCTGGACACCGGTCCGGAGCACCTGTCCCGCCGGGACGTCGACGAGATGATCGCGCAGGGGTGGGAAGTCACCGCCCACGCGCTGACCGACGAGACGCACCAGCTGGGCTCGGCGCGGATGACCGAGCAGCAGCGTGAGCACGAGTTCACCGAGCTGCGCCGGCAGCACGCCGAGATGGGGTGGACGGCCGACACCTTCGCCTATCCGGGCGGCTGGTGGTCGGCCGAGGCAGGCGCGCACGCGCTGCGGCACTTCACCGGGGTGCGCAGCGCCTACGCAGCGCTCACCGAGACCTGGCCGCCGACCGAACCCGACCGGATCCGCACCGTGTTGGTCATGCCGTCCACCCATCCGGACGGGGCCGCGCTGGCCGCCGAGATCGATCGGGCGATGGCCCACCGGGCGTGGACGGTGCTCACGTTCCACGGGTTGGTCGCCGCGGGCGGCGCCGCGCTCACCCCGTTGGACACTCCGGCCGACGCGTTCCGGGCGTTGCTCGACCGCATCGTCGAGCTGGACGTGCCAGTGCTGACGCTGCGCGAGGCGCTGGGATTCCCGGTCAGCGACTGACCGGCGGCACGTGGTGCCACTGCAGGTCCTGTACCACGCCACCGGCCAGCGCCAGGGTCAGCCAGGTCCCGGTGGGTTGCCGGCGCCGATCGGTCGGCGACCCCGGATTGAGCAGCCGCATGCCGGCGGGACTGACGGTGTCCCAGGGGATGTGACTGTGGCCGAAGACCAGCAGGTCGGTGTCCGGGAAGTCGGCGTCGGCCCGCCGCTCCCGCCCCGCCTTCTGGCCGGTCTCGTGGATCACCGCCACCCGCACCCCGCCGACCGTCGCGCGGGCCACCTCTGGCAGTCGCCGGTGCAGCTCCGGACCGTCGTTGTTGCCGGCGACCCGAGCAGCCGGCGGGAACGCGACTGCAGCAGGTCCAGCAGGTCGGCGCCCACCCAGTCACCGGCGTGCACGACCAGGTCGGCCCGGTCGATGTCGGCCCACAGTGCGGCGGGCAGGTCCTTGGCCCGGGTGGGCAGGTGCGTGTCGGACAGCACGGTCACCGCCACCGAAGCCCCGGTGTCGGCGAGATCCTGCTCGGAGTGCACGGTCTCGTCCCGCTCCACCATGACGCTCCTCCCGGTCGGCCGCCTGGGGCGACGATCAGTGTGCACCCGTCGGGACCGCCCGGCGCCGGTGCGGGAGGATCGCCGCATGACTGGCACCGATCCGACCGTTGACCCGGCCGCCCTGCTCGACCTGGCCGTGCGGGGCGCCCGGCTGGCCGCCACCGAGTTGGTGTCCCGGTACGGCCGGGTCGGCGCGTTGCGGACCAAGAGCACGGTGAACGACCCGGTCTCCGAGGCCGACCTGGCCAGCGAGGCGGTCCTCGTCGAGCTGATCACCACCGAACGGCCGCAGGACGGGCTGCTCGGCGAGGAGGGCACCGACCGCCCGTCGTCCTCCGGGTTGCGGTGGGTCATCGACCCGCTCGACGGCACGGTCAACTACCTGTACCGGCTGGACAACTTCTGCGTCAGCGTCGCGGTGGAGGACTCCTCCGGCCCGGTGGCCGGGGCAGTGTTCGATCCGGTGGCCGACCGGCTGTACGCCGCGGTCCGCGGCGGCGGCGCCACGCTCAACGGGGACCGGTTGCAGGTGAACGATCCGGTGCCGCTGGACCGGGCGCTGCTCGGCACCGGCTTCGGCTACTCGTCGGGCCGACGGGCCTGGCAGGGGGCCATCACCGGCGCGATGCTGCCCGTCGCCCGGGACATCCGCCGCATCGGCTCCGCGGCGCTGGACCTGTGCCACGTCGCCGACGGCACCCTGGACGGCTACTTCGAGATCGGGCTGCAACCGTGGGACGGCGCCGCCGGGATGCTGGTGGTGACCGAGGCCGGCGGGGTGGTGGCCACCCGGCCCGAGCGGGACCCGAGCGACGGCTCCAGCCCGGTGCGGTACCTGGCCGCCGGGCCGACCCTGCACCCCGCGCTGACCGCGACGCTGGACCGGGTCATCGCGGAGGTCGCCGGCTGACGGCGTCACCGCGGATCCGGGGCCATGGGGGTGCGCTCCGGTGACCCGGGCGGGCGTCGTCGAGGCGCCCATGATCGGCATGGGGAACTCCAGGTCGTGAGGCAGCGACCGGTCGTCCGCTGCGGTGATCCCGAGCCTGTCCGGCACCACTTGACGCCGACTGGCGATCGACTGGCGCCCCATCTGGGGTGGATCCCGAACCCCGATCAGCGCCCCGATCGGCGCCCCGATCGGGGCGCTGATCAGCGCCGCGACCGGTGCCCGGCGATGAGGTCCCGGTAGGCGGCGAACGACGCCCGTCGGGTCCGCTCCTGCGTCCGGTGGTCCACCCGCACCAGCCCGTAGTGCTGGGTGAAGCCGTCCGCGAACTCCCAGCCGTCGAGCAGGGAGCGGTGGTGGTACCCGGCCACGTCGACGCCCTGAGCGACCGCGTCGGCCACCGCCCGCACGTGATCGCGCAGGTGGGCGGTGCGGTCGTCATCGGGGACCCAGCCGGCCGCGTCCGTCGGCGCCCCCGCCGCGGCCGGACGGTCGGAGAACGCCCCGCCGGCGCTGACCACGACCGGCGGCAGGACCGGGTAGCGCCGGTGCAGGTCGACCAGCACCCGGGTCAGCGAGGCCGGGTGCACGGCCAGACCGCTGTCGGTGGTGTGCGGTGCGGGGTGGGGGACCAGGGTGAGCGGCACCGACGGGTTGTCGGGCGCCGCGGCCACCACGGTCGGTCCCGCCCAGTCCACCCCGTAGTGGTCGAGCGGAACGGCGATCGCGGCCAGATCGCCGTCGGCCACCACGTCGTGCTCGACGCCGGGGGTGCGCAGCACTGCGGCGGGGTAGCGGCCGCAGAACAGCGCGTCGGTGGCCTGTCGGTCGGCGAACGCGGCGAACCACCGCGCCGCGGCCCGGTCCAGCGGGGCGTCCGAGGCGGGGTCGACGCTGGTGTGCTGGTTGCTCACGCCGACCCGACCGCCGACCGCCCGGATCCGATGGGCGGCCCAGCCGTGGGCGAGCAACTGGTGGTGCACCGCGGCGAAGGCGCCGCCGAAGAGGGTCAGTCCGGGGGCGTCGATGCCGACGCCGTAGCCGTACAGCGCGTGCAGGACCGGCGCCTCGAAGGTGAACCAGCCCGCCACCCGGTCGCCCAGCCGGGCGGTGACCAGCTCGGCGTAGTCGGCGAAGGCCTCGGCGGTGGCACGGACCAGCCAGCCGCCCTGCTCCATCAGCTCGACCGGCAGGTCCCAGTGGGACAGCGTCAACCACGGCGACACGCCCGCCGCCAGCACCGCGTCCACCATCCGGTCGTACACGGCCAGCCCGGCCGGATCCGCCGGGCCGCGGCCGCCGGGCTGCACCCGGGACCAGGAGACGGACGTCCGCCACACGTCGGGGTGCAGCTCCCGCAGCAGGTCGACGTCCTCGGCGAGCCGGGTGAGGTGGTCGGCGGCGACGGCCGGCGTGCTGCCGTCGGCCGTCCGGCCGGGCACCGCGGCGACCAGGTCCCACACCGACGGCGTCCGGGCCCCGGCGTCGGTGCCGCCCTCCAGCTGGGCGGCCGAGCCGGTCACGCCGAAGCGGAACGCCGGGGGCAGCGCACGGGTCAGATCGACGGCGTCGTGGTCGGGGGTCACCGTCCGATCCTGGCGGATGGGGGCCGGGTGCATCCGATCACCGCCGGCAGCGAGTAGTCCATGAGCGTCATCACCCGGACGATCGGTCCGGGTGGCCGTGGTACGGAACACTCCCTCGGGGGTCTACCATCACTGGGTCGAACGGCTGACGGCTCGATCGTTCCGTCGCCGATGCCGCCGTGAGGCGGTGCCGGTACCGGACATCAGCAGTGCATCTCGACTGGTCCAGCATCGTGCCAGGAACTCCGAGCACACCGGGGTACACGAACCATGCCACCGCTCAACTCCGCGACCGCAACATCCATCCCTGCGCTCCCGGCGTCGACACCCTCGTTGTCGGCCCCTGCGCGCCACGCGACATTGCCGCTGCCGGCGCAGCGTCCGACCCGCCGCACCGGCGCGGACGACGAGCTGCAGCAGCATGGCGCCGAGAGGGACACGCAGCACGCAGCTCTCAACGGTCGGACGGTGTCCCGTCCGGCTCGCATCGCCAGCGCGCCGTCTCCGGAACGCGCCAAGGAGATGACCGCGCTGCTCGAGGGTCTCGTCGACTGCGACGATCCCGCCGAGCGGCGGCGTCGGCGCAGTGTCGTCGTCAACGAGTACCTGCCCGTCGCCCGCTCGATCGCGGCCCGCTACCGGGGCCGCGGGGTCGAGCGTGGAGATCTCGAACAACTGGCCGCGCTGGGCCTGGTCAAGGCGGTCAGCCGCTGGATCCCCGGGCACGCGGACGATTTCCTGCAGTTCGCCGTACCGACGATCTCCGGTGAGATCAAGCGGTACTTCCGCGACCACTCCTGGCTGGTCCGCCCGCCGAGGCGGATCCAGGAGCACCGGGTGGCGATCAAGGATGTCGAGCACCAGTTCTGGCAGCAGCACGGCCGGCAGCCCACCGACACCGAGGTGGCCCGGCTCACCGAGCTGTCGCACGAGGAGGTCTCCGAGTCGCGCTCGTCGGTGGCCGTCTGCCGGCCGCCGTCCCTGGACGCCGACTCCGGCCCCGGCTGGGTGCTGGCCCAGACCAGCGGCGAGGTCGACAGCGAGCTCGAGCAGGTCGAGAACCGGCTCGCGGTGGAGCGTCTGCTCGAGACGTTGACCGAGACCGAGCGTCGCGTGGTGCACCTGCGGTTCGAGTGCGGTTGGTCGCAGAGCAAGATCGCCGAGGAGGTCGGCGTCTCACAGATGCAGATCTCCCGGTGGCTGCGGGCCATCGCCCGAAAGCTGCGCGCCACCTGGAACTGACGCACGGCGGGGGGCTGCGGCGACCCCAGCACCTCGGTCGCAGCTGCCCCGCCGGCAGGTTCGCGCCCGATCGCGGTCGAGGAGCACGCATCGACATGTGCAGATCTGTGCATGTGTTGTAGCGTTGCCGTCGTCCGTACCGAGCGCGACGGGAACGAGGGCGCATGTCCGAGCCGCCTGCCACTGCGGAGGAGATCCGCACGGTGGCTGAGGTGTTCCGGCTGCTGGGTGACCCGACCCGGGTCGCGTTGCTGGCGCACCTGCTCGACCACGACGAGTGCGCCGTCCACGAGCTGGCCGAGGCGACCGGGACGCCGCAGACGACCGTGTCCGCCGCGCTGCGCCTGCTGCGCGCGGCCCGGATGGTGTCGCGTCGCCGGGACGGCCGGCTGGTGCACTACCGCATCGCCGACGCTCACGTCCGGCTGGTGCTGGAACTCTCGCTCGAGCACGTCCGGCACCTGCCGGCCGCCGGTGACGATCTGGTGTCGTCGGTCTCTGCCTCCCTGACCAGTGCGGAGCGGGCCGGATGAGCGGGCACGACCACGCGCACGGCCCGGTCGCGGGCTCGCCGGGTCGGGGCGACGGTCACGGCCACTCGCACGGCTCGGTCTCGGCCTCCGGGCGCTTCACCGTGCCGCTGGCCATCACCTTCGGCCTCACCGCCGCCTTCTTCGTCGTCGAGCTGGTCGTCGGGCTGGCCTCCGGGTCGCTCGCGCTGATCGCCGACGCCGGCCACATGGCCACCGACGTCGTCGCACTCGGGGCGTCCCTGGTCGCCACCCGGGTCGCGGCCCGGCCGGACGGTTCCGGACGCTGGACCTACGGCCGGTACCGGGCCGAGGTGTTCGCGGCCGGGCTCACCGTGCTGCTCATGCTCGGCGTCGGGGTCATCGTCGTCTGGGAGGCCATCGACCGGACCTCCGGCGGGGGCTCGGGTGATGGCGGAGTGCACGTGACGCCGCTGCCCATGGTCGTCGTCGGCTTGATCGGTCTGGCTGTGAACGCGGTCGGCCTGATCATGCTGCGCGCCGGCGCGAAGGAGTCACTGAACCTGCGCGGCGCCTACCTCGAGGTGCTGGGCGACGCGGCCGGCTCGGTCGGCGTGCTGCTGGCCGCCGCGCTCATCGCCATCACCGGGTCGTCGGTGTGGGACCTGGTCGCGGCGATCGTCATCGGTGTCTTCGTGCTCTACCGGGCCATCGGCCTGGGCCGGTCGGTGCTCCGGGTGCTGGGGCAGCAGACGCCCGAGGGTCTCAAGCCGGAGCAGGTGGCCGGCGACCTGCACGCGGTCCGCGGTGTGCAGCAGGTGCACGACCTGCACCTGTGGGAGCTGACCTCCGGGATGACCGTGGCGACCGCGCACCTGGTCACCGCGCCGGGCGTGGACGCGCACGTGGTGCTGGACGCGGCCCGGGACGTGCTGGCCGACCGGTACGGCATCGCCCACGCCACGCTGCAGGTGGAACCCAGCGACCACACCGCGTGCGGTGAACTCGGCTGGTAGCGCGCCGAGGCTCGGGGTGAGACCGCCCTGGTCTCGGTCGTCATCGGCATGGCCATCGGCCTGATCACCAGCCCCGGCCGAGGCACCGGTCTGGCCCTGCCGGACAGCTACGACGGCCGCACCGGGGGCTGGACCGACTTCCTGCCCGGGCAACTTCCTCGGCCTGGGGGCCAGCACCACCGTCACCGAGACCATCGACCCGGCTGGCGAGTCGTCCTTCTCGGCCAGCACGGGCATCTCGTTCAACCTGCTGCAGCTGGTCATCATCGGCATCGACCTGTCGATCACCGACTACCTGCTCATCGCGTTCGTCTCGGTCGTCGGTTCCGCCGCCACCGCCGGTCTCACCGGCGCCGTCGTCATGCTGACCCTGACCCTGTCGACGCTGGGTCTGCCGCTCGCCGGCGTCGGGCTGCTGCTGGCCATCGACCCGATCCTGGACATGATGCGGACCGCGACCAACGTCGCCGGTCAGGCCCTCGTCCCGGTCATCGTGGCCAGGCGGCAGGGGATCCTGGACGTCGCGCAGTACCACGGGCCGAACGGCGACGGCCTGCCCGAGGAGGCGCCGGCCAAGGCTCCGGCCGACGCCCAGCCGCAGCGCTCCACCCGGCGCCCGGCCGCCGATGCCGAACCGGTCGGCGCCCGCGGCTGACCCACAGCACCACCCCCGAAGCCCCCCGCAGCACCCCCCACAGCACCCGACGCGCGGGTCCCGACGGCAGCGCCGGGGCCTGCGCGGTTACCGTTCCGGGGTGCAAGGGAGCAGCAGCGCCGCCGCCGGCGCCACGACCAGCGCCACCACCACCGTGGACGTCGTCGACCGACTGCGGCGGGACCTGCCGCCCGAGGTGGTGCTGACCGACCCGGACGTGGTCGCGACCTACCGGCAGGACGAGGCGGAGTGGGCCGAGCACGGCACGCCCGCCGCGGTCGTCCGGGCCCGGACCGCCGCCGACGTGCAGGCCACCGTTCGGGCGTGCATCGTCACGGGGACCCCGCTGGTGCCACGCGGGGCCGGCACCGGGCTGTCCGGCGGCGCCAACGCGCTGGACGGCTGCGTCGTGCTCACCACCGAGCGGATGACCGCGGTCAGGCAGATCGACGCGGTGGAACGCCTGGCCGTGGTCGAACCCGGCGTGGTGAACGACGACCTGCGCGCCGCGGTGGCCGAACACGGTCTCTGGTACCCGCCGGACCCGGCCAGCTCGCCCTGGTCGACCATCGGCGGCAACGCGGCCACCAACGCCGGCGGGCTCTGCTGCGTGAAGTACGGCGTGACCCGGGACTACGTGCTGGCCCTGGAGGTCGTCACCGGCACCGGCGAGCTGGTCCGGCTGGGCCGTCGCACCGCCAAGGGTGTGGCCGGGTACGACCTGGTCGGCCTGATGGTCGGGTCCGAGGGCACCCTCGGGGTGATCACCGAGATCACCGTGCGGCTGCGGCCGCAACGGGCGCCGCAGCACACCGTGGCCGGCTACTTCGACTCCGTCGTCGACGCCGGGCGGGCCGTGGCGTTGGTCGGCGCCACCGACGTGGTGCCCAGCGCGCTGGAGCTCATCGACCGGCACTGCCTGGTCGCGGTGGACGCCTGGAAGCACATGGGCCTGTCCGCCGACGCGAACGTGGTGCTGCTGGCCCGCACCGACGCGCCCGGGAGCATCGCCGACGCCGAGGCCGACACCCTGCTGGCCTGTTTCGAGGAGGCCGGCGCCACCTGGGCCGCGCGGTCCACCGACGAGGTCGAGGCCGAGGCGCTCTTCGAGGCCCGTCGCCTCGCCTACCCGGCGCTGGAGCGGCTCGGTCCGGTGCTGACCGAGGACGTGTGCGTGCCCAAGGCCGCGCTCCCCGAGATGCTGGAGCGGATCGAGCGGACCGCGGTCGAGTTCGACACCCTCATCGCCAACGTCGCGCACGCCGGCGACGGCAACCTGCACCCGCTGCTCATCACCCCGGCCGGGGACGAGCCGGCCCGGGCTCGGGCCCAGCTGGCCTTCGACCGGATCATCGAGCACGCCCTGGAGCTGGGCGGGACGGTGACCGGGGAACACGGGGTCGGGCTGTTGAAGCGCGACGGACTGGCCGACGAGCTGTCCCCGGCCGTGCTCGCCATGCACGGGGCGATCAAGGATGCGCTCGATCCGCACCGGATCCTGAACCCGGGCAAGGTCGTCCGGCTGGCCGGGTGATCCCGGCCGGCGCCTCGCCGTGATCGGTCAGCCGTGCTCGCGCAGCCGCGCCACCTCGCGGGTGAGGTCCTCGATCCGGGTGACCCCGAGCAACGCCATGGTGCGGCGCAGGTCGGTGCGCAGGATCTCCAGGGCCCGGGCCACGCCGTCCTGCCCGCCGGCCATCAGTCCGTACAGGTAGGCGCGGCCGACCAGCACGGCCCGGGCACCCAGCGCGACCGCCGCGGCCACGTCCGCGCCGCTGCGCACTCCGCCGTCCAGGTACACCTCGGTGTCGTCGCCGACCGCGTCGAGCACCGCGGGCAGTTCCTCGAGCGGGGTGGTGGCCCGGTCCAGCTGCCGGCCACCGTGGTTGGAGATGACGACGGCGTCGGCGCCGGCGTCCACCACCATGCGGGCGTCGGCCGCCGTCTGCACCCCCTTGATGATCAACGGCCCGGACCAGATGGACCGCAGCCAGGCCAGGTCGTCCAGCCCGGCCCGCGGATCGAACACCCGGTCGACCATCTCCGAGACGGTGCCGCCGGTGCTGCTCAGCGAGGCGAAGGTCAGGGGCTCGGTGGTGAGCAGGTTGGCCCACCACGACGGGTGCCGGCTCATGTCACCCAGCGTGCGCAGGGTCAGGCTGGGCGGGATGGTCAGGCCGTTGCGCACGTCCCGCAGCCGGGCGCCGCCGACGGGAGTGTCCACGGTCAGCATCAGCGCGCGGTAGCCGTGCTCGGCAGCCCGGGCGATCAGGTCGCGGCTGGCCTCCCGGTCCTGCCACAGGTACAGCTGCATCCACAGATCGCTGGTGTCCTGCGGATCCTGGGCGCGGGCCACGGCCAGCCGCTCCGGCGACACGGTGCCCATGGTGCTCAGCGTGTACGGCAACCCGGCCGCGGCGGCCGCGGCACCGACCGCGAACTCCCCCTGGTGCTGCATCATCCGGGTGAAGCCGGTGGGGGCGAGGATCAGCGGCATCGCGGCCGGCCGGCCCAGCACGGTGGTGGTCAGATCGATCTGCGAGACGTCCCGCAGCACCTTGGGGCGGAACTCGACCCGCTCGAACGCGGCCAGCGCCCGGGCGGTGCTTCGCTCGGTCTCGGCGGAGCCGTCGACGTAGTCGAACACCGACCGGGGCGTGTGCCGGCGGGCGATGGTGCGCAGGTCGTCGACGGTGGCGGCGCGGCGGACCCGGGCGGCCCGGGTCGGCACCGAGAAGTCGGTGCGCAGCAACGGGCGCAGCTCCGACCAGCGGGGCACCTGGCGGCGCGGGCCGTGCGGGCGTCCCCCGGCCGGCGGACCGGCCGGCGCGGGCGGGGCCACGTCCGGGGTGACGGGCCGGTGGGCGTCGGTGTGCGTCATCAACTCTCCGCGAACGTCGGTGGCCGGGGAGCGCCCACGGTATCGCGTGGATCCGACGGCCCCGGCCGGGCGGCTCAGCGGCTGCGGTGCTCCCGCGGGAGCTCGGCGTCCCGCTCCGGCGTGGCGGCCTTGATGGTCTGCCTGGTGTCGTTCACGGCCATCGCGTTCCCGGCCCGGCCGTCAGGCCCGCCGTCGTGCGCGACGTCGGTGCCGCGGATGACCACGATGCGGTCGCCCGGCTGGAACACCTTGATCCGTCCGGAATCGAACCGGTGCGAGATGCCGTTGCGGATCACGGTGAGCACGATCTCGCCGCGGGCGGTGAGCCGGGCGGGGGACAGGCCCACGTCCTCCGGCTTGATCTCACGCTCGGCGATCTGCAGCCCGGCCACCGGCTCGAGCAGGTCCTCCATCAGCTCGCCGGCGTTCGGCGCGATGATCGACAGCCCGAGCAACCGGCCCGCCGATTCCGCGGTGGGGATGACCACGTCGGCGCCGCCCTGGCGGAGCACCGCGATGTTCTGCTCCTCCCGCGCCGCGGCCACGATGGTGGCGTCCGGCGACAGCCGCCGGGCGGTCAGCGTGACCAGCACGCTGGTGTCGTCCCGATCGGTGGCCACGATGACCCGCTGCGCGCTCGGCATGGCCGCCTGGCGCAGCACCTCCTCGCGGCGGGCGTCCCCGAAGACGCCGACGCAACCGTCGGCGGTGGCCTCCTTGACGTTCCGGGTGTCCGAGTCGACGACCACGATGTGGTCGGCCGGGTGCCCCTGGTCGATCAGGGCGGCGACGGCCGAGCGACCCTTCGTCCCGTAGCCGATGACCACGGTGTGCTTCTTCACTCGTCTCCTCCACCGCGCGAAGCGGAACTGCTGGCGGCTGCGTTCGGTGAGCACCTCGATGGTCGTGCCGATGAGCACGATCAGGAAGAGGAACCGCAACGGGGTGATCAACACGATGTTGGTCAGCCGGGCCGAGTCCGACAGCGGCGTGACGTCGCCGTACCCGGTCGTCGACAGGGTGACGGTCGCGTAGTAGAAGCTGTCGAGCAGGCTGTCGACCCGGCCCTCGACGTCCCGGTACCCGTCCCGCTCGAAATACACGACGAGCGCGGTGACCACGATGCAGGCCAGGGCGACCAGGACCCGCCAGACGATCGCGATCAGCGGCCCGCGCTCACGACGGGCCGGCAACTGGACGATGCGCTCGGCGTCGGTCGTCAGCCGCTTGCGCAGGGGTCTGGCCACGATCAGCGAGGGTACGCCGGACCGTGCAGGTCAGGGGCGGCTCAGGGCTCGCGGGGCGGGTCCTGCCGGGCCAGGAACGCCTCGAACTCGGCGCCCAGCTCGTCGGCCGTCGGCAGCGGCGCGGACTGGGCCAGCAGGCTGCCGGACTCCGCGCTCTTGACGAACGAGTCGTACTGCTGCTCGAGGGCCCGCACCACGTCGGCCACCTCGCCGTTCTCGGCGATCTGCGAGGCCAGTTGGGCGGCGACCACGGCGGCGGGCTCGTCCAGCGGGGAGGTGGGCAGCAGCAGCCCGGCTGCGTCCGCGGTGGCCTGGATGAGGGCGCGCGCCGACTCCGGGTACTCGGTGCGGGTCAGGTAGTGCGGGACGTGCGCGGCGAACCCGACGCAGTCCCGGCCCTGCTGGCCGAACCGGTACTCCATGAGCGCGGTCGCGTAGCCGGGCACCTGCATGGAGCCGAACAGGTCGGGCTGGGCCGGCAGCAGTCCGCTGCGGTTGGCGTGGCTGGTCATGCCGGTGGGGCGGGTGTGCGGCACCCCCATCGGGATGGCCAGCAGGGAGACGGTGAGCCGGACCGCGAACCGGTCCACCAGCTGACCGATGGCGGCGACGAACCGCTCCCACTGCACGTCCGGCTCCGGGCCGGTGAGCAGCAGGAACGGGGTGCCGGCCTCGTCGGCCACGCGGTGGATCTGCAACTTGGGCGCCTGGTACTCGTGGAAGCCGCCCCGTTCGAACGTCAGCGGCGGCCGGCGGGCGCGGTAGTCGACCAGCTCGTCGACGTCGAAGCTCGCCACCACCGACGACGGCAGCGTGCGCAGCGCGTCGATGGCCAGCCGGACGCCGGCCCCGGCGTCGATGTAGCCGTCCAGGGCGACGACCAGGACGGGAGTCCCCAGGTCGTCGAGGTCCGGGTTCTCCAGGTGCAGTTCGTACAGCTCGCCAGGCTCACCGGCCATGTCGCTCGCCTCCTGTGTTCCTGTGCTGCTGTCCGGGCCGGACCCGGAACACCCCGATCGTGGTTCGGCCGACCGTGCCGTCAGCCCGTGCCGTCAGACCGTGCCGTCAGACCGCCGAACGGAAGAACTCCTCCTCGCGGCGCAGGATTCCCTGGACCTGCTCCACGATCATCTGCTCGACCTTGCTGCCGAACAGCGGCACCGAGACGGTGGCCTGCGCGGTCACCGTGTAGGTGCTGCCGCTGCCGTCCGGGCGCAGCTCCATCGTGCCGGTCATCCCGGCCGGGGCGCCGGACACGGAGACGTCCAGGTCGGCCAGGTACCCGTCACCGTCGGCGCGCCACTGCTCGGTGCGCTCGATGACCGGCGCACTGGGCAGGAACGAACGGATCATGCTGGGCAGCATGTCCTCGGGCACGCGCTGCCTGGTGACGATCTTCACCGAGTCCGGCCCCGGATCGACGGTGACCACCTCGGGATGGTCGCCGCCGGAGGCCAGCAGTCGTCCGGTGACGAACTCCCGGTCGCCCAGCTTGGCGAACAGCGTGCCGGGTGCGACGGGCAGCGAGGCGGTCAGGGACAGCGGCGTGGGCACGTCGGAACTCCCGGGGTGGCTGGGTCGGTCGGTGGCGAGCGCTCGAGGTGATGCGCTCCCGACTCTACGGCCGCGTCCCGACCGTCCGACGGGGGCCGCTCCGTAGGCTCGACCGGTGCCGAGCGACCTCTCATCGACCCCCGGCTCGGCGCCCGGCGGTGTCCGGCTCGCCGACCTGACCACCCTGCGCCTCGGCGGACCCGCGCCATCGCTGCGCACCGCGACGACCGCGCAGGACGTGGTCGACGCGGTCGGGACGGCCGACCGGGCCGGGACCGGGGTGCTGGTGGTCGGCGGCGGCAGCAACCTGGTGGTGGCCGACGCCGGGGTCTCGACGCCGGTGGTCAGGGTGGCGGTGCCCGGGTTCACGGTGCGGCCCGATCCCGCCGACTCCGACGGGGCGCTGGTCACCATCGGCGCCGGCGTCGACTGGGACGAGGCGGTGGCCCGCACCCTCGAGGCCGGGTTCGGCGGGCTGACCCCGCTGTCCGGCATCCCTGGTTCGACCGGGGCCACCCCGGTGCAGAACGTCGGGGCGTACGGCACCGAGGTCTCCGACGTGCTGCGCGAGGTCACCGTGCTGGACCGCCGGTCCGGTCAGGTGCGCCCGCTGACCGCGGCCGAGCTGCAGCTGGGCTACCGGCACTCGGTGCTGCGCGGGACCGACCGGGCGGTGGTGCTGGACGTGACCTTCGCGCTGCGCCGCGGCCCGGTACCGGTGCGGTACGCCGAGCTGGCTCGCACGCTGGGCGTGCCCCTGGGCGGGAGCGCTCCGGCCGCGGCGGTCCGGGCCGCCGTGCTGGAGCTGCGGCGGGCCAAGGGGATGGTGCTGGAGCCGGGGGACCCGGACACCTGCAGCGCCGGGTCCTTCTTCACCAATCCGATCCTGGACGCCGACCGCGCACGGGACGCCGACGAGGCCATCCGTGCCCGGCTCGGCGCGGACGTCACCTACCCGGCGTACCCGGCGACCACCGCCGCGGGCGGTCCCGGGACCAAGCTGTCTGCGGCCTGGCTCATCGACCGGGCCGGCTTCGCCAAGGGCCACCCGGGTCCCGGCGGACGGGTCGCGGTGTCCGGCAAGCACACTCTGGCCCTGACCAACCGCGGCGCCGGCACCACCGCCGACCTGCTCGAGCTGGCCCGGGAGATCGCCGGCGGAGTGCGCGAACGGTTCCGGGTGGACCTGGCCCCGGAGCCGGTGTTCGTCGGGGTGCGCTGGTAGCTCAGGCGCCGGTGTCGATGACCACGCGCCCGGCCACCTGTCCGGCCAGGATCTGTTCGGCCAGATCCGGCACCCGGCTCATCGGCTCGACCGTGCTCAGCGAGTCGAGCGCGTCCATCGGCAGGTCGGCGGCCAGCCGTGACCAGGCCCGCTCCCGCACCGGCGTCGGGCACTGCACCGAGTCGATGCCGAGCAGGGCCACGTTGCGCAGGATGAACGGCAGCACCGAGGCGGGCAGGTCGGCCCCGCCGGCCAATCCACAGGCGGCGACGGCCCCCCGGTACCGGGTCTGGGCCAGTGCGTTGGCGAGCGTGGTGCTGCCCACGGTGTCGATCGCCGCGGCCCAGCGCTGCCCCTGCAGCGGCTTGTCCGACGGCTCGGACAGCTCGGCCCGGTCGATCACGTCGGTCGCCCCGAGTGCGCGCAGCTGGTCGTGCGTCTCCGGCCGGCCGCTGGAGGCGGTGACCGCGTACCCGAGCCGGGAGAGCACGGCGATCGCCACGTTGCCCACTCCGCCGGCCGCGCCGGTGACCAGCACGCTGCCCTCGGCGTCCGGGGTGAGCCCGTGGTCCTCGAGGGCCAGCACGCACAGCATCGCGGTGAGGCCGGCGGTGCCGATGGCCATCGCCCGCTGCGGGTCGATGCCGTCGGGCAGCCGGGTCAGCACCCGACCCGGCACACGGGTGCGCCGGGTGTAACCGCCGGGCAGGTGCTCGCCGAGTCCCCAGCCGGTGGCGACGACCTCGTCACCGGGCGCGAACGCGGGATCGGTCGAGGTCTCGACGGTGCCGGCCAGGTCGATGCCGCAGATCATCGGGAACGAGCGGGCGATCGGCGCCGTGCCGGTGACGGCCAGGCCGTCCTTGTAGTTGAGCGACGAGTGGGTCACCGCGACGGTGACGGCGGACTCGCCGGGATCCGGCAGATCGGCGTCCGTGAGCGTGCGCAGCTGGGCCGGTCCGGTGCCGGTGGCCACCACGGCGGGGAAGTCGGTCACCGCAGCGACGCTACCCGCCACCCCGTCCGGGTGATCAGAGCCGCCGATCGCCGCAGCCGGTGTCCCGGACCGGACCCGCCCGGCACACTGGGTGGCTGTCGACCGGCATCCGCCGATCGGCATCCGGCGGTACCCACCGGAGCGGAAGGGACGGGCGATGGTGATCTCGGCGGCACGGGCGAGGCGTCCGCGACGCGGCCCCGCGGCGATGACGGCCCTGATCTCGGCCCTGCTCCTGGTGGTCGCCGGGTGTGCGGGCGGCCTCGGCGACGAGGTCGTGACCGTGACCAACACCGTGCCGGCCGCGTCGGGCGACGACGGGGCGTCCGCGACGACGAGCTCGACGGCCGCCGGGCCCCGGGTGGCGGCCACGCCGCGGTTCGGCAGCACCGATCTGGCGCCGAACGACCCGATCACCGTCACCGTCTTCGCCGGCACCATCACCGAACTGGACATGGTGGCCGACGACGGGGTGCCGGTCGCCGGGGAGCTGTCCGCGGACGACGCCAGCTGGACCAGCACCGATCGGCTCGCCTACGACACCGAGTACACCGTCACCGGCACGGCCACCGGCGTCGGCGGTGTCACCACACCGATCTCCGGCACGTTCAGCACGGTCGACCCGGAGCGGTACAACCGCGCGGTGTTCAACATCCCCTCCGGGACCACGGTCGGGGTGGCCGCGCCGCTGATCGTCGTGTTCGACGAGCCGGTGCAGGACAAGGCGGCCGCGCAGGCCGCGTTCACGGTCGAGACCGACAAGGGCGCCATCGAGGGATCGTGGGGCTGGCTGCAGGACGAGGACATCCAGGGCACCGGGACCCGCCAGTCGATCGTGCACTTCCGGCCCGCGCAGTACTGGCCGGCGTACACGCAGGTGCATTTCGAGGCGGATCTGGCCGGGGTCGACCTGGGCGACACCTGGGGGCTGGAGGACCTGTCGTCCGACTTCACCATCGGGCGGGCCCAGGTGGTCACCGCCGACGTCTCCACCTTCCGCATGGTGGTCACGGTGGACGGCGTGGTCACCGAGAACTACCCGGTCTCCTACGGCAAGGAGTCGGTGCCGGGCCGCAACACCGTCAGCGGCATCCACGTGGTCACCGAGAAGCACCCCGAGTTCGAGATGTGCAACCAGCAGTACGACTACTGCGGGCTCAAGGAGAAGTGGGCCGTGCGCATCAACAACAACGGTGAGTTCATCCACGAGAACCCGAACTCGATCCCGTACCTGGGCAAGCAGAACGTCTCGCACGGCTGCATCAACATGGGGCCGGGGGACGCCCAGCGGTACTACGACTCGGCGCTGTACGGGGATCCGGTCGAGGTGAGCGGGACCGGCGTGGAGATGTCCGAGAAGGACTACATCTACGACTGGGCCTACACCTACGAGGAGTGGCGGGCCCTGTCCGCGCTCTGAATGCCGCTCGGCCCCGGGGTCAGCTCGCGAGGAGTTCCGCCACCAGCGCGTAGAAGCCCTTGGGGTCCTTCGCCAGCCACTCCTTGATCAACGCCGTCTGGTCGTCCACGACGACTTCCCAGTCGTCGCGCTCGATGCCGTCGAGGGTGGCGCGAGCGACGTCCGCGGGATCGATCTTGTCGATCGGGTAGTCGGCGCCCATGTCCGTGTCCGCCACCCCGAGGTGCACCGAGATCACGGACGTGCCCTGGCCGGCGAGCTCATGACGGAGCGCGTTGCCCATGTTCCACACCGCGGCTTTGGTGACGGCGTAGGCGGTCGCGCCGGGCAGCGCCATCCACGAGGCGCCGGAGGCGATGTTGACGACCGCGCCACCGCCGTTGCGGGCGAGGACGGGCGCGAACGCGCGCACCATCGACAGGGTGCCCCAGAGGTTGGTGTCCATCTCGGCGTGCACCTGGTCGAGGTCGCCCAGCAGCGTCGCCCCCAGGGCGATGCCGGCGTTGTTGATCAGCAGGTCGACGTCGTTGGCGACCTGTGCGGCGGCGGCGACGGCGGCCGGGTCGGTGATGTCCAGGGCGAGCGTCTCGACGCCAGGAAGGTCGATCGCCGCCGGGCGGCGGGCAGTCGCGTAGACCTTGGCGCCCCGTGCGACGAGCTGAGCGGCGAGGTGGCGGCCGATGCCGCGGTTGGCGCCGGTGACAAGTGCAGTGGCTGCGGTGATGTCCATGTCTCGTACGCTAGAACTTCACATTGATGTCAATTTCAACTCGGGAGCACGCGTGCGCATCGGCGATCTCGCGGAGCGGTCCGGGGTCAGCACCCGGTCGTTGCGCTACTACGAGGAGCAGGGGCTGGTGCCGGCCTTCCGGACGGCCGGCGGACACCGTGAGTACGACGAGTCCGACGTCGGCCGGGTGCGCTTCGTGCAGCTGCTGTTCTCGGCCGGCCTGCCCAGCCGGGCGATCGTGCAGATCCTGCCGTTCCTGGACACCGGGATCGCGACTGCGGCGATGCGGCAGCGGCTGGACGACGAGCACGACCGGATCCAGCGGCAGATCGACGAGCTCACGCTCGCGCGCGACCGGCTGGCCGAGCTGCGGACCATCGCGGCGGACTCGGCCGGGGGTCGCTCGGCCCAGGAGTGCCGACTCGCAGCGGAGGCAGCCGTCACCTGCTCACGGAGGTCGGCGGACCGCCGCACGAGCGAGACGCCCGTGTCCGCATCGTGACCGCGCGCTGATCGCGGATGCGACCCCGGCGCGTCAGCCGTGACGTCGGGTTCCCCGACGGGCGCGTACCGTGCGTGCGGGGATCATGCGCGCCAGGCACGCCCCGGCGGGTGCCGAAGGGCAGGACGGAGCTGCGGTGCATCGAGGAGCCGGCCGGGAGCCAGCGCTGTCGGCGATCCCGGTGCCGCTGCGGCGCATCGCGCTGATCAGCCTGCACACCTCACCCCTGGCCCAGCCCGGCACCGGCGACGCCGGCGGCATGAACGTCTACGTCGCCCAGACCGCGCGCCGACTGGCCGCCCGCGGCGTCGAGGTGGAGATCTTCACCCGGGCCACGTCGTCCGACCAGCCACCCGTCGTCCGGTGGGATCCGGGCGTGCTGGTCCGGCACGTGGTCGCCGGCCCGTTCGAGGGCCTGGACAAGGACGACCTGCCCGGGCAGCTGTGCTCGTTCGCGGCCGGGGTCATGCGCGTCGAGGCGGCGCGCGACCCCGGGCACTACGACCTGGTCCACTCCCACTACTGGCTGTCCGGACAGGTCGGCTACCTGGCCAAGGACCGCTGGGCGGTGCCGCTGGTGCACTCGGCGCACACCCTGGCCAAGGTCAAGAACGCGGCCCTGGCCGACGGGGACGCCCCGGAGCCGTTCGGCCGGGTGATCGGCGAGGAGCAGGTGGTGGCCGAGGCGGACCGGCTGGTCGCCAACACCGTCACCGAGGCCGACGAGCTGCGGACGCTGTACGGCGCCGACCCGGACCGGGTCGACGTCGTCGCGCCGGGTGTGGACACCGACGTCTTCACCCCGGGCACCGCGGCCGACCGGGCCGCGGCCCGACGGCGCGTCGGGGTGGCCGACGACGAGCTGGTGGTCGTCTTCGCCGGCCGGATCCAGCCGCTCAAGGCGCCGGACGTGCTGGTCCGGGCGATCGCCGAGCTGGGCCGCCGGCATCCGGACCGCCGTTGGCGGCTGCTGGTGGTCGGCGGCGTCTCCGGGACCGGCCGCGCCGCGCCCGACGGCCTGGCCCGGCTGGCCGCCGACCTGGGCGTGACCGCGCTGGTCGACCTGCGCCCGCCGGTGCCGCCGGCCGAACTGCTCCAGTACTACCGGGCGGCCGACGTGGTCGGCGTACCCAGCCACAACGAGTCCTTCGGGCTGGTCGCGTTGGAGGCGCAGGCGGCCGGGACGCCGGTGGTCGCGACCGCGGTGGGCGGCCTGACCGTGGCGGTGCAGGACGGGACGAGCGGGCTGCTGGTGGCCGGGCACGACCCGCAGGACTGGGCCACCACGCTGGGCCGGGTCTGCCTGGAACCGGCCACCCGGGAGCGGTTGGCCGGCGCGGCGGTGCGGCACGCCGCCCGGTTCTCCTGGGAAGCAACGGTCGACGGTCTGCTGGAGGTCTATCGGCGGGCCCTGGCCGTCCCGCTGCGCGCGCCGCTCGCGCTCGCCCCCCTGGCGGGCATGCCCGCACTGGACGCCCCGGACCGCCGGTCCCGGGTGCGGTCGTCGGCGGGTCGGCGGTGAATCCGGACGGGCTGGCCGCGGTGCTGACCGATCTCGACGTCCCGACGCAACGGCACGGTGACGCCTTCCTGGTCACGCTGCCCGGGGAACGCCGGCACCGCACGCTGGTGTGGCTGGCGCTGGGCCGGTACGAGCTGCTCGTCGAGTCGTTCGTCTGCCGGGCTCCCGACGAGCACCACGCCGAGGTGTACCGGTACCTGTTGCAGCGCAACGCCCGTCTGCGATCGGTGGCGTACACGCTGGACGCGGCCGGCGACATCCACCTGGTCGGCCGGCTCGGGCGGGACACCCTGACCGCGGCCGAGATCGACACCGTGCTGGGTGTGGTGCTGGACGCGTCCGACACCGACTTCAACCCCATCCTGGAGCGCGGCTTCACTGAGGCGATCCGGCGCGAGTGGGACTGGCGTTCCTCCACCGGGCAGTCGCTGCAGAACCTGCAGGCGTTCCGGCACCTCATCGACCCGGGCTGACCGTCCCCGGATCGACCCGTTCCGACCGGGGGTCCCGTTCACTCCGTCACCGGCGTCGCGCCAGGAGTTCACCCGGGTGTACCCGTTCGGGCAATGACGGGTCCCGGCCGCCTCAGTAGGCTCAGCGCTCGGACGTGCTCACTGATCCCGGCCCGGGTGGGTGTCCCGGCGGGGGCGCCGGGATGGACCGGTGGGCGCGTCCTGGCAGTCGGGGGTGGGTCGCAGGTCGTCGGGTCCGCGTGCGGGCGTGACGCTGCTGGATCAGTGCTGGGGACGGGGTTGTCAGTGGATCTGGAGTCCGCGGTGGTGCTGCTCGGGGACCGCCGGTGAAGCGGGTGCTGTGGCGCCGCGCCGGAGCGGTGCTGCCCCGTGGCGCGGTCCTGCGGTCGGCGCAGCGTGTGGTGGTGGTTCTGGCGGTCTCGGCGACCGTCGCCGTGGTGGGCGCGGGCGGTGCGTCGGCGGAACCGGCGGAGTCGGTCGGCTCGGCCACTTCACCGTCGGGCGCGCTGACCGCGATCGACCCGTGCGTGCCCGTCGACCCGGCCGCCGTCCCGACCGACCCGGCGTCGATGTTCGCCGCCACGCCGCTCGCTGCCGATGCGCCCGCCGAAGCTTCTGCGCCGACCGCCGATCCGGCCCCGCCGATGACCGGTGCCACTCCGCTGCAGCCGCTGCGCGCGCTGACCGGGATCGAGTGGAACCCGCTGGTGGGCACCGAGTTCGACGGCACGACACTGGACGCCGAGCAGGTACGGATGGCCGCCACGGTCGTCGCCGTCGGTGAGCAGCTGGACGTCACCGCCCGCGGTCAGCGCATCGCGCTGGCGGTGGCCATGGCCCAGTCCAGCCTGCGGGCGGACGCGCTGAACCGGTCCTGGCTCGGGCTGTTCCAGCAGGCGCCCGACCGGGCCAGCGGGCTCTACACCGAATACGACCGGACCGACCCGGCCGGTGCGTCCTGGATGTTCTTCCAGCAGCTGGTGACCCGGGTGCCGGGGTACGACACCGACCCCCGCGCCGACTGGGAGATCGGCGAGCAGATCCAGCAGACCCAGCGCGGTCAGGACTTCGACGGGTGGCGGCCGCTGGCCGAGGCGCTGGTCCAGGCTCTGGGGTCCGAGGGTCCCGCCGGCGCTTCCACCATGGCCACCACGGTGACCTGCGCGCCGGCGACCGACGGTGGCACCGGCGCCCCCACGCTGACCAGCACCGGCACCGTCTTCGACGCGGGCAACATCATCTCGGACGCGGTCTTCACCGACTCGGACGCCATGTCCGAGCAGCAGATCCGCGACTTCATCACGGTGCAGAACGCGGCCTGCTCCGGGCCCTGGTGCCTGCGCAGCGTCCGGGTCACCACCCCCGACCAGACCGCCGACGCCTATTGCGCGGCCTACCGGGGCGGCGTGAACGAAGACGTCGCCGCGGTCCTGGCCAAGATCTCCGTCGCCTGCGGCATCAACCCGCAGGTCATGTTGACCACCCTGCAGAAGGAGTCGGCCCTGCTGACCCGGACCGACGTCTCGGCCGCGTCGTACGCGGCGGCGTGGGGCTGGCACTGCCCGGACACCGGCCCCAGCGGCACCGCCAACTGCGACCCCCGATACGCCGGCCTGTTCAACCAGGCGTACGGCATGGCCAAGCAGTGGGCGCGCTACCGGGTCGACCCCGACAAGTACCGCTACCGGGCCGGGCAGACCGCCGAGATCCTCTGGAACGTCGCCGGATCCGGCTGCGGCGGAGCGCCGGTCACCATCAAGAACACGGCCACCGCCTCGCTCTACAACTACACGCCGTACCAGCCGAACCCGGCCTCGCTCGCGGCCTACCCGTCCGCCGGCGACGCCTGTTCCTCGTACGGCAACCGGAACTTCTTCTTCATGTTCCGCAAGTACTTCGGCTCCACCGGGGGCGGCACCGAGGGCTCGGTCATCGCGGCCGGCACCACGGTGACGATCCCGGACAACCGGTTCGTGGACCGCGCGCTGGCCGGGAAGACCATCACGGCGCCGACCCCGGCCGTGGCCGCGGGTCTCGCCGCCGGCTTCTCGTCGCTCGGCCTGCCCTACGTCTGGGGTGGTGGCGGCTCCGGGGCCGGACCGTCCAACGGCTGCTCCCGCGGCGGCGGCGAGCTGAACAGCTGCGGCCTGCAGATCGGGTTCGACTGCTCGGGCCTGACCGCCTTCGTGCTCGGCCAGGCCGGCTTCGCCATCCCCGGCAACTCGGCCACCCAGCGGACGGGTGGCGTCCGGGTGCCGTGGGACCAGGGGCTGCCCGGCGACATCGTCGGCTTCCCCGGCCATGTCGCGCTGTACCTGGGCACCTTCGACGGGGTGCGCTACATCCTGGAGGCGTCCTCGGTGGGCACCTCGGTGCACGTGGTGCCGCTGCGGCGCACCGACGCCGACGTGCAGCTGTACCGATACTGGTCGGGCGCCGCCGGCACCTTCACCCCGGGCACCCCGAGCTGGCCGTCGTCGGCCGACCTGGCCACCCGGTACAGCTACCAGGCCCCGAACGCCTGGACCGACCGTGATCCGGTGGCCGACCGTCCGGTGACCCCGACGCCGCCGCGGCGCACAGTGACCCCGGAGCCGGCCCCGCCCGCCCCCGCCCCACTGGCCGCGGCGCCGGTACCGGTTCCGGCCCCGGAGACGCCGGCCGCGCCGACGCCGAGCCCGACTCCGGAACCTGCTCCGACCATTCCGCCGACCATTCCGCCGCCGACCACGGAGAACCCGGCGCCCACGACGGAGACGGTGCCCACGACGGAGACGGTGCCCACGACGGAGACGGTGCCGACGACGGCCCCGCCGACGACGAGCACGTCCACCGGCGGATCGACGACATCCACGTCGACCCCGGGCACCTCGACCCCGGGCACCTCGACGCCCACCAGCGCGGCGCCGTCGACCACCACGCCCGCGGCCGCTCCGTCCACCGCCGGCACGGCGCCGACCTCGGGCACTCCCTCGACCGGGAGCACCAGCACCCCGTCCACCACGGCGCCCGGTACCACCGCGCCGACCACCACCGCGCCGACCACCACCGCGCCGACGACCGGCACCACTCCGACGACCGGCACCACCGCACCCCCGGCGACCCCGGGCACCGGCGTGCTCACCGGGGCCGGCACCACCGTGGTCATCGACCCGGACGGCGCCGTGACGGTCGTGCCGACGGCTGGCACGGTGCCGGAGGGCACCGTCCTGCAGCTCCCGGCGCTGCCCCCGGCCGTGCCGTCGCCGACCACGCAGCCCCAGCGGGCGGCCCGCCGCCGACCGGTGCTGCGTCCCTGAGCCACGGCAGTCCTGCACCACCGCGACGGCCCCGACCGGCTCGACCTGAGTTGGTCCGGTGCGTACGGTCCGGTCGTGGACGCCGGAGGAGACCCCGTGCTGGCCCGTCTCGCGCGCGCAGTCGAGGAGGGCGCGGGCCATCGGGCCGCCACCCGGCGCGAGCTGGAACGGCTGTGGCAGGACCTCGGTGGCTCCGGTCCGCCGCTGCACCGCTGTGCCGTCGCCCATGCCATGGCCGACGTGCAGGACGACCCCGAGCGGGAACTGGTCTGGGACCGGCGAGCACTGGCTGCGGCCGAGCAGGTCACGCCGGACGAGGCCGAACGGGCCGGGCTCAGCGTCGCCGGTCTGTTGCCGTCCCTGCACCTCAACCTGGGCGACGTGCATCGCCGGCTCGGGAACGCCCATGCCGCCCGCCAGCACACCGAGCTCGGCCTGGTCGCGGCCCACGCGCTCGGCGACGACGGCTACGGCCGGATGATCAGTGCTGCGCTGCACCGGCTGGCGGCCCGGCTCGACGTACCGCCGTGAGTTCGGTCCGGGACGCAGCACGCCCGTGGCCGGAACTCCGACCACGGGCGCTGCTTCCCGGTCTCCCGGACCCCGCTCAGCGAGCAGGAGGTTCGATCACCGGCCGCGCTTGCTCCGGTACACCTGCACGACCGACGGTCGCGGCCCCCGCCAGTCGCCCGGCGCCGGAGTGGCGCCCTCGGCGACGTAGTCGGGGAAGTACGAGGTCTGCTCGGTCCAGGTGCCGTCCTCGCCCGGGTGCTGGACGTTGACGAAGACCATGCCGTCCTCGTCGTGGATGACGGGACCGCAGGTCTCGGCCTCGCGCGGCACGGCCAGGAACTGCTCGACACGTCCCCGTTCCGGGCCCTCGAGCGTCACCTTGAACAGGCCGTCGTTGTACCCGATGGTGCCGGGCTGCCCGTCGGTGGAGATCCACAGGTTGCCCCGGCTGTCGAAGGCCAGGTTGTCCGGGCAGGAGATCGGCGAGACCTTCTCGGCCGGGAACCCGGAGAAGTAGGTCGTGGTGTCCGGGTCGGACGGGTCACCACAGAGCAGCAGGATGTTCCAGCTGAACGTGGTGCCGGTGACGTCCGCGTCCTCGGTGATCTCGATGACGTGCCCGTCGCGGTTCGCCGTGCGAGGGTTCACCTCGTCCGCCGGGGCCCGCCCCTCGAGGCCACGGTTGGTGTTGTTGGTGCAGGCGACGTAGACCTTGCCGGTCTTCGGGTTCGGCTGCACGTCCTCAGGGCGGTCCATCTTGGTGGCGCCGACCGCGTCCGCGGCGAGACGCGTGAAGACGAGCGCCTCCTCGGCGGTGAACCCGGGCACGAGGCTGACGCCCTCGCGCACCAGCGGGATCCACTCGCCGGTGCCGTCGAAGGCGCCGTCGCTGGGGACCGTGCCGGTGCCGTCGATCTCGGCCGCCGGCGAGTCGCCGGTGAACCGGGCCACGTACAGGGTGCCGTCGGTCAGCAGCTGCTTGTTGTGCGGCCGCGACGCCGGGTTCAGCACGTCCGGGTCCATGGTGTCCTTGGACACGAACTTGTACAGGTAGTCGAAGCGCTCGTCGTCGCCCATGTAGACCCCGACGTGACCGCTGGCGCCGACCTGGATGCTGCCGGCCTCGTGCTTGAACCGGCCCAGCGCGGTGTGCTTGACCGGCGCGTCCTGCGGCTCGAACGGGTCGACCTCGACGATCCAGCCGAACCGGTGGGCCTCCTGCTCGTAGCCGGCGTTGTTCGCGTCGAAGCGCGGATCGATCGTCTCGAAGCCGTAGCTGGTCGCCGCGGTCGAGATGCCGTACCGGGCCTCCTGATCGGTGCCGCGGCCGACGAAGTACCCGTTGAAGTTCTCCTCACCCGAGAGCACGGTGCCCCACGGCGTGGTCCCGCCGGCACAGTTGTTCAGGGTGCCGAACACGGTGCGGCCCGACGGGTCCGCCACCGTCTTCACCAGGTCGGAACCGGCGACCGGGCCACTCAGGGTGAACTCGGTGGTCACCGTGTGCCGGCGGTTGTACGGGTTGCCGACGGTGTAGCTCCAGGGCGCGCCGTCCCGCTCGCGGGTCAGGTGCACGACGGACAGGCCGTGCGCCTCCATCTCGACCTTGCGGTAGCAGGCGAGCATGGCCGCGTCGGCCGTCTCCGGGAACATGATGTTGTGGTTGGTGTACTCGTGGTTGCTGACCAGCAGCGCCTCGTCCGTCGCCCACGGGATGACGATGATGTCGAGGTAGTCGTTGTTGTAGCCGAACTGTCGCGCCTGGAGCTCCGGCGTCTGGTGGGCGGCGTCGAAGACGTCGGCCACGTCGAACAGCGGGTCGCCCCAGCGGATGATGGTGTCCCAGGTGTAGCCCTCCGGGACGGTGAAGTCGTCGACGAGCTGGTCGACCGGCGCGATCGGCGCGAACCGCAGGTTCCCGCTGCCTCCCTTGCCGCCCCGCCAGGCGCCGTCCCAGCCGCCTCGGGAGCCGGCCGGACGGACCGCGGCGGCCGCCTCCGGCGCTCCGCCGACGAGCTGGCTGCCGACGACCAGGGTCAGGGCGCCCGCACCGGCGCCGCGCAGCAGCATCCGGCGGCTCAGCGCGGCGTTCGCGATCTCGTGGAACGTCGGGTTGGCGGTCTCGTTCGGGGCATGCTTGGCGCACGCGTCGTCGCACTTGAGGTGGCAGGTCACGGCGCTGCGCTTGCCGCGGGTGTGCCCGAACATGGGCAGCAGACGGCGGTTCTCGGCACGGGTCACGGAAGGGCTCTCCTCGACGGGGCGGCGGCGGTCAGGACGCGCCGGCGATCGGGAGCGGAGATGGTGACCGAGCGGCGGTCGGTCACAGCTGGTGCATCTTCCGATCACAGCGCGGGCCCACCATCGCCCGTCCAGGTGGCGCCTGGGACCCGAGCAGGTGAACGCGGGGTGGCCGGTCCGGTGAACGGCTGGTGACGCCGGCGGCGATCCAACTCATCCGGGTGGATCCGTCCGAACCCGCATCCGTTGGGTACTGATCAACCGGAGCCCGCACACGGACTCCACCGCGAGGAGAAGGAGCACGACATGTTGGGTCTGATCATCAGCCTGATCGTCATCGGTCTGATCGCCGGCGCCCTGGCCCGGCTGATCATTCCGGGCAAGCAGGACATGTCCATCCTGATGACGATCGTGCTGGGCATCGTCGGGTCGTTCGTCGGAGGGTTCCTGGGCTATCTGCTGTTCGACCGGGACGCCTCGGACGGGTTCTTCCAGCCCTCCGGCATCATCGGCTCCGTCATCGGCGCCGTGATCGTGCTGTTCCTGTGGACCCGGTTCGGGTCCAAGCGCAGCGTCCGCCGCTGAGCGCGGTGCCGCGGGGCGAGGCCGCTCGCCGGCCCCGCCCCGCGGCCTCTGCGACGTCGCCGCTGGGGCAGACTGTCGCGCATGACCTCCACCCTCATCCTGTTGCGTCACGGTGAGAGCACCTGGAACGCGCTGAACCTGTTCACCGGCTGGGTGGACGTGCCGCTGTCCGACAAGGGCGTCGCCGAAGCGGTGCGGGGCGGGGAACTGCTCAAGGAGCAGGGTGTGCTGCCGGACGTGGTGCACACGTCCCTGCAGCGGCGCGCCATCTCGACCGCCTACTACGCGCTGAACGAGGCCGACCGGCACTGGATCCCGGTCCGCCGGTCCTGGCGGCTGAACGAGCGGCACTACGGGGACCTGCAGGGCAAGGACAAGAAGGAGACCCTGCAGACCTACGGCGAGGACCAGTTCATGCTCTGGCGCCGGTCCTACGACGTGCCGCCGCCGCCGATCGCCGACGACAACACCTACTCCCAGGCCGTCGACCCGCGGTACGCCGATCTCGGCGACCAGGCTCCGAAGACCGAGTGCCTGCAGGACGTCGTCGCCCGCTTGGTGCCCTACCTGCAGGGCGAGATCTTCGACGACCTGCGGGCCGGCCGCACCGTCCTGGTGGCGGCGCACGGCAACTCGCTGCGGGCCGTGGTCAAGACCCTCGACGGGATCAGCGACGAGGCCATCGCCAAGGTCAACATCCCCACCGGCATCCCGCTGCGGTACGACCTGGACGACGACCTGCAGCCGATCACGGCCGGTGGAGAGTACCTGGACCCGGAGGCGGCCGCCGCGGCCATCCAGGCGGTGGCCAACCAGGGTCGCTGAGCCGTTCGCCCGGCGGACATCCGGCGGGCGACGGTCCGTCCGGACGCCGGTGAACGGCCGGTGGGTCCCGGGCGGGCGGGTGCGGCGCTCCGGTGCGTCCCGACCAGGTGCTGGAACGCCCGGTGAACGGCCGGAGAACTCTCGGCGGGAAACGCCCACCGCGCCGCGCATCGGCGTTCCGGCGCACCTGATCGGCCTCGGCGCGGACCTAGCATGCAGAGGTGCAGCTGCTGTCCGTGCTCGGGTACGTCCTGGTCGCCGTCGTCGGGGTGGCCGTCGGATGGCTCGTGTGCGCGATGGTGATGCGGCGCGCCGAGGCGGAGCGTGAGCAAGCCTGGCGGCAACCCACGGTGACCGACCACGTGCTGGCCGCCGCCGAGGCGGGGTACGTGGTGATCGGCGAGAACCGCCGGGTACTGCTCAGCAACGGGCGGGCCGAGGAACTCGGCGTGCTCCGGCACGGGGTGCCGATCGTCGAGGTGGTGGACGCCGCCGAGCAGGTCGCCATCCTCGACGAGCCGGTGCACCTGACAATCAAGGACCTGGAGGCGGCCCAGGCTTTCGGGCATCCGCGCGGCCCGGCCCGCACGGTGCAGGTCACCGCCTGTCCGTTCCGGGAGGGGTCGGTGCTGGTCACCGCGCACGACGACACCACGACCACCAAGGTCGAGTCGGTCCGGCGGGACTTCCTGGCCAACGTCTCGCACGAGCTCAAGACCCCGGTCGGGGCCATCTCGCTGCTGTCCGAGGCCGCCGCCGACGGAGCGGACGATCCGGACGCCGTGCGTGGCTTCGCGGTGCAGCTGGCCAAGGAGTCGGCGCGGTTGTCGGCCCTGGTCAACGAGCTGATCACGCTGTCGCGGCTGGAGAGCGCGGACACGGTCCCCGAGCTGGCTGCGGTCGAGATCGACGGCGTGATCGACGAGACACTCAACCGGGTGCGGACCGCGGCGTCCATGGGCGGCATCGACCTGGCCAGCGATCCGCGGTCCGGGCTGCTGGTCCGCGGCGACCGCGGGATGCTCGTCACGGCGTTGACCAACCTGGTGGACAACGCCGTGCACTACTCGCCGTCGGGCACCCAGGTGTCGGTGAGCCGGTCCCGCCGGGCCGGCGTCGTCACCATCTCGGTCACCGACCGGGGCGTGGGCATCCCGGTCGAGCTGCAGGAGCGGGTGTTCGAGCGGTTCTTCCGGGTGGACCCGGCCCGCTCCCGCATCACCGGCGGCACCGGCCTGGGGTTGTCCATCGTCAAGCACATCGCCAACGCCCACGGCGGCCGCGTCACCCTGTGGAGCCGACCCGGGACCGGGTCGACGTTCTCCCTCGAGCTCACCGCCCTGGACCGGACGCCCGCCGAGGCGAACCGGCCCTCCACCGGCACCCGTCAGCCCCGCGGCGGGTCCGACCGACCGTCCGGCGATCTCGCCGGATCCCGATCACGAGGAGCCCAGTGACCAAGGTCCTGATCGTCGAGGACGAGGAGTCGATGGCCGACCCGTTGGCGTTCCTGCTCCGCAAGGAGGGGTTCACCACGGCGATCGCGCCGACCGGCCCGGCGGCCCTGGAGGAGTACGACCGCCACGGCGCCGACATCGTCCTGCTCGACGTGATGCTGCCCGGGATGAGCGGCACCGAGGTGTGCCGGCGGCTGCGGACCCGCGGCCCGGTCCCGGTGATCATGGTGACGGCGCGGGACAGCGAGATCGACAAGGTCGTGGGGCTGGAGCTGGGTGCCGACGACTACATCACCAAGCCCTACTCGGCCCGGGAACTGATCGCCCGGATCCGCGCGGTGCTGCGGCGCGGCAGCGAGCCGGAGGAGGTCAGCTCGCCGATCCTGCAGGCCGGACCGGTCCGGATGGACGTGGAGCGGCACGTGGTCAGTGTCGACGGTCAGAGCGTCTCGCTGCCGCTCAAGGAGTTCGACCTGCTCGAGTACCTGATCCGCAACGCCGGTCGGGTGCTCACCCGCGGCCAGCTCATCGACCGGGTCTGGGGCGCCGACTACGTCGGCGACACCAAGACCCTGGACGTCCACGTCAAGCGGCTGCGCGCCAAGATCGAGCCCGACCCGGCCGAACCGCGGCACCTGATCACCGTGCGGGGTCTGGGCTACAAGATGGAGCCGTGACGGATCCTCCGGTCCCAGCTGTCCCGCCTGCCGGGCTCCCGGCTGTCCTGCTCTCCACGGCGTCGGTGTTCCCCGAGCCGACCACGGCGGCCTTCGCCGCGGCCGCCGATCTGGGGTACGACGGCGTCGAGCTCATGGTGCAGACCGACCCGGTCAGCCAGGACGGCGATCGCATCGCCGCGCTGTCCGAGCACTACGGGGTGCCGGTGGGCGCCGTCCACTCCCCGTGCCTGCTGATCACCGCGCGGGTGTGGGGGACCGATCCGCTGGTCAAGCTGTCCCGGTCGATCGACCTGGCCGAGCGGGTGGGCGCCGACGTGGTCGTGGTCCATCCGCCGTTCCTGTGGCAGCGGGCCGCGGCCGGGTCCTTCACCGCCGCCGTGGCCGAGCTGCAGCGGCGCACCGACGTCCGGATCGCGGTGGAGAACATGTTCCCGCTCTGGATGGGCGGGCAGCCGGTGAACTCCTACCGGCCGCACTGGAACCCGGTGTCCGAACCGCACCGCTGGTTCACGCTGGACGTCTCGCACACCGCGGTGTCCCGCACCGATGTCATGGGCCTGGCGAGGCAGATGGCCGGCCGGCTCGCCCACGTGCACCTGGCCGACGGCACCGGTGCGGGACGGGACGAGCACCTCGTGCCCGGGCGCGGTGACCAGCCCGCCGGCGAGCTGCTGGAGGCTCTGGCCGGGCTCGGCTTCGCCGGCGCGGTGGCCGTCGAGGTCTCCACCCGGGGCCGCAGCCACGCCGAGCGGGAGCTGGACCTGGCCGAGGCGTTGTCGTTCGCCCGGCTGCATCTGTCCCGCACGCCCGTACCCTTCCCTGGGGCGGAGCCCGGGGTGAGCGCACCGCGGCCGGCCACTGACTGACTGCACCTCGGGAGGACCAAGATGGCCGGCAATTCGAAGCGGCGCGGCGCCGTCCGCAGGGACGGCACCAAGAAGGGCGCCACCGTCGGGTCCGGCGGACAGGCCCGGCGGGCGCTGAAGGGCAAGGGCCCGACCCCGCGGGCCGAGGACCGCACCGGGCATCCGGCCAAGCGGCGGGCCGCGTCGGCGGCCAAGGCAGCAGCGCGCTCCACTCCGGACCGGCCGGGCCCCGGGGCGAGGCCGGCCCCGGTCCGCCGCGAGGGCCGGGTGCTGCCCGAGACGGTGATCGGTCGCAACCCGGTGGTCGAGGCGCTGCGGGCCGGCGTTCCGGCCACCGCGCTGTACGTCGCCCAGGGTCTGTCGTCCGACGAGCGGGTGGCCGAGGCGGTGGCGATGGCCGCCGAGCGGAACATCTCGCTGCTCGAGGTGTCCCGGCCCGAGCTGGACCGGCTGACCGGTGGCCTGCTGCACCAGGGCCTGGCCCTGCAGGTGCCGCCGTACCACTACGCCCACCCGGACGACCTGCTGGCCCGGGCCGCCGACTCGGGCCGGCCCGCGCTGCTGGTCGCGGTGGACGGCGTGACCGATCCGCGCAACCTGGGCGCCATCGTCCGGTCGGCCGCGGCCTTCGGCGCGCACGGCGTGATCGTGCCGGAGCGGCGCAGTGCCGGGATGACCGCGTCGGCGTGGCGGACCTCCGCCGGCACCGCTGCCCGGCTGCGGGTCGCCCAGTGCACCAACCTGGTCCGCACCCTCAAGGACCTGGCCGCGCATGGCCTGATGATCGCCGGGCTGGACGCCGACGGCACGGTCGACACCGACTCGTTCGAGCTGGCGACCGGGCCGCTGGTGGTGGTGGTCGGATCCGAGGGTCGCGGCCTGTCCCGACTGACCCGGACGGTCTGCGACGTCACGGTGTCGATCCCGATGGCCCGCAGCGTGGAGTCGTTGAACGCCTCGGTGGCCACCGGGGTGGTGCTGGCCGAGGTGGCCCGCCGGCGTCGGGCCGACGGCCAGGGCTGAGCGCACTGGTCGTCGGGCGGCCGTCCAATTGCTACTGTGTCTGAGATTCATTCTCGACGCAGGGTTGGAGCGCGCACATGGTCGGCAGGGCACGGGCACTGGTCACGGGGATCGCCGCGGCAGGTGCCGTCGCACTGCTCGCCGGCTGCGGTTCCGGTGATGCAGGCAGCAGCAGCCCCTCGAGCTCGCCGGCTCCCGGCACCGGCCCGGTCCTGGTCGCCACCTCCACCAACGTGTGGGGCGACGTCGTCCGGCAGGTCGGCGGCGACCAGGTCGAGGTCACCGCGATCATCAGCGAGCCGTCCGCCGACCCGCACTCGTTCGAGCCCAGCGCCCAGGACCAGCTGGCCGTCTCCGACGCTGCGCTGGTGGTGATGAACGGCGGCGGCTACGACGACTTCATGACCCGGCTGGTCGACGCGTCCGGCACCGGCGCCCCGGTGATCGACGCCGTCGAGGTCTCGGGTCTCGAGGGCGACGGCCACGCCGACGAGCACGCCGAGGACGAGCACGCCGGCCACGACCACGGCGCCTTCAACGAGCACGTCTGGTACAGCTTCCCGGCGGTCGCCGCGGTGGCCGACGACGTGGCCGAGCACCTGGCCGAGCTGCGCCCGGAGGCGGCCGAGACGTTCCGGGCCAATGCGCAGGCGTTCGACGCGCGGCTGGACGAGCTGACCGCCCAGCTGGACAGCATCAAGGCCACCGCTGACGGCACCGACATCGGCATCACCGAGCCTGTCGCGCTCTACCTGACTGAGGCGGCCGGCCTGCACGACCTCACGCCGGAGGCGTTCTCCGAGGCCATCGAGGGCGGGACCGACGTCCCGGTGCTGGTCCTGCAGGACACCCTGGACCTGATCGAGGGTGGGCAGATCAAGCTGCTGGTCAACAACGAGCAGACCACCAGCGCGCAGACCGAGCAGGTCACCGCCGCGGCCGCGGCGGCCGGCGTCCCCGTGCTCGAGGTGACCGAGACGCTGCCGGAGGGCACCGACTACGTCGGCTGGATGCAGGACAACATCGACGCGTTGCGATCCGCACTGGGGGCCTGACGCATCGTGGGCACGGCGGGGATGGCGGCGCCGGCCCCGGCGGCAGGCATGATGACCGGCGAGGTCGAGAGCGGGGAGGTGCCGGTGACGTCTCGGACGCCGGCTCCGGCGCTCCGGCTGCAGGGGGCGACCCTGTCGTTCGGTGACCGCACCCTGTGGTCGGACATGTCGTTGGAGATCCCGGCCGGTCAGTTCGTGGCCGTGCTGGGCGCCAACGGTTCGGGCAAGACCAGCATGTTGCGGGTCCTGCTCGGACTGCTCCCGCTCACCGCCGGCTCCGCCGAGGTGGCCGGGCGGCCGGTCCGCCGGGGCAGCACCCGGGTCGGGTACGTCCCGCAGCGCGTCGCGCTCGAGTCGGGCAACCTGATCAAGGCCCGGGACCTGGTCCGGATGGGCCTGGACGGGCACCGGTGGGGCCTGCCGCTCAGCGTCGGCCGGACCGGTCGCGCCGCCCGGCACCGGGTCGACGAACTGCTGACCTCCGTCGGCGCCTCCGCATTCGCCGACATGCCGGTCGGCCGGCTCTCCGGCGGTGAGCTGCAGCGGGTCCGGGTCGCGGCCGCGCTCGCCGCGGATCCCGACCTGCTGCTCTGCGACGAGCCGCTGGCGGCGCTGGACCTGCGCCGGCAGCGGGAGATCGCGGACCTGATCGACGCTCAGCGGCGCCGCACCGGCGCCGCCGTGCTGTTCGTGACCCACGACGTGAACGCCGTGCTGGAGCACGTCGACCAGGTGCTGTACCTGGCCGGCGGCCGCTGGCGGCTCGGGCCGCCCGACGAGGTGCTCACCTCCGCCGGGCTGACCGAGCTCTACGGCGCTCCCGTCGACGTGGTCCGGGTGCAGGATCGCGTCATCGTCGTCTCCGCCACCGAGGGCATCACCGGGCACCAGTCGCACGACGACCACGCCGCCCACCACGCCGCCCACCATGGCGCCCACGACGCCGATGCTCTCGACGAGCGTTTCGGGGTGGGCTGAGCGTGGACGACCTCTGGGACAAGGTCTTCAGCTTCGAGCGGTACGGCGAGCTGCTCGGCCTGGTGCACAACTCGCTGCTGGCCGGCGCGCTGCTCGGGCTGATCGGTGGGCTCATCGGCGTCTTCGTGATGGCCCGGGACCTGCCGTTCGCGGTGCACGGCATCAGTGAGCTGTCGTTCGCCGGGGCCGCGCTGTTCCTGCTCATCGGGCTGGACGTGGTGCTCGGCTCCATCGTCGGATCGCTGGCCGCGGCGCTGCTGCTCGGGTTGCTCGGGGTTCGGGCGCGGGACCGCTCGTCCGTCATCGGTGTGCTGATGCCGTTCGGTCTGGGCCTGGGCGTGCTGTTCCTGTCGCTCTACCCGGGGCGCTCGGCCAACAAGTTCGGCCTGCTCACCGGGCAGATCGTCGCCGTCGACGATCCACAGCTGGCCTGGCTGGCCGGGATCGCGGTGGTCGTGCTGGCCGCGCTGCTGGTGCTGTGGCGGCCGTTGATGTTCGCCAGCGTGGATCCGGAGATGGCTGCGGCGCGCGGGGTTCCGGTGCGGTTGCTGTCGCCGGTGTTCATGGTCGTGCTGGGGCTCACCGTGGCCATGTCGGTGCAGATCGTCGGGGCGCTGTTGGTGCTCTCGCTGCTGGTCACCCCCGCTGCTGCGGCGCTGCGGGTGACCGCCTCGGTGCTGTGGGTGCCGGTGCTGTCCACCGTGTTCGCCCTGGTGTCGGTGGTGGGCGGGATCCTGCTGGCGCTGGGTGGCTCGCTGCCCATCAGTCCGTACGTCACCACCATCTCGTTCCTGATCTGGGTGGTGTGCCGGCTGCTCGGCCGGCGTCGGGACCGCCACGGACGGATCACCCGGTCCAGGCCGTCGGGCGACGCGCACACCCGGACCGGGGGTCCGGCACCGATCGGCTGACCGCTACCGTGCTGTTCATGGATCGTTCGCGACGATCACGACCACCGGCCACGTTGGCGTCGCTGGCGGCCGAGCTCGGCGTCTCCCGCACCACCGTGTCCAACGCGTACAACCGGCCGGACCAGCTGTCCCCGCAGCTGCGGAGCCGGGTGATGGAGGCTGCCCGCCGGCTGGGCTACCCCGGCCCGGACCCGGTGGCCCGGTCGCTGCGCACCCGCAAGGCCGGCGCGATCGGGCTGCTGCTGGGGGAGCACGTCTCGTACGCCTTCCGCGACCCGGCGGCCGTGGCCTTCCTCGAGGGCCTGACGCTCGAGTGCGACCAGGCCAAGGTCGGGCTGCTGCTCGTCCCGGCCGACACCGACTCGGACGACGCCACCTCGGTCGCCGCGGCGGCGGTCGACGGGTTCGTCGCGTACTCGATGTCCGACGACGACCCGTACCTGGCCACCGCGCTGGCCCGCCCGGTGCCGGCCGTGGTCTGCGACCAGCCGTTCACCGCCGGGGTCGACGTGGTCGGGGTGGACGACCACGCCGCCGCCCGGGAGGTGGCCGACCACCTCACCGGGCTGAGCCACCGGCGGATCGGCGTGGTGTGCATGCGGCTGGGTCGGGACCGCAACGACGGGCCGGCCGACCTGACCCGGCAGGAGGCCGCCCGGCACCACGTGCAGCGGCACCGGCTGGCCGGCATCCGCGAGGGATTCGTGGCCGCCGGGGTCTCCTGGGACCGCGTCCCGGTGGTGGAGCGGTTCGACCACACCATGGAGGCGGGCGCCTCGGCCGCCGCGGAGGTGCTGGCCGCCGATCCCGGCGTCACCGCGGTGGTCGCCACTTCGGACGTGCTGGCCCTGGGCGTGATCGCCGAGCTGACCCGTCGCCGGCAGCGGGTCCCGGAGGACGTGTCGGTGACCGGCTTCGACGGCATCCGGGCGGCGGTGGACGCCGGGGTGACCACCGTGGTGCAGCCGTTCCTGGACAAGGGCCGGCACGCGGGCAAGCTGCTGCTCGACCCCGCCCGCCGCTCGCAGGGCCGGCGGATGGTGCTGCCCACCACCTTCCTGCCCGGGCCGACCACCGCCCCGCCCCGGTACTGAGCGCCCCCGCCGGACGCGGCCGGGTCGCCGCCGGCGACGCCGTACGCTGCCTGCCGTGTCCATCCGTCGCATCGTGATCTGCGGTGAGCCCGTCCTGCACCGCCCGACCCGTCCCGTCACCGAGTTCGACGCCGACCTGCAGACGCTGGTCGACGACCTGTTCGAGACGAACACCGCCGCGAACGGCGCCGGCCTGGCCGCCAACCAGATCGGCGACGAGCGGCGGGTGTTCGTCTACGACTGTCCGGACGGGCCCGGGGTGCGGCGGCGCGGGTACGTGGTGAACCCGGTGCTGGAGACCTCGGGCCGCCCGGAGACGATGCCGGACCCGGACGCGGACTGGGAGGGCTGCCTGTCGGTGCCGGGGGAGAACTTCCCGACCGGTCGCGCCGACTGGGCCAAGGTCAGCGGGCAGGACGTGCACGGCGAGCCGATCGAGGTGGAGGGGACCGGCTTCTTCGCCCGCTGCCTGCAGCACGAGACCGACCACCTGGACGGGTTCCTGTACGTCGACCGGCTGGTGGGCCGGTACGCCCGGGACGCCAAGAAGACGCTGCGCCGCAACGGCTGGGGCGTGCCGGGACTGTCCTGGCTGCCCGGGACCGATCCCGACCCGTTCGCCTGATCGTGTCCGGACCGTGGCCCGTCGCGCTCCGGCGCGACCGGGAGGCGCCGCGATCCCCCCGATAGGGTTGTCGCGTGTCGAACCCCAGTCCCACCCCCGCTGGAAGCAGACCGGACGAGCAGGACGAGCAGCGCTCGGGGGGTGGTGGCTCCAGCCTGGTGGTGGTGGCCAACCGGTTGCCGTTCGACCTGGAGCAGCTGCCGGACGGCAGCACCCGGGCCCGGCCGGCGCCGGGTGGCCTGGTCACCGCGCTGGCTCCGATCCTGTCCCGTCGGCGGGGCGCCTGGATCGGCTGGCCGGGCCAGCCGGACGTGGAGCTGGAGCCCACGCAGAACGACGGCATCGACCTGCATCCGGTGACCCTGTCCGCCGACGAGGTCGCCGACTACTACGAGGGCTTCTCGAACGACAGCCTGTGGCCGCTCTACCACGACGCCGTGGCCGAGTCGCAGTTCCGCCGTGAGTGGTGGGACGCCTACCAGAAGGTGAACCGGCGGTTCGCCGAGCGGGCGGCCGAGGTCGCGGCGCCGGGTGCCACCGTCTGGGTGCACGACTACCAGTTGCAGCTGGTGCCGGCCATGCTCCGGGCGATGCGCGAGGACGTGAGGATCGGCTTCTTCCTGCACATCCCGTTCCCGCCGGTCGAGCTGTTCTCCCGGCTGCCGTGGCGCAGCCAGATCATCACCGGCATGCTCGGCGCCGACCTGGTCGGCTTCCACCTGCCCGGCGGTGCCCGCAACTTCGTCCGGCTGGCCACCCGGCTCACCGGCGCGACCAGCTCCGGGTCCGTGCTGCACCACCAGGGCCGGACGA
Source organism: Nakamurella leprariae (assembly GCF_016918035.1). Classification (GTDB taxonomy): domain Bacteria; phylum Actinomycetota; class Actinomycetes; order Mycobacteriales; family Nakamurellaceae; genus Nakamurella; species Nakamurella leprariae. Next base: position 63,040 of record NZ_JAERWK010000006.1, on the reverse strand, counting down.
TCAAGGCCGGGGCCTTCCCGATCTCGATCGACTCGGCGGGGCAGTCCGCGCTGGCTGCGACGCCGGAGGTGCACGAGCAGGCCCGGCAGCTGCGGTCCGACCTGGGCAACCCGGACAAGATCATCCTGGGCGTCGACCGGCTCGACTACACCAAGGGCATCGACGTCCGGCTGCAGGCGTTCGGCGAGCTGCTGGCCGAGGGCGACCCGTCGGTGGAGAACGCCGTCATGGTGCAGATCGCCACACCCAGCCGGGAGCGGCTGGAGTCCTACATCCGGATGCGCGAGGACATCGAGCGCCGGGTCGGCGCCATCAACGGCGACTTCGGCCGGATCGGCTTCCCGGCCGTCCACTACATGCACCAGTCGCTGCCGCGGGAGGACCTGGCCGCGTTCTACGTCGCCGCCGACGTCATGACCGTGACGCCGCTGCGGGACGGGATGAACCTGGTGGCCAAGGAGTACGTGGCCTGTCGGGTCGACGGCGGCGGGGTGCTGCTGCTGTCGGAGTTCACCGGCGCGGCTCGCGAGCTGCGGACGTCACTGCTGGTCAACCCGTACGACACGGACGGGGTGAAAGAGGGCCTGCGGCGGGCGCTGTCGATGTCCAACGTGGAGGCCCGGCGCCGGATGCGGACGATGCGCCGGCAGGTGCTCACCCACGACGTCGATCGGTGGGCCGCGGCGTTCCTGTCCGCGCTGGAGGGGACCCGCGACCTCGTCGCCGAGGCCGCGGCCCGGCTCCCGGAGGACGTCGTCGCCTCGCTCAACCAGGTCAGCGAGGTCGACCGGCTGCTGGTCGCCACCGACTTCGACGGCTGTCTGGCCCCGATCGTGGACGACCCGGCCGCGGCCCGGCCGCTGCCCGAGTCGATGCAGCTGCTGGAGCAACTGGCCACCGTCCCCGGCACCGAGGTCGCCGTCGTCTCCGGCCGCGCGCTGGACGTGCTGCGCGAGCTGCTGGTCGCCGACGGAGCGCAGGGGGCGACCGACGGAGATCCCGGTGCCGCCGCCGGCACCGACACGCTCGGGCACCTGCACCTGATCGGCAGCCACGGTGCCGAGACGCACGGCGACCACGGCGCCCAGCGGCTCAGCGAGGAGGAGTCGCGCCGGTTGACCCGGCTGCGGCTGGAACTCCAGCAGATCACCGCCGAGTACCCGGCCGTGCGGCTGGAGAGCAAGCCGACCGGAGTCGCCGTGCACCTGCGCGGGCTGGACGAGGCGGACACGGCCGCGGTCACCACCGCGGTGGAGGAGAACCCGGCCACCTGGACCGGTGTGCACCTGCTCCGCGGCAAGAAGGTCCTCGAGCTCACCGTGGTGACCACGGACAAGGGCCGGGCGGTGCGCCGGCTGTCGGCCGCCGAGCACATCACCGCCACCGTCTACATCGGCGACGACGTCACCGACGAGAACGCCTTCGGCGTGCTGACCGCACCCGACCTGGGCATCAAGGTCGGCCCCGGACGCACGGCGGCGGACGTGCGGGTGGCCGACCCGGACCGGGTCACCGACGTGCTGCGGGTGCTGGCCGGGGCCCGGGAACGGGCGGCCGGCCGACGGTCGGGCTCCGAGACCGGCGAGGACTGATCCGGTCGGTGCCCGCGGTGGTGCCGGTCGGGTGGGCTCGGCGACGGCACCGGGTCAGCCGGACGGGTGGTGGCAAGATCGACTCCTGGTGTCGGAACGACAACCGTCAGTCACGCAGCGCATCGCCCAGCTGTGAGAACGAGTCCGGCGTTGCGCCAATAGGGTTGGATTCTGGTTGCGCTGTGGTACAAATACTGCGCCGTGCACGGTTCTGAGGGTCGGTTACCCCCGTTCGGAGCATGGCACCGGCTCGCGCGTCCCGGCGCCAGGCCGGAGCTGTTCCTGGCTGCCTCCCGGGCCAGCACCGACCATGTCCGCCGAACCGATCCGACAGGGGAACCCAGGCGTGTCCCAGGTGTACGACGCGCGAGCCCAGCAGCAGTTCGCTGCCGCGGTGTGCCGAGCCATCCGTGAGTCCCGTCGTCGGCAGAAGCTGACCCAGGCGGAGGTGGCCAACCGCACCGGCGGGCTGGTCAGCAAGGCCGCCCTGGCCAACTACGAGACCGGACACCGGTCGCTGCGCATCGACGTGCTGTGGGTCATCGCCCGCGCACTGGGCGAGGACCTGGGCGGGCTGCTGACCATGGCCGAGCGCGGCATCGGCCGCTGGCCGGTCCCGGTCACCCACCAGGGTGCGATCACCGTGGACGTGGCCGAGGTGATGGACGGCGACGACGACCGGCTCGCGCCGGTCCGCCGCTGGTTCGAACTCCGCACCGGTGGCGGCGCCGCCTCCGCGATGACGCTGGACGACGGGGCGATCACCGCCCTGGCCGCGCTCATGGGCGTCACCGCCGACGAGTGCCGCCGGATCCTGTCCGGCGCCGCCGGGACCACCGGGCAGGACGACGACGCCGAGCCCCCGGCGGCCGATGGATCCGTGCACGGTCATGGCGCCCGCGTCGCCTCCGGCTGACCGTTCCGGTCACCGTCCGCCCGTCACGGTCCGCTCGTCACCGTCCGTCCGCATCCGGGCACAACCGTGACCCCTGCGCGCGCGTCCTAGCGCGGTGCCGTGTCGGTCATCTTTGCGATGATCGTCGTCGGGCGCACCGCCGGGCGGCCCGCCCGACGGTCGAGGACGACACCAGGGAGCGGCGTGACCGACGGCACCGAGATCAACCAGTCCCAGGTCGACGACCCCTCGGTCGACCCCTCGGGACCGGAGGACCCCACGGGACCGGAGGACCCCACGCCGCGCCGCCGTCGCTGGCCGGCCGGTGCGGTGATCGCCGTGGTGGTCGGAGCGGTGTTCGTCGTGCTCGGTGCCGTGTACCTGGTCGACCTGCTGCGCACCGGCGGCACGATCGAGCGCAACACCACCATCGCGGGGGTCGAGGTCGGTGGGCTGACGCCGGCCGAGGCGGAGCAGCAGGTGTCCGCCGTCCTCGCGCAGGGTCCGTGGGTGGAACCGCTGACGGTGACCGCTCCGAACGGTCCGGTCACCCTGGTCCCGACCGACGCCGGCCTCGGCTACGACGTGGCGGCCACCGTCGCCGCCGCCGGTGAACGTTCGGCGAGTCCGTGGTCGCGGTTGACGTCCTTCTTCTCGTCCCACGAAGTCGCGCCGGTGGCCGCCGTCGACGAGACCGCACTGACCGACTGGGCGACCCGGACGGAGGCCACGCTGGACACCCCGCCGGTCGAGGGTGCGATCACCCTGGCCGGCGCGCAGGTGCAGGTCACCGAGCCGCGCACCGGCGTCACGCTCGACGTCCCGGCCACGGTCGGCACCGTCCGGACCGCGTGGCTGGCCGGCTCGGACGCGTTCCACCAGGTCGAACTGCCCATGCAGGTGGTGCCGGTGCGGGCCTCTGTGGCACGGACCCAGGAGGCCGCCGCCACGCTCACCGCGATGCTCTCGACGCCGCTCACCGTCACCGGCGAGGGCACGAGCTGGTCCCGGTCACCCGAGGAGATCGCCGCGGCCGTCACCGTCGGCCCGGACGCCGGCGACGGCTGGACGGTTGCGCTGGACGCCCTCGCGGTGCGCCAGCCGCTGACCGCGCCGATCGAGGCCACCCAGGCGGCACCGCAGAACGCCGGGGTGGCGCTGGTGAACGGGGCGCCGCAGGTGACGCCGTCCCAGGACGGCCGCACCGTCGACTGGGCCACCACCGACCAGGCCATCCAGGCCGCCCTGACCGGGCCGGCGCCCACCCACACCGCCGCGGTCGCCTACCAGGTGACCGCGCCCGCCCTGACCACCGCCCAGGTGCAGGCCTGGGGGATCAAGGAGCCGATCGGCGAGTTCACCACCGGCGGATTCGCCGGCGACTCGGGCGTCAACATCCGGGTGGTGGCCGAGCGGGTCAACGGCGCGCTCGTCGCGCCGGGGGCGACGTTCTCGCTGAACGAGTTCACCGGCCCGCGGACGTCCGCGGAGGGCTACGTGTCCGCAGCGGTCATCCAGGACGGCGCGCTGTCGAGGGCGGTCGGCGGCGGCATCAGCCAGTTCGCCACCACGCTGTACAACGCGGCGTACTTCGCCGGCATGGGCGACGTGACGCACACCCCGCACTCGTTCTACATCTCCCGCTACCCGGCCGGCCGCGAGGCGACCGTGTACGACGGGGTGATCGACCTGGCCTTCTCGAACGACTACGACACGGGCGTGCTGATCCAGACGGAGTGGACGTCCAGCTCCATCACGGTCCGGCTGTGGGGCACCAAGCACGTCGAGGTCGAGTCGATCTCCAGCGACCGGTTCGACTACACGGCCGCGCCGCGGATCGTGATCCCGTACGGCCAGTCCTGCTCGCCGTCGTCCGGCAGCCAGGGCTTCAGTGTGGTGAACACCCGGATCATCCGGGACCTGGCCGGCACCGAGCTGCGGCGCGAGGACTTCACCACCCAGTACAACGGCCAGCAGAACGTGGTCTGCTCGCCGCCGCCCACCCCGGCGCCCACGCCGACGCCGACCCCCACGCCCACTCCGGAAGGCACCCCGGCCACACCGGGGGCGACGGAGCCGGCGGCGCCGGCCGACGCGGCCACGCCGACGGGCTGAGGCAGGACGGAGCAGAGCCGCCGGGGGGACTTGAACCCCCAACCGCCCGATTACAAGTCGGGTGCGCTACCAGTTGCGCCACGGCGGCGTGCCACCCCCGCGGGTGGCCCGGACAGACTACGGGGCTCGCCGCACCGTCCGGCCACCCGCGAGCTCAGCTCGCCGCGGGGGTGGTGCGGGTGTCGGCGGCCGCTCCGCTGCCGGACTTGCCCAGGCTGCGGACCGCGAACGAGCCGGCGATCAGGGCGATGCCCTCGACGATGACGAAGATGCCGATCGCCCAGATCAGGCCCAGGATCCCCGACACGGGATTCCCGATCAGCAGGACCAGGCCGAAGACCACCGACAGGATGCCGAAGACCAGCGTCCAGCCCCAGTGCCCGATACCGGCCTTGCGCAGTCCGAACGCGCCGGCGATCGACATGACGCCGGCAATGATCGCCCAGAACGCGACCACGTAGAGCAGGGCCAGCGCGGTGATGACCGGCCAGACCAGCGCGATGATGCCGGCGACGATCGACAGCACGCCGAGCACGATGGTCGCGCCCCACTTCTCGCCGGCCTTGCGCTCCTGGAAGCCCAGGACGATCGAGGCGACGCCGTCCATGATCGCGTAGATGCCGAAGACGAAGGCCAGCGCGAGCGCGGTGATGCCCGGCCACGCGACGGCCATGATGCCGAAGATGACGGCGAAGATGCCGCGAACCAGGAGCAGCCACCAGAACTGGCGGGCGGTCGCCGTCACCTGCGAACTGATGTCGAACGGTCGTGTCATAGCGGTCCCCCAGGACGAACGAGGCGGCGCCGAACGGCGCTCGATCAGGCATTGTGACACTGCGTGATCATTCGCGACAGAGCATCCGGCGGGCGGGTCAGGGGGTGGGGTCGGTGCCGCCCCAGGACCGGTCCGCGTCGTCGGCCCCGCCCTCCCCGTTCACCTCGCCCCCCAGACCCATCAGGCTGGGCTCGAGGAACGCCTTCTCGTCCGGTCGGTGCCGCAGCACGTTCTGCATGTAGGACGTGGCCGCCTCGGCCAGGCTGACCTCGCGCCCGGCCGCCTCGGACAGGAACCACCGGTGTTCGAGCACCTCGTGGAACACCTCGGCCGGTTCCAGCTTGGCCACCAGCGCGGGCGGGATCTGCTCGATGGTCGGCTCGAAGCAGTCGGACAACCAGTGCCGGGCGACCGTCTCCTCCTCGACGTCGGTCTCGGGCAGCACAGCCTGGGACCGGTAGGTGTCCAGGTCGTTCAGGATGCGCCGGGCCTGGTTCTCCTGGACCTGCAGGCCGGTGAGGTCGTACAGCCGGCGCCGGTGGTGCCCCGCCTCGACCACCTGCGTCTGCACCAGCATCTGCGGCTCGCCCTGCTGCTCGTTGACGGTGATCTGGGCGACGTCGTAGCCGAGGTCGTTGAGTCGGCGCAGCCGCTGGTCGATCCGCCACCACTCGCCGGCCCCGATGGTCTGCGGCGCGGTGAGCTCGGCCCAGAGCCGGTCGTACCGGCGGAGCACCGAGGTGGCGGTGTCGATCGGATCCACCGACTCCGGCAGCAGTCCGGACATCTGCAGGTCCAGCAGCTCACCGGCCAGGTTGGTCTCGGCGATGTCCAGGTCGTTGCGGCGTTGTCCCTCGGACAGCGACGACCGCAGCTCCCCGGTCTCGGCGTCGACCAGGTACGCGGCCAGCGCGCCGGCGTCCCGGCGGAACAGCGTGTTGGACAGCGAGCAGTCCTTCCAGGCGAACCCGGCCAGATGCAGCCGGACCAGCAGTTCGGCCAGCGCGTCCAGCAACTTGGGCTCCAGGTCGCCGTCCATCCGCCGGGAGAACAGCGCGCGGTAGGGAAGCGAGAACCGCAGGTGCTTGGTGACCAGGGCACTGTCCAGTCGGTCGCCGTCGACGGTGGTGCGGTTGCCGACCACCCCGATGGCCTGCACGACGGGCAGGCTCAGCCGGGCCAGGTCCCGCAGCAGGGCGTACTCCCGGTCGGCCAGGACCGGGTCGATCTCCTTGATCGCGTAGACGATGCCGCTGATCCGCACGAACCGCACCACGTGCCGGGAGATGCCGCGCGGCAGACTGACCAGCTTCTCCCGCGGCCACTCGGCGAGCGGCGTCGACCACGGCAGCGTCAGCAGGTCGGTGGGATCCGGCCCGGTGGCGAATTGCATGCGCACCCGACCAGCGTGGCACAGCGGCCAGGACGGGGCTGATCACCGGCTGCTCACCCCGAGTCGATCGCCCGCCACACCCGGTCGCGGGACAGCGGAAGTTCCGGTAGCCGGATCCCGGCCGCGTCCCGGATGGCGTTGGCCAGCGCCGGGGCGACCGGGTTGTACGGCGCCTCGCTCATCGACTTGGCCCCGAACGGGCCGAGCGGGTCGATGGTGTCGGCGAACAGCACCTCGGTGACGGGTACGTCCGCGATCTGCGGCATGTGGTAATTGCGGAAGGTGCTGGTCAGCACGGTGCCGACGTCGTCGACGTGGATCTCCTCGTACAGGCTGCTGCCGATGGCCTGGGCGACGCCGCCCTCCACCTGGGCGCGGCACTGCTCGGGATTGACGACCACGCCCGCGTCGGCGGCGTGCACGGACCGCAGGATCCGGACCTCACCGGTGCCACGGTGCACGGCCACCCGGAACGCCTGGACGTTGAAGGCCAGCGACCGGGGCGTGCCGTCGTGCCGGCCGGTGGCGGTGAGCCGCCCGTCCGGCCCAGCCGCGGCGATGTCGGTCAGCCGGACCAGTCGCTCCCCGAACCGGACACCGTCCGGGCCGAGTTCGCCGTCGTCGCCCGGGCTGCCCGGTCCGGCGCGCAGCGACGCCGCGAAGGACAGCACCTGCACCTTGAGTGCCTCGGCCGCTGCGGCCAGCGCGCGCCCGGCCACCACCGTCCCGGCCGAGCCGAACGCCCCGGTGTCGTGCCCGACCACGTCGGAGTCCGACTGCACGATGTCGATCCGGTCGGCGGTGGTGCCCAGGGTGGACGCGACGATCTGCTGGTGCACCGTGGTGGTGCCGTTGCCGAACTCCGCGGTGCCGATGGCGATCCGGTACCGGCCGTCCGGGGTCAGCGTCAGGGTGGCGTCGGCGTGGTGACCGCGCGGCGGCATGGTGGCGATCATGGCGGTGGCCATGCCGTCGCCCACCGACCAGTCGTCCCCGTCGGGGGCCGGCACGCCGCCGGGCCTGGACATGGCCTGCTGCACCAGGTCCAGGCACTGGTCGAGGCCGTAGCTGGCGAACTCGAGGTCGTCCGGGTGGTCGGAGTCGGCGATGATCCGGTCACCCGGCACCACCACGTTGCGGCGGCGCAGGTCGTACGGGTCGAGACCCAGCCGGCGGGCCAGGTCGTCCAGCGCGCTCTCGATCGCGAAGATCACCTGCCCGAGGCCGTAGCCGCGGAAGGCACCGGAGGGCAACGTGTTCGTGTAGTACGAGCGGGCATCGACCCGCTTGTTCGGGCACCGGTACAGGCCGATGGACTCGTGGACGCTGTGGAACATGACGCCCGGGCTGTGGTTGCCGTAGGCCCCGGCGTCGGTGAGCACGTCGACGGCCAGTGCGGTGAGCACCCCGTCGCCGGTGGCCCCGGCGTGCACCGTGACGGTGAACGGGTGCCGGGACGGGACGATGGTGAACTCGTCGGTGCGGGACATCTCGTACTGCACCGGGCGCCCGGTGGTCAGCACGGCCAGGGCGACGAGGTCCTCGGTGAGCAGCTCCTGCTTGCCGCCGAAGCCGCCACCGACCCGGGTGGCGAACACGCGGACCCCGTCCCGGTCCAGACCGAAGATGCGGGCCAGCTCGTCGCGGACCAGGAACGGCACCTGGGTGCTGGTCCGCAGCACCAGTCGGCCGGTCTCGTCGAGCCAGCCGATGCTGCCGTGGGTCTCGAGCTGGCCGTGCGCGATGCGACCGGTCCGCCAGGTGCCGGCGACGGTGGCGCCGCCGGCGGCCTCGGCGGCGGCGAGCCCGGCGGCGACGTCGCCGACCTCGCCGTGCTGCTCGGCGACCAGGTTGGTGGCCGGGTCGGTGATCCGTGAGGCGGTGGCGTCCTTGTCGCCGTGCACGGCGTGCGCGCCGGGGGCCATGGCCTGCGCGACGGTGAAGACCGCGGGCAGCAGCTCGTACTCGACGTCGATGAGGGCGCGGGCGTGCTCGGCCACGGCCACCGTCTCGGCGACGACCACGGCGACCCGCTGGCCGCGGAAGCGCAGCACCGGGTCCATGATCAGCGTGTCGTCGGGGTCGTCCAGGCGGATCTGATGACGCCCGGTGCTGAACAGGGTGGCCGGGACGTCGTCGTGCGTCAGGACCGCGTGCACGCCCGGAACCGCGGCGGCGGCGGTGGTGTCGATCCGGATGATGCGCGCGGACGGGTGCGGGCTGCCCAGGACAACGGCGTGCAGCAGCCCGGCCGGGAGGTCGCCGGGGGCGACGTCCATGGTGTACGGCTCGGTCCCGGTGACGATGCGCGGACCGGCGGGAGCGGCCGTGCTGACGCCGACACCGCTCTTGCCGCAGGGGGGTTCGACGTTGGGGATGCCGGCCAGGGCGTCTCGGATGGACCGGTACCCGGTGCAGCGGCACAGGTTCCCCTTGAACAGCCGCTCCACCTCGCCCTCGGGGCCGTCGTCGCCCGGGGTGGGCAGCGCGGCGGCAGTGACCACCATGCCGGCGGTGCAGAACCCGCACTGGAACCCCGCCGCGGCGACGAACCGCTGCTGCACCGGGTGTAGGTCGTCGGGGCCGCCGAGCCCGCGGACCGTGGTGACGTCGTGGTCGGTGGCGCGGACGGCCGGGTAGATGCAGGAGTGCACCGGCCGGCCGTCGACCAGGACGGTGCAGGCGCCGCAGTCACCGGCGTCGCACCCCTTCTTGACGTCCAGGTGACCGGTCTGCCGCAGATAGGTGCGCAGGCACTGGCCGGGGCGGGGGGCGACGGTGTCGGCGGGCAGCGGGTGGTCGTTGATCCTCATGCCTGCTCCAGCTCGTCCCGGATCTCGGCGGCGAGCCGACGGCTGATGGCGCGGCGCCAGTCGGGGGTGCCGTGCGGGTCGTCGTACCAGGGATCGATCGTGGCGACCGCGTCGTCCAGTTCGGCGGCGGTGGGCAGGGCGGGGAAGCGCAGCTGCACCGGCGCCGGGGTGGCGGCCGTGACGGTGAGGACGGTCGAGCCATCGGGGTCGACCCGGCCGATGAGCAGGGCGGCGGACCGGCCGACGGGGGACAGGGACAGCTGCCGGAAGGCCACGCGCGCCCGCAGCGCCAGGTCGGGCAGGTGGATCGAGCGCACCACCTCACCCGGGCGGAGTGCGTTGGTCAGCGGTGCGAGGACGAACTCGGTGACCGGCACGAGGCGGTCGGGCTCGTCGCCCGACCACAGCTGCACGGTGCCGTCGAGGGCCGTGGTCAGCGAGATCATCGGGCCGGCCGGCAGCGACATGCAGAGATTGCCGCCGACGGTGGCGACGCGGTGCACCTTGAACGACCCCAGCAGCGAATGGGCGCAGCGACGGAACAGGGCGACGGCCGGCCGCTGCGGGCTCCGCGGCCAGGCGGCAAGCGTCTCGATGGTGCAGGTGGCCGCGATGGTCAGCCCGTCGGGGCCGTCGGTGATCGACGGCCAGCCCAGGCCGTCGAGGTCGACCAGCCCTTGCACGCCCGGCTGCGGCTCGGAGAACAACCAGCTGCCGCCGGCCAGCACGGCCTCACCGGGAGCCAGGGGCAGGAGTTCGGATCGTCGGGTGGGTCGCCGATAACCGGTGACGGTGTTGATGTCCACGGTGATCTCTGGGCGCGGGCGATCAGTCGGCGCGGCGGGCGGTCGGCTGGCTCACGGGTCGATCTCCTGGCGGGTGTCCGGCACGGCGACCGGGGTGGCGCCGCTCGAGAAACTACCCCGTCGGCGGGCAGCCACCGGCGCGATCGACCCGAGATCAACCGACAGGAACGCACTCGAAACACGGCTGTCACATGAGGTGGTCGGGATGCCCCATGGCGCCGACCGTGGCGGCGCCGGTGGGGCACTGGCGTACTGGTGGCCGGTGGGGGTGGTGATGACGGTGGTCGGGCCGGTGCCGGTGGTGTGCCAGTTGTCGTGGTCTTTGGTGAGGTTGCAGCGGGCGCACAATCCTTGGCCGTTGTCGAGCAGGGTGGGGCCTTGGTCGGTGTGGGGTTGGATGTGGTCGGCGTGGCGGATGGGCGCATCGCACCAGGGTGTTCGGCAGGTCTGGTCTCTCGCGATGAGGAACTGCCGGTCCAAGAACGCGAACCGGCGTCTGCGTGGATCCGCGTGGGTCAGGTTGCCGATCGGGTCGGTGAACAGCCGCCGGATGAACACTCGGCTGGATTCGGGGGCTTGGCGGATCAGGTGTCGGGCGAGGCTGGCGGGGATGGGTCCGTGGCCGACGATCACGGCGGGTTCGGTGTCGCCGTCGAGCAGGGTGCGGTCGGTCATGATCAGGTTGATGGTCAGGTCGAGCCCGGCCGGCACGGTGGGCAATTCGCTGACGTCAGCGTCGGCGGAGCCGTCGTCGTCGGTGGTCTCGACGATGGCGGCGGCGGGGGCGGCGCCGGCGGTGATGCGGGCGACGAGTTCGTCGGCCATGACCTGCCCGCGGCCACGCTCGTCGCCGGCGGCGAACACGGTGTCGGCGTGCCGCCGCAGCGCCGCGATCACGGAGACGCCCTGCACGACCGGCAGCAGCGCGGTCAGGTAGGTCATGCAGTCCGGCGCCGTGCGGAGGTTGACCCGCCGGTCGTGGTGGGCTTTGGCGTTCCGCGCGACCGCCTGTTTGGGGTCGAGTCGGTAGGCGATCCGGGTCGCTTCGGCGGCCACGGCGCGGTCGCCGAGACCCACGTACGAGTCGGCCAACTGCTCGTCCGCCTGTCGCTGGTCGGTGCGGGTCAGGCAGGCGGTCTCCCGGGCGACGAGGGTGGCCTTCCACTCGCTGACCTCGCCGCGGCGCAGCGCGGACGCGAGACGGGGCAGTTCGTCGCGCAGGGACAACGCCAACCCGAGATGCCGACCGCCCTGGGCGGGTGAGACCCGCCGGGCGAGCGCGACCTGCGCTCCGACGGATCGTCGCACCGCCACCCGGCGGCGTTTGGCCGCGTCGCCCGGCTCGTTGGCCGAAGCAGACTGGTCGGAGGTGGTGAGTTGCTGGTCCAACAACGCGGTGGTGGCGCGGGCCTGCAGTGACGCGGCCGCGGCCTTGAGCGTCTCCGCGGCGGAGATGAGTTCGACGAGTGCGTGCCCATCGAGTCCGTCCGGTCCTGTGCTGGCGAGCGCGTCGACCCACGCGGCAACCCCGGCCGGGGCGGCCGGCGCGAGCACCATGGTGGTCGACATGTGTTCGATCATACGGCGATGAGCAGCGGTGATCGAGGTTGTCCACATGATCGAACGGGTGGAGCTGCAGCCGTCGCACTGACGAATAGGTCGATCACCGCCGAACAGACGATGTGCGGCTGCGCATCCGGCCCATCCGCGGTCATGGCCGCCCTTCAGGCGGACCTCGCTGCGGCGACGAGGGCCGCGAACAGCCGCCGGTCGTCGCTCACCTCGGGGTGCCACTGGACGCCGACGACGAACCGATCGCCGGGCAGCTCGAGAGCCTCGGGCAGCCCGTCCGCGGCCCAGGCGGTGGCCCGGTGGCGTGGGTGGTCGGCCACCGCCTGGTGGTGATGGCACGGGACGGTGACGGGTGGGGGCGACAGGATCCCGGCCAGCCGGGACTCCGGCTCGATCCGGATGGTCACTGGCCCATAGCTCGAGTTCTCGGGCCGGTGGCCCGGGTGCCCGACCACATCAGGGACGTGCTGGTGCAGATGACCGCCGGCGTGCACGGCCAGCAGTTGCATGCCCCGACAGATGGCCAGCACCGGTCGATCGAGGTCGGCGGCCGCGTCGAGCAGGGCGAGTTCGGAGACGTCCCGGTCATCGTGCCAGCCATGGGTGGCCGGGTGGGCGATGCGTCCGTACCGGCTCGGGTTCACGTCGGAGCCGCCGGCGAGCACCAGCCCGTCCAACCGGGACAGCAGCGCGCCGGCCGAGTCGGCCGGGTGCAGCGGCGGGATGAGGACGGCAGTGCCGCCACCGGCGGTCACCGCGTCGACGTACGCGGCTGGCAGCACCGCCGCCTCGACCCCCTGCCACCGACTCCAGGTCGCGTGGGTCCGGTAGGTGCTGATGCCGATGACCGGACGCGTCATGCCCGCCGATCCTGCCAGTGCCATCGCTGCGATCGCGGATGCGGGCAGTCAGCCCGTCGCGTCGTCCCCGGCGTCCTCGATGAGATCCGCCGAGGCGGAGCCCTCCGGGAGCTGCGGCGGTGGTGGAGTCCACGGCCGCAGGTGTTCCACCGTCTGCGAGTAGAACTCGTCCAGGGCGTGCGTGACACTCCAGACGAAGCCCCCCTTGACGCCGGAGCGTTTCGTGCCCATCGGCTGGGTCCACCGCAGGGTGAAGGCGTCGGGTTCCCAGTCCTTCCCGGGGATCAGCACACCCGGCTTCTCGCGGACGTCGGCGAGTCGCTCGCAGGTGGTCTCGGAATGCGGTGAGAACTGTGCCTCGACGAGGAGGTCGCCAGGAGACTCTTTGAGCTGGCGCGTCAACCACGACACTCGCCGGGTCAGCGCCCCCTCCTTCGGGGCATCGAGGCTGACGACCAACCGGATCTCACTCGTCCGCAGGTCTGCGGTCACCGTGATCGGACCGACCGCGTCGGGCACGGAGAACGTGGCGGACAGTTCGCCGGCGCCGGCCAGGCGCTCGATGTACTCCCGGTCACGGCGCGCCCCGTCGGATGCGATGCGCCGGGGGAGTACCTGCCGCACCGGAACGCCGAGCCGGGCGGTCAGGCTGAGCCGCAGCTGCCGGCTCAGCCGGTTCCAACCGTCGACGACCGACACCGCCGCAGCGTCGCCCGGCCGCAGGGTCGACGCCTTCGCCGCGTCACGGGCCTTGACCCAGTCGGGGCCCATGTCATGGAACGACATCGCTCCGGACTTCGGGTGTTCCAGGTACCGCAGCAACTCGCTGAGGATCCACACCTCGAGCTGGTCGGTGAACGCGTGGTGCTCGACCAGCATGCGGATCTCGTGCATCACCTCGGACCACGAGATGTGGATGAGCCGGACGTTCTTCAGCAGGTTCTCGGCGACCTCGACCGGATGTCGGTCGTGATCGGTGCTGACCTGGTTCGAGATGGTCAGGACGGTGTCGAACTTCTGTCGTCTGGCCAGTCGCAGGTACGACTCGACCTGCGGCCGTTGCAGTTGGGCGTCACCCGTCTTCACTTCGACGCAGGCCGTCCACACTCTGCCGGCGCGGGCGGCACGGATGATGCCATCGGGAATGACCTTGTGATCACCGAGACTGAACTGCACTTCGGTGAAGGTCTCGATCGCTCCGGCCGGGGCTCCGGCCCGGGCGGTCAGGGCCCGGCCCAGCGGACGGACGGCCGAGAGCGCCCAGAGCAACGCCGAGGTCGCCCGCTTCTCCTGCTCGTCGGTGCTGCCGACGCCGTACACCGAGAACAGGCGCGAGGACTGCCACTGATCGCCGCCCGCCAACGCCGGCCGAGGCACGGTGACGCGACGGGTGGCGACCCGCTTGGGTCGGACGGAACTGCGAGCTCTGGAGCGTCGCTCTGACGAACCGCCACGGTCCTCGCGACTGCTCGGGACGTCCGGCATGACGGCGGCGATTCCGGACGGCGCGTCGGCGTCGGCCGGAGCCACCGCCCGCGGTTCCGCCGGATCCTCGGCCACCACGTCGGCATCCGCATCGCTCGACCCGTCCACCAGGACGCCGTCGTCCGCCTCGACCTGGCCGGCCGCCCCGCCGTCCTCCGCGTTCTGATCGTCGAGCTGGACGCCGAAATCCGTGGCCAGGCCGGCCAGCCCGCCCTCCCAGCCCTGGCCGACCGCGCGGAGGCGCCAGCCTCCGTTGCGCCGGTACACCTCACCGAGCACAAGAACACGCTCGGTCGTCAGTTGGTCGACCCGGTAGCCCGCGATCGCCTCGCCGGATCCCTGCTCGACGTGCCATTCCAAGGTCGAGAGTTCCGCCAGTTCGGCGTCCGAACTGGCCGCGATGACGATCGCCTGGACGTCGTCGGGCACGACCGCGAGGTCCAGCGCGACCGCGTCGGAACCGCTGTCGTCGCTGATCAGCTGCTGGGCGTGGGTGACCGAGCCGTCCGGCGTCGACGTCTGGTTGTAGAACACCATGTCGGCGTCCGAGCGGACCCGGCGATCGTCACCCACGAGGAGCGCGATCACGTCGACGGTCGCGCTGGGTCCACCGGTCGTCCAGTGCACCCGACCGGTCAGGTCGGTGACCTCGGACTCCAGCGGAACGTTCTGGCCCTTCATCAGCCATTGGTTCGCCATCGCCGGAACATACGTCGGGACGAGCGGCCTGGCTGTCGCTCGTCCCGACGGATCGTCAGAACGATTCCGAACGCTGCGTCACCACTGCTGGCGACCGGTCGGTGACCGAGCCGTCGGCCGCCTCCTTCACATCCAACGGGTGCGCGATCTCGTCCGCCGGCATCCGGAAGATCACCATCGCGGCGACGCAGATGACCAGCGGCGCGATGCCCGCGATGAAGAAGACGGTGGACACGCCGATCGCCTCGCCGACCGTGCCCGCCAGCGCCATCGACAGCGGCATGAAGGCCAGGGACACGAAGAAGTCCAGGCTGGACACCCGACCCAGCAGTTCGGGCGGGACCCGGCGCTGCAGCAACGTGCCCCAGATGACCGAGCCGACACTGAACATCGCCCCGAGGATCGCCGCCGCGACCACCATCGGCCAGAGGTCGGTGGCGATGCCGAAGACGATGAGCGGGATCGAGCCGATGCCCCAGCTGAGATTCATCACCGAGAGGTAGCGCCGCGGCATCCGCACCGATCCGGTGATCAACGACGCCACCGCACCGGCGACCCCGAAGGCCGCGAGCAGCAGCGCGTGCTCGGCCGGTCCACCGCCCACCTGGTCGCGGATGGCGAACGGGGTCAGCACCTCGAACGGACCCATCATGGCCAGCACCATCAGGCAGGCGAACAGCAGCGTCCCCAGCAGCCAGGGCGTGCGCAGCATGTACCGGAAGCCGACGGCCACGTCCCTGGCCATCGCCCGGGCCGGACGCGTGTCCCCGTCCGCGGACAGGTCCCGGCGCACCGGCGTGGCCGGCACCCGCAGCACCGCCCACGCGGCCAGCGCCGACGCCACCGCGCTGGCGAGCATGGCCAGGCCCGGGGACGAGGCCGCGACCAGCGCGCTGGCCAGGGCCGGGCCGGCCGCCTGGGCCAGGGCGGGCCGCAGCATGCCCTCCAGCCCGTTCGCGGCCAGCAGTCGGTGCGCGGGCAGCAGGGCGGGCAGCAACGCGGAGTAGGCCGGGTAGTACAACCCGTCCATGCAGCCGCTGATGACGGCGACGGTGGCCAGCACCCACCAGGGCAGGGAGTCGGTGAGCGCCAGCACCGCGCCCAGCCCGACCGCGGCGGCGCGGACGATCTCGATGACCACGATGATCCGGCGCTGCGGAATGCGATCGGCCAGGGCGCCGCCGAGCAGGGTGGTGGCGATCATGCCGATCGCGGTCCCGGTGGTGACGACGGCCAGCGCGGTCGGGCCGCCGTCCATCGCGACGACCTGCCAGACCACGGCGATCAGCCAGACGCCGCCACCCATGAGCGACAGGCACAGCGACACCGCGAGCCAGCGGTACCCGCCCTCCTGCAACGGCCGCAGCACGCTCGGCAGCCGCGCCATCATCGACGATCCTTCCTTCGTCCGTGCTCCGGCGGGTGTCGCCGGAGCATCGGTGCCCGGAGTCGCCCGATGCGCCCGGTGATACCGACCATCCTGTCGGGAGACAGGCATCGGGCACCACGGGTTTTCCCGGGTCGGCCGGCAGCAGGACCACGGTCCGCACCACCTCGGCCGTCAGCAGCATCCGCCGCTGCGGGACGCAGTCGGCCAGGCGGCGACCACCTGCCAGACCACCGCGACCAGCCGGATCCCAGTGCCCAGCAGCGACAGGCTCATCGACACCGCCAGGGCGCCCGGAACCGGCGCGAACCGCCGTCCAGGCCGCCGACGTCGCAGCTCAGCGCGGCCGACCGGCGCGACCGAGCGGCGAAACCGGCCTGGCATCCGGCGGTTGCACCCAGGTCACGCAGCAGCGGTTCGCTGCGCTCGTGCCCGGTGCGGGGCCGACCGACTTGCTGACCGGCCGCTCTCGGCCACGGAAAGGTGTGCGCATGTTCCATCTCGGCTGGTTCCTCGGTCAGGGCTTCGGTATCCAGCCGTGGCGTGGCCAGTTCGACGGCTCCGCCGTGCACGACTGGTCGAAGCCCGACTGGTACCGCGATCTCACGTCGTCCCTGGAGCGCGGTGGATACGACTTCGTGTTCATCGAGGACACCGCCGTGGTGGAGGACACCTACAAGGGGTCGTCGGAGTTCTCGCTGTCGCGGGGTGCGTTCGCGCCGAAGAACGACCCGCTGCCCCTGGTCCCGCTGATGACCCAGCACTCCAAGCACATCGGTGTCATCAACACCATGTCGACGATCCAGTACGCGCCGTTCACCGCCGCCCGGCTCATGCTGACGCTGGACCACCTCACCGAGGGACGGGCCGGGATCAACGTCGTCACCTCGGTCACCCACCGCGTGGCCCAGAACTTCGGCTACGACGAGCACCTCGAGCACGACGAGCGGTACCGGATGGCCGAGGAGTGGATGGAGGTCGTCACCAAGCTCTGGGACTCGTGGGAGCCGGACGCCTACGTCGGCGACCAGGAGACCCCGATGCTGGTCGACCACACCAAGGTCCACCGGATCGACCACGAGGGCAAGTACTTCAAGGTGCGCGGGCCCATGAGCACCCAGCCCGGCCCGCAGGGCCGCCCGGTGGTCGGGCAGGCCGGCAATTCCATCCCCGGCCGCGAACTGGCCGCCCAGTACGCGGACACCATGCTCGCGCTGGGCCACAACGCCGAGCAGATGAAGGCGTTCCGCGAGGACATGCACGCCCGGCTGATCGCGCACGGTCGCAAGCCGGGCGACCTCAAGGTGATGTTCCTGGTGACCCCGCAGCTCGGCGAGTCCGACGAGCACGCCCGGCAGCGGGACCGGGAGCGGCAGGCGGCCTCCGAGACCGACGAGGCGATCGAGCACGCGCTGTGGGGCATGACGTACGCCAGCGGCGGCGTCGTCGACTGGGGCCAGTTCGATCTCGACGGCCCGGTGCCCGATCTCATCGGCAACGGCGAGCAGTCCTCGATGCGCAAGCTGCTCGAGGGCAGCGAGGGCAAGACGCTGCGCGAGGCGATCAAGACGCAGCGCCAGATCAACGATCTCGGCCTGGTCGGCTCGCCCGACACCGTCGCGGCCAAGATGGGCGAGCTGATGGACGAGGTCGGCGGTGACGGCTTCCTGATCTGGCAGCCGACCAACCTCAACCGGCGCTTCATCGCCGAGTACACCGACGGGCTGAGCCCGGCGCTGCGCAAGCGCGGCCTGATCCGTGACGGGTTCGACGACGTCACCTTCCGGGAGAACCTGCTCGCCTTCTGAGCCGGTCCCACCCACTCAGCCCGTCACGGATGCCCGTCCCGCTCGAACCGCCGGGCGGGACGGGCGACCGTGATGCCCACCCGTGCACGCCTGGAGGACCCGTGGCCGCAGATCCGTTCCGACTCGGCTGGTTCGGCAACCTGACCGCCCCGGACTGGCGCAGTGGCTGGTCCGAGGACGCCATCAGCTGGACCGACGCCCGGTACTACGTCGACATGGTCCGGGACATGGAGCGGGCCGGGTTCGACTTCATGATGCTCGAGGACTCCCTGATGGTGTCCGACATCTACGCCGGAACCGCCGAACTCGAGCTCAAGCACGCGCTGTACGCGCCGAAACTCGATCCGGTGCCGGTGGTCTCGATGCTGGCGTACGCCACCGAGCACATCGGGATCGTCGCCACCGCGTCGACCACGCTGTCCGCGCCGTACACCCTGGCCCGCACCTTCTCCACCCTGGACCACGTCACCCGCGGGCGGGTCGGCTGGAACATCGTCACCTCCAGCGAGGACCGGGCGGCGCAGAACTTCGGCATGGACACCCTGCCGGAACACGACCTGCGCTACGAGATCGCCGAGGAGTTCGTCGACGTCGTGACCCGGCTGTGGGACTCGTGGGAGCCCGACGCCATCGTCGCCGACGCCGAGCGCGGCTACTACGCCGACCACACCAAGGTGCGCCCGATCCACCACGTCGGCAAGCACTTCAAGGTCCGCGGCCCGCTCAACACCCCGCGCAGTCCGCAGGGTCGCCCGATGATCTGCCAGGCCGGTGCCTCGCCCCGCGGCCGCGACTTCGCCGCCAAGAACGCGGACATGCTGCTGTGCATCCCCAACGGGCTGGACGGCATGAAGGAGTACCGCGACGACATCCGGGCCCGTGCCGAGTTCTTCGGCCGGGACCCGGACGACGTCAAGGTGTTCTTCGTGGTACAGCCGATCATCGGCCGCACCATGGACGAGGCGCTGGGCAAGCGGGACGAGATGCTCGCGGACCGGCAGCACCTGTTCGAGACGCAGATGGTGCACTTCGGCGCGATCATGGAGATCGACTTCTCGGTGCTCGATCCCGACCTGCCCATCCCCGACGAGGTGACCACCAACGGCCACCAGGGAACGTTCGACACCTGGAAGCAGGCGTTCGGCGGTCGCACCATCAAGGACGCGGCCAGCTCGATGCGGGTGGCCAGCATGGAGCTGGTCGGCACGCCGTCGCACATCGCCGACGAGATGGACAAGGCGATGGAGTACGTCGGCGGCGACGGCTTCATGTTCCTGGCCCAGCCGACCAGCCGGCAGTACATCCACGAGATCACCGAGGGGCTGTGCCCCGAGCTGCGGCGCCGCGGCCTGATCCGCACCGGCTACGCGCACCAGCACTTCCGGGACAACATGCGGTCCTTCGGCTGAGGGGTCAGCCGCGGACCGTCGAATGCCTCATTCCGACGACTCCTCCTCCAGCAGGATCATCACGTTGCCGTCCCGGTCCGCGAAGGCGAACATCGGCGGGGCGATCTCCATCCGGAGCAGCTCGCCCACGTCGCACCCGGCCTCCCGCAGCGCCCGGTGCGCCGCCTCGATGTCGGTCGTGAAGAACCGCGGCCCGATCGGGATCTGTCCGTCCGCGGACAGCAGCAGCAGGCTCGACGTGGACCCGGGCGCGGCCACCTCGACCATGCGCGCGCCCGGCCACAGCACCTCGTCCTGGCGCAACTGGAAGCCGAGCTCGTCGACGTACAGGCGCTTGGCCGCGTCCTGGTCCGTCACCGCGACGGACACGCTGTGCAAGCGGGTGATCAGGCCGCGCACCGCGGCCGGGTGACGCTCGTCGTGAGTGGTCATGCCAGGTCCGACCGGTCCCGTTCGGGGGACTCATCGGCGCCCGCCGGGTGAGCGGCCGCCTCGCCGCCGACGGAGCTGGATCGCCCCGGCGTCCCGTGGTGTCATGGAGCCCGAATGACACCCGTGTCATTCCGCAGCCGGCCACGAACGCGGAGGACCCGATGGACGCAGCGACCGACCGCGTACCCGACCCTGCCGGCGCAGATCCGGCCGCCGCCGCGGGCCCCGTTGACGACACCGTCGAGGGTCTGAGCCGCCGCGATCGCGACATCCTGGCGTTCGAGCGGCAGTGGTGGCAGTACGCCGGAGCCAAGGAGCAGGCGATCAAGGAGATGTTCGACCTGTCGCCGACCCGGTACTACCAGGTGCTCAACGCGGTGATCGACGACCCCGCGGCGCTGGCCGCCGACCCGCTGCTGGTCCGCCGGCTGCGTCGGCTGCGCACCAGCCGGCAGAAGGCCCGTTCGGCCCGCCGGCTCGGCATCGAACCCTGATCAGCGCTCGATCCAGCGCCCTGATCAGCGCAGCCGGCGCCGGCTGAGCCGGGACATCGTCGCCGCCCCGCGGCGTCTCTGCGGCGGCAACGGGGTGCCGTCCGGACCCCGGCCCGCGACCCGCTTGCGCCGCGGCATCCGCACGGCCAGTCGCACCCGCCGGCCCCGCGGCCGGCGGATGCCCGCCCGGTCGGCCCACAGCTCGGGGTGGTGCTTGATGTGCTGGAACTTCCACGCCGCGTACGGCAGGTGCAGCAGGTAGACGCCGAGCCCGATGCAGAACACCAGCTCGGGCTCGTAGACCAGGGCCGCGACCGCGACCACCATCAGCACCAGCATCGGCAGGATGAGCGCCTGCGGCATCCGCACCGACTTCAGCGCGATGGACGGCACCCGGGACACCATCAGCAGGCCCAGCAGGATGATCCAGGTCCCGACCGCCCAGACGTTGTTCCACGGCCCGTCGCCCAGCCGCAGGGTCAGCAGCAGCGGGACCACGGCCAGCAGGCCGCCGGCCGGGGTCGGGACGCCGGTGAAGAAGCCCTTGGCCCAGGGTCTCGGGGTGTCGTCCAGCAGCGAGTTGAACCGGGCCAACCGCAACGCGGCGCACACCGCGAAGACCAGGCAGGCGGCCCAGCCGATCGCGGTCTCCTCGAGCAGCCAGATGTAGATGATCAGCGCCGGGGCCATGCCGAACGAGACACAGTCCGACAGCGAGTCCAGTTCGGCGCCGATCCGGCTGGTCGAGCGGAGCAGTCGGGCGGCCGGGCCGTCCAGCGAGTCGAAGATGCCGGCCAGACCCAGCGCACCCACCGCGGGCAGCCACTCACCACGCAGGGCGAAGGCCACCGAGGTCAGGCCGGAGCACAACGCCAGCACGGTGATGGCGTTGGGCAGGAACCGCACTCCGGGAACGGCGGCCATCGGGCCCCTCAGACCGAGGAGCCGGCGGCGCCGGAGCTGGCCTCGGCCAGCCCGTCCGGCGCCGGGGCACCG
Organism: Nakamurella leprariae; assembly: GCF_016918035.1. Classification (GTDB taxonomy): domain Bacteria; phylum Actinomycetota; class Actinomycetes; order Mycobacteriales; family Nakamurellaceae; genus Nakamurella; species Nakamurella leprariae. The sequence continues at coordinate 41,509 of NZ_JAERWK010000006.1, read as the reverse complement.
GCGCCCAGGTCGGCCAGCACCGTCTCGCCGCCGATCGAGCGCTGCCCGACCCGGACCAGGACGGGCGTCCCGGGCGGCAGGTAGGTGTCCACCCGGGAACCGAACCGGATCAAACCGTAGGTCTGCCCGGTCTGCAGCGCGGCGCCGCGCTCGACGTCGCAGACGATGCGCCGGGCGACCAGGCCGGCGATCTGGGTGACCACCAGCTCCTCGCCGGTGGTGGCCCGGATGGCCAGCGAGTTCCGCTCGTTGTCGGAGGAGGCCTTGTCCAGGTCGGCCGACAGGAACTTGCCCGGCCGGTAGGCGACCGCGGTGACCGTCCCGGCCAACGGGCTGCGTTGCACGTGCACGTCGAACACCGACAGGAAGATGGACACCCGCGGCCGCGGCGTCGGGTCCAGCCCGAGCTCGGGCGGCGGGGCGGCCTCCTCGATGAGCATGACCAGGCCGTCCGCGGGCGCCACCACCAGGCCGTTGCCCGGCGGCGGCACCCGGTGCGGAGCCCGGAAGAACGCGGCGGAGGCCAACGTGGCCACGGTGCCGATCCGGCCGACGATGCCGCCGGTGCGGCGGAGCCCGATGGCGCGGAGGCCGAACCGGGCGGCCGCGGTCACCGCGGCGGCACCCAGCACGATCGGACGACCGCCGGGGTGCAACGGGGGCATCGTCTGCCGGATCAAACCGGCCAGGTGCGCGCTGGTGCCGTTGGCCACCGCTTGGCTCGACCATCCTTCCGGGTCCGTGAGTCGCGACCCACGGTAGCCGAGTGGCTCCCCGCGACGCGTCAGCGCGGGGCGGCTCGCTCGTACTGCGGCGCCCAGTGCACCTGGCCACCCAGCGCGTGCGCCGCCCGCTGCGGCCACGACGGCTCCCGCAACAGCACCCGGGCCAGCAGCACGGCGTCCGCCGCCCCGTCGACCAGGATCTGCTCGGCCTGGTGCGGTTCGGTGATCATCCCGACCGCGGCGACGGGCAGGCCGGAGCCCTCCTTGATCGCCCGCGCGAACGGCACCTGGTATCCCGGGCCGACCGTGATCCGCTGGTGCGCGGCGTTGCCGCCGCTGGAGACGTCGATGAGGTCGACGCCGTGACCGGCCAGCATCTTCGCCACCTCGACGACCTCGTCGACCTGCAGGCCCTCGGGCACCCAGTCGGTCGCGCTCACCCGGACCAGCAGCGGCACGTCCTCGCCGACCTCGGCGCGCACCGCGTCGACCACCTCGACCAGCAAGCGGCTGCGCCCGCTCAGGTCGCCGCCGTAGCCGTCGGAGCGGGTGTTCGACACCGGCGAGAGGAACTGATGCAGCAGGTACCCGTGCGCGGCGTGCAGCTCCAGCACGTCGAAGCCGACGCCGACCGCTCGCCGGGCGGCCCCGGCGAAGGCGCGGGTGAGCTCCGCGATCTCGGCGACCGACAGCTCCTTCGGCACGGCCAGCCCCTCGAACGCCACCGGTGACGGGCCCACCGGCACCCAGCCTCCCTCGTCGGGCCCGAGCAGCCCGCCGCCGCGCCACGGCTGCGCGGTCGAGGCCTTGCGGCCGGCGTGTGCCAGCTGGATCCCGGCCAACGCGCCCTGGCCGTGCAGGAAGTCGGTGATGCGACGCCAGTCCTGCGCGTGCTCGTCGGTCCAGATGCCGGCGTCCCACGGGCTGATCCGGCCCTCGGGGGTGACCGCGGTGGCCTCGGTGATGACCAGGCCGGCGCCGCCCCGGGCCAGCCCGCCCAGGTGCACCAGGTGCCAGTCGGTGAGTCGGCCGTCGACGGCCGAGTACTGGCACATCGGCGCCACCCAGACCCGGTTCCGGATCTCGGTGTTCCGCAGCGTCATGGGGGAGAAGAGATGAGTCACGGTCCGGTCCAACCGGACGGGGACCGCGCTGCTTCCGGGGCATCCCCTGGTCGTGAGGGACGCCACGCGCATGCCCGACGGGTGCACCGGGACCTGACGCGGACGAGACGCCGCCGTCAAGATCATCGGTCCCGATCGCGCGGACCGGGGAGATGAGTGCGTGCAGCGGTGGTCGCGTCCCACAGGCGCCGTGGTCGTGGCGGTGTTGCTGCTGACCGGGTGCACCAGCGGCCCGCCCGACGGCGCCGCGCCGGCGACGTCCGGGTCGACCGAGGTGCCGGGCGGCGCCGTCGGCACCTCGCGCAACGCCGCCGACGCCGGCCTCGTCGTGGTGTTCGCCCCCGAGTCCACCAAGCCGGCGCTCATCGAGCTGGGCACCCGGTTCGAGCAGGAGCATCCGGGGGCCGGGATCTCGTTCACCTTCGCGCGACCGTCCGATCTGGTCGCCGAGCTGGTGGCCGGCGCCCCCGCCGACGTGCTCATCGCGGACACGGCCACCATGACCACGGCCGTGGACGGCGGTGTGCTCAGCGACGACCCGGCGGCCGAGGTGGTCGCCACCGGGGTGCACGACGAGGCGATCGCCGTGCTGCCCGGCAGCAGCCAGCCGGAGCTGGCCGCGGTGTTCGTGGAACTGGTGGCCGGGGTCAGCCCTCGTTCCGGTACGTCGGGGTGATGATCGCCCGGGCCAGGGTGTGGAACGCCAACTGGAAACTCGCCACCGCCGGTGAGGTGTCCGGGCCGACCTCGAGGGCCGGTGTGTCCACCGCGTGCACCACGAAGTAGTAGCGGTGCGCGTGGTCGCCGGCCGGCGGAGCGGCCCCCATGTAGCCGGTCTCGCCGCCGTCGTTGCGCAGCTGCACGGCGCCCTCGGGCAGCGCGGTCGACTCGGGACTGCCTGCGCCGTGCGGCAGCTCGGTCACCGACGCCGGCAGGTTGGCCAGCACCCAGTGCCAGAACCCGCTCGGCGTGGGGGCGTCGGGGTCGTAACACGTGACCACGAAGCTCTGCGTGCCCTCCGGGAAGCCGGTCCAGCTCAGCTGTGGCGAGCGGTTGCCGCCGCCCGCGGTGAACACCTCCTCCAGCGGCCGGCCGTCGGTGACGTCCGCGCTCGTCACCGTGAACGACGGTACGGCCGGCAGCTTGGCGTACGGATCCTCGGCGCGGGGGCGGTCGAGCGACATCGGCAGCGGTTCCTTCCGGATGGGGGATGCGATCGGGACGCGGTCGGGAGGGTCAGCGACGGGAGTTCGGGCGGCGGGTGACCAGGCTGATGATCAGCAACAGGACCAGCGCGCCGAGCACGGCGACGCCGAAACTGGCCCAGTCCCAGCCGAAGTCCCAGGGCTCGCCGGTGGCTGCCTGGTAGATGAACCCGGCCAGCACCGCGCCCAGGATGCCGGTGAGCATGTTGGTGATGCAGCCGCGGGGGCGGCCGTCCCGGACGACCAGGGAGGCCACCCACCCGGCGAGTGCGCCGAACACGATCCAGCCGATCCAGCTCATCGCGCGTCCTCCTCCGGGTCCGGGGCCAGCCCGGCCAGCAGCGCCGCGGCGGCCCGAGGGTCGGCCCCACGCCCGACGGCCACGCCGATCAGGTAGCAGGTCAGCGGACCGGCCTTGCGTTCCACGCCGTGCGCCACCTGCCGGGTCAGGTCCAGCAGCGCCGTCCGCACGTCGTCGGGCACCGCGTCGTCCGGCACGTCCAGCGCGCGGGCGGCCTCGGCGAGCCAGTCCTGGGCAGCGGTCATGGGTCCGACCGTAGCGCCGAGTCCCGACCGCGCCCCCGCGGGGCCGATCAGCACGCAACGAGCCCGACACGCGCACCCGGCAGACTGCCGGGGCCGCGCCACGAGGAGGAACCGCATGACCGTCCCGGATCCAGCACCCCCGGCCGCACCGGTGATCGTGATCGACGGTGGCCACGTCGCCACCGTGGACGCCGCCGGCACCGAGCACGCCACCGGACACGTCGTCCTGACCGGGGAGTGGATCACCGCCGTGGGCCCGGGTCCTGCGCCGGCCGAGGTCCTGGCGGCGGCCGACCGGGTCATCGACGCCCGCGGCTGCCTGATCACGCCGGGGCTGGTCAACACCCACCACCACCTCTACCAGTGGATCACCCGCGGCCAGGCCGTGGACTCGACGCTGTTCGGCTGGCTCACCACCCTCTACCCCGTGTGGGGTCGGCTGGACGAGGACGCGGTCCGGACCGCGGCGACCGGCGGGCTGGCCTGGCTGGTCCGCACCGGGTGCACCACCACCACCGACCACCACTACGTCTTCCCGCACGCCGGCGGCGATCTGCTGGCCGCGGAGATCGAGGCGGCCCGCCGGATCGGGATCCGGTTCCACCCGACCCGCGGCTCCATGGACCTGGGCCGCAGCCGTGGCGGGCTGCCGCCGGACCACGTGGTCGAGGAGATCGACGCGATCCTGGCCGCCAGTCAGCGGGCCATCGAGACCCACCACGATCCGTCCCCGGGCTCGATGCTGCGGATCGGGCTGGCGCCGTGCTCGCCGTTCTCGGTGACCGGCGACCTGCTGCGGCAGTCCGCGGTGCTGGCCCGCGAGCACGGGGTGCGGCTGCACACCCACCTGTGCGAGACGGTCGACGAGGAGGAGTACTGCCAGCAGCACTTCGGCATGTCCCCGGTCGATCACATGGCCTCCCTGGACTGGCTCGGCCCGGACGTCTGGCTGGCCCACGCCGTGCATCTGAGTGACCCGGCCATCGCCGCCCTGGCCGCGACCGGCACGTCGGTGGCGCACTGCCCGACGTCGAACGCCCGGCTCGGCGCCGGCATCGCCCGCACCCGGGACCTGCGTGACGCCGGCGTCGCGGTCGGCCTCGGCGTGGACGGGGCTGCGTCGAACGAGAGCGACTCGCTGTGGGAGGAGATCCACCACGCCGTGCTGTTCGCCCGGGCCAGCGGCGGCCCGGAGGCGCTGACCGTCCGGGACGGCCTGCAGATGGCCACCATGGGTGGCGCGACCGTGCTGGGCCGGCAGGACGAGATCGGCTCGCTGGAGGTCGGCAAGTTGGGCGACGTCGCGGTGTGGCGGCTGGACACCCTGCCGCACGCCGACGTGGCCGACCCGGTCGCGGCGCTGGTGCTGGGCAGTCAGCCTCCGCTGGAGGCGGTGCTGGTGCACGGCCGTCCGGTGGTCGAGCGCGACGCGGTGGTCGGGGTGGACGAGGAGGCCCTCGCGCGGGAGGTCACCGCGGCCAGCCGGCGGCTCTTGGCAGGATGACCGGAATGCGAACCGTGGAAGAACACGCCGGGGTGGTCACCGGGCTGCTGCACCGGCTGCCGGCCCAGCTGCTGCCGCTGGCCGAGGCCCGCGGCCGGGTGCTGGCCGAGGACCTGGTCGCCGGGCTGGACCTGCCGCCGTTCCCGAACTCCGCGATGGACGGGTACGCGGTCCGGGTGTCCGAGCTGGAGGACCGCGCGGGGGACCCGATCGCCCTGCCCGTCAGCCTGCCCGTGTCCCAGGACATCCCGGCCGGGCGCACCGACACCGCGCCGCTGGTCCCGGGCACCGCGGCCCGGATCATGACCGGTGCCCCGATCCCGGACGGCGCCGACGGCATCGTCCCGGTCGAGCACACCGACGGCGGCGTCGGGGATCCCGGAGCCGCCGGGGCCACGGTGACCATCCACGACCTGCCGGTTCCCGGGCGGCACGTGCGAACCCGCGGCGAGGACGTGGCCGTGGGCACCGTGGTGCTCCCGGCCGGGACCGAACTGGGTCCGCCGCAGCTGGGTGTGGCCGCGGCGCTCGGCGTCGCCGAGCTGCCGGTGGTCCGGCCGGCTCGGGTGCTGGTGCTGTCCACCGGCACCGAGCTGGTGGTGCCGGGACAGCCACTGGGCCCGGGGCAGATCTACGAGTCGAACTCGGTGATGCTGGCCGCCGCACTGTCGGCCATCGGCGCCGAGCCGGTGCTGGCCCACCTCGTCGCCGACGACGTGACCGCGTTCCGGGCGGAGCTGGATCGGGCCGCCGCCGTCGGCACGCCCGAACAGGTCGACCTGATCGTCACCTCCGGCGGGGTGTCGGCGGGCGCCTACGAGGTGGTCAAGGACGCGCTCACCGGCCAGGGGGTCGAGTTCGCGAAGGTCGCGATGCAGCCGGGCATGCCGCAGGGCGCCGGCGTCCTGGCCACCGCAGTCGGCGACATCCCGGTGGTCACGCTGCCCGGCAACCCGGTGTCCTCGTACGTCTCGTTCGAGGTCTTCCTGCGCCCGGCCCTGCTGGCCGCCATGGGCCACGCCGGCACCACCCGGCCGCTGCTGTGGCTCCCGCTCTCCGCGCCGCTGGACTCACCACCCGGCAAGCGGCAGTTCCGCCGCGCGCTGGTCGACGCGGCCACCGGCACGGTCGCGCCGTGGGGTGGGCCGGGATCGCACCTGCTGGCCTGGCTGGCCGGCTCGGACGCGATGATCGTGGTGCCCGAGGACGCCACCAGCCTGGAGGCCGGCGCGCCGGTCGAGGTGTGGCTGCTGGACTGAGTAGCCGCCCCGGGCTCAGTGCTCGTGCTTGATGACGAAGTACGAGCCGCGGATGGTCCCGGCCAGCTTGGAGCGCTGCCGGGCGAACTTGAACGACGACAGCTCCTGCGGCACCTCCATCCCGTCGGCCAGCTTGAAGCCGACCGCACGCTTGCCGCCGTCGGCCAGGGCGTACATGACGTTGATCGACAGACCGCTGGCGTAGAACACGTACGCGAACCGGGTACCGTCCACGTCGAACTCGCACGCCTCCAGCGGCGGAGACGCGATCGCCAGATCCCGTTCGTCCCACAGGATCCCGTGCACCCAGGCGATGGTGTCCGCGGCGTCGGCGGCGGGCGTCGTGGTGAAGGTCCAGTCGTACTTGTTCTTGAAGTAGCGTGCCTCGTTCGCGCGCAGGCCGGCGAGCGGCTCGGCGACGGGCGACGACTCCAGCCCGACGGTCGAGACGTCCACGAAGTCCACGGTGTACGTCATGCGACGACCTCCTGATCGCTCCAGTCGTTGCGGACCGTACCGATCATCGGTCTCGGCGGCGCCGGGGCCCGGGCGACGGCGCCGGGACGGTCAGGAGCCGACCGTCGGCTGCACCCTCGCCGTCCCAGGCGTTCGCGGCCACGTACAGGCGTGGGTCGGCCGGATCGTCGTCCAGCACGCAGGAGAACGCACCGCGGTCCAGGTGGACGGTGGTGAGCACGGCACCGCCCTCGGCAGGTCCCATGGTCGGAGCCCGCCCTCGCTCGTCCCTCGCTCGGTCGGCTCCTCCGACCCGCACGCAGCACTGCCCGGGCACGTCGGCGAACCAGCAGGCGCCGCTGGCGTCGAGGCTGATGCCGTCCGGGAAATGGTCGGGGGTGTCTGCCCAGACCCGGCGGCCGTCGAGCGTGCCGTCCTCGGCCACGTCGAACGCGGTGATCCGATGGCCGTGCGACTCGGCGACGAGCAGCGTGCGCCCGTCCGGGGCGAGGGCCATGCCGTTGGGGAAGTGCAGGGTGTCGGCCACCGGCCGGACGCTGCCGTCCGGCCCGACCACGACGATCGAGCCCAGCGGCGCGTCCGGCACCGACTCGCCGTAGTCGAAGCCGATGCCGTTCACGAAGACCAGTCCGGTCGGCCCGACCACGACCTCGTTCCACGGGTAGGGCGAGCTCGGAACGAGATCCGCGATCGGAGTCAGCGGCCCCTCCGGGGGACCGGCGACCAGCGTGCCGTCGTCGTTGCAGACCGCGATCAGCCGGCCGTCGGGCAGGAAGTCGAAGCACAGCGGACCCGACGACGACACCTGCACGACCGTCTCCACCGGGCCGCCGCCGGCCGACACCGTGAGGACGGTGCCGGCCAGCCAGTCGGCGCACCAGATCCGGCCGGCGTGCCACCGTATCGACTCGCCCATGCCGATCCCGGTCGCCAGCACGGACACCTCGGTCAGCCGCGTGCCGTCCACCCCTGGATCCGTGCCTGCGTCCATGGCACAGGACTACCGCGCCGGGACCGCCTTCGCATCGCGAGCGTCCCGCGGAGCCGCGTCCGGGAACAGCGTGCGCAGCAGGTCGGACAGCGTGACCACGCCTCTGAACTGTGCCGACTCGCCGTCGACGACCACGGCCAGGTGGTTGCGCGACTCGCGCATCGACTCCAGCCCACGGGCGATCGAGGTCCCGGCGGCCAACTCGAAGGCGGGCCGCAGCTCGCCGTCGACCGGGTCGTCACCCGGCGCGGTCAGCACGTCGCGGACGTGCACCACCCCGAGGACCCGGGCGCCGTCCCGGACCAGGATCCGCAGGTGCCCGGACGCGCGAGCGGCCGCTCGGACCTCCTCGACGGTCGCGCCGGCCGGCACCGAGGTCGGGCGCGCACCGGGGCGGAGCAGGTCACCCACGGTGAGGGTCTCCAGGTCGAGGGCCCCGGCCAGCTGCCGGGAGTAGGAGGCGTCCAGCGCCCCGACGTTCGCCGAGTGCTCGACGAGCTGCCGCAGCGTGCGCGGGTCCTGACCGGTGGCGGCCTCGTCGACCGGCTCCACCCCCAGCTTGCGCACGCACCAGTTGGCCATCCGGTTCAGCGTGATCAGCAGCGGGCGGAACACGAACATGAACGCCCGCATCGGGACGGCCAGCAGGATCGACGAGCGCTCCGGGTGGGCGATGGCCCAGGACTTGGGCGCCATCTCACCGACGACCAGGTGCAGGAAGGTCACCACCACCAGGGCGAGGACGAACGCGATGGCGTCGGCCACCCACAGTGCGATGCCCAAGCCGGTGAACAGCGGCGTGAGCGCGTGGTGCACCGCGGGCTTGGTGATGGCACCGAGCGCCAGCGTGCAGGCGGTGATGCCGAGCTGTGACCCGGCCAGCACCACGGTCAGCTCGGCCGAACTGCGCAGCGCCGCCCGCGCGGAGCGGCTGGTGATGGCGGCGTCCTCGAGCCGGTGCCGCTTGGCGGCCAGCAGCGCGAACTCGACCGCGACGAAGAACGCACTCAACACGATGATCAGGGCGGTGACGGAGACGATCACCCACGGGTTGCTCATGGCGTGCCTGCCGTCGGCGCGGCCGGCTCGTCGGCCGGGTCGGTGGAGGCGTCCCGCGCGTCGGCGGGACCGTGGACGGTGATCCGCACCTGTGAGGGCACGTGGTTGTCGATCTCCAGGACCTCCAGGTCGAGACGGCCCGGCGGCGGGTCGTCGGTGTGCGCGTACTCGGCGGGATCGGGCGGCAGCACCACGGTCATCCGGTCACCGACCGCGGGGAAGGTGCCCCGCTCGGTGATGGCGAGCCCGGCGATGGTCTCGTAGTCGCCCTCGGGCAGCGGCCGCTCGATGAGCCGGGCCACCTCGTCGACGGGCAGGTCGCCGGCCACCACCCAGGACCCTGCCTGCGGGTCCGCGGTGAACGTCGGCACCACCGGGTCGTGTTCGTCGCCGATCTCGCCGATGAGTTCTTCGGCCAGGTCCTCGGCGCTCAGCACCCCAGCGAAGCCGCCGTACTCGTCGAGTACGCAGGCCAGCTGGTTGCGGGTCCCGACCAGCCGGCCGAGCGCGTCCGGCAGCCGCATCGAGGTCGGCAGCAGCAGCGGCGGCCGCATCACGTCCGCGGCCGTCCGGCCGTCGAGCCGGTCCAGCGCCAGCACGTCCTGCAGGTGCACCACGCCCAGCACCTGCTCCACCCCGTCGGCGCCGTCGTCGAGCACCGGGTAGCGCGAGTGGCCCTGCTGCATGCGCAGCCGGATCTCGCTGATCGGCACGTCCGGACGGATCGCCCCGACCCGGGCCCGCGGGATCATGGCGTGCTCCACGTCCTGCTCGGGGAAGTCGAGGATCCGGTCGAGCAGCACCGACACCTCGTCCGGCAGGTCCCCGCTCTCCCGCGAGTCGGCGACGATGTGCTCCAGGTCGCGGACGGTGGCGGAGTGCTCGACGTCGTGCACCGGGTCGATCCGCAACGCCCGCAGCAGCAGGTTCGAGGACTTGTCGAAGACGGTGATCAACCAGCCGAAGACGGCCAGGTAGATGCGGGTGGAGCGGGACAGGCCGATGGCGATCGGCTCGGCCCTGGCGATCGAGAGGTTCTTGGGGACCAGCTCGCCGATCAACATCTGGATGAAGGTCGACACTGTCAGCGCAACGATCGTGCCGATGGCGATGCCCACGCCGGTCGGCACCGAGACGCCGCCGAGCAGCTCCCCGATCGCCTCGCCGATGAGCGGCTCGGCCACGTACCCGACCAGCAGGCCGGTGACCGTGATGCCGAGCTGGGCGCCGGACAGCATGAACGACGTGCGCCGGGTGATGGCCAGCGCACGCTCGGCCCCGGCGTCCCCGGACGCGGCCCGCGCTTTGAGGCGTGAGCGGTCGACGGACATGTAGGCGAATTCCTGCGCCACGAACCAGGCCGTGGCGGCGGTGATCGCCAGCACCACCAACAGCCCGATCAGCAGCGACAACGGCCAGATCACCGGTTCGAGCCCCCGTTCCGGTCCAGCGGGAACAGGGGCTCGGGAGAGTCGGGGTTCATCGGTCCTTCCGGCTTCGGGGGACGGGAGAGACGGGCAGGGCCCGTCCATCACGGGGATGTCCGGGCCTGGGTGCGCAACGACCGGTCGGGATGTTGAGTTCCCAACCGGTCGCCGGTCATGCGTGGTGTGCGCAGATCACAGACATGGGTCGGAGCCCGCGCTCGCTCGTGCCTCGCTCGCGCGACTCCCGCCCACATGGGTCGGAGCCCGCGCTCGCTCGTGCCTCGCTCGCGCGACTCCTCCGACGCGAGTCAGACCGCCGCGGTGGCCTCCTGGACCTGCTCCTTGTTCTCCACGGCGATCTTCAGGGCGACCAGCAGGCTGCGCAGCTGCTCGGTGACCTCGTCGTCGTTGCGCGGGTGGTTCTCGGCGAACCGCTGCAGCGACCCGGGGATCGCCACGCTCGGATCCGCCAGCACCGAGGCGCCGGCGATGCCGAAGGCCTTGCGGGCCTCGTCCTGGGCCCACACGCCGCCGTACTGGCCGAACGCGCTGCCGGCCACGACCAGGGGCTTGCCGAGCAGGGCGCTCGCGCCGAACGGGCGGGACGCCCAGTCGACCGCGTTCTTCAGTACGGCCGGCATGGTGCCGTTGTACTCGGGCGTGAACACCAGCACGGCGTCGGCGACCGTGATGGCCTCGCGGAACGCCTCGGCCTCGGCCGGCACGGTCTCCGGGGTGTCGACGTCCTCGTTGTAGAAGGGCAGCTCCGCGATGCCCTGGTACAGCTCGATGGTCAGGTCCTGCTGGGCGCCGAGCTCCTGCGCGGTGTGGGCCAGCTGCAGGTTGGTGGAGCCGGCACGGAGGCTGCCGACGATGGTCAGGATGCGAGTCACTGACGGGTGTCCTTCCGAACGAACGATGCCTCCGACGAGAGGCAGGGGTCCGGAAGCCGACGGACAGTGGCGGCAGACCCCAGGTGATGCTACGGGGGACGCGTCAACGAAATTTCCGCCGGCCCGCCGGAGTGACCACGCTCACGGGCGGTCTGGTCGGAGCCCGCGCTCGCTCGTTCCTCGCTCGCGCGACTCCTCAGCCGGTCTGGTCGGAGCCCGCGCTCGCTCGTTCCTCGCTCGCGCGACTCCTCAGCCGGTCTGGTCGGAGCCCGCGCTCCCTCGTTCCTCGCTCGCGCGACTCCTCAGCCGGTCTGGTCGGAGCCCGCGTTCCCTCGTTCCTCGCTCGCGCGACTCCTCAGCGGCTCCAGCGGCGCAGCATCAGCACCTGGGCCGCGACCGTGCGGCCGATCTCGGCCGGGTCCACGCTCTCGTCCGAGCCGTGGATCCGGGCCTGGGCGGTGTCCTCGGCACCCCACAGGATGACCTCGGCCCGAGGGGTGGCCTGCTGCAACGAGTTGATCAGCGGGATGGATCCGCCGGAGCCGATCCGGTCGACCGTCTCGCCGTAGACCTCGGCCAGCGCCCGTTCGGCCGCGGTGACCGCACTGCCGGAGGTGTCGACCGCGAACGGCCAGCCGACCTTCACCGGCTCGATCTGCACCTGGGCGCCCCAGGGCACGACGGACCGCAGATGCCCGATGAGCGCCTCGAGCTGGGCGTCTGCGTCACAACCCGGCACGATGCGCATCGACACCTTGGCCGACGCCTGGGGGATGAGCACGTTCGAGGCGTCGGCCACCCGGGGCGCATCCAGCCCGATCACCGTGACGCTGGGTCTGGACCACAGCCGGGAGGCCAGCGACCCGGATCCGATCAGCTCGACGCCGTCGAGCAGCGCGACACCCTCCCGGTAGACGTCCTCGTCGCAGTCCGCGCCCGGCCAGTCGTAGGACTCGACGCCCGGCACGACGGTGTCGCCGGCATCGTCGTGCAGGGTGGCCAACATCCTGATCAGCGCCACCAGCGCGTCCGGGGCGGCACCGCCGAACAGACCGGAGTGCACCGGGTGGTCCAGCGTCCGCACCGTGACGACGCACGAGACGTCGCCCCGCAGCGCGGTGGTCAGCGTCGGCCGGCCCACCCGTTGGTTGCCCATGTCGGCGATGACGAAGGCATCGCAGTCGACCAGGGCCGGATTCGCCTCGACGAAGTCCTCGAGGTGACTGATGGTCTCCTCCTCACCCTCGATGAGCAGGACCAGGTTCACCGGCGAGCCGGCGGGCAGCGACGTGAGGGCGCGGACGGTGCCGGCGTGGATGACGACGCCGGACTTGTCGTCGGCCGCGCCCCGGCCGTACAGCCGGCCGTCGGCCTTGAGCACCGGCTCGAACGGGTCGGTCTGCCAGCCCTGCTCCAGCGGCGCCGGCTGCACGTCGTAGTGCGCGTAGAGCAACACGGTCGGGGCGTCCGCCGGACCGGGCACCGTGGCGTACACGGCCGGGTAGCCGCCCGGCACCTCGAGGAGCTCGGCGTCCGTCGCCCCGGAGCGGCGGAGCAGGTCGGCGACCGCCTCCGCGGTGCGCAGCACCGGCTCGGCCGGGAAACCCGGGAACGCCACCGACGGCAGCCGGACCAGCGCCTCCAGCTCGCCGATCAACTCGGGCAGCAGCCCGTCCACGGCAGCGACGACCTCGGCAGCGGGTACGGGACCGGGAGTGGTGGTCATCGTCGGACTGTAGCCAGCAGCGCCGACACTGCCCCGCTGGAGCCAGGCCGGGACCCCGCCGCCGCACCCGGACGGGCGCGCCCGCCCCGATCGGGTGGTTCGGATCCGCCGACACCTGACGGCCGCTTGATCGACCCCTGCCGTCCATGAACGCTCGTCAGGATCCGGCCTCGGGGGAGTACCGGGCGAACAGTGTTCCGGGGGAAGGGGACAGCAGTGCGTCACGCAGGGGGACCGGCACCGCAGGACGACCACACGGACGGGGCGGCATCACGGCGACCGCGCCGGCTGCTGGTCCAGGACTACCTGGACGAGACACCGCGCTGGCCGGACGGGACGCCGAGCCGGCCCCCGATGACCCGGATGCAGCGCCGGATCTGGCTGCTGGCCTCGGCCGGCAAGTTCTTCGAAGGCGCCGTGGTGTTCCTGACCGGCATCGCGCTCCCGCTCATCCACGGTGAGTGGGACCTGTCCACCTTCGAGATGGGCCTGGTCTCCGCGGCGTCGCTGTTCGGCATCCTCATCGGGGCGTCGGCCCTGGGGGGCCTGTCCGACCGGTTCGGCCGCCGGTCGCTGTTCCTCATCGAGATGGTGCTGTTCACCGCGTTCCTGGTCGGCGTGCTCGTCAGTCCCGAGCTGCCGGTGCTCATCGCCTGCCTGTTCGGGCTCGGCCTGGCCCTGGGCTGCGACTACCCGACCGCGCACCTGATGATCTCCGAGACCATCTCCAGCCAGAGCCGTGGGCGACTCGTGCTCAGCGCATTCGCGTTCCAGTCGCTGGGAGCCATGGCCGGCACGCTCATCGGTCTGGTCGTGCTCGGCAACGCCACCACCCTCGGAGCGTGGCGCTGGATGTTCGGCATCATCATCGTGCCGGCGGTCATCGTCACGGTCGCCCGGCTCTTCGTGACGCAGAGCCCGCACTGGCTCGTCATCGCCGGCCGGGTCGAGGACGCCCAGCGGGAGATGCAGCGACTGCTGAAGCGGCAGCCGCCGTACCCGTCGGTGGTGACGCTGCACGCCGAGCTGAACGTGCCCGAGCACGGCAAGGGCCGGATGCGCCAGATCCTGCGGCCGCCGTGGCGGCGCTCCACGGTGTTGGCCTCGGTGCCGTGGTTCCTGCAGGACCTGGGCACCTACGGCATCGGCATCTTCACTCCGGTCATCATCGCCTCCACGCTGGGATCAGTGGACACAGTCGATGGCTCGTCCCCCGCGAACCCGGCGCCGCAGCACGTGGCGCAGATCGTGCAGAGCGACGCACTCGGCACCAAGGGCGCGGCCATGATCGACATCCTGCTGGTCGTCGGCATCCTCCTGGCCATCCTGCTGGTGGACCGGGTGGGCCGGATCAAGCTGCAGGTGGTCGGCTTCATCGGGTGCGCGGCCGGCCTGGCCATCGCCGCGGCCTCCGCGGCGTTCACCGGCGGGATGCAGACCCTGCTGATCTTCGCCGGCTTCATGATCTTCAACCTGATGACCAACCTCGGCCCGAACGCCATGACCTACCTGCTGGCCGGCGAGGTCTTCCCGACCCACCTGCGCGGTACCGGGGCCGGCTTCGCCGCCTCCGCAGCCAAGGTCGGTGCGGTGCTCACCGCGTTCCTGTTCCCGGTGCTCCTGGCCGACCTGGGCCAGACCGTGCTGCTCCTCATCCTGGTCGGCACCTCGCTGCTCGGCGCGGTCGTCACCTGGCGGTTCCGGGTGGAGACCGGCGGGCAGCTGGTCTCGGGGCCGGGGGCGCTGGTGGTCGAGCCGGGTGCGGTCGCCCACGGCTCGCGGGACGACGACCCGACGTCGGCGGTGCGGGCCGGCTCCGGTCCGGCGCTGGTCCGGCCGGCCCAGGCCGGCGAGCGCGGCGTCGATCCGGACACGGTCGTGCGGCAGGGCGACCCGACGCACACCGGCTGAGCCGCGGTCCGTCGCGTGGTTGCACTCGAGTGGTCCGAGTGCCAGACTCGATCTGGCACTCGGGTATCCTGAGTGCCAGACCGGAGCGGTGAGAGCTCCGCGCCGACGGCCACCTGGGTCGCCTGTCGGAGCGGGTTCGTCCGTCGCGGGCGCCGGCGCCGGTCACGCACCACCACCGAAGCTGCCCTGTCGCCGGCCCGATCGGCCGGCACCAGGTGAATCTGGAGGATGCACACCTCATGGCCAAGCTGATCGCTTTCGACGAGGAAGCGCGTCGCGGTCTCGAGCGCGGGATGAACACCCTGGCCGACGCGGTCAAGGTGACGCTCGGCCCGCGCGGTCGCAACGTCGTGCTGGAGAAGAAGTGGGGCGCTCCCACCATCACCAACGATGGTGTGTCGATCGCCAAGGAGATCGAGCTCGAGGATCCGTACGAGAAGATCGGCGCCGAGCTCGTCAAGGAAGTTGCCAAGAAGACCGACGACGTCGCGGGTGACGGCACCACCACCGCGACCGTCCTGGCCCAGGCGCTGGTCCGCGAGGGCCTGCGCAACGTGGCCGCGGGCGCGAACCCGCTCGGTCTCAAGCGCGGCATCGAGAAGGCTGTTGAAGCAATCAGCGGCCAGCTCCTCTCCAACGCCAAGGAGGTCGAGACCAAGGAGCAGATCGCTGCCACCGCCTCGATCTCGGCTGCTGACCCGGCCATCGGCGAGCTGATCGCCGAGGCGATGGACAAGGTCGGCAAGGAAGGCGTCATCACCGTCGAGGAGAGCAACACCTTCGGGCTCGAGCTGGAGCTCACCGAGGGCATGCGCTTCGACAAGGGCTACATCTCGCTGTACTTCGCGACCGACCCGGAGCGCCAGGAAGCCGTCCTGGACGACCCGTACATCCTGCTGTACGGCTCGAAGATCTCCGCGGTCAAGGACATCCTGCCGCTGCTGGAGAAGGTCATCCAGTCCGGCAAGTCCCTGCTGATCATCTCGGAGGACGTCGAGGGCGAGGCCCTGGCGACCCTGGTGGTCAACAAGATCCGCGGCACCTTCAAGTCCGTCGCCGTCAAGGCCCCGGGCTTCGGCGACCGCCGCAAGGCCATGCTGCAGGACATCGCGATCCTGACCGGTGGCCAGGTCATCACCGAGGACGTCGGGCTCAAGCTGGACTCCGCCGACATCTCGCTGCTGGGCACCGCCCGCAAGGTCGTCGTGACCAAGGACGAGACCACCATCGTCGACGGTGCCGGTGACGCCGAGCAGATCGCCGGTCGGGTCGCCCAGATCCGCGCCGAGATCGAGAAGTCGGACTCGGACTACGACCGCGAGAAGCTGCAGGAGCGGCTGGCCAAGCTGGCCGGCGGCGTGGCCGTCATCAAGGCCGGTGCCGCCACCGAGGTCGAGCTCAAGGAGCGCAAGCACCGCATCGAGGATGCCGTCCGCAACGCCAAGGCTGCGGTCGAGGAGGGCATCGTCGCCGGCGGTGGCGTCGGCCTGCTCCAGGCCGCCGTCAAGGCCTTCGACTCGCTCGAGCTGACCGGTGACGAGGCCACCGGCGCGAACATCGTCAAGGTCGCCGTCGAGGCCCCGCTGAAGCAGATCGCCGTGAACGCCGGTCTCGAGGGCGGCGTCGTGGCGGAGAAGGTCCGCAACCTGCCCGCGGGCGAGGGTCTGGACGCCGCCACCGGCGAGTACAAGGACCTGATCAAGGCCGGCATCATCGACCCGGCCAAGGTCACCCGCTCAGCGCTGCAGAACGCCGCGTCCATCGCCGCGCTGTTCCTGACCACCGAGGCCGTGGTCGCGGACAAGCCGGAGAAGGCCCCGGCTGCCCCGGCCATGCCGGGCGGCGGGGACATGGACTTCTGAGTCCGGTCCTCTCGCACCACCCCTGATCGACCCGAAGGGCGGTCCTGCTGCGGCAGGGCCGCCCTTCGGCGTCTCAGCCCATCCAGCTGCCGCCGTTCATGTCGATCACCGTGCCGGTGATCGACGCGGCCGCCGGGGAGCACAGGAAGGCCACCGTCCCGGCCACCTCCTCGGGCGTGGTCAGTTCACCGAGCGGCATGGCTGCGCGCAGCCGGTCGATCTCCGTCTCGGACAGCCGGTGCAGCATGGGCGTGCTGACCGGGCCGGGGGCCAGGGCGTTGACCCGGACGCCGCGCGGCCCCTGGTCCTTGGCCAGGTGCCGAGTCAGGCCGATGATCGCCGCCTTGGCCGCGGCGTAGGCGGGCCCGGACAGCCGGTTGCCGCCGTGCCGGCCGTTGACCGAGCTGAACAGCACCACCGACCCGCCGCGGGGCATCCGCGGCAGGACCTGCTGGCTGACCACGGCGGCCGAGGTCAGGTTGTCGTCGAGCACCCGCCGCCACTGCACCAGGTCGAGCCCGTCGATCCCGCCGGAACCCACCGAGCCGGCCGCGTGCACCAGGGCGGTCACCGAGGGGACGTCCTGCAGGGCACGGCGCACCGAGTCCGGATCGCTGGCGTCGTGCCCGAGCGCCCGGTCGACCAGCACGACGGTGCGGCCCTGATCGCGGAACTCCTGAGCGCACGCCGCGCCGATACCGCCGGCACCGCCGACCACGACGACGACATTCTCCATCGACTTCTCCCGTTCGGTGATGGCTCCAGGACCTGCGGCGACCAGGAAAGACATCGGTGCGAAACATGCGGCGCCGCAGGGAAGTCCGCGCGGATCGCGGAACAATTCGACGCGATCGGGGATGGCGCGAGACTATACACTCGCGACGTGTCGAACGAAGCCGCGGCCGTGGGCCAGGAAGAATCCGGCTCCAGCAGCGGAATCGAACGCGCCGTGCAGATCATCATGGCAGTGGCCACGACCGAGGAGCCGGACATCGGCATTTCGGAACTGGCCCGGCAACTCTCACTGAGCAAGGCGGTCGTGCACCGCGCGGTCCGCACGCTGGTGGCGTCCGGGTTCTTCGCCGTCGACGAGCGTACCCGCCGGTACCGCCTCGGCCCGGTGGCCGTCAGCGTCGGGCTGACCGCGATGGCCAAGATGGACGTGCCGCGGATCGCCGCGCCGCACCTGGACCGATTGGTCACCGAGACCCGGGAGACGGCAACGCTTTCCGTTCGGTTCGGCGACGAGCGCATGTACGTCTCGCAGGTGCTCTCGCCGCAGGAGATCCGGATGTCCGTGCAGTTGGGCATCCTCTACCCGCTCTACGCGGGCAGCTCGTCCAAGGCCATCCTGGCGGCGATGCCGCCGGAGGAGACCGACCGGTACCTGCGCACCGTGCACCTGGATCCGATGACCGGGTCGACCATCCGCACCAAGGATGCGCTGCGGCGCGAGCTGGACGCCGTCCGGGAGCGCGGCTACGCCATCAGCCTGGGCGAGCGGCAGGCCGGCGCCGGATCGGTGGCCGCGGCCGTCATGGACGCCGCTGGGCGGGTCTACGGCTCGCTCTCGGTGTGCGGTCCGGTGACCCGGATCGGCCTGGAGGAGGCGCACGACTACGGCGAGCTGGTCCGGGACGCGGCCGCCGAGGTGTCCCGCTCGCTCGGGCACCGTTCGTTACAAGCTCGTTAATACCCGCTGTTCGGCAGAACGCCGTTCCGCGGAGCGGATCGAGCGCATCCGTGCAGCTCAGAGCTGTCTACTCAGCGGTCGGGCGTGCGCTCGAAAGACCTGTGCAGCACGCCTGATCGCGCCCGGGCATGAAAAGAATGCTTGACCCTCCGACGAGGGCGCGCTTAGCCTCGGATCCACGGCCGGTACGCCGTTCCGCTAGGCGCAACGCTCGGGAAAGAGGGATCAATGGCGACACTCACCAGCAGCCCCGCTGTGGCGGCCGCTGCCGTCCGGCCGCGGCGGCGCAGGCTCAAGGACAGCCCGGCCCTGCTGTGGGTCACCACCCCGCTGCTGCTGCTCGCCTTCTTCGGCGTCTGGAAGCTCTACACCGTCCTGTTCGACGTGTCGCCGCTGCTGCTGCCGCCGCCGGAGCAGGTGGCCCGGGCGCTGTGGGACCTGCTGGGGCAGGACTACCTGTACACCGCGCTCTACTTCACGCTCTACGAGACCATCGTCGGGTTCGGTCTGGCCGCCGTGGTCGGGATCGCGCTGGGCATCATCCTGGGCCGCGCCCGGGTGCTCGAGCGGATCCTGTCGCCGTTCCTGGTCGCCACGCAGGTGGTGCCCAAGGTCGCCATCGTCCCGTTGTTCCTGCTGTGGTTCGGGTTCGGTGCGACCTCGAAGATCTTCATGGCCGCGATCATCGCGTTCTTCGTGATGATGCAGAACACCATCCTGGGCATCCGGTCCATCGACCCCGGTCACCGCGACCTGATGCGCGTCATCCAGGCGCCGTGGTGGAAGCGGGTCATCTCGCTCGACGTTCCGTCGTCCATGCCCTACGTGCTGACCGGCGTCGAGCTCGGCATCGTCTTCGCCATCACCGGCGCCGTCGTCGGTGAGTACCTCGGTGGCAACGACGGTCTCGGCGCGCTGGCCGTGGTCATGCTGTCCTCGCTGCGCACCGACCTGCTGTTCGCCACGGTCATCGTGATGACCCTGCTCGGCTTCGCGCTGTACGCCATCGTGGCCGGCATCCGCCGGTTCGCCATTCCGTGGCACGAATCCTCTGGACGCACCACGTCGTTGTGAGTGCGGTCGACGGTCTCCCGCCGTCCGAGCGCCTACGGCCCCGGCCGCGCGGCGCAGTCACATCCTTCCCTGATCAACGCTTCTCGTCACAGTTCGGAGCAAGCCTTCCATGATCAATCGCCGCCGCTTCCTGACCAACGCCGGCCTGTTCGCGGTGACGACCGCCGCCGGCGCACCCATCCTGATGGGCTGCGCGCCGACGTCGTCGTCGTCGAGCCCGGGCCAGGGCGGTGGTGGCGGGACGCAGTCGTCGGCCGCGAACCTGGTGTCGATCGCGTACGTGACGCCCTTCCAGCACATCGTGTCCCACGCCGACGTCTACATCGCCATCCAGGAGGGCTACTTCGCCGAGGAGGGGCTGCAGGTCGAGGCCATCGCCGGCACCGGCACCTCCAGTTCGGTGTCCCAGGTGGCCGCCGGTCAGGCCATGTTCGGCAAGGCGGCCGCGGTCATCACCTGCCCGCTCATCGGTGACCAGGGCACGCCGCTCATCACCGTCGGCCAGAAGGACCAGGTCAGTCAGTACAGCGTGGCCTCCGACCCGGCCAACCCGCTGCTCACCCCGGCCGACTTCCAGGGCAAGACCATCGGCGTCATCAGCCAGGGCGGTACGACCGAGCTGCTGCTGAACGCGATGTCGGTGGCCGAGGGCCTCGACCCGAACGGCGTCAACAAGGTCGTCACCGGGGCCGACGTGGGGTCGCTGGAGTTCCTGCGCCGCGGCGAGGTCGACGGCTTCATCACGTTCCTCGGCTCCGAGGTGGCGTTCGGGCAGATGGGCGTCGAGCTCAACTACCTGAACACCGACGAGTTCGCCAAGATGCCGGGCGATTCCTACTTCGTGAAGAAGGCCGACGCCGAGGCCCAGCCGGAGGCCGTGGTCGGCTTCCTGCGCGCCTGCCGCAAGGGCTACCAGTTCATGGCCGACCCGGCCAACATCGACCGCGTGCTGTCGGCCGTGGAGGCCTTCAACCCGATCGAGGTCTCGGACCCGGACCTGGCCAAGGCCAAGGTCGAGGGAGAGGTCAAGCTGGCCACCCCGTCCGGTGGCGGCGACGATTTCCTGACCATCGACCTGTCCACCTGGGAGTCGGCGATCGAGCTCATGCGGACCGCCGGGATCATGCAGAACACCGATCTGGGCGTCGACGCCTTCGTCACCACCGAGTACATCGACCAGGTCTGACCGGTCGCGAGAGCGACTACGCAAGCACGGATCCGGCACCGACGCGAGGACACGGGAACCGATGGAACAGTTCGATCTGCTCGTGGTGGGCGGCGGCACCGCCGGCCTGCCGGCCGCGGCGGAGGCCACCCGGTTGGGGCTGCGGGTGCTGCTGGTGGAGCAGTCCGACCGGCTGGGCGGCACGCTGTGGCGCTCGTGGGCCCAGATGTCCGCCGCCGGAACGGATCTGCAGCGGCAGCACGGCATCGTCGACGATCCCCAGTCGCACTTCGACGACGTCATGCGGATCTGCCGGGACACTGCCGACCCGGTGCTGGTGCGCCTGGCCGTCGAGCACGCCGCCGAGACCATCGACGGGCTGATGGCTGCGGGGTTCGACATGGATCCCGCGTCGCCCGCGATCCTGCACTTCCACGAGGCCTACCGGGTGGCGCGGACCTACTGGGGCCGCCAGGGAGGCCGGTCAGTGCTCGAGGTGCTGCTGCCGCAGACCGAGGCGGCCCAGCGACGGTCGCTGTCGGTCCGCATGCACACCCGGCTCACCGGTCTGCTCCGCTCCGATGCCGGGTCGATCGAAGCCGTCGAGCTGCACGACGGCTCGGGCGCCACCAGCACCGTGGCCGTCGGGGCGGTGCTGCTGGCCTCCGGCGGCTTCGCGGGCAACCCCGACCTGTTCCGCCGGCTGGTGCCGGGCAAGCGACTGGTCGGACCCGGTTCCCCGGACTCCACCGGGTCGGGCATCGAGCTGGCCATGGGACTGGGCGCCCGGATCCGCGGCGCGGACAAGTTCCTGCCGACCTACGGCGGGGTGCTCGAGGACGGCAGTGACCACGTCAGCGTGCCGCTCGACGACTACCCGAGCCTGACCCCGCAGACCCGGCGGCCGTGGGAGATCCACGTCAACGCCCGCGGCGAGCGGTACGTCGCCGAGGACGGCGACAGCGTCGACGACCGCGAGCACGCACTGTTGGTGCAGCCCGGCCAGGAGTTCTGGATCGTGTCCGACGCCCGGGTCGCCCGCGAGGCGCCGCCGCTGTTCCCGACGTGGAGTGCGGAGGCGCTGGCGCAGGCCTACGACGCGCACCCCTCCTTCGTCCGGGCCGGCAGCCTGGACGAGTTGGCCGAGCGGACCGGGATGGACCCGGTGACGCTGCGGGCCACCGTCGAGCAGTACAACCGGGCCGCAGCCGGTGAGGTTCCGGATGTGTTCGGTCGCAGGCACTTCCCGTTGCCGTTGCAGGAGCCTCCCTTCCTGGCTGTCCGCAACCACGGCACCGTGCTCAAGACCCCGACCGGTGTCCAGGTGGACGGCACGCTGCGGGTGCTCGATGTCGCCGGCCCGGTCGCCAACCTCTTCGCCGCGGGAGAGGTGCTCGGCGGCAGCGCGCTGTCCGGCCGCTCGTTCGTCAGCGGCATGAGCGTCACTCCGGCCCTGACCTTCGGGCGCCTGGTCGCCCGCACGGTGGCCGGCCAGCACGACCAGACCATCGCACCGGCCGGCACCGCCGGCCCGACCGTCGCCGGGAGGCGCTGATGTGGAACCGCCCGGACGTCGACTTCATCCAGTCCCAGGACGTCCCGTTCGAGCTCGTCCCGGCCGGTCAGTTCGGTGCGGTGGCCGGTGGCCGCCGGCAGCTGCTCAGCCGGGATCCGTCCGACGGTGCCGAGACCGCCATCCACCGGCTGGCCGACCGGGTCGACGGTGCGCTGGCCGACGACGTCGACCTGTTCGTGCTGGCCGGTGACGGCACCCTGAACGGGAACCCGCTGGCGACCGGTGACTACGTGCACCTGCCGGCCGGGGCTGCGTTCGAGATCGTGCCGTCGGTTCGCCGTCTCACGGTGTACTGCGGGTTCTGGGGTACGCCCGAGCTCACCGCGGCCGCCCGATCCGCCGCACCGATCACCCACACCAACCCTGAGCGTGACCTGCAGTGGGTGCCGGCCGGCTGGAGCAGCGGCAGCCCGCTGGAGCCCGGCGCGCTGTCCAAGGTGCTGCGCGCCGACGATCGGGCGTTCATCTACCTGGCGGCGATGGTGCCGGGCTGGAAGAGCCCGAACGAGGAGTCCCACCCGCAGTACGAGGAGTCGTTCAAGATCTACGGCGACGTGCTGATGGGCCGACTCGGGGTGATGCAGCCGGGCAGCTACTTCTTCCGCAGCCCGGACGTCTTCCACGGACCCCTCTACAGCCGGGGCGGCACCATGTCCTTCATCCGCTCGGACGCCCCGACCACCACCACGTACCGGACCCCCGACGACGCCGGCTCCTGGCAGTCGCTCTCGGCGCGGGCGTACGCATGAGCGCGCCCGCCGATCGGATCGCGTCCGAGCTGACCGAGCTGCCTGTCGACCGGAGTGTAACCATGACCGAGCCGAACCGCAGGACCGGCACCCCGAGCGGCGCCGGCATCGACCTCGAGGGCGTGGGCAAGACCTACGTCACCGACGCCGGGAACGTGCTGGCGCTCAAGCCCACCGACCTCAAGATCAAGCCGGGCGAGTTCGTCGTCCTGCTCGGCCCCTCCGGGTGCGGCAAGACCACGCTGCTGCGGATGCTGGCCGGGCTGATCACGCCGACCGAGGGTGTCATCACCATCAACGGCAGGCCGCTGTTCAACGAGCGGACCGAGCAGCCGTCCCGGGATGCGTTGGGGGATCTCGGGTTCGTCTTCCAGCAGGCGACGCTGATGCCGTGGCGGTCGGTGTGGCGGAACATCGCGCTGCCGTTGGAGACCCGCGGCGTGAAGAAGGCCGAGCGGCGGGAGCGGGCCGAGCAGCTGGCCGCCCAGGTCGGGCTCAGTGACTTCCTGGACCACCGCCCGCGGGCCCTGTCCGGTGGCATGCAGCAACGCGTGGCCATCGCGCGGGCGCTGGCCCATGAGCCGTCCATCCTGCTGATGGACGAGCCGTTCGGGGCACTGGACGCGATGACCCGCGACAACATGAACGAGATGCTGCAGAAGCTGTGGATGGAGACCGGCAAGACCGTCGTGCTGGTCACCCACTCCATCAGCGAGGCGGTGTTCCTGGCCGACCGCATCGTGCTGCTGTCGCCGCGGCCGGGACGGGTGCAGGACATCGTCGACGTCGACATCGCCCGGCCGCGCACCCTGGACACCGCCAAGCAGGATCGGTTCAACGAGCTGGTCGTCCGGCTGCGCGGGCAGCTGGGAGAGGTCTCGGCGTGACGGTCGCGGCCGGGTCCGCGCCGACGACGGCGGTCGGGGCGACCCGTGAACTCGCCGCGTTCGTGGCCGGACTGGACGCGGCCGACCTGCCGGAGACCGTGCAACACAAGGCCCGGGTGATGCTGCTCGACTTCTTCGCGGCTGCCCTGGGCGGTGCCGACGTCTCCGAGGTGCGGACCATCGTCGAGCTGGTGCGCTCCCGTGGCGGCCACCCGGTGGCCACGGTGGTGGGCAGCGACCTGCGGACCAGTCCGGCCGACGCCGCGTTCGCCACCGGCGCCGCGGCCGACGTGCTGGAGCACCAGGACGGGTACCGGTTCGGCGGCTTCCACCCGTCCCACGTGCTGCCGGCCCTGCTGGCCGTGGCCGAGGCGCAGGACCGCTCGGTCGAGGAGTTGCTCACCGCGATGGTCGCCGGGTACGAGGTGGCGAACCGGATCGGGCGCTGTCTGCATCCGGAGGCGACCCGGGCGGGCTGGTTCCCGACCGCGGCGGGCTTCGGCGCGGCGGCGGCGGCGGCGAAGCTGCTGGGCCTGGACGCCGACGGGATCGGCTGGGCACTCGGCGGAGCCGGCTTCTTCGTGCCGGCCATCGCCATCGAGGCCATCTTCAGCGGCCACACGGTCAAGCCGGCCTTCGCCGGGCAGCTGGCCCGGGCCGCGGTCGAGGCGGCCGAGCACGCGGCCGCCGGACTGACCGGCTGGGACGAGATCCTCGAACATCCACGTGGTCTCATCGCCCTGATGGGCGGCCGGGCCGATGATGCCCAGCTGACCGCGGGCCTGGGCGCCGAGTGGACCATCCTGGAGGTGCACCAGAAGCGGTGGGCCGGCTGCCGGCACACCCACGGCGCCGCTCAGGCCTGCCTGGAGCTCGCGGAGCAGCACGACCTGGCGCCCCAGGACGTGACCGGGATCCGCATCCACACCTACGGAGTCGCGGCGACACTGGTCGACCGGCCGGTGTCGGCGATGCCGACGGTGGGATCGACGGCGTCCGCGGAGGTGCCCTCGACGGTGCCGTGCACGCTGAGCGTGCAGTACACCGCGGCGGCCGCGCTGGTCGACCGTGACCTCGTCGCGCTCCAGTACGGCGAGCAGCGCCGGGCCGACCCGCAGGTGCACCGGCTGGCCGGGTCGGTGACCCTGGTCGTCGATCCGGAGCTCGAGGCGCTCTACCCGGAGTACACCGCCACCGAGGTCGAGGTGGTGACCGCCTCGGGCGCCGTGCACCGCACCCGCATCGACACCCCGTTCGGCGACAAGCGGGCCCCGATGACCACCGAGCAGCGGCTGGCCAAGTTCCACACCTACGCCGATCCCCGGCTGGGTCGGGACCGCGCCGAGCGGCTGCGGACCGCCATCGACGGGTCGACCGGCCGAGTCCGCGACCTGACCGCGCTGCTGCGCGACTGATTCCGACATCCACGAACTCCGAGAGGATCCTGCCGTGAGCCAGCCCGACACCGTCGGCGCCGCCGAGGACGTCTTCACCATCGTGCCGGAGCCGGTCACCGCCGCGGCGTTCGCGCCGTTCGGTGAGGTGCTCTCGCTGGGCGACACCGAGCAGCTGCCCATCGACTACTACTCGGGCCGCAACTCCATCCACGGTCCGGTCGTGCTGCAGTGCGACGAGACGCCCGAGTTCATCATGTTCAAGGTCGGGCTGCGCGGCGGCGAGATCCGCTACCTGGAGCGGCATCACGGGATGACCCAGACCTTCATCCCGCTGGGCGGCGACCCGTTCGTCTCCGTGGTGGCCGCGCCGGACGTGGAGCTGGTCGACGGGTTCCCCGACTTCCGTCAGGTCCGTGCGTTCCTGGTGCCGGGCGACGCGGTGCTGAACATCCACCGGGGGACCTGGCACGAGCCGCCGTTCCCGACCCGCGAGGGCCAGATGTTCGTGCTGTCCAGCTCGCCGGGCGTGACCAAGGGCCTGCAGACCGCGCTGGACGAACACGGCGAGGTGCACTCGCTGGACGTCGACAAGCGCAGCCCGGTGCACCGGACCGGCCGGCGCCTGCAGGTCGTGCTGCCCTGATGTCCGCCCCCACCACTGTCCGCCCAGCGGGTCCGGACGGCATCATCGGCCGCCGGTCCCGCAAGGTCGGCGGCGACGAGCTGCTGACCGGGCGGGTCCGGTACCTGGACGACCACCGGCCGACCGGCACCTTGCACGCCGTCGTGGTGCGCAGCGACCAGGCGCACGCCCGCATCGACGGGATCGACGCCACCGCGGCCCGGGCCATGCCCGGGGTGCAGCTGGTGCTGGACGGGCGGCAGGCGGCGGAGCTCAGCGGGCCCATCCCGTACTTCATCGACCCGGCAGCGCGCGGCGGCCGGCGGGTCGACATCCGGTGCCTGGCCGTGGACACCACGGTGTTCGTGGGGCAGCCGGTGGCCGCGGTGGTGGCCACCACCCGGGCCGAGGCCGAGGCCGCGGCGGCCGCGGTGCGGATCCGCTCCACCCCGCTGCCGCACGTGCTGGACGCCGTCGAGGCGTTGCGGCCCGACGCCCCGCGGGTCTACGACGAGTGGCCCGACAACGTGGTCTTCGCCAAGAAGTACGGCATCGGCGACGTCGACGCGGCGCTGGCCGCCGCGGACGTCGTGGTGACCGAGGAGCTGCACATCGCCCGCACCACCACGGCGCCCATGGAGCCGCGGGGCTACCTGGCCTCCTGGGACCCGGCCGACGAGACCCTCACCGTGCACGCGGCCTGCCAGAACCCGCACCAGATGCGCTGGATGCTGTCGGCCAGCCTGGGGCTGGACGAGACCCGCATCCGGATCGTGACCACCACGGTGGGCGGCAGTTTCGGCCTCAAGATGCAGGGGCACCCGGAGGAGACGCTCATTGCGCTGCTCTCGCAGCAGCTCGGCCGGCCGGTGAAGTGGGTGGAGGATCGCCGTGAGTGCTTCATGGCCGGCGCCCGCGAGCAGGTCCACCGGATCACCGTCGGCGCCACCCGGGACGGACGCATCCTCGGGCTGCGCAACGCGATCGTGGCCGACACCGGCGCTCTCTCGGCCCAGCCGGGCTGGGCGATGCCGAACATGTCGGCCACCACGCTGCCGTCGGGCTACGCGGTGCAGGCGTGTGACATCCAGCTGCAGGTGGTGGCCACCAACAAGCCGTCGCTGAACGCGGCCCGCGGATTCGGCAAGGACGCCGCCCACTTCGTGATGGAGCGGATCGTCGACGTCCTGGCCCGCCGGCTGGGGATGGACCCGGCGGAGATCCGGCGGCGGAACTTCGTCGGCCCGGACGAGATGCCGTACCGGACCTCGACCGGGCTGAACATCGACAGCGGTGACTTCCCGGGACTGCTGGACAAGACGCTGGCGGCGCTGGACTACGACGCCCTGCGGGAGCGGCAGCGGCAGGCCCGCGACCAGGGCCGTCACCTGGGCATCGGGCTGGCCTTCGAGCTGACCCCCGAGTCCTCCGACGGTCCGGGCACGTTCGTCTCGGGATTCGACACCACCACGGTGCGGATGAGCGTCACCGGGTCGGTCACCGTGCTCACCGGCGTGACCACCCCCGGCGGCGGCAACGACACCGGCATCGCGCAGATCGTGGCCCAGGAGCTCGGGGTGCCGATCGGCACCATCCGGGTCATCCAGGGCGACACCGACCAGTGCCCCAACGGGTTCGGCAACTTCAGTGGCCGAAGCATGGTGGTCGGCGGCGGCTCCGCGGCGTTGGCGGCGCGGGACGTGCGGGCCAAGATCGTCGCGGTTGCGGCCCGGATGCTGTCGGTGGACCCCGACGACCTCGACGTGGACGAGGGGATCGTGACGTCGCGGACCGATCCGGCCACGACGGTGCCGGTGGCCGAGGTGGCCATCACGCTGCTCACCCGTGCGTTCGCCATCGCCAAGGACATCGAGCCGGTGCTGGAGTCCACCCGGGCGTTCATGCCCGGCAACATCGACCACACCCCGGACGAGCACGGCCGGATCCAGCCGTACCCGACGTACTCCAGCTGCCTGCACGGCGCCGTGGTCGAGGTCGACCCGGACACCGGCAAGGTCACCCTGGTCGACTACGTGATGACCCACGACTGCGGCACCATGATCAACCCGTCGCTGGTCGAGGGCCAGGCCACCGGGGCGATCGTGATGGGGCTGGGCACCGCCCTGTCCGAGCAGCTGGTGTTCGACGACGACGGCGCGCTGTTGTCCGACCGGTTCAAGTCGTACCTGCTCATGCGGGCCGGCGACCTGCCCGAGTTGCGGATGGTGCACCAGGTGACACCCAGCCCGTTCACCGTGCACGGCAACAAGGGTGCCGGCGAGGCCGGCATCGGCGGGGCGCAGGCTGCGGTGGCCAACGCGGTCGAGGACGCGTTGTCGCCGTTCGGCGTCACTGTGCGCCGGATCCCGCTGACCCCGCCCGAGGTGCTGCGGGTGCTCGACGAGGCCGCGGTGGTGTCGTCGTGACCGGCACTCCCACCTACGCCGCACCGACCGGGATCGCCGAGGCCACCGCGCTGCTGACCCAGGCCCAGGATCCGGCGGTGCTCTCCGGCGGCACCATGCTGGTGCCCGAGATGTCGCACCGCACGCGCCGTCCCGATCTGGTGCTGGACCTGCGCAACGCCCGGCTGAGCGGCGTGCGGGTCGAGGCGGACACCCTGACCATCGGTGCGGCCACCACCTACCGGCAGGTACTGGACACGACTCTGCCCGGCGGCGGGGCGGCGCTGGCCGTGCTGCAGACCGTGGCCCGCGGCATCACCGGCGGCCCGCAGATCCGCAACCGGGGCACCGTCGGCGGATCGGCCGCCTGGGCCAACCCGTCGTCCGACGTGCCCGGCCTGCTGGTCGGTCTCGACGCCACCATCCGGGTGGACGGGGCCGGCGGTCATCGGCTGATCGCCGCGCAGGACTGGGTCACCGGAGCGTTCCGGACCGCCCGCGCACCGGCCGAGATCCTCACCGGCATCACGGCGCCGACGCGGCCCCGGCACCGGTTCGGCTACGTCAAGTTCAAGCTGGCCGAGAGCAGCTGGCCCATCGTCACCGCGACGTGCCTGGCCAGCCCGGTCGGGAACGTCGTCCTCTCGGTCGGCGGGGCCTTCGAACGCCCGCTGCGGCTGTCCCTGGCCGGGGTGCCGGCCGACCTGCCGGAGCGGGAACTGCGGACGCTGCTGGCCGAGCAGATCGCTGCTGCCGACCCCACGCCGTGGACCGACGTGCTGGCCGACGGCGCGTACCGCGCCCGGATCAGCCCGGTGATCGCCGCGCGTGCCGTCCAGCAGGCGCTGGCCAAGGACCCGAACTCCGGGGAGGAACCATGGACGTCGAACTGACGGTGAACGGACGCCGGCGCCACGTCGACGCCGACCCCTGCCGGCTGCTGGTTCGCACCCTGCGCGAGGACCTCGGGCTCACCGGCACCAACGTCGGGTGCCTGACCGGCGACTGCGGGGCCTGCACGGTCGAGATCGATGGGCAGACGGCCAAGTCGTGCTCGGTGCTGACCGGTTCGGCCGCCGGGTCCGAGATCACCACGCTCGAGGGCGTCGCCGGACCCGACGGCGAACTGGACGCCGTGCAGCGGATCTTCTGGGAGGAGTTCGCCTTCCAGTGCGGCTACTGCCTACCGGGGATGATCCTGGTGACCGAGGAGCTGCTGCGCCGCGAGGGCGAGATCACCGACGCGGACATCACGCTCGCGCTGAACGGCAACCTGTGCCGGTGCACCGGGTACATGCCGATCCTCAGGGCGGTGCGGCGGTGCGTGGACGAAGCGCGCGCCGGTGCCGGCTCGGCCGGCGTGACCGAGCACCAGGAGCCGGCGTGACGGGCGTCGCCGTGGTGCGGGAGTTCCTGCAGCGCATGGAGTCGGGCGACCGCACCGGCGCTCAGGCGTTGCTGGCCCCGGACGCGGAGATGATCTTCCCCGGCGGCCGCCGGTTCACCGCTCTGGACGAGGTGGCGGCCTACGGCGCCGGGCGGTACCGCAGCGTGCGCAAGCAGTACCTGACCTGGGACGAAGTCCCGGCGCAGCACGGCACCGCCGTGGTGGTCTGCACGGGCACGCTCGTGGGCGAGACCCTGGAGGGCACCGCGTTCGACGGCGTCCGGTTCGTCGATCGGTTCTCTCTGCGGGACGGCGCGATCACCGGGCAGCAGGTCTGGAACGACCTGGCCGAACTCGGCGTCGTCCGGCCCGGAGCGGGAGCGTGACCCGGGTGGCCACCACCGCACGCGGAGCCGACCCGGCCTCCGGCGCCGCGCGCTACCCGCACGCCCTGGCTCCGGTCACGATCGGCGGTGTCCCGCTCCGCAACCGGATCTTCGTCTCGGCCCACACCACCAACTTCGGCCGCGACTTCCTGCCCACCGACCGGCACGTCGCCTACCACCGGGAACGGGCGCGCGGCGGTGCAGGGCTGATCATGACCGAACCGCTGCGGGTGCACGAAACCAGTCTGGGGCGGGCCGGCGGCCTGTCCGGCGACGAGCGTGGCCTGCCCATGCTGGAACGCATCGTCACCGCGGTGCGGGACGAGGGCGCTGCGGTGTTCAGCCAGCTCACCCACGCCGGCCGGCACAGCGAGAACCCGTTCCTGCGCACCGCGTCCTGGGGACCGAGCCCGCGGCGGTTCACCGCGGGTGGGCAGACTCCGCATGCGATGACCCGCGCCGACATGACCGCGGTCCGGGACGCCTACGTCGCCGCCGCGCGAGTGGCGGTCCGGGCTGGCTTCCAGGGGCTGGAGATCCACTTCGGGCACGGGCACCTGCTGCACCAGTTCATCTCGCCGGCGTCGAACGCCCGCACCGATGCCTACGGCGGTGACGAGGACGGTCGGCTGCGCTACCCGCTCGAGGTCCTCGACGCGGTGCTGGACGCCGTCGGCGCCGCCGTACCGGTCGGGGTCCGGATGAGCGCCGACGAGCTGCTGCCCGGCGGCCAGGACCTGGCCTCGGGCTGCCGGATCGCCGCCGCGGTGACCAGCACCCGCCCGATCGCCTTCCTGAACGTGTCGGTGAGCTCGTACACGGTGCCGTCGGTCGGGCACCACGTGGCGGACATGAGCGAGGGACCCGCGCCGTACCTGCCCCAGGAGCAGGCGGTCGCCGCGGCGGTCGCAGGTGCGGTCCCGGTACTGGCCGCCTGTCGGTTCACCGACATCGCGACCGCCGACAAGGTGCTGGCCGAGGGCACCTTCGCGGCCCTGGCCATGACCCGCGCGCACATCGCCGATCCGCACCTGGTGCGCAAGGTGCAGGCCGGTGCGGAGAACACCGTCCGGCCGTGCGTGTCGTGCAACTTCTGCATCGGCGAGATCGCCGGCCACCGCCCGATCACCTGCATGATGAATCCCCGCGTCGGCCGGGAGCAGGAGTGGCCGGAGGCGGTGGAGGCCGTGGCCGAGCCGCGCTCGGTCCTGGTCGTGGGCGGTGGCCCGGCCGGCCTGGAGGCTGCGGCGATCAGCGCGGAACGCGGTCATCGGGTGGAGCTGTGGGAGGCGGCCGACGAGCTCGGTGGTCAGCTGCGCACCGGTCGGCGCGGCAGTGGGCGCGGTGACCTGGATCTCCTCCGCGAGTCGGCCGAGCGGCGGCTCGCGGCGGCGAACGCCGTGGTCGACACCGACCGGGCCGCCGACGTGTCGTCGGTCCGGGAGCACGGGGCCGATGTGGTGGTGATCGCGGCCGGCGCGGCCCGGCCGGCCCGGGCCGTTCCCGGGGCCCGCCGGACCCTGTCGGTGGCCCAGGCGTTGGGTGAGCCGGAATGGAGGGGCTTGACGGCCCTGGTCCTGGACGACGAGGGCAGCTGGGCGGGCGCGTCGGTGGCCGAGACCATGGCCCGTGCGGGCGCGACGGTCACCGTCGTGACCGCGACGCCGACCGCGTTCCCAGGTGTCTCGGAGTACAGCCGGATGACCGCGGTGCAGCGGCTGCGGGAGCTCGGCGTCGACCTGTGGACCAGCTCCCGGGTCGATCTCGACGACACCGCAGCGGTGGTGACCCGGTCGCTGGTCTCTGGGACCGTGCGGCTGCCGGTGCCGGACGTGGTCGTCGTCGTCGACGTGCCGGACGCCGCCGACCGTCTCGCGGTCGAGCTGCAGGACGCGGGCGTCCCGGTGCACCTGATCGGTGACGCGCTCGCCCCCAGATCCCTGTTGGAAGCGGTCTACGAGGGACACCGCGTCGGTCGCGCCCTGTAGGTCGAGCACTGCGGGCCGATGAGCGCCCGAGATCCGTCCCGGCGCGATGACCCGTGTCCGGAGTCACTGCAGAGAGGCTGAACGATGAGTCGCAAGTTGGTCCTGCTGACCTACAACATCAAGCCCGGCGTCCCGCTGGAGGAGTACGTCGAGTACACCCGCGAGGTCGACTACCCGGTGTTCCACCAGAATCCGAACATCGAGCAGTACTCGAACTTCGTCATCAAGCGCCAGGGCCGTGGCGGCGGCGAGTGGTTCAAGCATTTCGACCTGATGTTCGTGAACGACCTGGATGCGTTCGATGCCGGCGGCAAGCTGCACTTCGGCGACCAGTTGATCCTCGACCACGCCGCTCGGTGGCGGGAGAAGTGGGGTCAGGACCCAGCCACCGGCTGGCGCACCGACGTCAACATCAATTACGCCGAAGAAATCTGACGACCGGTCGATCGGTCGGATCGGATGGCGCGGAACCGTGCGCACCGGCACCGGTCTCGATGCCCGTCGGGGCATGGATTCCGGTGACCGGGACGGGTAATCTCTGAGCGGAACGATGAATTGCTGAGCGGAACGGGGTGGAGTCAGTGCAGGACGGACCGTTGACGGGCCTGCGGGTCCTCGACGCATCGACGATCCTCGCCGGCCCCCTGGCCTGTCAGATCCTCGGTGACCAGGGCGCCGACGTCATCAAGATCGAGCACCCGGTCAAGGGTGACGGCATGCGCGGCCACGGCCCGGTCGCGGACGGCATCGCGCTGTGGTGGAAGGAGGTCTCGCGCAACAAGCGGACGCTGGCGCTGGATCTCGGCAAGCCCGAGGGTGCAGAGCTGTTCCTGCGCCTGGCCGCCACCGCGGACGTCGTCGTGGAGAACTTCCGCCCCGGCACGTTCGAGCGCTGGGGTCTGGCGCCCGAACGACTGCACGAGGTCAACCCACGGCTGATCCTGGTGCGCGTCACCGGGTTCGGGCAGCGGGGTCCGTACGCGGCCCGGGCCGGTTTCGGCACGCTGGCCGAGGCGATGAGCGGCTTCGCGCACCTGACCGGGGAGGCGGACGGGCCGCCGACGCTGCCCGCGTTCGGCCTGGCCGACAGCATCGCCGGGATGACCGCGGCCACCGCCACGCTCGCCGCGCTGCTGGCCCGGACGACCACCGGTCGGGGCGACATCATCGACGTGAACCTGCTCGAGCCGATCGCCACCGCGGTGGGTCCCGGCCCGATGGCGTACGCGCAGACCGGCGAGATCGGCATGCGGCACGGCAACCGGTCGACCAACAATGCGCCGCGCAACACCTACCGGACCAAGGACGGTCACTGGGTGGCGGTCTCGACCAGCGCCCAGTCCATCGCCGAGCGTGTGCTGGAGTTGGTCGGCCATCCGGAGGTCATCACCGAGCCGTGGTTCCGCAGCGGCCGGGAGCGCGCGGCGCACGCCGACCTGCTGGACGACATGGTCGGGTCCTGGATCGCGGAGCGGGACCGGGCCGAGGTGCTGGCCGAGTTCGAACGGGTCGGCGCTGCGGTCGCCCCGATCTACACGGCCCAGGACCTCGTCGAGGACGAGCACGTCCGGTCGACCGAGATGCTGGTGCCGGTGCCCGACGAGGACTTCGGCGAGCTGCTGCAGCACAACGTGCTGTGGCGTGCCCAGCACCATCCCGGCTCGATCCGGTTCCCGGGGCGCCCGCTGGGTGCGGACACCGACCGGATCCTGATCGACGAACTGCGGTGCTCGGCCGAAACGGTCGCCGAGCTGCGAGCCCGGCGCATCGTCGCTTGAGCCGCCTGAGCCGCCTGAACGAGGAAGAGGATCGATGCCCGTCACCGACCAGGTCGGCGCTCCGCCGACCACCGCGGATCTGCTGCGGTTCGCCGCCGAGGACGTGACCATCCACGACCTCGGCCGGCAGCTGCGGATCGGGATGCCGCAGTCACCGAACCATCCGGCCTTCTGGCATGCGCTGCCCCGGCGACACGGCGACATGGTCCGCCACGACGGCGGTTCGGCCGCCAACGACATCATCTCCATGGGTACTCACGTGGGGACCCACATCGACGCGTTCGCCCACGTCTCCCAGGACTGTCATCTGCTCGACGGCAGCGACGCGATCCAGGCCGGCGTCGGCGGCCGGTACACCGAGTTGGGCGTGCACACCATCCAGCCGATGGTGCGGCGCGGGGTGCTGCTGGATCTGCCCGCCGTGCTGGGCCTGGACGGGCCGGCCGAGGGCGGGTTCGAGTTCACGCCGGAGCACCTGGACGAGGCCGAACGCCGGTTGCCCGCGCCGATCCGGTCCGGTGACGTGATACTCGTCCGCAGCGGCTGGGGCGTCCACTTCGACAGCGGCGCACCGTACGTCGGAGCGCAGACGGGTGTGCCCGGCGTGTCCGAGGCCGGAGCGCACTGGCTCGCCGACCGTGGCGTGCACGCCGCCGGTGCCGACACCATCGCCTTCGAGTGCCTGCGCCCCGGTCAGGGGCATGCCACGTTGCCGGCGCACCGGGTGCTGCTGGTGGAGCGCGGCGTCTACATCATCGAGGCGATGGACCTCGAGGGTCTCGCCGCGGCCGACGTCCGCGAGTTCCTGTTCGTGCTCTCGCCGCTGCCGATCTTCGGGGCCACCGGCTCTCCGGTCCGGCCGCTGGCGGTGGTCGGCCGTGGCTGATGTGGACGGCTCGGCCCCGGATGCCGTGGCCGTGCGCTTCGGGGTCTTCGCGGCGGACGCGCTGGCGGGCGGCATCCCGGAGGACGTGGCCGCGAGCGTGCGGCGCCGGGTGGTCGACGTGCTCGGCCTGTGTGTCGGGGCGCTCGAGCTGCCGACCAGCGTGGCGGCCGCGGAGTTCGTGTCTGACGCCGGTGGCCGGCCCGAGGCCACCGCGATCGGCCTGGCCGAGCGGGTCCCGGCCGCGCAGGCCGCGTTCTTGAACGGCGTGCTGGCCCATTCGCTGGACTTCGACGACACCCACCTGCCCTCCGTGCTGCACCCCAGCGCCTCGGTGGTCCCGGCCGCCCTGGCCGCGGCCGAGGCCGCCGGTGCATCCGGGGCCGACACGGTGGCTGCCATCGCCGTCGGCCTGGAGGTCGCGGTCCGGCTCGGGATGGCCGGCTACAACACCGATCTGGCCAATTCGGTGTTCTTCGAGCACGGCCAGCACGCCACCTCGATCTGCGGGGCGGTCGGGGCGGCGGCGTCCGCCGCGCTGTTGCTCGGGCTCGGCGCCGACGGCGTGCAGCACGCGATCGGCGTGGCCGCGTCGATGGCCGCCGGCATCATCGAGGCCAACCGCACCGGAGGCACCGTGAAGCGACTGCACTGCGGATGGGCCGCGCACTCGGCCGTCACCGCGGCACAGCTGGTGCGCCGGGGCTTCACCGGGCCGCC
This sequence comes from Nakamurella leprariae, assembly GCF_016918035.1. Classification (GTDB taxonomy): domain Bacteria; phylum Actinomycetota; class Actinomycetes; order Mycobacteriales; family Nakamurellaceae; genus Nakamurella; species Nakamurella leprariae. Next base: position 6,090 of record NZ_JAERWK010000006.1, on the reverse strand, counting down.
CACGGCCATCGAGGGCCGATTCGGGTTCCTGCGGGCGTTCCTGCGCGAGGAGGCCGACCTGGCGCCGTTGCTGGAGGGCCTCGGCGAGACCTGGGCCGTGCCGGGCATCTTCTTCAAGCCGTACCCGGCCAACCACTTCCTGCACGCCGCCATCGACGCCGGAATGGACCTGCGCGAGCAGGGCCTGCGGGCAGAGGATCTCGACCACATCACCGTCCGGGTGCCGAGTTCGGTGATCCGCACCATCGGTCAGCCGATCGAGATCAAGCGGGCGCCGGTGACCGGCTACCAGGCCCAGTTCAGCGGCCCGTTCGCGGTGATCGCCGGTCTGATCGGCGGCGGTGGGGGACTGGGGCTCGGCCTCGGCGACTTCACCGACGAGCTGGCCCAGGATCCCTGGCGGCGTGAGCTCATGGCCAAGGTGGACATCGAGCCGAGCGAGCAGTGCGACGCCATCTATCCGTTCCAGTTCCCGGCCGTGGTCGACGCGGTCGACACCGCCGGCCGCGAGTGGCACGCCGAGGTGCTGGCCAACCGCGGCGGTCCGGAACGCCCGCTCAATGACGAGGAGCTGGGCATCAAGTTCGACATGAACGTGGGCGCGATGTTGGCGCCCGAGGTGGCCGGTGAGATCCGGTCCGCTGCACTGCGAATGGATCAGCTCCCGGATGTCCGGGCGATCCTGCGGCCGCTGGCCGCCATCGGGACCGGACCGGCCCCGGCACCCATCCACGAGGGAGAGCTCCATGCCGCACGCTGATCTCATCATCAAGAACGTCCGGATCGTCCGTCACGACCGGACCGAGGCCGAGACCGCCGACATCGCCGTGACGGACGGCCGGATCTCGGCCATCGGTGCCGATCTGCCGGTCGAGGAGGGCACGCAGGTCGTCGACGGCGGCGGCAAGCTGGCGTTCCCGGGAGTGGTCGACGCCCACCAGCACTGGGGCATCTACAACCCGCTGGACGTCGACACCAGCACCGAGAGCCGGGCCTGCGCCCAGGGCGGCGTCACCACGGCGATCACCTACATGCGGACCGGTCAGTACTACCTGAACAAGGGCGGCCCGTACGCCGAGGTGTTCCCCGAGGTGCTGGCCGCCTCGGCCGACAAGGCCTACGTGGACTACGCGTTCCACCTGGCGCCGATGTCCAAGGAGCACATCCGCGAGATCCCGTCGCTGATCAGCGAGCACGGCGTCACCAGCTTCAAGATCTTCATGTTCTACGGCTCGCACGGCCTGCACGGCCGCTCGGCCGACCAGAACTCGTTCCTGATGATCCCGGCCGACGAGCGGTACGACCTGGCGCACTTCGAGTTCGTCATGCGCGGCATCCAGGACGCCCGCCAGCAGTTCCCCGAGCTGGCCGACGAGATCTCGCTGTCGCTGCACTGCGAGACCGCCGAGATCATGACCGCCTACACCAAGATGGTGGAGGAGGCCGGCGAGCTGTCCGGGCTGGCCGCCTACAGCGCCTCCCGGCCGCCGCACTCGGAGGGCCTGGCCGTCTCGATCGCCTCGTACCTGGCCCACGAGACCGAGCTGCCCACCATCAACCTGCTGCACCTGTCGTCGGCCAAGGCCATGGACGCCGCGCTGCGGATGAAGACGGCGTTCCCGCACGTCGACTTCCGGCGCGAAGTGACCATCGGGCACCTGGTGACCGACATCGACACCGCCTCGGGCATCGGCGGCAAGGTCAACCCGCCGATCCGTCCCCGGGACGACGTCGAGGCACTGTGGGAGCACGTGATGGCCGGCGAGGTCGACTGGGTGGTCAGTGACCACGCCTGCTGCCGCGACGAGCAGAAGTTCGGCGAGCCGCGGGACAACGTGTTCGTGGCCAAGTCCGGCTTCGGCGGAGCCGAGTACCTGCTGCCCGCGCTCGTCAGCGAGGGCAGCCGCCGCGGGCTCGACGTCGGTGCGGTGGCGCGGATGCTGGCCTGGGCGCCGGCGCAGCGGTTCGGCCTGCGCACCAAGGGCCTGCTGGACGTCGGATACGACGCAGACATCGCCCTGGTCGACCCGGACGCGACCTGGACCATCCACGCGGCCGACTCCGAGTCGACGCAGGAGTACACGCCGTTCGAGGGCATCGAGCTGTCGGCCAAGGTGACCGACACCTTCCTGCGCGGCACCCGGGTGCTGGACTCCGGCAAGGTCACCGGCGAGCCGACCGGCAAGTACCTGTCGCGGCCGACCGGGCGCTGAGCGGCCGATGAGCAGGATCCCGCGCAGCTACCTGTACGTCCCGGGCGACCAGCCGGACAAGCTGGCCAAGGCTGCGCGGTCGGGGGCGGATGCGCTGATCCTGGACTTGGAGGACGCCGTGTCGCGGGCGGGCAAACCGCTCGCCCGCGACGCGGTCAGGGCCTCGCTCGACACTGTCTCCGACAGTGATGATGTCGAGCGGTGGGTGCGGATCAACGCCGACAGTGTCACCGATGACCTCCCGGCGGTGGTGATGCCGGCGCTGACCGGGGTGGTGGTGCCCAAGGCCGAGCCCGAACTGCTGGCCCAGGTCGACCGGTGGCTGGGCGCGGCCGGGTCGGGCGCCCGGGTCATCGCGATCATCGAATCGGCCCGTGGACTGGCCCTGGCCACGCAGGTGGCGAGCGCGCCACGGGTGATCCGTCTCGGCGTCGGTGAAGCCGACCTGGCCGCCGAGCTGGGTCTCATCCCGGACCGCGAGCGCACCGAGATGGCCTGGGCCCGCGGCCAGATCGTGCTGGCGTCCGCGGTGGTCGGGCTGACCCGACCGATCGGCCCGGTGCTCACCGACCTCGGTGACCCGGACCTCCTGGTGGCCAGCACCCGGGCCCTGGCCCGGCAGGGCTTCCGGGCCCGCACCGCCCTCACCCCGCGGCAGCTGCCGGTGATCAACGAGACGTTCACCCCGTCCGACGCCGAGGTGGCCGACGCCACCGCCGTGCTGCAGGCCTGGGAAGCGGCGTCGGGCGGCGTGGCCGTGACCGCCGGGGGCGCCTTCATCGACGCCGCCGTGGTGCGGAGCGCGCAGGACGTGCTGTCCCGGGCGCGGTGAGCTCCGGCCCAGGGCGGGTCGGTCGGGTCCGACCCTGCGGTGGTGGGTTCGGCCCTGGTTGTTCGGGGTCGGACCTGGTCATGCGGGATCGGAGTTCGGTGTGGCGGGGGGAGCGGGGCTTGCGCCTGACCCGGCGACTCCGGCCCTGAGGTGGTGGGTCCGACCCTTGGGTGGTGGGTTCGGCCCTGGATGTTCGGGGTCGGGCGTTGTCGGCCGGGGTCGGACGTCGTCGTGCAGGGCCCGGGTGCGGGCGCGTTCGGCGTCCCTCGACGACGGTGTCAGGAGCAGTAGACCCGCTCGATCGCTTCGACGATGTCCTGGCCTCGGGCGAGGGTGAGCGGCGTCCGGTCGCCACCCGCGAAGCGGAACACCGCCCGGCTGGCCAGGTCATCCTGGCCCGTTCAACCGGCTCTGCTGTCTGCGCGGCCCGGACGACATCATCGTGGCGCTCGCCGAGGAGCTGCGCTGACAGCCGTCCACACCGGTCGAGTTGTCCACAGCGTCCGCTGACCCCTGGTCCGACGACGGGAGCACGAGCAGGGTCGCGCTCATGACCACCGCCGCCCGTCCGCTGCTCACCCGCCGCGCGCTGCTCGACGCCGGCCACACTCCGGCCGAGCTCAGCCGCCGCGTGCGGTCCGGTGAGCTGGTCCGGCTCGCCGGCGGCGTCTTCCGGACGGTGGCCGAGACGGACCCGATCGCCGACTACCGCGACCGGGTGGTGGCACGTGCGCTCAAGGCACCGACCGGCGTGGTGTCCCACGCGTCCGCCGCGGCTCTGCACGGACTGCCGCTGGGTCGTTCGGAGCTGGGGGCGGTCCACCTCACGGTTCCGCCGCACTGGGGCGGTCGGCGGACATCGGCGTTCGTCCGCCACGCCGCGCAGCTCGATGACGGCGACGTCATCGGGACCGATGGACTCCGGATCACCTCAGTCGCCCGCACGCTGGTCGACCTGGCTCGGAGCACCCGCCGCGAGGCCGTCGTGATGGCGGCCGATCACGCCCTGCGCGACCGATTGACGACGCCCGCCGAGGTGCTGGCCGTCCTCCACCGTGGACGGGTCCGTCCTGGCACGCCGTCCGCGCGGCGCGCACTGGCCGCCGTGGACGGCCGCAGCGAGAGCCCGGGGGAGTCCCGGCTCCGCCTGATGCTCTCCCCACCGGGCTGGCCCGTGCCCGAGTTGCAGACCGAGATCCGGAGCGCTGCAGGCGTGTTCCTCGGCCGCGTCGATCTTGCCTACGTCGATGTCGCGACCCTGGTCGAGTTCGACGGGCACAGCAAGTACCGGGTCGGCGACCGATGGGACAGCACCGTACTGGTCCGGGAGAAGGAACGTGAGGACGCGCTCCGCAGCGCCGGGTTCACCGTGGTCCGCTTCGTCTGGAAGGAACTGAGCCACCCCGACCTCGTCCTGGCCCGGGTCGAGGAGGCCTGGGAGCGGGGCCGGCGGATGCTGGCGGCGGGCGCAGTGACCGGCACCGTGCACGTGACGCCGCCGCTCCGGATCGAGAGCCTGGCCCGCCGCTGACCGAGCGTTCGCCCCGTCATCGCCGGGCCGCTCGCGGGACACCGACGTCCGACCCCGCCGGAACGGCTCGGCCCCCGCGCTGGTGGGTCCGACCCCGGTCAACCCGGGGAGGAGGTCGCCGCACAGGGTCGGAACTCTCCAGCCTGGCGCAGAACTTCACGCGGCTGGGGAAGCCGGTGCAACCCCAACGGCAGTCGAACATCTCCTGACAGGGGTCTCGCGCCGCGCCCGTGCCAGGGACGCGAGGCAGCAGCTGTGACCGCGGCCACCCCAGCTCAGCGCCGCTGAATCGATTAGGTCACATCCGAACAGAAACACTCGGGATCGATCGCAACCGATCGTCCGGTCAGGCATCATAGGTAGCGGGAAGCGACGATCCGGTCGCTGACCGAAGCAAGAACGTGAGTGCAACGGCGCGCATCCGTCGACGAACTCATCGGAGGTACCACCATGCAGCAGAGCACCGTCACCCAGACCAAGCTGGGCCGCCTGTTCGCGGTCCGCGCCGACCGCAAGGCCGCCCGGGTCGCCCACCGCAAGCTGGTCGCCGAGCTGGCCAGCTTCGACACCCCGGCGCAGCGGTTGGAGATCATGACCATCGCCGAGCGTCACCAGGACGAGGTCATCCTCGACATCCTGGCTCGCCAGGCCTCCCGCGCTGCCTGATCCTGAGCAACCAACGGGCGGCCGAACAGCAGCGCCGTCCGTGCACCGGGCCGGTCCGCACCAGCGGGCCGGCCCGGTGTCGTCTTCGGGTCGTGAGGACGCGGGGCAGACCCTCATCGGCGTGTGGTCTGCATCGCAATGCCGGTGACCTGGCCCACCGTTGCGTTCTGATCGGCTGGACAATTGGACGCCAGGAGCGCGCGCCATTCACCGAATGGCGCACCGCTCGCGCCCGGCCGGAATGGAGCATCGAAGCCAGTGATCCGGCACCGGAAACCAGGGGAGTCGAGATCCATTTCGGAGAGCAGCATCTCGACCGACCGGGCGTTCGCCGCAGGCCTCTAACCTGGTCATTGTGGTGGCGGCAACACCACGCATTGCGTGAGTCACAGTGGCCTGGATCATGCCGTTCCCGTTCGCAACCTGATCGTTCTCGGCGCATCATTGTTGGCAGAGAGCGACGAGCCAGTTGCTCGCAGACGCGGGACCGCAAAGGCGCAGCCTCCGCCGCTCAACTCACCGGAGGAACACCATGCGCAGCACCGAGAGCCACACCGCCCGTCTGGCCCAGGCGCACGCGGCCCGCGTCGACCGTCGCGCCACCAAGCTGGCCCGCCGGCAGCAGGCCGCCGAGCTGGCTGCGTTCGCCCCGTCCGCGATGCGCCTCGAGCTGGGCACCACCCCGCAGCGTCGCAACGACCACGAGGTCCTGGACATCTCGATGTGGCAGGCCAAGGTCGTCTGATCTCACCTGTTCCCGAAGGGGTGGCCACGCCGAGCGCGTGGCCACCCCTCCGTCGTCGGGGTCATATCGCACCAGTCGCCAACCGCGCCAACAACCAGCGCGT
>NZ_JAERWK010000005.1 GCF_016918035.1 Nakamurella leprariae | reverse complement strand
GGCCTGTGGTGGGGGGCGTCCTGTGGGCGGGGGGGGGGGGGCCCGGCCGCCCGCCCCCCCACCCCTCCGTCGTCGAGATCAGATCGCAGCAGTCGCCTCCCGCGCCAACAACGAGCGCTTGACGTCCAGTCCCCAGGCGAAGCCGCCCAGGCTGCCGTCGGTCCGCAGCACGCGGTGACACGGCACGAACAGCGCCGGTGCATTGCTCGCACATGCCCCCGCCGCCGCCCGCACCGCCTTGGGATTGCCCAGCCGCTGGGCGAACTCGGAGTACGTCAGCGGCCGGCCCGCGGGGATGTCCCGCAGTGCCTGCCACGCCACGGTGCGGAACGCCCCGCCGATCTGTCGCACCGGCACCCGGTCGATCGCGGTGAGATCCCCGTCGTAGTAGGCGATCACCGCGCGACCGGCGTCGGTCTCGCCGGCCTCCATCGACTCCGGCCGCGCGGCCGGACCGATCCGGCTGATCACGGCATCGAGGTCATTCGTCCATCCGGAGGCGAGTACCACCTCCCCGTCCGGCGTCCGGTCCACGACCAGGGTGAAGGGTCCATCCGCGGTGCTGACGGTGTCGACCAGTGCGGTCACGACGACTCCTCGACTCGAACGGGTTGCGCGGCGGGGGGTTCCGACCCGGCCGCCGCCCAGAGATGCATGGACAGGTAGGACCGCCACGGCGTGAGGGCGGCGGCGCGGGTCAGCAGTGCAGGTGCGTCGCTGGCGAAGCCGGACACCTGGGCACCGCGACGGACGGCCAGGTCGCCGGTGAGCAGCACATCCGGGTCACCGAGCACCCGCATGGCCAGGTATCCGGTGGTCCACGGACCGATGCCGCGGTAGGTCGACAGTCGCTGGGCCTGCTCGGCGGTGTCATCGCCGACGTCCAGCGACAGCGTCCCGTCGGCCAGGTCCCGGCAGACCGCGAGCAACGTCTCCCGCCGGCTCCGGGGTCCGGGCAGGGCCTCGGCGCCGAGAGTGACGATCTGCGCGGGCGTGGGGAACAGTCGGGTCGGGCCCATCTCGGTCTGCACCGGGGTACCCACCCGCTCGGCCAGCCGACCCAGCGCCGTCCGTGCGGCGGTCACGCTGACCTGCTGCCCGACCACCGCGCGGACCAGCATCTCGGCCGGGTCGACACTGCCGGGGACCCGGATCCCGGGTCGGGCCGCGACCAGCACGGCCCCCACCGGATCGGCGCTCAGGGCGCTGTCGATGCCCACCGGATCCGCGTCCAGGTCGAACAGTCGCCGAACCCGGGCCACCAGGGTCGGCAGGTCGCGCATCGCGGTCAGCCGCGCGGTCAGCCGCAGTCCGGTGGCACCCGGGCTCACCCGGAACCACGCCGGGCCCCCGGGGAGCCCCACCGCCCGCGCGTACGCCGAGGCGATGCCCACCTCCACGCCCGGGACCGCCCGGCGGGCCAGCCAGGCCAGCACCCAGGCCGCGTCGTGCGGTGGCCGGACCGGCAGCACCAGGTCGATCGCGCCGGACGTCGCGGCCGCCGCCCCACCGGCCCGGGTCCGGAGCTCGGTCGGCGTGAGATCGAAGATCTCGCCGACGGTGTCGTTGAACTGCCGCACGCTGGCGAAACCCGACGCGTAGGCGACGTCGCCGATGGGCAGGGCGGTCGAGGTCAGCAGCGTCCGCGCGGTCTGGGCCCGGTGCGCCCGGCTCAACGCCAGGGGCCCGGCGCCGAGCTGCTCGGTGAGCAGCCGGGTCAGGTGCCGCGTCGAGTAGCCGAGCCTGGACGCCAGCCCGGGCACCCCCTCCCGGTCGACCACCCCGTCGGCGATGAGCCGCATGGCCCGGGCGGCCACATCGCCGCGCAGGTTCCAGGCGGGCGTCCCGGGCGTGGACTCGGGCAGGCAGCGCTTGCACGCCCGGTAGCCGGCCTGGTGCGCGGCGGCGCTGGTGGCGAAGAAGGTGACGTTGGCCGGCTTCGGTGTGCGCGCCGGGCAGGACGGCCGGCAGTAGATGCCGGTCGACCGGACGGCGGTGACGAACTGGCCGTCGAACCGCCTGTCCCGGGTCTGGATGGCCCGGTAGCGCTCGTCGAACCCCGTGGCTGGTTGCACACCAGCATCGTGCGCCGCCGCCGGCCGATCTCCTAGCGGGATTCGGACACGGCAGCTGACGCGCTGATCAGGGCCGCAGGTGCTCGTGCAACCGGCGCAGTGACTCGGCGGTGGTCCGCTCGACGATCTCCGGCGGATCGCCGTCGAAGTCGAGACAACAGCTCTCGACACCGTCCCCGCTGCGCAGGGCGAACCACACGGTGCCCGGCGGCTGGTCGTCCTGCGGATCGGGCCCGCCCACCCCGGTCACGGCGACGACGACGTCCGCGCCCAGCAGCTTGGCCGTGGTGGCCGCCATCGTCCGGGCCGACTCCTCGCACACCACCGGGCCGGGCGGCACCTCGAGCAGGTCGTGCTTGACCTCGCTGGCGTACGCCACGATGCCGCCCCGGAACCACGCCGACGAGTCAGGTGCCGCCGCCAGGGCGGTGGCGATCTGACCGCCGGTCAGCGACTCCGCGCAGGCCACCGTCACGCCGGCCTGCTGGGCGAGCTCGGCGATCCGCTCGGCGACGTCTGGTGACGGATTGCTGCTCACGCGGATCCTCTCGTCCTGTCGACCTCGGTGTCGGTGGGCCGACTGGTGCCTGCTGGTACCCGCCGGGGCGGCGGCCGATCCGTCAGCTCGGAGACGCCGACCGCCACTCGGGACGCGCCGCCCAATTGTGCAACCGCCTGTTGCACATCTGGTCGGGTGGCACCCAGTGGGCGATCTGGACGGTGCAAGTGGGCGGAGTGCAGTGGTGCAGCGCTGCGCTGCACAACTCGGCCCCGGGGGACGATCCCCGCGGGCTGTCAGCCCGCTCTCGTACCATTTCCAACACGCCGAGTGGCGACCCGCTCACCGCGCGATGAACAGGAGGCCCGCATGGTCGAGGCCGCGCCGTCGACGGCCCGCGACCAGGCGCTCAACCTGATCGACTACCTGGCGGCGTACGAGTCGCACCGCCACCCTTCGGTGCGGCGCATCGCCGACCATGGGCTGTTCCGGCTGGCCGAGTCGTCGCTGCCGGTGCATGAGGCGGTCCGGATCCACCCCGACGAGTCCCGCTGGCTGACGGTCGACTTCATCGACCTGCCTGCGGCTCCGGAGCCGCCCGATGACGTGGCCGCGGTCCTGGTCGACGGCGCCTCGATCTCACCGGCGGTCGCCCCGCACCTGCAGCCGCCCCCGGAGCACGCTCCCGACCGCGACCCGGACGAGGTCGCCGCGGCCGAGGACGAGTGGGCCGGCCGTACCGCGCCGGCCCTGGCGTGGATCGATGAGGTCTGGCGGCCCTGGTCGGTCGTGTGGGGCCTCGCCCAACAGGTCAAGGACCTGCATCGCAACCTGTTCGAACAGCACGAGCGACTCGCCGTCGACCGGGACTCCGTCGAGCTGGTGTGGGGGTTCGGCCACCTGCGGTGGACCGACATGACCGCGCAACCGGCCGAGGTCGTGGACCACCCGCTGCTGTCCGTGCCGGTCGAAGTGGCCATCGACCGGCGGACGTCGACGATCACCGTCACTCCGGCCGGCGGCGTCGAGGTCGACGATCGAGTCGTCCGCGGCCTCGACGTGCACGACCGGGCCGGATTCACCGCGATCCGGCAGGCGGTCGTCGAGCAGGCCATCGACCCGTGGAACGAGACCGAGCGGGACGAGCTGCTGCGCCGGCTCGTCCGGGCGGTGGATCACCGCGGGGAGCTGATGGCAGCATCGCCGTCCGGTCCGGTCGACCATGCCGTGGTCACACCCAGCTGGACGGTGTTCCTGCGCCGCCGCCTGGCCAACTCCGAGGATTTCCTCGAGGCGATGCGGCAGCTGTACCGCGACGATCACGAGGTCATTCCGCCGCCGCTGCGGGCCATCCTGACCACCGAGGACCCGATCGCGGGCGATGGCGCGGGGACCAGCGACGGCAGCGGCCGTGACAGTGGCCGTGACAGCGGCCTGTTGATGCTGCCGCTGCCGGCGAACGAGCAGCAGCAGCGCATCCTGCGGCTGGCCTCGTTCCAACCCGGCGTCGTCGTGCAGGGGCCACCCGGGACCGGGAAGTCGCACACCATCGCCAATCTCATCAGCCACTTCGTCGCCGAGGGGCGGCGCGTGCTGGTCGTCGCCGAGAAGGAACAGGCGCTCAGCGTGCTGTCCGACAAGATCCCGGAGGAGATCCGCGACCTGGCGGTGTCCGTGCTCGGTGCCGACGAGGAGAGCCGACGGCGGCTCGGCAACTCGATCCAGCACATCCAGACCCGAGTCGGTCAGGGCGACGCGCGAGCGGCCGACGCGCGGATCACCCAGCTGATGTCGACGATCGACCAGATCGACCGGCGCTTCGCCGAGCTCACCCATCAGCTCCGCCGGACCCGCCGGGCTGAGGTGGAAGCGCTGCCGGGTGACTGGCTGGCCGGCGCATCGCTGACGCCCCAGGTCGCAGCCGCCTGGGTGGCCGAGACCGCTGACCGGTACGGCGAAGTGATCGCCGATCCCATCGGACCGCACTGCACGGCACCCTTGAGCTCGAACGAGTTCACCGAGCTCGTGAGCCTGCTCGCCTCGATCGGGACGGACCGAGCCGACCAGGCCGGGCTGACGCTGCCTGATCGGGCGCAGCTGCCGTCGCCGGAGGAGTTCGCTGCGCTCGTCGCAACGCGACATGACCTGCGGGATCGGGCGACTCGCGGTGCGGCCGCCCTCCGGCCCGGTGCACCGGCCCCAGTCGAGCAGGTCGACGCCATCACCGAGCTGGCGGTCGCGGTTCGGCGGGAGGTGGACTGGCGTCGGTCGGTCGCCGGGAACTGGATCGAGCGAGTCCTGCTGCAGTACGGCGACGCTCGTCTTGCGAGCGAATGGGGCGGCTTCATCGAGCGCGTGACGGCCCTGCGCGATCAGGTGTTCAGGCTCCGCGCCGGCGTCCGCGCTCATGACGTCCGGGTGCCGAGCGCTGCCGAGGACCGCTTCGAGCAGCATCTGCGCGAAGCGGCCGCTCGACTCGCTGCCGGCGGCAAGCTCGGCCTCTTCGCCCGGGACGCCAAGCGGGCGGTCGAGTCGTGCACGGTGGACGGACGCCCGCCGGCGACCGCGGAGACAGTCCAACTGTGCATCGATGCGTTGGTGATCGAGCAGCTCAGGCACCGGATCGCCATCCAGTGGCAGAACCAGGTCGCTCCGGTGGGGGGCCCGGCACTGCCCGGACTGCCGGAGGAGACGGTCACGGCGCAGCTCGATCACGTCCTCGCCTGCCGACAGGCGCGGCAGCGGTGGGAGCAGCTCCGTGGCCGGCTGGACGCACTCGGAGTTCCCACCCCGGATCATCCGGACGCCGGTGGGCTGGCTTCGATCGCATCATCACTGGACGACGTGCACGTCTTCGCCCAGGTCAGCGCCATCGATCTCCGCCTGGACCGGGTCCGCGAGCACCTCGAGCGCGGCGCCCGATCCGGCGGCGCCTCGCCACTGTGGCGGAACCTGGCCGGGGCGGTGATCGACGGCGACCAGCAGGCTTGGACCGCTTGGTGGGCCGAGGTCGAGCAGCTCGCCGCGATCGCACCGCAGGCGCAACGGCTGCGAGAGCTGCGCGGCCGCTTGGCCGCAGTCGCACCGGTGTGGGCCGAGAAGCTCGCGCGCGACCCGGGAGCCGTCGTCACCGCCGACTTCGCCGGCGTGTGGCAGTGGCGTCAGCTGGACACCTGGCTCACCGGGATCGCCGCGCTGCCCTCGCCGTCCGTGGTGCAGGCGCAGATGGAGCAGACCACGCAGGACCGGCAACGCGCCATCACCGAGCTGGTGGCCGAGCGCGCCTGGCACCGGCTGCTCGACAACCTCGGCCACCGTGAACGGCAAGCACTGCAGCGCTACGTCGCGGCCGTCAATCGATTCGGCAAGACCGGCGGCAAGTACGCCAACCGGTGGATCGCCGAGATGCGGACGGCACTGGAGGACGCCACGACCGCCGTGCCGGTGTGGATCATGCCGGTGAGCCGGGCGCTGACCAACTTCCGCCCGACTGCGGAGCCGTCGTTCGACGTGCTGATCGTCGACGAGGCGTCCCAGATCGGCTTCGAGGCGCTGCCGCTGCTGGCGTTGGCCCGCACGACCATCATCGTGGGCGACGACAAGCAGACCAGCCCGGAGAATGTCGGGCTGAACCGCGAACGCGTCTTCGAGTTGATGGACGACTTCCTGCGGGACATCCACGGGTACCGGACGACGTTCGATCCGGACCGCAGCCTCTACGACCTGGCCATGCTGCGCTTCTCCAGTCCGGTGATGCTCACGGAGCACTTCCGGAGCCTGCCGCCGATCATCGAGTTCTCCAACCGACTGGCCTACGACGGCAAGATCGTGCCGCTGCGGGACCGGGCGCCGCGTCCGGGGTGGCGACCGTTGCGCACCCTGACCGTCGAGGACGGCTACCGGATCGGCTTCGTGAACAAGCCGGAGGCGGATGCGGTCGTCGACCTGCTGGAGCGGCTGCACCGGGACCCGGCGTGCGCCGGGATGTCGTTCGGCGTGATCACGCTGCTGGGCACCGCGCAGTCGAAGCTGGTGTGGGACAGGCTCTTCGACCGGCTCGGCCCGGAGATCATGCAGCAACGGGCCATCCGGGTCGGCGAACCGGCCAACTTCCAGGGCGATGAGCGTGACGTCATGGTGGTGAGCACGGTCATCGCACCTGACCCGAGTCAGGCGAAGACTCGGCACGGCGCCATGACCAGCGCGAAGGACCTGCGTCGGATCAACGTCGCCGCGTCTCGGGCGCGCAACCAGATGTGGGTCGTGACGTCCGTGTCGCCCAACGATCTCTTGCCGGGCGACCACCGGGCCGCGCTGATCAGGCACTGCCTGGGCGATCCCGCGGTCGAGGCGGTGCGCACCGATCTGCTCGGCCGCTGCGAGTCCGAGTTCGAGCGCAAGGTCGTCAGGGCACTGCTCGACCGCGGGTACCGGGACGTGGCCGTCCAGTACAAGGTCGGCCAGTACCGCCTGGACATCGTGGTCACCGGGCCGGAATCACGTCTGGCCATCGAGTGCGACGGCGACCGCTGGCACGGCGAGGACGCGTGGGAGAGCGACCGTGCCCGTCAGCAGGTGTTGGAGCGGGCGGGCTGGACTTTCGAGCGCATCCGTGGATCGGCGTTCTTCCGTGACCCCGCGGTGGCCATGGAGCCGGTCTGGCGACACCTCGAGGATCTGGGCATCCCGACGGGGGACTGGCGGGAGGCACAGGCGAACACTCGAGCCGAGGACCTCGTCAGGACGGCGATCACACCGCCGCCGCGCCCGGCGGACGAGCAGCATGTCGTGTCGGCGGAGGAGTCGACCATCGGGGAGCCTGCCCTCGGGCCACGCCCACCGGTCGTCGCCTCGCCGCCGTCCTGGTACGTCCCCCCGGCCGACGACGAAGAGGACGACGAGGGCCTCGCAGCCACGGTCGAGGCCGGCGGATCCGAAACGGCTGTCGTCGGGACGGTGGACTCGGTCCGAGCGCAAGGCGGTCGGACGGCTGCGCCCGGGCCGGTGACCCCGCCGCCTTCCGGGGCGGTGCGCAAGGCGCCCTACCGGCTGTGGACCCCACGGCAGTTGACTCCGGTGAGCGACGTCGCGCTGACCGCTGTGCGCGAGGGCCTGGCGGAGATCGTCGAGGCCGAAGGGCCGATGCACGCGGATCGCGCGTATCGGTTGTACGTCACCGCCTCCGGTGGGCAGCGGGTCGGCAGGGAGATCCGCCGTCTCCTCGACCTCGCCGTGGACGGAGCGGTCCGGCGCCAGCAGCTGCAGCGTGTCCGGGACCGGTACGTGCGGACCGGCGAAGCGACGCTGTACCCGATGGACGTCGAGCCGGTGTTGCTCCGCGAGCGCGGCCCACGCGACCTGACCGACATCCCGCGCGGTGAGGTCCGGACCCTCATGGGTGCCATGGGTCCGGAGCTCACCGCGGCGGAGCGCAAGCGAGCCGTGCTCCGGGAATGGGGATTCGGCAAGTTGAGCAGTCGCCTCGACATCTATCTCGATGAGTGCCTCACGTACGGATGAGCATCAGCTGAGACGGAGAGCTCAGAACTCGGAGGTCGACTCCACCTCGTCGCGGAGCGACGGATCGATCAGGACCGCCTGGGGGAGGGTGATGGGCACGCGGGCGACTTCGATGCTGCCGCCGTGGATCGCGTGCACGGTCGTCCACCTGCTCAGTTGCCCGCACGCTCGACCGATCGGTCTCCACCGCCCGACGCCGCGAGCGCAGCGCCGTGCAGCGGACCGTTCCGGCCGGTGATGATCGTGCGCTGTCATGATTCGCGGATGGACGCCGCCCGATGGCACCGACTGGCCGAATGGCCGCTCATGGCGGCCGCCCTCGCGTTCCTGGCCGCCTGGTCGTGGCAGGTCATCGGTGATCTGCACGGCACGCAGGAGACCGTCGCGGCGGTCGTGGTCTGGGTCGCCTGGGTGGTGTTCGCCGTCGACTACGCGGGGCGGCTGCTGCTGGCCCACCAGCGGGGTCGGTGGTTCCTGCACCACCTGTTGGACCTCGCCGTGGTCGCGCTGCCGCTGTTGCGACCGCTGCGCGTGTTGCGCCTGGTCGTCCTGCTCGGGGTGTTCCAGCGGTTCGCCGGCCGCACACTGCGGGGACGCGTCATCGTCTACGTGGCCGGCTGCACGGTCGGCCTCATCCACCTGTGCGCCCTGGCCATGCTGGACGCGGAACGCGGCCGGCCCGACGCCACGATCAACACCTTCGGCGACGCGATCTGGTGGGCCTTCACCACCATCACCACGGTCGGCTACGGCGACCGGGCGCCGGTGACCGTCACCGGGCGGTGCGTCGCGGTGGTGCTGATGATCGGCGGCGTCGCCCTGCTCGGGACGGTCACCGCCACCATCGCGTCGTGGATCGTCGAGCGGGTCGCGCAGGAGGACGAGGCCGAGCAGGCCGCCACCCGCCGTCAGGTCGACGAGCTGACCCGCGAGATCCGGGCCGTCCAGCGGCCGGTCGTCGGGCCCGGCCCGACGGCGCAGCCCATCCGTGCGCCCCGGGATCGCCGGCTGCCCGGCGCTCGATCCGCGGTGCCGCGGGCTCGCGCGATCAGCCCCGGGCGGCCGCCTCGAGATCCGAGACGATCAGCTTCTGCATCGTCAACATGGCCTGCATGACCCGGCCGACGACCTCCGGATCCGGATCGCTCTGCAGCCGGATCATCTCCGCCGGCACGATCTGCCAGGAGACGCCGAACCGGTCCTTGAGCCAGCCGCACTGGCTGGGCGCACCGCCACCCTCGATGAGGGCGTCCCACAACCGGTCCACCTCGGACTGTCCACCGTCCACCGTCACCGACAGCGAGAAGGCCTCGTCCAGCTGGAAGTGGGGGCCGCCGTTCAGGATCTGGATCGGCTGGCCGGCCACCTGGAAGTCGACGGTCATCGCCTCCCCGGCCGGCATCGGCGTCCCCTCCGGGTAGCGGGACACCGAGAGGATCTTCGAGTCCGGGAACAGGCTGACGTAGAGCTCGGCGGCCTCCTCGGCGCGGCCGTTGAACCACAGACACGGGGTGATGCTGGTCATCGCTGACTCCTGGTGGACGAAGGAACGCCGACACCAGGACAGACCGGAGCCCCGGACCGGAGTCATCGGCCCGGGGCTCCGGGTCGTCAGGCCGACGCGTCGGTGAGCCGCTGCGCCTGCGCCGGCGTCAGCTCCAGCCGGGCTCCGGCCAGCAGGTCGGCGACCTGCTCGGGCACCCGGGCACTGGCGATGGGGGCGACGACGGTGGGCCGGGTCCGCAGCCAGGCCAGCGACACCGCGGTCACCGAGGCGCCGGTCTCGGCGGCCACCTCGTCCAGCGCGGGCAGTACGGCGCGGCCGCGGCCATCCAGGTACTTGCGGGCGGCGCCGGCCCGCGGGCTGTCCCCACCGCTGCCGGCCGAGCCGTCTGCGCGGTACTTGCCGGTCAGGAACCCGCTGGCCAGCGCGTAGTAGGGCACCGTGGCCAGCCCGTACCGCTGGGCCAGCGGCAGCAGGTCGTCCTCGATGCCCCGCTCGACCAGGTTGTAGTGCGGCTGCAGCGCGAGATAGCGCGCAGTGCCGGTGCTGTCGGCGATCTTGAGGGCCTGCTCGAGCCGGTCGGCGGTGAAGTTGGACGCGCCCAGAGCACGGACCTTGCCCGCCCGGACGAGCCGGTCGAACGCGGCGACGGTCTCCTCGAGCGGCGTGTCCGCATCGTCGTAGTGCGCCCAGTACAGGTCGATGACGTCGGTCTGCAGCCGGCGCAGCGAGTCCTCCACGGCGCGCTCGATGGTGCCGGCGGACAGTCCCTTGGCCGTGCTCAGTGCGCTCACCTTGGTGGCCAGCACGATCCGGTCCCGCACCCCGCGGCTGGTCAGCCACTCGCCCAGGATGGTCTCGGACTCACCGCCGACGTTGCCCGGCGCCCACTGCGAGTACGCGTCGGCCGTGTCGATGAAGTTGCCGCCGCCGTCGAGGAACTCGTCCAGGACGCGGAACGAGGTCTCCTGGTCGGAGGTCCAGCCGAAGACGTTGCCGCCGAGCGACAGTGGGAAGACGTCGAGACCGGTGGTGCCGAGCGCGACCATGGGCAACTCCTCAGCGAGCGGAAGGGTCGGACCTCCGGCGCAACCCGTGGCTCCGCGGGAGTGTTCCGATCAGCCGCGCCGAGAGAGCTGGATCACAGTGTCACCGCTGGGTCAGGTACCTCTCGACGTCCTCCGCGGCGCCCAGCCAGGTCAACGGGGTCAGCTGCGCCGGCGCGTCCAGATCGCCCCGGGCCAGCGCGGAGACGACCGTGGCCGGTCGCCCGCCGAGCACCCGGCTCAGCTCGACGGCGCCGAACAGCGAGTCGGACGGGGCCGGCCCCATCGTCGCCACCGCGCGCCAGGCGGCGGACCGGGTCAGGTCGGCGTCCTCGCACATGTCCAGCAGCATCCGGCCCCAGACCTGCGCGGTGCCGAAACCGCTCAGCAGTCGGGCGCCGGGGGCGGTGCCGCCGGCGGCCTGGTACCAGGCCATGACGTCGGCGGCGCGGGGCTGGTCGGATCCGTACGCGGGCACCGGGGTCATGACCACGACCCGGTCGACGGCGGCGCGGGCCGCCTCGGACCAGACGTCGGGCCGGTACCCGTCCACCCCGGTGATCACCATCGTGTCGGCGGGCACCGTCTCGAGCACCTGCCCGGTCGGCTGCGGTCCGGCCAGCGAGACCACCACCGGGACGCCGGTCCAGATCGCGCCGTCCAGCGGCTCGTCCGACGCGCGCACCATGACGTCCACGTCGTGGTCGGCCGCCCACCACCGCAGTCCGGCCAGCGCGTCGTCGCTCTCGGGGCTGCCGTCGCCGACCACGCCGAGACGCCCACCGTCGGGGAGCGTGCCCTGGGCCGCCAGGTAGGCCAGCGTGTTGATCAGCTGCACGCCGGCGGTAGCCCCGACCACCACCGGGCGGTCCGGTCCCAGTTGGGCATCCGCACCGGACGGCACCACTGTGGGGATCTGGTCGGCCGCGGCGTCGTCCAGCCAGGAGGTGCCGGGGTCGGCCGGTCCCAACGCGACCAGGCCGAGCACCTGCCGCCCGATGACCGGGTACGCCTGCGCCGGGTCGGCCGGCACGCCACCGGTGCCGTTCGTCGCCAGCGTCACGGTGCGGCCGCACACGCCACCGGTGCTGTTCACCACCTGCTGCCAGAGCCGTACCCCGTCGGTGAACCCGCGGTCGCGGTCCGGGTCGACGAGCACCCCCAGCGCGACGGTGGTGGCGGTGACCCCCGGTCCGGTCAGCAATCCGTTCGGCGTCACCGGGGTGATCAGGGCCGACGACGTCGGACGGACCGCGTCGCTGCTCGTTGCCATGCCGGTACTCGGCGTCAGCTCCGGCGTCGACGTGCAACCCGCCACCGAGACGACCGCGAGCACGGCGACCAGGCCGGCCGCTGCGATCCGTCGCGCCCCGCGCACCGCCTACTCGCCGGCGTCCGGCACCGCCGGGCCGAGCAGGTCGTCGGCGTCGACGATGCGGTACGCGTAGCCCTGCTCGGCCAGGAAGCGCTGCCGGTGCGCGGCGTAGTCGGTGTCCAGCGTGTCCCGCGAGACGACCGAGTAGAAGTGCGCCTGCTTGCCGTCGCCCTTGGGTCGCAGCAACCGGCCCAGTCGCTGCGCCTCCTCCTGACGGGAGCCGAACGTGCCCGACACCTGGATCGCCACCGAGGCCTCGGGCAGGTCGATGGAGAAGTTGGCCACCTTGGACACGACCAGGGTGCGGATCTCGCCGGAGCGGAACGCGTCGAACAGCTTCTCCCGCTCCCGGTTCGTGGTGGACCCCTGGATGACCGGGGCGTCCAGCTCGCGGCCGAGCTCGTCGAGCTGGTCCAGGTAGGCGCCGATGACCAGGGTGAGCTCGTCCGGGTGCTGGGCCAGGATCTGGCGCACCACCGGCAGTTTCGTCCGGGCCGTGGCGGCGATCTTGTACCGTTCCTCCGGCTCGGCCGTGGCGTAGGACAGTCGCTCGGCGTCGGTCATGGTCACCCGGACCTCGGTGCACTCGGCCGGTGCGATCCAGCCCTGGCCCTCGATGTCCTTCCACGGGGCGTCGTACCGCTTCGGTCCGATGAGCGAGAACACGTCGCCCTCGCGGCCGTCCTCGCGCACCAGGGTGGCGGTCAGCCCGAGCCGGCGGCGGGACTGCAGGTCGGCCGTCATCCGGAACACCGGTGCCGGCAGCAGGTGCACCTCGTCGTAGATGATCAAGCCCCAGTCGCGTGAGTCGAACAGGTCCAGGTGCTTGTACTCGCCCTTGGACCGCCGGGTCATCACCTGGTACGTGGCGATGGTGATCGGGCGGATCTCCTTGCGCTCGCCGGAGTACTCGCCGATCTCCTCCTCGGTCAATGTGGTTCTCGCTACCAGTTCTCGTTTCCATTGCCGACCGGAGACGGTGTTGGTGACCAGGATGAGCGTGGTCGCCGCCGCCTCGGCCATGGCTGCCGCACCGACCAGCGTCTTGCCGGCACCGCAGGGCAGCACCACCACGCCGGACCCGCCGGCCCAGAAGCCCTGCACCGCCTCGGCCTGGTACGGCCGCAGCTCCCAGCCGTCGGGCGCCAGCTCGATGGGGTGTGCCTCACCGTCGACGTAGCCGGCCTCGTCCTCGGCCGGCCAGCCGACCTTGAGCAGCGCCTGCTTGAGGTGACCCCGCTCCGACGGGTGGACGGCGATGGTGTCCTGGTCGATCCGGGCTCCCAGCATCGGGGCGATCTTCTTGTGCCGCAGGATCTCCTCCAGCACCGCGCGGTCCCGGGAGATCAGGATCAGACCCTGCGTCGGGTGTGACTGCAGCACCAGCCGGCCGTACCGGCTCATCGTCTCGACCACATCGACCAGCAGCGCCTGCGGCACCGCGAACCGCGACCAGCGGACCAGCGCGTCCACCACCTGCTCGGCGTCGTGGCCCGCGGCGCGCGCGTTCCACAGCGCCAGCGGGGTGATCCGGTAGGTGTGGATGTGCTCGGGGGAGCGTTCCAGCTCGGCGAACGGGGCGATCTGGGCCCGCGCCGCCGGGGCGTCGGCGTGCCCGACCTCCAGCAACAGCGTCTTGTCGGACTGGACGATCAACGGTCCGTCGGTCACGGTGCGGCTCTTCCTGCTGGACGGGTGCGGGGCTGCCTGCGACGGGCAACCCATCCAGTGTGCCGCGTGCGGCTGCCGGCCGGCCTCACGTGCGGTTGTAGAGCCGCATCGTCCAGGTCCCGAAGACGACGGTGAGCGCGACCGTCCAGACCGCGACCCAGAGCAGGGCGCTGCCGTCCCAGACCCCGCTCATGGTGGCGCGGACCGCGTCGGCGACGTGGGTGACCGGGTTGACCTTGACGAACGCCTGCAGCCACCCCGGCATGGTCGAGGGGTCGACGTACACGCTGGACAGGAAGGTCAGCGGCATCAGCACCATCATGCTGACGCCCATCACCGACTTCTCCGACCGCAGCAGCAGGCCGAACATCGTCCACACCCAGGAGAAGGCGAAGCAGAACACCAGCAGCACGAGCACCCCGGCCAGCACGCCCACCACGCCGCCGGCCGGCCGGTAGCCCAGGATCAGACCCATCACCACGATGACCACCGAGGCGATGACGTACCGGAACAGGTCGCCGAGCAGGTAGCCGACCATCGGCGCCGGCCGCCACATCGGCAGGGTGCGGAACCGGTCGAAGACGCCCTTGGCGATGTCGGTGTTCACCGCGACGCCGGTGTACATGGTGATCATCGCGATGCTGGCGACCAGGATGCCCGGCAGGAAGTACTGCAGGTACTCGGTGGTCGAACCGGCCAGCGCACCTCCGAAGAGGTACGTGAACATCAACGTCATCATGATCGGGAACAGGGTGACGTCGAACAGCTGCTCGGGGACGTGCTTGATCTTCAGCACGGCCCGCCAGCCGAAGGTGATCGACGACGACAGCCCGCTCGGCCGCGGCGGTCGTTCGGTGGCCGACAGCACGCCGGACAGCCGGCTCGAGTCGAACCCCCGCTCCAGGGCCTCGGCCGAGATCGCCGTCGTGTCGGTGCCGCGTTCGGTGGTGGTCATGCCGCAGCTCCCTGCTCGGTCGCCTCGGCGTCGACGGATCGATCCGAGGCGGGATGGTCGGTGAGGGCCAGGAACACCTCGTCCAGGCTCGGCTGTCCGAGCGAGAAGGTGTCGACGACGATGCCGGCGCGGGCCAGCTCGGTGAGGGCCAGGGCGGCCTGCTCGGCGGCCAGTTCGGTGACCGGGGTGCCCTCGACGACGGCGCCCGGGCCACCCGTGTCGCGCTCGCCGATGCGGGCCGTGACGGCGACGGGATCGGCGTCCAGGGTGACCTCCGAACCGAGCACCCGCTCGAGCACCTCGGCGGCCTCGGCCCGGCGGTCGGCGTCCCGCAGCCGGACGTGCACGGTGCCCAGTCCGACCGACGCCTTGAGCTCACCCTTGGTGCCCTCGGCGATCACCGTGCCGTGGTCGATGACGGCGATGCGCGACGCGAGCTGGTCGGCCTCGTCCAGGTACTGGGTGGTCAGCAGCACGGTGGTGCCCTGGGCCACCACGGCCCGGACGATCTCCCAGACCTGGTTGCGGCTGCGCGGATCGAGGCCGGTGGTCGGCTCGTCCAGGAACAGCAGCTTGGGCGTGGACAGGATGCTGGCGGCGATGTCGATCCGCCGCCGCATGCCTCCGGAGTACTGCTTGACCTGCCGGTCGGCGGCCTCGGTCAACCCGAACGCCTCCAGCAGCTGGGCCGACCGGTTCCGGGCGGCCCGCTTGCCGGCGCCGAGCAGCCGCCCCAGCAGCACCAGGTTCTCGGTGCCGGTGAGGTCCTCGTCGACCGAGGCGTACTGCCCGGTGAGACTGATCAGTTCCCGGACGTGGTCGGCCTCGCGCCGGACGTCGCGGCCGAACACCTGGGCCTCGCCGCCGTCCGGCCGCAGCAGCGTGGCGAGCATCTTCACCACCGTCGTCTTGCCGGCACCGTTCGGGCCGAGCAGCCCGTAGACGGTCCCGGATCCGACGGTCAGGTCGACGCCGTCCACGGCACGGTTGCTGCCGAACACCTTGATGAGGCCCTCGGCCTGGATGGCGGGTGGTGCGGTCATGACGGGTGGTCTCCGATCGACGAGTCGGGCCGGCGCCTCACGGGCGGGTGTCGGGGAGTGGACCTGCACGGCCACCCGGACTCATCGCTCGGGAGACACTCAGCACCGTACGAGGCACGGAGATGGCCGTCGAGGGAATTGGACGACGGTGCCGACAGGATCCTGGGAGTCCTGGGCGGGACAGGTGGGAGATCCAGGCCATGCGCTGCCGGCAGTGCGGTTACCTGAGTCCGTACGCGCCATGAGTGATCGCCTTGGCTAGCCTGATCGCGCACCAGCTCGCACCGTCGCGAAGGGGTCGATCATGGGTGAGGACACCGGTCAGGACCACAGGGCCGACACCGGGGACTACCGGGCCCTGCACGCGCTGAGCCTGCAGGATCCCGAGACCTTCTGGCTGGACGCTGCCCGGACGCTGGACTGGGACACCCCTCCGGAGCGGGCGCTGGACGACACGCAGGCACCGTTCTTCCGCTGGTTCCCGGGCGGTCGGCTGAACGTCTGCGCGAACGCCGTCGACCGGCACGTGGCCGCCGGTCGCGGTGATCAGGTGGCCGTCGTGCACGATTCCCCGGTGACCGGCACCCAGCGGTCCATCACCTACGCCGACCTGCTCGACCAGGTCAGCCGGTTCGCCGGGGTGCTGCGCGGGCTGGGCGTCGAGCGGGGCGACCGGGTGGTGATCTACCTGCCGATGATCCCCGAGGCGGTCGTCGCCATGCTCGCCTGCGCCCGGCTCGGGGCGATCCACTCGGTGGTCTTCGGCGGCTTCGCGCCGCGGGAGCTGGCTCTGCGCATCGACGACGCCACCCCGAAGGTGATCGTGACCGCGTCCTGCGGCATCGAAGTGAGCCGCGTCCTGCCCTACGTGCCGATGGTGCGGGAGGCCATCGCGCTGGCCGGCCACACCCCCGACGCGACGGTGGTCCTGCAGCGGCCGCAGTCCCCGGCCGAGCTGACCGGCGCCGAGCACGACTGGGAGCAGGCGATGACCGGCGCGACGCCCGCCGACCCGGTGCCGGTGGCCTCGTCCGATCCGCTCTACATCCTCTACACCTCCGGCACCACCGGGAAGCCCAAGGGCGTGGTCCGGGACAGCGGCGGCTACGCCACCGCGCTGGCCTGGACGATGCGCGGCATCTACGACGTCGGGGTCGGCCAGACGATGTTCACCGCATCCGATGTCGGCTGGGTGGTCGGCCACTCGTACTGCGTCTACGCACCGCTGCTGGCCGGGGCGACGACGGTGATCTACGAGGGCAAGCCGGTGGGCACGCCGGACGCCGGCCAGTTCTGGCGGGTGGTGGCCGAGCACCGGGTCCGGACGATGTTCACCGCGCCGACCGCGTTCCGGGCCATCAAGAAGGACGACCCATCCGGTGCGCTCGCGGGCCGGTATGACCTGAGCAGCCTGCGGTACCTGTTCCTGGCCGGCGAGCGGCTCGATCCCGAGACCCACCGCTGGGCCACCGAACTGCTCGACATCCCGGTCATCGACAACTGGTGGCAGACCGAGACGGGCTGGCCCATCGCGGCCGACCCGGCCGGTGTCGGACTGCTGCCGATCAAGCCCGGATCGCCCACCCTGCCCATGCCGGGCTGGGACATCCAGGTGCTGGACGGGCAGGGTGGACGCGTCCCGGCCGGCGAGGACGGAGCCATCGTGGCCAAGCTCCCGCTGCCGCCCGGCGCGCTGCTCACCGTGTGGCAGGACGACGAGCGGTTCGTCCGCTCGTACCTGTCCGCGTTCGACGGCTACTACCTGTCCGGCGACGGCGGCCACCTCGACGAGGACGGGTACGTCTTCGTCATGGGGCGCACCGATGACGTGATCAACGTTGCCGGACACCGGCTCTCCACCGGCGGGATGGAGGAGGTGCTGGCCTCCCACCCGGACGTGGCCGAGTGCGCCGTCATCGGGGTGTCCGATGCGCTCAAGGGGCAGGTGCCGCGTGGTTTCGTGGTGCTGAAGTCCAGTGTGGACACCTCCGAGCCCGGCTACGAACAGCGGCTGCAGGCCGAGCTGGTGCAACTGGTCCGGGACCGGATCGGGGCGGTGGCCGCGCTGCGCGAGGTGCTGGTGGTGCCGGGCCTGCCCAAGACCCGCTCGGGGAAGATCCTGCGCCGGACCATGCGCGGCATCGCCGACGGCGCCGACGAGCCGGTGCCCTCGACGATCGACGACGTGAGTGTGCTGGAGACGCTGCGGCCGATGCTGCGGCAGTGACGCCGCCGATGATCAGTGCGCCGTGACGGTGCCTCGAGTTCTGCGCAGCTGCGCGACGGCGACGAGCGCGAGCCCGAGCACCACCCACCCGCACCACACCAGGACGCCGGTGCCACTGCCCGCCCCGTCGAAGTCGGTGACACGGATCTCCGGCCACAGCACGACGAGGAATTCGATGACGTCAGCGACTGGGCGCAACCACGCGAAGTCCGTGTCCTCGTCGGGGAGTGACCGGACGAGCAGACCCTGTGCGCGCTGCCGGCCGGCAGCCAAGACCTGACGCGTCGGCGGCTTGCCGTCGACGCGTCAGCAGTGGTCGGCTGAACACCGTCGACGACGGAGCGCATGGCCTCGAGCTGACCGGGACGCAGGGACGGCCACCCGAACACCTCGGTCGCCACCCGCCGGATCCTGGCATCCACTGGCTCTGTGCTGACTCCTCGTGCGCCACGCCCGATCGGACGCGGGCGGGTGATCTGTACCCAACGTCGTCGGCCGTCAAGCCGGCGACCCCGGCCGTGCGAGGCTGGACGGCATGACGACCGTGGCCGACCTCGTCCCCGCCGGGGAGAACCCGCAGGCCTGGCGGGAGCGCCTCGGCGGCCCGGACCACTCCGGCCTGGTCGACGGGGAACCCGACCCGGACACCGTCTACGACGCCTTCACCGGCTGGGCGCAGCAGCGCGGTCTGAGCCTCTACTCGCACCAGGAGGAGGCGCTGCTGGAGATCGTCGCCGAGAACAACGTGATCGTGGCGACGCCGACCGGGTCGGGCAAGAGCATGATCGCCACCGCCGCGCTCTTCGCCGGGCTGACCGCCCAGCAGGCCGGCGGCTCCCGCCGGGCCTACTACACCGCGCCGATCAAGGCCCTGGTCTCCGAGAAGTTCTTCGACCTGGTCGACATCTTCGGGGCCGACGCGGTCGGCATGATCACCGGCGACTCGGCGGTGAACGCCACCGCCCCGATCATCTGCTGCACGGCCGAGATCCTGGCCGGCATCGCGCTCCGCGGCGGGGCCGACGCCGACCCGGGCGTCGTGGTGATGGACGAGTTCCACTACTACGGCGACCCGCAGCGGGGCTGGGCCTGGCAGGTGCCGCTGCTCGAACTGCCGCGCGCCCAGTTCGTGCTGATGTCCGCGACGCTCGGCGACGTCTCCTTCTTCGCCGAGGACCTGACCGCGCGGACCGGCCGGGAGACCAGCCTCATCACCGGCGTGCAGCGGCCGGTGCCGCTGCACTTCGAGTACACGCTGGTGCCGCTGACCGAGACGCTGCAGGAACTGATCAGCACCGGACGGGCTCCGGTGTACTTGGTGCACTTCACCCAGGCTGCGGCCCTCGAGCGCGCGCAGGCACTGTCCAGCCTGGCCGTGGCGACCCGGGCCGAGCGGGACCAGATCGCCGAGACCATCGGCGATTTCCGCTTCTCGGCCGGGTTCGGCCGGACGCTGTCCCGGCTGGTGCGGCAGGGCATCGGCGTGCACCACGCCGGGATGCTGCCCAAGTACCGGCGGCTGGTCGAGAAGCTGGCCCAGTCCGGGCTGCTCAAGGTCATCTGTGGCACGGACACCCTCGGCGTGGGCATCAACGTGCCGATCCGGACCGTGCTGCTCACCGGCCTGAGCAAGTACGACGGACGGCGCACCCGGCTGCTGTCGGTCCGCGAGTTCCACCAGATCGCCGGACGCACCGGCCGGGCCGGGTACGACACCGCCGGCGACGTGGTCGTGCTCGCGCCGGAGCACGTGATCGAGAACGAGCGTGCACTGGCCAAAGCCGGGGACGACCCGGCCAAGAAGCGGAAGGTGGTGCGGCGCAAGCCGCCCGAGGGCTTCGTCAACTGGACCGAGAAGACGTTCGACAAGCTGGTCGAGGGTGGACCGGAGTCGCTGCGGTCGCACTTCCGGGTGTCGCACGCCATGGTGCTGGGCGTCATCGCCCGCCCCGGCGACGCGTTCACCGCCATGCGCCGGCTCATCGAGGGCAGCCACGAGCCGCGCGACCGGCAGCTGCGACATGCGTTGCGCGCCATCGCCGTCACCAAGGCCCTGCTCACCGCCGGCATCATCGAGCGGCTCGACGTCCCGGACGCGACCGGGCGGCGGTACCGGCTGACCGAGGACTTGCAGCTGGACTTCGCGCTCGACCAGCCGCTCTCGCCGCTGGCGCTGGCCGCGCTCGAGATGCTGGACCGCGAGTCGGACGGCTATCCGCTGGACGTGGTCTCGCTCATCGAGGCGACGCTCGAGGGGCCGGGCACCATCCTGGCCGCGCAGCGGTACAAGGCCCGCGGCGACGCGGTCGCCGCGATGAAGGCCGACGGGCTCGAGTACGAGGAGCGGATGGAACTGCTCGAGGAGGTCGAGCACCCGAAGCCGCTGGCCGATCTCATCGAGGTCGCCTACGAGACCTACCGGCGCGGCCATCCGTGGGTGGCCGAGTACACCCCCGACCCGAAGTCCATCGTGCGGGACATGTTCGAACGCGCCATGACGTTCTCCGAGTACGTCGCCTTCTACGGTCTGAGCCGGTCCGAGGGGGTGGTGCTGCGCTACTTCGCCGACGCCTACCGGGCCATGCGGCGCACCGTACCGTTGGACGCGCGGACCGAAGAGCTCACCGACATCGTCTCGTGGCTGGGCGAACTCGTCCGCGGCGTGGATTCGTCGCTGCTGGACGAGTGGGAGGCGCTGGCGCATCCGGACGAGGAGGAGACCGGCCTGCCCGGGGTGCGCCCGCCCAGCGCCGACGCCGGCCGCGGTGTCACCGCCAACGTCCGCGGATTCACCGTCATGGTCCGCAACGCGCTGTTCCGGCGGGTCGAGCTGCTGTCCCGCCGGGCGTACGCCGACCTGGGCGAGCTGCGCGACCTGGCCCCGGAAGACGCCGTCGGGGCGTCGGTGTGGACCGAGCAGGCCTGGGCCGAGGCGATGGACGGCTACTGGGCCGAGTACGACGACCTGGCCGTGGGCGCCGATGCCCGCAGCGCCGCGCTGATCACCGTCCGGCCCGGACCGCAGGCATGGTCGGTGCGGCAGGTGTTCGACGACCCGCAGGGCGACCGGGACTGGGGGATCACCGCGGAGATCGACGTGGCCGCGGCGGACGAGGCGGGGGAGCCGGTGCTGCGCGTGCTCGAGGTCGGGCCGTTCGGCTGATCGGGGCCGGCGCCACCGACTCGCGTTCGGACAGCGGCATGAGCACCCGCTCGATGCCGGGGGACAGCGACGGTTCCAGCAGTCGCTCCACCGCGCGGCGGCCCAGCTCGAAGTGGGGGATCGCGGCGCTGGTCAGTCCGGGGCGCAGCCATCCGGCCAGGTCCGAGTCGTCGAAGGAGATCACCGAGAGGTCGTCCGGGATGGACAACCTCGCCTCTGCGGCGGCCTGGTACGCGCCCAGGGCGATCCGGTCGTTCAGGCAGATCAGCGCGGTCGGTCGGTGGCCCTCCGCGAAGTACCGGCTGACTGCCGCGTGGGCCGGCTCCGGCCACCAGATGGTGTCGATGAGATCGGTCAGCTCCAGCCCCTGGGGGGGCGAGCACGTCGTCGATCCCGGCCAGTCGTTCCGCCGCGGCCATGGTGTGCGGCGCCGGTTCCCCGACCAGGGCGATCCGGCGGTGGCCGTGGTCGACCAGGACGCGGGCCACCGCGCGTCCGGCCTCTCGTTCGGCGGGCACCACCGCCGGCAGGGCGCGGCCGGTGCTCACGCAGTTGAGCAGCACGACGGGGTGCTCCCGCAGCACCTTGCTGATGGTCGCCCGGCGTGTGTACATCGACGCGTAGACGAAGCCCTTCACGCCACGGTCGGCCATGCTGTGCACCAGCGTCCGCTCCACCGCGACGGACCCCTCGCTCTCGCCGATGAACAGTTGGTGCCCGTGCAGCACGGCGGTGGCCAGCGTGCCGCGCACGATGTCGCCCGCGAACGCCTCCGAGGCGATGACGTCCGACAGCAGCCCGATGGTGTCCGACCCGCGGGTCCGCAGCCCACGGGACATCAGGTTCGGCCGGTAGTCCATCTCGCGGGCGGCGTGCCGGACGCGCTGCTCGGTCGTCGCGGAGATGCCCATGTCGCGGCGTCCGGCCAGCACGTACGACGCCGTGGTCTGGGAGACGCCCGCCCGTTCGGCGACGTCCCGGAGCCTGACCCGCGGCGGCGTGGTCGATCGGCCTGGTGACGCCATCGCCTCCCCGCCTCCGCCCGAGCCGTGCTGATCCCCGATCGTCGCACGCGCCACTGCGGTCCCCCATGGTGAATCGGATCAGGCCGGACGGTTGGCCGGATGCGGTGCTGAACCGGTTCAGCCGGATCAGCCCGGCAGATGCGTTGGAACACAACGATCGGAAGGCCATCCACGTCTCGCCTTGCGCGATCGCCCGACCAGGAGTGTGATGCCGCACACAAGCATTTCGTCCGACCGACGGCGCCGGTGACAGCCCCGGAGCCCAGGTCGGGCCACCCGTGTGCGACGCGCGAGACCCGATGCCCAGAGCTGTGCTGAGGAGCCCGACATGCGATCACGACACGCACGACTCATCGCGCTCGGTGGGATCGTCGCCCTCCTGGTGGCCGCCTGCGGCGGCTCCGACGACGGGGGTGGTGGGACCACCGCGGCCACCTCCGCGGCCGGGGCGGGGACGGCCACCAGTGCGGCCACCGGCACCACGGCCGAGGAGTCGCCGGCCACGACCGGCGGCGGCGCCCCGGCGGGCAGCGCGGCCGGGACGCTGACGATCTGGACCGACGCGCTGTACGCCCCGCCGGTGAAGGAGGCGGCCGACGCGTTCGCTGCCGAGAACGGCGTCACGGTGAACGTCCAGGCGGTCAACGAGACCCGCACACAGTTCCTCACCGCCTCGCAGGCGGGCACCGGACCCGACCTGGTGCTGGGCGCGAACGACTGGATCGGCCAGCTGGTGCAGAACGGCGCCATCGATCCCGTCCCGATGACCGACGCCACCAAGGACCTGTTCAACCCCGCCGCCATCCAGGCGGTGACTTTCAACGGCCAGGTCTACGGGATCCCCTACGCGGTCGAGAACCTCGCGCTCTACCGGAACACCGATCTGGCGCCCGAGGCCCCGGCGACCTGGGAGGATCTCACCGCCGCGGCCACGTCGCTGCAGCAGCAGGGCAGGGTCACCGAGCTGCTGGCCCTGCCGATCGGCACCGACGGTGCCCCGGCGCCGTACCACACGTACCCGATCTTCACCGCGGGCGGCGGCACGCTGTTCGGCGAGAGCCCGGACGGCAGTTACGACATCAACCAGATGGAGATGGGCTCGGACGCCAGCATCGCCGCGAACACCAGGATGTCGCAGATGGCCCAGCAGGGGCTGCTCAAGACGTCCATCGGCTCGGAGAACCTGGCGTCGATCTTCACCGATCAGAAGACGGCGTTCATGGTCAGCGGCCCCTGGACCCTGCCGGACATCGAGGCGGCCGGCATCAACTACGCGATCTCCGACATCCCGTCGTTCGCCGGCGGTCCGCCGGCGCGGCCGTTCCTGGGAGTGCAGGCGGTGTACGTGGCCAGCAAGGGCCAGAACAAGGCCCTGGCTCAGGAGTTCGCGACCAACTACTTCATCCAGCCCGAGGTGGCGCAGGGGCTCTACGACGCCCAACCGCGGCCGCCGGCCCTGCTGGAGACCTACGAGTCGGTGGCCGCCGAGAACCCGGACATCGCCGCCTTCAACGAGGCCGGTGCCGAGGGCGACCCGTTGCCGTCCTTCACCGAGATGGCCGGGATCTTCGATCCCTGGGGCAAGGCCATCGTCGCGATCGTCGGCGGCGCCGATCCGGCCCAGACCACCCGCGACCTGGCCACCACCATCGACGGGCTCATCGGCGGGTGACGTCCGCCGGGCCCGGACGGACCGGTCCGGGCCCGGCGGATCCCCACCACCTGCGCGTCGCCCCCGATCGCAGCACCACGGACCCTGGAGGAGTGTCGTGGCCAGTCCTGTCGAGCACGTCCGTGAGTCAGGCGCCCCCGCGGCGGCCGGCGGCCCGCCGCCGCCGGGTGGGCTCATGCGCCTGGCCGGCCCCGGTGGCCGGCCGCTGGGCCTGATCCTCAAGCTGCTGCTGCTGGCGGTCGCGGCCGCGATCGCCGTCTGGGCCGCGATCCCGTTGATCGACGCCGGCAACTGGATCGGCCTGGCCATCGTCATCGTGGCGACGATCGCCATCTTCGTGATCTACCTGTCGCCCCGGATGATCCCGGCCAAGTACCTGGTCATCGGCACGCTGTTCCTGCTCGGCTTCCAGGTCGCGCCCATCATCTACACCCTCACCACCGCGTTCACGAACTTCGGCGACGGGCACCGAGGCAGCAAGGACGAGGCCATCGCCGCGATCGAGAGCGCTTCGATCACCCAGGCGCCGGGGTCGGAGGTCTACGCACTGTCCATCGGGACCGAGCCGGACGGTGACCTGGTCTTCCTGCTCACCGACGCCCAGGGCGCGGCGTTCGCCGGCACCGCAGCCGGGCTGGAACCGCTGGTGCCGGGCACCTTCAGTGCCGGAGCCACCGGCAAGATCACCGAGGCCGAGGGCTTCACCGTGCTGAACGTCGGTGAGGCGTCCGCCCGGGGTGCCGAGATCGCCGAGTTCTCGGTGCCGACCGACGACGGCGCCATCCGCAGCCAGGGCCTGTCCACCGCATTCGAAGGCATCGCCGGGCAGAACTACCAGGCCGACTGCGACTGCATCACCGACATCAACACGGGCACCGTCTTCACGGCGGACAACGACATCGGCAGCTTCGTCGACCCCAACGGCAACGCACTGGCCCAGGGCTGGAAGGTCGGTGTCGGGTTCGAGAACTTCACCGACGCGCTGACCAACCCGACCATCGCCGGGTCGTTCTTCAAGATCCTGCTCTGGAACTTCGCCTTCGCCCTGCTCGTCCCGGTGCTCACCTTCGCGCTCGGGCTGGCACTGGCCATGCTGTTCAACAGCGAGGAGTTGCGCGGCCGCCGGATCTACCGGTCGCTGCTGATCCTGCCGTACGCCATGCCGGGTTTCGCGATGCTGCTGGTCTGGCGCGACATGTTCAACGCCGACTTCGGCCTGATCAACAACCTGTTCGGGCTGTCGGTCGACTGGCTCGGTGGGGAGTGGACCGCACGGCTGGCCGTGCTCATCATCCAGCTCTGGATGGGCTTCCCGTACATGTTCCTGGTCTGCACCGGCGCGCTGCAGTCGATCCCGTCCGACCTGGTCGAGGCAGCCGGGGTGGACGGCGCCAGACCCGGCTACGCCTTCCGGACCATCACCTTCCCATTGTTGCTGGTGGCCACCGGCCCGCTGCTGATCACCACGTTCGCGTTCAACTTCAACAACTTCAACGCGATCTACCTGACCACCGGCGGTGGGCCGTTCCCGGCCGACAACCCGACGGCCGGCGCGACGGACCTGCTGATCAGCTACACCTACCGGCTGGCCTTCGGCGGTCAGGGTGCGGACTACGGCTTCGCTGCGGCCATCTCGGTGCTGATCTTCCTGATCGTGGCGGTCATCTCGATCATCGGCTTCCGCCGGACCCGGGTGCTGGAGGAGGTCAACTGATGAGCACGGAAGCGATGCTGGCGTCGGAACTGCGGGACACCTCGCACGGAAGCGGGCAGTCCGGCCACGTGGTGCGCCTGGGCAGCGCCCGCGGCAACTGGTTCCGGCGGGTCGGCTGGCGGCACGTCGTCGGCGTGATCGCGCTGTTCTTCGCGATCTTCCCGATCCTGTTCGTGGTCTCTGCCGCCTTCAACCCGCAGGGCACGCTGAGCTCGTCCACGCTGATCCCACGGGACGCGAGCTTCGCCAACTTCGACACGCTGTTCAGTGAGACCAGTTTCTGGCGGTGGTTCGCCAACTCGCTGCTCATCTCGCTGCTGTCCGCGGCCCTGTCGTTGTTCATCTCGGCCGCGGCGGCCTACGCGTTCTCCCGGTACCGCTTCCGAGGTCGTCGCGCCGGGATGCTGTTCATCCTGCTGGTCCAGATGTTCCCGCAGTTCCTGGCCATCGTGGCCATCTACCTGATCTTCGTGGAGATCAGCGAGCTGTACCCGGCGATCGGCTTCAACACCCCGTGGTCGCTCATCCTGCTGTTCCTGGGTGGCGCGCTCGGGGTGAACACCTGGCTGATGAAGGGCTTCTTCGACACCATCCCCAAGGACCTGGACGAGTCGGCCAAGGTCGACGGGGCCACCCACGCGCAGATCTACTTCGGCATCATCCTGCCGCTGGTGACACCGATCCTGGCCATCACCGGCCTGCTGTCGTTCATCAGCACGATGAGCGAGTTCATCATCTCCAGCGTCTTCCTCACCGAGGACTCGGCCAAGACCGCCGCCGTCGGGCTGTACGGACTCATCTCGGCCCAGCGCAACGCCAACTTCGGCGTCTTCGCGGCCGGTGCGCTCATCGTCGCGATCCCGATCGTCGTGCTGTTCCAGTTCCTGCAGCGCTACATCGTCGGCGGCATCACCGCCGGCGCGGTCAAGGGCTGACCCCGGCCACTGCTTCGACATCCCGATCCTGGAAGGACGTCCCGATGGCCACCGTCACGCTGGACAAGGTCAACAAACAGTACGAGAACGGCTACCACGCGGTGCACGACCTGGACCTGGAGATCGCCGACGGCGAGTTCCTGGTCCTGGTCGGGCCGTCCGGGTGTGGGAAATCGACCGCGCTGCGGATGGTCGCCGGGTTGGAGGACATCAGCACCGGGGTGATGAAGATCGGCGACCGGGTGGTCAACACGCTCTCGCCCCGGGAGCGGGACATCGCCATGGTGTTCCAGTCCTACGCGCTGTACCCGCACATGACGGTGGCCGAGAACATCGGGTACGGCCTGAAGATCCGCCGCATGGACAAGACCGAGATCCGCCGCCGGGTGGAGCGGGCCGCCGAGATGCTCGAACTCGGGCCGATGCTGGACCGCAAGCCCAAGCAACTCTCCGGTGGACAACGGCAACGGGTCGCGATGGGCCGGGCCATCGTGCGCGAACCGCAGGTGTTCCTGATGGACGAGCCCCTGTCGAACCTGGACGCCAAACTGCGGGTGCAGATGCGTGCCGAGATCGGCCAGATCCAGCACGACCTCAACGTCACCACGCTGTACGTGACGCACGACCAGATCGAGGCGATGACCATGGGGGACCGGGTCGCCGTCATCAAGTCGGGGATCCTGCAGCAGGTCGGCGCACCCCAGTACCTGTACGACAACCCGGCCAACCTCTTCGTCGCCGGCTTCATCGGGTCGCCGCCGATGAACATGGGGATGGGCCGGATCATCCGGCACGGCGAGGGCCTGGGCCTGCGGTTCGGATCGCGGACGCTGGCCCTGACGGGCAGTGTGCTGACCGACCACCCGAGCCTGGGCCAGTGGGTCGACCGGCCGGTCGCGGTCGGGATCCGCAGCGAGGACATGGAGGACGCCGGCGTGCTGCGGGAGGCCGCGGCCCCCGACTCCACACTGGTCGCCACGGTCGGGCTCACCGAGGCCCTCGGCTCGGAGATCGTCGTGCACTTCGACCTGGACGTCCCGCCGGTGGAGAACGAGGAGACCCGGGCCCTGGCCGAGGACTCCGGCGCCGACGACACCGGCCTCCGCTCGAACGGCACCCGCTTCGTCGCCTCGTTCGCGCCCCGCTCCCGGGTCCGGATCGGCGACCAGATCGAGGTGGTGGTGGACGTCGCCCGGCTGCACTTCTTTGACCCGGACAGCGGACTCACGCTCAAGGGCTGAGTCCGGCGTCTCCCGACCAGCAGGAGCGTGGCGTCCATGACGGTCCCGGACCGCTACCGACCGACGCCGGCGGTGCGCATCACGCATCCCGAGTGGAGCAAGAACGCCACCATCTACCAGATCAACACCCGGCAGTTCACGCCCGAGGGCACGCTGCGGGCCGCAGAGGCGCACCTGCCGCGGCTGCAGCAGTTGGGCGCGGTCATCCTCTGGCTGATGCCGGTGCAGCAGATCGGTCGCGAGCGCCGCAAGGGCACCCTGGGCAGCCCGTACGCGATCAGTGACTACTACGCGCTGGAACCGGCGCTCGGTACCACCGAGGACCTCACGCACTTCGTCCGTTCCGCGCATGACCTCGGGATGTACGTGATCCTGGACTGGGTGGCCAACCACACCGCTTGGGACTGCAACCTGGTCACCGAGCACCCGAACTGGTACGCCCGGGACTGGCGCGGCGGGTTCCGGCCCACCCCGTGGTTCGACTGGGACGACATCATCGATCTCGACTACGACGTACCCGAACTCCGGCAGTACATGACCCTGGCGATGCGGTACTGGGTGACCGAGACCGACATCGACGGGTACCGGTGCGACACCGCCGGTCTGGTGCCCACCGACTTCTGGGACACGGTGCGGGCCGAGCTGGACGCGATCAAGCCGGTGTTCATGCTGGCCGAGTGGGAGGCGCGCGACCTGCACGCCGGTGCCTTCGACATGACCTACGCCTGGAGCTGGAACGACGCCATGCACCGGATCGCCCAGGGCGAAGCCGATCTCGAACAGCTGCGCGTCTACTACGCCTGGAACGAGAAGTCGTACCCGGCCGACTGCATGCGGATGACGTTCGTCAGCAACCATGACAAGAACGCCTGGGAGGGCACGGAGTACGAGCAGTTCGCCGACGCCCTGGACGCGGCTGTGGTGCTGTCCGCCGTCGGCGACGGGATGCCGCTCATCTACAACGGGCAGGAGGCCGGCAACGACAAGCGGCTGGAGTTCTTCGAGCGGGACCCCATCGTCTGGCGCGAGCACCCGATGGGTGAGCTGTACCGGAAGCTGTTCGCGCTGAAGCGGACGAACACCGCGCTGTGGAACGCGCACTGGGCCTCCCGCATGGTGGAGGTGCCCAACTCGGCGAGCATGCACGTGCTGAGCTTCGTGCGGGCCAACGACCGCGACAAGGTGTTCGCGGTCTTCAACCTGGCGCCCAGCACCACCCGGGTGCGGTTCGCCCAGTCGCTGTGCCACGG
Organism: Nakamurella leprariae; assembly: GCF_016918035.1. Lineage (GTDB taxonomy): Bacteria > Actinomycetota > Actinomycetes > Mycobacteriales > Nakamurellaceae > Nakamurella > Nakamurella leprariae. The sequence goes on along the minus strand of NZ_JAERWK010000005.1, from coordinate 238,989 downwards.
GCACTACGTCGACTTCACCACCGACGAGCCGATGGACATCGACGGCGACGCCGAGCTCGCGATGGGACCGTGGTCCTACCGGGTGCTGGTCCGGCCCGCGTGACCGGCCCGAGCCGGCCGTCCGGTCGCCCCGCGGTGGTGCGCGTCGGACCGCACCACGACGGGTCGGCGCTCTACGTCGGGACCGCCCGTCCGGCGCTCGGCGACCGCGTCCCGGTGCGGGTGCGGGTGCCGGCGCGCGGCGGCGTCCGGTCCGTGAGCCTGCGGGTGCTGCAGGATGCCGAGCCGACGTGGGTGGACGCCACGCCGGACGGGGCGGACGCCGGTGAGCGGTGGTTCACCGCGGAGGTGCCCATCCACAACCCGGTGACCAGCTACCGGGTGCACCTGGACCGCGGCCGGTCCGGCTACAGCTGGCTCAACGGCACCGGCGAACACGCGCGGGACATCACCGATCTGGCCGACTTCCGGCTCACCACGTTCGATCCCGGTCCCGACTGGGCGCTGGACGCGGTCGTCTACCAGGTGTTCCCGGACCGGTTCGCGCGGTCGGGGGCAGAGCGCCCGGTCCCGGCCTGGGCCATCCCGGCGGACTGGGACGACCCGGTCATCCCGTCCGGGCCCGGCGTCTCCGAGCAGTTCTACGGCGGCGACCTGGACGGCATCCGGGAGCGGCTGTCCCACCTGCAGCAGCTCGGGATCACCACCCTGTACCTGACGCCGATCTTCCCGGCCCGGTCCAACCACCGCTACAACGCCACCACGTTCGAGACCGTCGACCCGTTGCTCGGCGGCGACGCCGCCCTGGCCCGGCTGGCCGGCGCCTGCCACGACGCCGGCCTGCGCATCGTCGGCGACCTGACCACCAATCACTCCGGGGACGACCACGCCTGGTTCCGGGCCGCACTCGCCGACCCGATGGCGCCGGAACGCTCCTTCTACTACTTCGGCGACCGCGACGATTACGCCAGCTGGCTCGGCCACCGCTCGCTGCCCAAGTTCGACCTGGAGTCGCTGGAGCTGCGGGACCGGATGTTCGGCCCGGGCGACTCCGTCGTCGCCCGGTGGCTGCGAGAGCCGTACGACCTGGACGGGTGGCGCATCGACGTGGCCAACATGACCGGCCGGCACGGCGCGCACGACCACGGGGCCGCCGTGGCCAGGCTGATCCGCGGGACGCTCGCCGCGGTGCGACCCGACTCGGTGCTCATCGCCGAGTACACCAACGACTTCACCGCCGACCTGCGCGGTGACGGCTGGCAGGGATCGATGAACTACGCCGGGTTCGGCCGACCGGTGTGGTCCTGGCTGGTGGGCCCGGAGTACGAGGAGAGTCTGCTGGGCGTCGGCTCGCGGATCGTCCGCCGTCCGGGCACCGAGAACGTCGACACCATGCGCGACTTCGCGGCAGCGGTGCCGTGGGCCGTCGCCGCGCGGCACTGGAACCTGATCAGTTCGCACGACACCGCCCGGATCCGGACGGTCACCGGATCGGGCGAGGCGTCGCGGCTCGCGGCCGTGATGCTGATGACCTACCTCGGGACCCCGATGGTCTACGCCGGGGACGAGCTCGGGCTGCAGGGGCGCAACGGGGAGGACGGCCGGCGGCCGATGCCGTGGGACCGTCCGGACCGCTGGGACGACGAGACGCTGCGGCTCCACCAGGAGCTCATCGCGTTGCGGCGCCGGCACCCGGCGCTGTGCCGCGGAGGCCTGCGCTGGGTGGTGCGGCAGGCCGACGCCATCGCCTTCCTGCGCGAGACGGCCGACGAGCGACTGCTGGTGGGCGCGGCCCGGGCCCCGTGGTCCGGCGCCCGGTTGCCTCGGACGCTGGCCCCGGACGGGGTCGCCGAGACGCTCCACGGCGGCGTCGATCTGACGATCACCGACGCCGCCGTCGAGGTGCCGGGCGACGGGCCGATCGCAGCCGTGTGGCGGCTGGCGTAGCCGCCGGTCGTGTGCGACGTGCGCTGCACGCCCTCACCGAGCGCCACGGACTTGTCCGGCGTCCAGCCGGCCACGGAGAGGTTCGCCTGCTCCACCTGGGTGACGACCCGCAGCGGTGTGCTCGGTCGGTGGCGACCGGCTGGCTGCTGGTCGAGCCGGGGACTGGTTGACGCCGGGACCGGGCGGGTACTGCTCGGGCGCCAGGACGTCCCGATGGTCGGGGGTGACCGGATGCGCACGGGGACCTTCGCCCACGATCGCCACCGGATGGTGCAGCGCCAGCTCGTCCGGCGGGGCATCCGGGACGACCAGGTGCTGGCGGCCATGGGAACGGTGCCCCGGGAGCGCTTCGTGGACGAGTCCGCAGCCGGCCGCGCCTATGAGGACACGCCGCTGCCGATCGGTCAGGGCCAGACCATCTCCCAGCCGTACATCGTCGCGGCGATGCTGCAGGCGGTCGCGCTGTCGGCGGGCGACCGGATGCTCGAGGTCGGCGCCGGCTCCGGGTACGCCGCCGCGGTGGCCGGGCGGATCGCCGGTGAGGTGGTGGCCGTGGAGCGCCACGTCGGGCTCGCCGCCGCCGCCCGCCGGCGACTGCGAGACCTGCACTCCGACAACGTCGAGATCCGGATCGGCGACGGCACGCTCGGCGTCCCCGAACGGGCGCCGTTCGACGCGATCGTGGTCTCGGCCGGCGGGCCGGTGGTCCCACCGGCGCTGAAGGACCAGCTGACCGTCGGCGGCCGGCTGGTCATCCCGGTCGGTCCGGCCGACCGCCAGGTGCTCGTCCGGGTCACCCGGCGCGGCGCGGACGACTTCACCGAGGAGTCGCTCGGCGAGGTGATGTTCGTTCCGCTCATCGGCCGGCAGGGCTTCCGGGACAGCACCTGGACGTCCGGGCCGTGACGCGTCTCGATCGTCACCGGTTCGTGGCGGGATCGTGACCGGGGATGTGGCTCGATTCACCGGAATCGGTCAGCCCGGGCACCGGTCGTAGCGTGGGGTCATGGCCACCACTCCGACGATCACCGCGCTCGACCGGGCCCGGCTGTTCACCGTCACCGTCAGCGAGGTGCTGTGCGTCCTGGGCACCCTGCTCGGTGTCGGCGTGTTCGGCGGGCCCCCGGTGGCGGAGGCCGCGGGCGGTGCGCTGGCGGCCGACGCCACGCTGCTGGCGCCCGCCACCCAGGCGTTCTCCATCTGGACGGTGATCTACCTGGGGCTCGCGGCCTACACCGTGTGGCAGTGGCTGCCCGGTCAGCGGACCGACACCCGGCACCGGCGCATCGGCTGGCTGGTGGCCGGTTCGATGCTGCTGAACGCGCTCTGGCTGCTGGTGGTGCGCGGCGGCCTCATCTGGTTCAGCGTGCTGGTGATCGCCGGACTGGTCGTCCTGCTGGGCGTGCTGGTGCAGCGGGTGGTGACCGAGCCGGCGACCGGCCGGGTGGACACGGTCCTGGTGGACGGCATGCTCGGGCTCTACCTCGGCTGGGTGTCGGTCGCGGTGTGCGCCAACGTGACCGCGGCGCTGCGCACCTCGGCCTGGGATCCGACCGGCGGCAGCGCCGAGACGCTGGCCGTGCTGGTGCTCGCGGTGGTCGCGCTGGTCGGCGTCGTCGTGCAGGTCCGGACGCGGAACGTGGCCGTGGCCCTGGCCATGGCGTGGGGGCTGGCTTGGATCGCGGTCGGCCGGCTGGGTGCCGGTCCGGAGTCCACGGTGACCGCGGTGGCGGCGGTCGCGACCGGAGTGGTGGTGCTGGGCGCGGCCGTGGTGGCGCGCCGGGCGGGCAGCCGCACACCGGAGTCGGGCACGGCCGCACGGACCGACATGGTCGGCGCCCGGCACACCTGATCGGGTTCCGGTCGGAGGCCGGCGGGTACCCGCAGCGGGACGGCATCCGGCCCGGACGGTCCGGCGGTATCCCTGCGGAAACCGTCACCGACCCCAGGAGCATCGATGCACGGAGCGTCCCAGGACCGCGCCCAGGCGTTCGCCGACGCCGTCGTCCGACTCGAGTCCAGCGGCGACCTCGGCACCTTCGTCGACCTGTTCGCGGACGACGCCGAGCTGGTCCGGCCGGAGACCGGCCAGCAGCTCGCCGGCCGTGACGGCGCTCGGGACTACTGGCAGCAGTACCTGGCCCAGTTCCGGGTGATCCGCTCGGAGTTCAGCCGGGTCGCCGAGGGCGATGGGCTGGGGGTGCTCGAGTGGCAGAGCACCGGTCGGCTGGCCGGCGGCGGCGACATCTCCTACCGCGGGGTGAGCCTGGTCGACTTCGCGTCGGACGGCCGGGTGTCCCGGTTCGCCACCTACTTCGACACGGCCAAGTTCGCCACCGCGGTCTGACCCGGCGGGCCGGACGCGACGGCTCGGGGAGTCAGTCGTCGTCCGGCCCGGCCAGTCGGGCGTCGGTGATGCGGTGCAGCGCCAGCGTGCGGATCGCGCCGCGCAGGTGGTCGAACGCGACGACGGCCCCGCCGCTCACCGCGACCGGATCGATGACCCGGTGGGTGGCGCTGCCCTCGGTGTCGACGTAGCCGATCCACAGCGGCCGCCGGTCGGCGGCGGCGCCGCGGACCAGATCGACGATCTCGCCGCTCTGCTGAGCCAGCCGCGGCCCCGACCGGTCGGCGGTGCGCATCCGGTCGACGACCTTCTGCAGCTGCTCGTCGGTGGCCACCGGTGGCTCCCGCCACGGCTTCGGGCCGGTGATCCCGTCCAGCCCCGCACTGCCCCGCGCGGGACGCGGGCGCAGGTCCACCACCGCGCCGGTCTCGTCCTCGGCCGCGGCCACCAGCCCGGCGCCGCGCAGCACCGCGAGCAGCTCGTGCGACTCCAGCGGTGAGACGGCCACCGTCGGCGCCAACCGCCGCAACGCCACCCCGGTCGCGGCCGCGTGGGCCTCGGCCTGGTCGAGCAGCGCGGGATCGTCGCTGCGCAGGTACGCGCTGGCCGCCCCCAGCCGCAGCACCCCGTACGACCGGCCCACGTCGTCGATCAGGTACGACAGTCCCTGCGGGACCCCGGTGGCGGAATGCTCGGTGAACAGTCGCTGCACGTCGGCGGCCGACATCCCGGAATCGAAGGCCCGGCGCAGGCTGGCCGCGGTGACCCGGTAGACGGTGCCGCCGCCGGCCGACTCCACGTCGGCCACCCGGGCCAGCTGCGCGGCGACCTCCCGTTCCAGCCGGCCCGGCGCCACCACGGTCAGGTCAGCCTGGACCAGGAAACTGGTCCCGGCCGGCGGCAGTGCGGTGGTCAGCGCGGCGCGGGCGGTGTCGGCATCGCCGTCGAGGACGGCGCGGCCCGCCGTGCTCAGCGCGTCGAACGCGATGACGCCGAGGGCCGTCGCCTCGGCGCGCACCCCGGCCAGCAGGGCGGCGTGACCGTCGCGGGCACGCAGCGGCGCCCGCCAGGCCAGCCGGTCCACCCAGGACGACTCGGTCAGGCCGGTACCGGACGGCAGGGCGGCCAGTTCCCGCAGCACGAACCGGCGCTCACCCGGGCCCCGGGCCCAGGCCGCCTCGGGGGTGAGCGCGTTGATGACCTTGGCGTTCTTGTCGCTCTGGTCCGGCCCGTCGCGGCGGCCCACCCGCTGCGCGTCCCGCCGCAGGTCCAGCCACCCGGTGGCGAGCCGGACCCAGGCGTCCTCGACGTCCTCCTCGAGGAACAGGTCGGCGGTGCCCGTGGGCACCCAGGACGGCGGCAGCCGGTTGCTGCGCTGGAAGGCCGCGTCGGACACGAAGATCATCCCGGTGGCGGCCAGCAGCTCGACGAACAGCGCGGTGAGCTGGTCGTCGGTGCCCAGGTCGCGGCCGAGCCGACGCAGTTCGCGGATGCCCAGCCCACCGCTGCGCAGCAACGGCGGTGGTGCCTGGCCGAACAGCTCGACCAGGGCGCGGGCCTGGTCGACGGCGGCCAGGCTCTGCAGCGCGGCGGTGGCGTCGATGCTGTCGGCGCGTTGCGGCCGCTGCTCGCCGGGGGGCACGGTGACGTCCACGCGACCGAGCGGAGTGTCGCCCCGCAACGCCAGCGCGGTCTGCCGCGGCATCTCCACCGTGACCGGATCGATGCGGGTGAGCAGCTTGGCGGCCAGCAGTTCGTCGACCGCGGCGCCCACCGCCCCGACGAACTCGCCGCTGCCCCGGGGCAGCCCGCGGTCGAGCCGTTCCAGGACGGACCGGGCCTCGGCCGAGACGGAGTCCAGCGCTCGCCGGGCCGTGGCGGCGGACAGCGGGCCGGGCGGCCCCAGACCGGCGGGGTACTGGCCGAGGGCTGCCGTCACCGCCGATGGCACGGTGACCGGATCGGTGCCGCGGACCAGGCCGACCGACTCCAGGTGCAGCAGCGCCGCGTCCAGCGCCTCGGCCGGGACGGTCGTCCCGACCAGATCGGCGACCCTGGCCCGTGGCACCGGGTCGGCGTCGGGGATCTGGGCCAGGACGGCGGCCTGCACCACCTGCAGGTGGAACCGGTCCAGCTGTTCCAGGGCCCGCCACACGGACGGTCCGGTGTTCAGCCGACCGGCCAGCACGGTCAGGTCCGCCGGGGTCGGCACCAGCAGGTCCGGACGGGCGCGCAGGAGCGCGCGCAGCGCCGCGTCGTCCCGGCTGCGCAGCCACTCCAGGGTCGAGACCATCAGGTCCACGGTAGTGCGCGCCCCGGCGGCGCCCGCGACGCGCCCGACCCGTTCCGGGACGCCGGTTGGGTGCCGGGCGCCCCGTCCTGGACAATGGCGCCCAGAGCGAGCGGCGCGGGAACCGACCCGGGCCGGCGGGGTGCGGCGCGGCCGGCCCCGGGTGGAGAGGAGCTACCGGTGGCGGACCACGGCGGCAAGCGGCGCAAGGGTGTCGACCCGACCTGGCCTGAGGAGAAGGACGGTCAGCACGCGGTCAGCGAGCTGATCAGCGAGACCCAGGGCGCGCACTCCCCGTTCGGCACGATCGAGTTCCCGGTCGATCCGAGCAACCTCCCGTACCACCACCCGCACACCGAGATCAATCGCTGACCCCCGTCCCCGGCGTGTGATCGCGGGGCTGCTGCTCGCGGCCGGGTCGGGCCGTCGGTACGGGCGGCCGAAGGCCCTGGTGGACTCCGGTCACGGGCCGTGGGTGCGGACCAGCCTGGCCGCGATGGCCGGCTGTGATCGGCGGTGCGTGGTGATCGGGGCGGCCGCCGAGGACGTGGCGGCGCTGGTGCCCGCGGACGTCCGGACGGTGGTGAACGCCGAGCACGAGGCGGGCATGGGAACCAGCCTGGTCACCGGGCTGCGCGGGGTGCTCGAGGACGACCACGCAGGCGCCGTCGACGCCGTGCTGGTCATGCTGGTCGACCTGCCGGACGTCGGTGCGGACGTCATCGACCGGGTCCTGGCGGACGTCCGGGCCCAGGCCGCGCCGCGCACGTCGGTGGTGCGGGCTGCGTACGCCGGCGTGCCCGGTCATCCGGTGGTGTTCGGCCGGGACCACCTGGCCGCGGTGATGGCGTCCTCGGGTGGGGACCGGGGCGCCCGGGACTTCCTGGCCGGCCGTGACGTGACGCTGATCGAGTGCAGTGATCTGGCCGACGGCACCGACGTGGATCGGCCCCGATGATGAGGACCACCGCTCGACGCCGGTCCTGGCCGGCCGCGCTCGTCGTCGCCGGGCTGGCGATGGGTGCGTGCTCGGCCGGCGAGCCGGCGCCCCAGGCCGGGGCCGAAGTCGCTCCGTACACCGCCACGACGATCCGAGCGGAGGGCCTCGGGCCGTTCACCGTCGGCGACGTCACGCCCGCGGACGTCGCACCGTGGCACCTCGAACAGGGCGGTCAGGCCTTCGACACGGTCCCGCAGACCGAGAACTGTGCGCTGGCCACCGACCGCGCGGCCCAGCTCGCGCTGGTCGTGGACCAGGACCAGGCCGTCGTCGCGGTCGTCACCGGCAACCCGTCGATCCGCACCGGCGAGGGCATCGGTGTCGGCGACCCGGTCGACCGCCTGGCCTCGGTCCACGATCCCGACGCGGTGCACGCCGTCCAGGCGACGTCGCAGAGCGGCGGACCGCTGGTGGTCGTCGACCCGGCGCCGGGGCAGGAACCGGTCCGCGGCACGCGGATGCTCGCGTTCGACACCTCGCTCGACGGGACCATCACCCGTATCCGCGCCGGGGCGTGGCCGTGGGTGAGCTACCTGGACCACTGTTCGGACCTGTCCACCCGTCCCGACGAGACCGGGTGGCCGCTGACCCGGGACCGCTGACCCGGGACCGCTGACCCAGGTCAGCCGACCGGGGCGAAGACCGGCACCTGCTCGTCGTGCTCGCCCGGACCGGACGGCATGAATTGGGCCTGCACCCGGAGGTCGGCGAGGTCGCCGTGCGGGTCGACGTCGACGAGTTCGGTCCACCACCAGGGGCCCTCGTCGAGCTGGACGATGGCGACCACGGTCGGCTCGGTCCGCTCGCCGCGGCCGGGCACGACGGCCCAGGACACGACGGACCCGGTCCCGGCCGCGGGGACGCGTTCCAGCTCGTCACGGCTGTCGACGTCGGTCTGCGGGGCCAGCCAGGCCCCGGTGGTGGTGTCCCGGGCGAGCAGGAACTCGCCTCGGGCGGTGCCGTCGAAGAAGGCGGCGGTGGCGGGGTCGCGGTGGACGGGGAAGAGCGGCATCAGATCTCCTGATCAGTTCGTGTCATCAGGCGGACTCGTCAGTCGGTGCCGAGCACGAGCGTGCCGTGGTGGTCGAGGATCCCGCCGTTGCCGGACACCAGGACCCGGTGGTGCGCGTCGACCTGGCGTTCGCCGGCCTGGCCGCGGGCCTGGATGATCGCCTCGGACAACGGCGTCATGCCCCACATGTAGTACGAGGACAGTTGTCCGCCACCGGTGTTCACCTTGAGCTTGCCGTTCGGGCCGAGCATGCCGGGGGTCGAGACGAAGTCCCCGCCCTCGCCCTTGGCGCAGAACCCGTAGTCCTCGAGGGAGACCAGCGCCGTGTACGTGTAGCAGTCGTACAGCTCGACGACGTCGATCTCGTCCAGCGTGGTCCGGGCCATCTGCAGCGCCCGCGGGCCGGACTGCGCGGCCCCGGTGACCAGGCCGAAGTCGTCGTTGCGGCGCCCGCTGCGGCCCGGGTGGCTCTGCCCCCAGCCGAGCACCTGCACCACCGGCTGGGCCAGGTCGGCCGCCCGCTCGGCCGAGGTCACGATGACCGCGATGCCGCCGTTGGACACCAGGCAGCAGTCGAACAGGTGGAACGGCTCGGCGATCCACCGCGAGGCGTGGTACTCCTCGAGCGTCAGCGGCGTGCGGAACTGGGCCAGCGGGTTCATCGTCGCCCACTCCCGCTGGGCCACGGCGATCGCGCCGAACTGGTCCTGCGTGGTGCCGTAGGCGAGCATGTGGCGGCGAGCGGCCAACGCGTACAAGGTGTTCGGCGTCAGGATGTTCGCCGTCCCGGTCAGCGCCCGCCACCCGGTGGGCAGCGACCCGGCCGCCCGGTAGGCCGCGCTGGTGGCCGTCTTCTCCTTGAGCGGATCGTCGGCCCAGACGCAGGCGACGGTGTCGACCATGCCCGAGGCGATGGCCATCGACGCGTACTGGACCATCTGCGTCGCGGTGGAGCCGTAGCCCTGCACGGAGGACAGCAGCCCCAGGTCGGTGAGGCCCAGATCGCCCTGCAGATCGATCCCGTACCCGGGGCTGATGCCGGTGGACACCAGCAGGCCGTCGATGTCGCCCACGCCGATACCGGCGTCCGCGGCCGCGCGCTGCACGGCCTCGACGGCGAACTGCCGGGCGGTCCGGCCGTAGACCTTGCCCAGCTCGGTCATGCCGAGACCGGCGATGGCGGTGTTCGGACGGAAAGCGGAGTCGGTCGTGCTGTCAGTCATGGCGTTCAGCGCCCTTGCCAGCGCGGCGCGCGCTTCTCGGCGAAGGCGGTCATGCCCTCCATGGCGTCCGCGCTGCGCATCAGGGTGCGGCCCTCCTCGGCCGTCCGGTCCCAGTCGTCGGCTTCGTCCACCGCGACACCGTCGACGATGCCGCGGGCGAGCCGCTTGCTGGCCTGCACCGACAGCGGGGCGTTCACGCAGATGCGTTCGGCCAGCGCCAGAGCTGTGTCCAGCAGCTCGGGCAACGGCACCACGGCGTTGACCAGGCCGAGCTCGAACGCCCGCGCGGCGGGCAGCGGATCGCCGGCGAGCAGGTGCTCCATGGCGATCTTCGGTGGGATCTGCCGGGCCAGCCGGAACGCCCCGCCGGCGCCGGCGAAGATGCCCCGCTTGACCTCGGGCAGGCCGAACGTCGCGGTGTCGGCGGCCACGGCCAGGTCGCTGGCCAGCACGATCTCGGTGCCGCCGCCGAGGGCGAAGCCGTTCACGGCCGCGATGGTCGGCTTGGAGATCATGTGCTTGACGTAGCCGGCGAAGCCCCAGCGCTCCATCCGCGGATCGACCGGGCCCTGCCGGCCGCGCGCGGCCTCCTTGAGGTCGGCGCCGGCGCAGAACGCCTTGTCGCCGGCGCCGGTGATCACCACCACCCAGATCGACGGGTCCGCCTCGGCCAGATCCAGTGCCTCACCGACGCCGACGGTCAGATCGGTGTTGACCGCGTTGCGGGCCTCGGGCCGGTGCAGCGTCACGATCAGCACGTGGCCGCGTCGTTCGGCCAGCACGGTACCGTTGCCGCCCACCGCCACCGTTCCGTCGGCGTGCGCCGAGCCGTTGCAGGCGCCGGGCTCGGCGGGGTCGAGGACTTCGCTCATGACAGGGGCGCCTTCCTGGTGCTGGTGCTGGTGCTGGTCGGTGTCGGACGGGATCGGACTTGCCGACTCTGTCCGTCAGGAATCCTGGGCCCACCGTACGTGGGGTGCGATCGATCCGCCGGGCGACCCGCAGGCTCGGTCATCGGGCGGCCACCGGCTGGATGAACGACTCCTCGAGCGTGCCGTCGGTGAGCAGGGTGTCGATCTCGTCGTCGCCGAGGCCGAGCAGGTCGGTGGCGATCTCGCGGGTGTGCTCGCCCTGCACCGGAGCGGCGCGCCACTCCGGGACGGGCACCTCGCGGAAGCGGGCCTCGGCGCCGTGGGTGGGTAGGGGATCGGCGAACTGGGGTTGCGGGAGCCGGTCGAACGCCTGCCGGACGGCCAGATGGTCGTCGGTGAGCAGGTCCGGGACCCGGACCAGATTGCCGGCGGGAATCCCTGCCGTCTGCAGGATCTCGGCCGCCTCGACGGCCGGGCGAGTGGCGGTCCAGGCCGCCAGCTCCGCCCGCAGTCGGTCCCGGGCCTGCACCCGCCCGGCCGCGGTGGCCAGAGAGGGGTCGGTGAGCCACTCGGGGCGACCGATGGTCCGGGCCACCGCGGCGAACTGGTCGTCGCCCCGGACGTCGACGACCACCCAGTCGTCGTCCCCGGCGGCAGGGACGATGCCGCGCGGCGCGTCCAGCAGCCGGTCGTTGCCCTCGGCCCGGATGGTCCCGGGCTGCACCGACTCGGCGACCAGCCGGTCGCCCATGGCGTTGAAGATGGCGTCGACCTGGGCGGTCCCGACCTGGCCGCCGCGGCCGGTGCGTTCCCGCCGCAGCAGCAGCGCGGTGACCGCGATCGCGTTGAGCCGGCCCACCACATGGTCGGGGAAGATCGTGATGGCGTCGCTGAACGAACCCTCGATGTCCGGGTAACGCCACTGCAGGCTCAGCCCGGCGCTGGCCCGGACCAGCGGGCCGTAGCCCATCCGGCGGCTCCACGGCCCGACGTTGCCGAACGCGCTGCTCTCGGACAGCACGATCCGCGGGTTGATGGCGGTCAGCGCCTCCAGGTCGAAGCCCAGCTTGGCCAGGGTGCCCGGCTTGAAGTTGGTGAGCACCACGTCGGCCTGCTCGACCAGCCGGGTGAACAGGGCGCGGCCCCGTTCGGAGCGCAGGTCCAGGCCGAGGCTGCGCTTGTTGCGGTGGCCCCAGGCGAAGCCGTGGGTCATCTGTGAGCCGTCATGGGCCTGTCGGCTGCCGTCCGGGAACGCGGTGCTCTCGATCTTGATGACGTCGGCGCCGTGGTCGGCGAACAGCCGGCCCAGTTCGGCGCCCACCACGATGACCCCCAGGTCGAGCACCCGGAGCCCCTCGAACGGCCGGGTACCGGCGGTCGCCGCCGGGGCGGTGAGCCGGGTGGCCCGGTCCGGCGACGGGAGCGGCGTGCCGACCGTGGGTGCCGGGCGGCGGATGTCGAGGTGGACGCCGTCGAGCTCGTACAGGCCGGTCGGTGCGGTCACCGTCAGGCCCGGCTCCAGCTCGGTGGTCGTGAACGAGCCGGACTCGCGGTAGGCGTCGGTCTCCAGCACCTCCTGCACCGACAGCAGCGCGGCGGTGGGCACGCCGAACGCCTGACCCTGCTCCACCGCCTCGGCCCGGGTGAGTGGGGCGACCATCGCGCCGATCAGCGGGTAGAGCCGGTCGGCGGCACCGAACCGGATCACGCCGTTGTCGTACTTGGGGTCGGCGAACTCGGCGGGTTCGCCCAGCCAGCGGAACATCCCCCGCCACTGCCGGGCGGACAGCACGCAGAAGCGGACCCACCCGTCGGCCGCCGGGAAGATCGGGTAGAGGTGCCTGGCGTCGGGCCGGCCCCGCGGCAGGTCCAGGCCCGGCCGTCCGGCCCGGGCGCTGCCGGCGGAACCGAGGCCGGGATCGAGGATCTGGATCAGTGCCTCGGACACCGAGAAGTCAGCGAAGTCGCCCTGCCCGGTGCGGGCGGCGTGCCAGAACGCCAGCATGATCACCCAGGCCGCCTGGGCCGAGGCGGCCTGGTAGGCCAGGAACTCCGGCGGCAGCAACGGGCTGGGCACCTCGGGCAGGCCGGATCTCGAGAGCACCGTGCTCAGGGCCGCGTGCACGTCCGCGGTCCCGAGCCAGCCGGAACGCGGCCCGGCCGCGCCGAAGTCGCGCAGCGACACGGTGACCAGCTCGGCGTTCAGGGCCCGGAGTGAGTCCGGGTCGAGTCCGCGTGCGTGGGCCGCTGCCGGTGGATCGTCGTGGACGAAGACATCGGCCGTGGCCAGCACCTGGTGCAGCCGGGCCAGGTCGGCGGGGTCGTCCAGATCGGCCGTACCGCCGACCTTGTTGGCGTTGCGGAGCGCGAAGGTCACGTCGTGGCCGTCGACGACCATCCCGGTGCCGCGGGCGGAGGACCCGGCCGGGGGCTCGATGCGGATCACCTCGGCGCCGAGGTCGGCCAGGATCCGGGTGGCGCCCTGCAACGGGCCGTCGACCGCGTCGACGATCCGCAGGCCGGTCAACGGCAGGTCGGGGCCGCCGCGCGGGGCAGCACGGTCGGCGCTGGGCGGCTGCGTCATCGCATCCTCCTGTGGACGGCATCGGCCACGAACGAACTGCGGCACCCGGAGGCGCCCGAGGACACGCTACTTCCCGACGCCAGGCGTCCGGAAGTGGGTGGGCGGGGCGGAGGACGGCGGGGGTCGTCCGTGCCGACCCGGCCGCACGGCAAGATCCGCAACTCCGCGTACCCTTCGCCGGGTGAGCGACGTCGCCACCAGCACCGCCAACGACGGCGGTGCGGCCGCAGGGGCCCTCGAGGGCGGAGCCGTGCCGCCGACCGCCGATCAGGTGTTGACCGTGGTGCACGCCTTCGACCGCGTCCTGCACGAGTCGCCGCGGCTCGACGCCGTGCTGGTCCGCGGCGCGCGGATCGCCGGCGGACCGGTCGGGATCCGCTCGGCATCGCGGCGCGTGCGCCGGTGGTGCGAGCCCGGGCGGCCCCCCGAGGACGGTGATCCACCGGCCGGGGCGACCGTGGTCACCACCGCCTCGGGCGACGAGGTCTGGATGCTCGACCGCCCCGAGGCGTCGGCCGGGCTGCCGGTCGCCGTGGTGCTGGACCGGCTGGCCGTGACCTGCAGCATCGTGCTGGACGACCTGGCCCGCCGGGTCGACGACCAGGACGAGGCCGCGCTGGTGGCCGCCATCCTGACCGACGGGCAGGACGCCACCTTCCGGGCGGCCGCGCTGCGCGCGCTGCGGCTACCGGCGGCGTCGTCGTTCCGGGTGCTGGCCATGCTCGGGCCGGCGGCGGCGGTCGACGAGGTCGTCCGTCAGCTCGGGGGCAGCAGCGCCGGGGTGCGGGTCGGCCGTGAGGCGCGGGCGTGGTTGGTGGTGACGCCCGGAGAGCTGCCGCCCGACCTGGGGGTCCCGATCGGCGCCCGACTCGGCTTCAGTGCGCCGTTCCCGGCGTCCGCGTTGGCCGCGGCGGCCCGGCAGGCTCGGCTGGGCATGCGCTACTCGTTGCCCAGTCCGCGGCCGCGCGGCCCGTACACCGCCGACGAGGCGGTCGCGGTGGACGCCGCGGCGATGGGCGGCGGGTTCCAGCTGCTGGCCGAGCAACTGACCGCCGACGCGATCAACCGGGTCCCGGAGGTACAGGTGCTGGACCGGCTCGCCGCCGAGACCGAGGGCCGCGCCATGCTGCGCACGCTCGAGGTGGTTGCGGCCACCGAGTCGTTCCGCCGGGCCGCCGCGCACCTGCACCTGCACCACAACTCGGTCGGTCACCGCACGGCGCGGGCGGAGCGCCTGCTCGGCTTCTCGGTGAACACGCCGTACGGCCGGTTCCGGCTGATGCTCGCGCTGGTCATGCAGCGCCTGCGGGACTTCTCCGAGGGCGAGGCGGACAGCTCCGGCTGACCGCCCGTTCGTTCGACCAGTGCATTGGGCAATTGGCGACCAGCACCGCTGAGTCTGCGCCAGCTGCACCGTGACTGCGCTCACAGGTCGTCGCACCCTGATGAACGGTCGGTCGCGCCACCTGGCGACCGCCTGCACGCACGCACGGCACCGTTGCCGGATCAGGAGGACTCCACCGATGGCGTTGGACGAAGCGACGACCGCCCTGCTGGCCCAGATGGCTGCGCTCGGTGGGCAGCCGCTGCACCAGATGCAGCCGGCCGAGGCGCGGGCGATGCCCGTGCCTCCCGGGCCCGCCGGGCCGGAGATGGTCCGCGTCGAGCAGGACACCCTGCCCACCGCCGACGGCAGTTCGTTCCGGGTCCGCACCCTGGTGCCCACCGAGTCCCCGGCCGGGATCTTCGTCTACATCCACGGCGGCGGCTGGGTGCTCGGCGACATCGACCGGTACGACACCGTCGGCCGCCGACTCGCCGCCGGCACCAACTGTGCGGTGGTGATGGTCGACTACCGCAAGGCCCCGGAGGCGCCGTTCCCGGCGGCGGTCGAGGACAGCTGGCAGGCGCTGCGCTGGGCCGCCGACTCGATGGAGCGGATCGCCGGTCGGCAGGTCCCGCTGATCGTCGGCGGCGACAGCGCCGGCGGGAACCTCAGCGCGGTCATGACGCTGCGGGCCCGGGACGCCGGCGGTCCGCAGATCGACCTGCAGGTGCTGATCTACCCGGTGACCGATGCCGATCTGGACACCGCGTCCTACCTCGACCCGCAGAACCAGCTGATGCTCTCCAAGGAGACGATGATCTGGTTCTGGGACCACTACGCCGACACCACCCAGCGGTTCAGCCTGGACGCCGCGCCGCTGCGGGCCGAGTCCCTGGCCGGGCTGCCGCCGACCATCAGCCTGGTCGCCGAGCACGACGTGCTGCGGTCCGAGGGCGAGGCCTATGCCGCCGCGCTCGAGGCGGCCGGCGTGACCGTCGAGCACCGCATGTTCGAGGGCCAGATGCACGGCTTCTTCCAGATGGTCGACGTGCTGCCCGGCGCCGGTGCCGGCATGCAGTACGTCGTCGACGGCGTCAACCGTCACCTCGGCCGGACCCCCGACTCCACCACCGCCCCGACCGCCGCCGCGTCGGCCGGCTGAGCGCGCCCCACTGACTTCCAGGACGGATCGACGATGACCCAGACCTTGAACCTGCCCGGCCAGCACGAGCACGCCGGCGAGGAGCCCACCGCGCGCTACGACGTGGCCGTGCTGGGCGCCGGTTTCGCCGGCATGTACATGCTGCACACCCTGCGTCAGCAGGGCTGGAACGTCCATGTCTACGAGACCGGCGACGACGTCGGCGGCACCTGGTACTGGAACCGGTACCCGGGTGCCCGCTGCGACATCGAGAGCCTGTACTACAGCTACTCGTTCGACGAGGAGATCCAGCAGACCTGGGAGTGGTCGGAGAAGTACGCGCCGCAGCCCGAGCTGCTGCAGTACGCCGGTTGGGTGGCCGACCGGCTCGACCTGCGCCGGGACATCTCGTTCAACACCACCGTGGAGCACGCGGTGTGGGACGAGGACGCCACCGAGTGGGTGCTCGAGACCAACGGCGGTGACGTCATCCGCAGCCGCTACCTGGTCACCGCGGTGGGATGCCTGTCGGCGGCCCGGGTCCCGGACTTCCCGGGCCTGGAGCACTACCAGGGCAAGCAGTACCACACCAGCAAGTGGCCGCACGAGGGCGTGGACTTCACCGGCCAGCGGGTCGCGGTGATCGGCACCGGATCGTCCGGCATCCAGTCGATCCCGCTCATCGCCGAGCAGGCGTCCCAGCTGACCGTGTTCCAGCGGACCCCGAACTTCAGCATCCCGGCGCACAACCGGACGCTGGACCCGGCCGAGGTCGCCCGGGTCAAGGCCGACTACCCGTCGATCCGCGCCGAGCTCCGGCTGACCGCCGGCGGCATGATCGTCAAGAACCCGCCGACCAAGGCGGCGCTCGAGACCCCCGAGGACGAACGCCGGCAGGAGTTCGACTCGCGCTGGGCCGAGGGTGGTCTGACCTTCCTGGGTGGCTTCACCGACACCTCGGTGGACGAGACCGCCAACGCCATCGCGGCCGAGTACGTGCGGGAGCGGATCCGCGACATCGTCAAGGACCCGCAGACCGCCGATCTGCTGAGCCCGAAGGACTACCCGATCGGCGCCAAGCGGCTCTGCGTGGACACCGGTTACTACGACACGTTCAACCGTGACCACGTCCGGCTGGTCGACCTGCGCTCGCAGCCGATCGAGGAGATCACCGCGACCGGCATCCGGGCCGGGGACGAGGAGATGGAGTTCGACGCCATCGTCTTCGCTACCGGATTCGACGCGATGACCGGACCGCTGCTGAAGATCGACATCCGCGGCGTCGACGGCGTGGCGCTCAAGGACAAGTGGGCGGCCGGGCCGCGCACCTACCTGGGGGTGTCCACTGCCGGGTTCCCGAACCTGTTCATGATCACCGGCCCGGGCAGCCCGTCGGTGCTGTCCAACATGCTGGTCTCGATCGAGCAGCACGTGGAGTGGATCTCCGACCACCTGAACCACCTGCGGGACCACGACCTGCAGCGGTCCGAGGCCGAAGTCCCGGCCGAGGACGACTGGGTGCAGCACGTCAACGACGTGGCGTCGGTGACCCTGATGAACAAGGCGGCGTCCTGGTACCGCGGCGCCAACATCCCCGGCAAGCCGCGCATCTTCATGCCGTACGTCGGCGGTGTCGGCAACTACCGGGTGCACTGCCAGAAGATCGCCGACTCGGGCTACCAGGGGTTCGTGCACTCCTGACCGTCCGGCGTCACCCTCGTCCCCGCGCGTTCCCGACCGGGCGGTCGACCCGCCCGGCGGGAACGCGCGACTATCGTCTGCTGCGGCAAAGGCGCGCGGAACCGGTGACGGTTCGTCGGCTCGCCCGCACGTGGTGACGGGCCCTCGGGCTCGCGCCCGGGCGCCGCGGACGAGGCGAGGAGTGGTGGGCAATGGCGTTACCGGGTCCCGGGTACTCGATCACGATGCGGGTGGAGGCGCCCCCGTCGGCGTCGGCCGCCGGTGACCTGACCACTGCGGTCGGGCAGGCCGGCGGGGTCATCACCGCGTTCGACGTGGTCGAGTCGACGGCCGGGCGGATGGTGGTCGACCTCTCGGCCAACGCCCTGTCCGCGGAGCACGCGGAACAGCTGACCGCCGCGGTGGACGCCCTGGGCGACGTGCACGTCCGGAAGGTCTCGGACCGGACGTTCCTGGTGCACCTGGGCGGCAAGATCGAGATCTCCTCGAAGGTGCCGCTGCGCAACCGCGACGACCTGTCCCGGGCGTACACGCCCGGCGTGGCCCGGGTGTGCCAGGCCATCGCCAAGAACCCGGAGGACGCGCGCCGGTTGACCATCAAGCGCAACACCGTCGCGGTGGTCACCGACGGCACCGCAGTGCTCGGACTGGGCAACATCGGCCCGGCCGCGGCGCTGCCGGTGATGGAGGGCAAGGCCGCGCTGTTCAAGAAGTTCGCCGGCGTGGACGCCTGGCCGGTGTGCCTGGACACCACCGACACCGAGGAGATCATCCGCACCGTGGAGCTGCTGGCCCCGGTGTACGGCGGCATCAATCTGGAGGACATCGCCGCCCCGCGGTGCTTCGAGATCGAGGCGCGGCTGCGGGAGCGGCTGGACATACCGGTGTTCCACGACGACCAGCACGGCACCGCGATCGTCGTCGTCGCGGCCCTGCGCAACGCGCTGCGCGTGGTCGGCAAGGACATCACCGACTGCCGGATCGTCGTCTCCGGGGTCGGCGCCGCCGGCAACGCCATCATCCGGCTGCTGCTGCACCAGCGCCCGGCCGAGATCGTCGCGGTCGACATCAAGGGCATCGTCTGGGAGGGCCGGCCGGGCATGGACCCGAACCTGGCCGACGTGGCCGCGCGGACCAACCGGGCCAAGCAGCAGGGCACCATCCACGACGCGATCGTCGGGGCGGACGTGTTCATCGGGGTGTCCGCGCCGAACATCATCACCGGCGCCGACGTGGCCGCGATGGCTGACGACGCGGTGGTCTTCGCGCTGGCCAACCCGGATCCGGAGATCGACCCACTGGAGGCCCAGGCGCACGCCGCGGTGGTGGCCACCGGGCGGTCGGACTTCCCGAACCAGATCAACAACGTGCTGGCGTTCCCCGGGGTGTTCCGCGGGCTGCTGGACGCGCAGGCCCACGTGATCACCGACGACATGCTGGTGGCCGCGGCCGAGGCGATCGCCGACGTCGTCGCACCGGACCAGCTGAACGCGTCCTACATCGTGCCGAGCGTGTTCGACGAGCAGGTGTCCCCGGCCGTGGCCCGGGCCATCGTGGCCACCTGCAGCCCCACCCCGCGGGCCGGCGGCGCCAAGGCCTCGGCTGCCGGAGTGCACGGTGCGGCCGCCGGCTTCGCGCCGGACGACGCGGACCCGACGGCAGGGGTGTGAGCGTGGCCGGCGATCCGGAGCTCACGCACGTCGACGCGGCGGGTGCGGCCCGCATGGTCGACGTGGGGGGCAAGGCGGTCACCGACCGGCGGGCGGTCGCCTCGGCGGTGGTGCGCACCACCGCCGAGGTGGTCGACCTGCTGCGTCGGGACGGCCTGCCCAAGGGTGACGCCCTGGCCACGGCCCGGATCGCCGGCATCATGGCCGCCAAGCGCACCCCGGACCTGATCCCGCTCTGCCACCCGATCGCGGTGTCCGGCGTGACGATCGATCTCGAGCCGGGCCTCGACACGGTGGCCATCCGGGCGACGGTGAAGACCAGTGACCGGACCGGGGTGGAGATGGAGGCGCTCACCGCCGCCGCGGTGGCCGGCCTCACCCTGCACGACATGATCAAGGCGGTCGACCCGGCCGCGGTGCTCGACGCGGTCCGGGTGGAATCCAAGGACGGCGGCAAGACGGGGACCTGGACGCGGCCGGTGGACCGATGAGCGCGCCGGAACCGGAAGCCGTGACCGCCCGGACCGCGGTGGTGATCATCGCCTCGACCCGCGCGGCGACCGGGGTCTACCCGGACCGGACCGGGCCGGTGATGGTGGCCTGGCTGCGCGAGCGCGGGTTCGTGGTCGACGAGCCGGTGGTGGTGCCGGACGGGCCGGAACTGGGGGAGGCGCTGACCGGCGCGCTCGTCTCGGGTGTGCAGCTGGTGCTGACCTCCGGTGGGACGGGGCTGTCGCCGACCGACGTGACCCCGCAGCTGACCGCGCCGTTGCTGGACCACGAGATCCCTGGCCTGGCCGACGCCGTCCGCCGGGCCGGCTCGGACACGGTCCCGACCGCGGTCCTCTCCCGCGGCCTGGCCGGGGTGGCCGGCCGCACGCTGGTGCTGAACCTGCCGGGATCCACCGGAGGGGTGCGCGACGGGCTGGGCGTGCTCGACGGCGTGCTGGACCACGCGCTGGACCAGCTGGCCGGCGGCGGCGACCACCGTCCCGGTGGGGGCGTGTGATGGGCCGCGTCGTGCTCACCGGGGTCGGGTCCGAGTTGCTGGATGCGGCCGCGCACGTGGCCGCCGTGCAGGACGCGACCGCCGGCGCGGTGGTGTCGTTCCTGGGCGTGGTGCGGGACCACGACGACGGCCGGTCGGTGACCGAACTGGACTACGAGTCGCATCCCACCGCCGCGGCCGTGGTGGCGGAGGTGGCGGCCGAGATCGCCGACCGGCCCGGCATCGTCGCGGTCGCCGTCTCGCACCGGGTGGGCACGCTGCGCATCGGTGACGTCGCGCTGGCCGCGGCCGTGTCGTCCGCGCACCGGGCCGAGGCGTTCGCCGCCTGCAGCGACCTGGTCGACGAGGTGAAGCGCCGGCTCCCGGTGTGGAAGCGCCAGGTCTTCACCGACGGCAGCGACGAGTGGGTCGGGTCGGCCTGAGGTTCAGGCCGGCGGCTCCGCCGGCGGGTGCTCGGCCACGCAGAACAGGTTGCCCTCCGGGTCGGCCAGCGTGGTCCACCGCACCCACGGGACCTCCCCGAGCACGTCCCAGCGATGGGTCGCGCCCATCTTGATCAACCGCTCCACCTCCCGGGTCCGGCTGCCCCACGGCACGTCCAGGTCGAGGTGCTGGGCCTGGTGCTCCGGCCGCGGCTCGCTGCGCGGCTGGAAGAACATGGAGAAGCCGCCGGGCCGGCCCTGCAGGAAGGCGGTGCCCGCCGGGCCGGGCGAGACCTCGCCGCCCACGGCCGCCTGCCAGAACCCGGCCAGGGCCACCGGATCGTCCGCGTCCAGGTTGACGGCGCCGAGCGTGATCGTGGGGGAGTCGGTCATGCGGGCAGGGTAGGCAGCGGTACCGACACCGGGCCTGGTCGGGGCGGGGCGGTTCGTGTCAGGGTGATCGGGTCAGCGGCGGCGGCGAGGACGCCGGGCCGGCCCGGTCCGCCGGGCCGATGCCGGAGCCTCCGGGGCAACCCCGGGGCCAGCAGGTCGAGCACCGCAGCGCACCGCAGGCCGGACGACAGGCTCCACCTCTGTCGCGGCCCGCACAGGCGAGCAGGTCGTCGTCGCCGCTGACTCCGCGGGCGACTAGGTCGTGTCGAGTCCCGGCTTCGACCTGCGCAAATGGGCGAAGGCGATCACCCGATGGGCCTATCTAGCCGTGACGAGCCTGTGCTTGCCGTTGGGCGAAGTAGAGTCGCAGATCACGTTAGAGGCATACAGCTTGCGACAGTGGCGGTGACGAGCTTAAGTTATGGCTAACGACGACGAGGTCGTAGAGCTTGCTGTCGGCGATGCCGGCAGGGTCCTTGGCGCTAGGAGAACAGATGGCAGCTGCCCTGCGCTGGATTTCTTGGAGCGACTCGATGATCGGCCTCAGGCACAGTTCCGCGCCCGACTCGAGTTGCTGGTTGATAAGGGGTTCCTACGAACACCTGAGCAGTTTCGACGACTTCTTGTTTCGGGGGTTCCAGTTGTCTGGGAAGTAAAGGCTCCGCACGGTCCGGGCTGGAGGCTGTACCTAATCGCTGCGCCAGCCGCCTCCGCGGAGCGGCGTTGGGTCGCGACACACGGGGCTAGGAAGCCGAAGGACAAGCAAGTTCCAAAGCAAGTCGAGCTCGCGCGCACCATATTTGGAGAGTGGATCAATGGCTGACTGGTTCCGGGGCACCCCTCGATCTGAATCGCTTCTCGCTGAGGAGCGGATGGCCTTGGGTGCCGTGGAGCTAATCTCTGAGGCCATGGCGCGGTCGGGCGTGAGTCAAGCTGCGCTCGCGCGCAGACTCAACGTCTCTGCCTCCGAAGTATCGCAGCGACTCAGCGGGAAGAGGAACTTATCCATTAAGTCGTTCGCCGCAATGTTGCACGCTCTCGGGTACGAACTCAGTGCGCATCTTGTGACACATCGCCCCTCGTTCACAGCCCAAGTGCAGTCTTTGCGGCCTCAGCAGCGGCGCCTAGATTGGCCGATGCCGGCCGATCAGGCGTATCGATCTCGCGAATTGACGAAGGTTGGAGTCCATCAACTGAGTGACGCACGCGCCTCATGAAGCTGACCGTCGCCGAACTCCGTAGCCGGGCATCCGCTGTCTTGGACCAACTGCAAGACATGACTGACGTACGACTCGTGTCCATGAGCTGCGAAGCCGAACAACCGATCGACTTTGGCCCTTTCGAGGTCTCCACGGCCCTCAGCGTTCGGTCTCCGGCTGAGGACTCGGCGCGAGAGGTGTACGTCTTCTCAAAGTATGTGGTGCAGGCTAGGTCGGTCCAAGATGACGACTCCATCGAGGAGGCGCGACCTGTAGCTTGGCGAGTGGAGCTTGAGATGGTCGGCACTTGGGGGCGCCGGGGCGGAAATTCAGCTTTGCTCGACAGTGCAGATCTGACCTGCTTCGCCGTCTTGGTGGGGGCGATGGCCCTCCATCCCTACGCGCGGGAAACCGTCCAGTCAACGGTTGGACGCCTTGGATTCCCGCCGTTTACGATGGATATTCTGCATAGCATCGACGGCGGCTCGGGCGAAGTCGAGATCGACGTAGATTAGTCAAGTTAAGCGGTCCAGTAGGCGCGTTGCGGAATTGCACTGACTCGCTGGGTGACGAAACGATTCAGGCCCGCGTAAGACTGCCGCGGGCGGCGACTCAAGGCAGCCTTGGGCCGACAGGGCGAGCACCGCAGGCCGGACGACAGGCTCCACCTCTGTCGCGGCCCGCACAGGCGAGCAGGTCGTCGTCGCCGCTGACCCGAGATCGGGATTCCCGTGAGCTGACGCGTGTCAACTTGTGTTGACGCGCCCGTCGACGCCTGGGTACCGTGGTTGTCAACACTGGTTGACAACCACGGACCGAGGGAGGCGCCGATGAGCGTCAGACCGCTGGACGACCTCGCCGTCGACGCCATGAGTGACGACCCGGTGACCGCGTTGCGGGCCATCCGATTGATCCACGTGGAGTTGTCGCGGTTGGAGGCGGTGGCGGTGCGGCGGGCCCGGACCGCGGGCCTGCCGTGGGCGGGGATCGCCGACGCCCTCGGCGTCACCCGACAGGCCGTGCACCGCAAGCACGGTGGGTCGAGGTTCTCCCGTGACTGACACCGTGTCCGACCCGAAGACCACGTCGCCGGACGAGACCGGCTCCACCGAACCGCAGCTCGAGCCGGCGCCGCTGCGCAGTCTGATCGGCTTCCTGGGCGAGCACCGCCGGGTGCTGGTCGTCGTCGTGCTGCTGTCGTTGATCGGCGCGGGACTGACGCTGCTGCAACCACTCATGATCAACCGGATCATCGCGTCGGTGGGCGGCGAAGGTTCGCTGGCCGCGGCCGCGACCCTGCTCATCGCCGTGGTGCTGGCCTCCTCGGTGGTCGGGGCGGTGCAGCAGTTCCTGCTGGAGCGGACCGCCGAGGGGCTGGTGCTGTCCGCCCGTCGACGGCTGGTCACCCATCTGCTGCGGCTGCCGATCCGGGTGTACGACACTCGGCGGGCCGGCGATCTGGTGTCCCGGGTCGGGTCGGACACCACCATGGTCCGCACCGCGTTGACCGGCGGTCTGGTCGACGCCCTCGGTGGCGCACTGGTCTTCGTCGGGTCGCTGGTGGCCATGGTGCTCATCGACCCGGTGCTGCTGGGCATCACCCTGGGCGTGGTGAGCATCGCCGCGGTGAGCGTCATCGTGGCCTCGGGGCGGATCCAGCGGCTGAGCCGGTCGGCGCAGGACGCGGTCGGGCGGTTGGCCTCCGGGGTGGAACGGGCGGTGTCGGCCGTCCGGACGATCCGGGCCGCCGGGGCCACCGACCGGGAGGTGGACCGGCTCTCGAACGAGGCGCAGGACGCCTATGGGTTCGGCGTCCGCGTGGCCCGCATCGGCGCGATCCTGTGGCCGATCAGCGGTCTCGCCGTCCAGGGCTCGTTCCTGGCCGTCCTGGGCGTCGGCGGCTACCGGGTCGCCAACGGCTCGCTGAGCGTCGCCGACCTGATCACCTTCATCCTGTTCCTGTTCATGATGGTGATGCCGCTCGGGCAGTTCTTCGCCGCGATCACCACGGTGCGCGCCGCGCTCGGTGCGCTGGCCCGGATCGACGAGATCCTGGCGGTCGCACCGGAGGCGGACCGCGACCCGGCCCGGCGCGCCGACCCTCGGCCCGCCCCGGGTGGCGGCGGCATCGGCGTCGAGTTCCGGGATGTCGAGTTCGCCTACCGACCGGACCGGCCCGTCCTCGCCGGGGTGTCGTTCGCGGTGCCGCCCGGGTCGACCACGGCGGTGGTGGGTCCGTCCGGCGCCGGGAAGTCCACCGTGCTGGCGCTCATCGAGCGGTTCTACGAGCCGACGGGCGGGGCGATCCGGCTGGACGGCGTCGACGTCCGCGACCTGCCGCGCAGCGTGGTGCGGTCCCGGATCGGCTACGTCGAGCAGGACGCCCCGGTGCTGGCCGGGACCATCCGCGACAACGTGGTCCTGGCCGCGCCGGACGTGGGCGACGCGCGGTGCCGTGAGGTGCTCGCGGCGGTCGACCTGCTGCACCGGGTCGACGCCCACCCCGACGGACTCGATGCCGTCCTCGGCGACGCCGGAGCCGGGCTCTCCGGCGGGGAGCGCCAACGGCTGGCCATCGCCCGGGCGCTGGTCACCGACGCCCCGCTGCTGCTGCTCGACGAACCCACGGCCAGCCTGGACTCGGTGACCGAACAGGCGCTCACCGCGGCCATCCATTCCGTGAGCTCGCGGCGAACGGTGATGATCGTGGCCCACCGGTTGGCCACCGTGATCGAGGCCGACCAGATCGTGGTGATGGACGCCGGGCGGGTGGTCGCCGCCGGACGGCACGCCGAGCTGCTGGCCACGTCCGAGCTCTACCGGCAGCTGGCCGAGCATCAGTTGCTG
Organism: Nakamurella leprariae; assembly: GCF_016918035.1. Taxonomy (GTDB): domain Bacteria; phylum Actinomycetota; class Actinomycetes; order Mycobacteriales; family Nakamurellaceae; genus Nakamurella; species Nakamurella leprariae. The sequence goes on along the minus strand of NZ_JAERWK010000005.1, from coordinate 214,005 downwards.
GCCTGAGGCTGGGTGGTGATCACGGTGGTGACGGCGATCGTGGTGAGCCGTTAGCCTGCCGCTGATCATCTTCAGCCGTGCGACGAGGCGGAGGCGCGATGCGGAGCGAGCATGCTGTCGCGCTGGCGGACGCGCTGCTGACCGGCCCGTGGGACGCCGGCCGGATGGTTGCGCGCGCTCGGCTGGTGTTCGCGCCGGTGCCGGTGGAACTGGCGCACGTCGTGGACGTGGTGCTCGCCGCCCATCCCACGCCGCCGGTGGACGCGCCGCGCTCGTTGCAGCACCTGCTGCTCGGCCTCCCGCTCAGCGCGCCGGTGCCGGTGGTCGCCGAGGGGGCACCGCTCCTACCGACCCCGCGGATCCGGGTGGTCCGCCGGTTGCTGTTCACCACCTCGATGGTCGGCAGCCGGTTCCCGCTGCCGCGGGTCGACGACGTGGCGGCGCTGGCCGAGCGCCTCGGGCTCACGGTGGGCGAGCTCGACTGGTTCGGCGACCGGCGTGGCTGGCAGCGCCGGGAGCCGCGGAGCGTGCTGCAGCACTACCGGTTCCGCTGGCTGAGCCGTCCGGGCCGGACACCGCGGCTGCTGGAGGCACCGCGCCCGCGGCTCAAGGCCCTGCAGCGCCAGGTGCTCGACGAACTGCTCGCGCCGGTGGCGGTGCACCCGGCCGTGCACGGGTTCGTGGCCGGGCGATCGGTGCTCACCGGCGCCGCCGTGCACGCCGGGCGGGACACGGTGATCACCCTGGACCTGGAGCAGTTCTTCGCCGGGCTGACCGCGTCCCGGGTGGCCGGGGTGCTGCGATCGGCCGGCTACCCGGAGGCGGTGAGCTGGGCGCTCACCACGCTGGTCTGCTCCACCGTGCCGATGGCCGTGCTGCGGGCCATGCCCGGCGCCGAGGCGGGCGGTGAGCGGTTCCGGTTGCGGCGTCGGCTGGCCGCGCCGCACCTGCCGCAGGGTGCCCCGACGTCGCCACACCTGGCCAATCTGGCCGCGTTCGGGATGGACCGGCGGCTCACCGCGCTGGCGCGCCGGTTCGGCGCCGACTACACGCGGTACGCGGACGACCTGACCTTCTCCGGGGCGCCTTCACTGGGACGGGCCGCGGACCGGCTGATCGGGACGGTCGCCAGAATTGCCACCGCCGAGGGCTTCTCGATCAATCCGGCCAAGACCCGGGTCCGGCGGGCGTGGCAGCGGCAACGCGTCACCGGAGTGGTCGTCAACGATCGTCCGGCGGTGGCCCGGGACGAGGTCGACGCGCTGCGGGCGACCCTGTTCAACTGCGTCCGGTTCGGCCCGGTGAGCCAGAACCGTTCCGGCGTCCAGGACTTCCGCGCGCACCTGCTCGGGCGGATCGCCTGGGTGGCGTCCACGGACGCGCGCCGGGGCGAGCGGCTGCGAGCACTGGCCGACCGGATCGACTGGAACTGACGCGTCGATCGTGGCCCGGACATGACCGAACCCCGCCGGGTGGCTGGACGTCGGCGGGGGCCCGGGACTGGAGACGGACAGGCGATCCGTCAGGCCACCACGGTGTCGAGCTCGACCTCGATGTTGCCGCGGGTGGCGTTGGAGTAGGGGCAGACCTCGTGGGCCTTGGCCACCAGCGTGTCGGCGGTCTCCTGGTCGACGCCGCTCATCTCCACGTGCAGGGCCACCGCGAGGCCGAAGCCGCCCGTCGGCAGGGTGCCGATGCTGACGTCCGCGGTCACCGCGGTGTCGGCGACGGGGGCCTTATGGGCCGAGGCGACGTGCTTGAGCGCGCTGTGGAAGCAGGCGGCGTAGCCGACGGCGAACAGCTGCTCCGGGTTGGTGCCGGGCCGGTTGGAGCCGGGGCTGGCCAGATCGACGTCCAGCACGCCGTCCGAGCTGCGGCCGTGGCCGTTGCGGCCGTCGCCGGTCGCGGTGGCGGAGGCGGTGTAGAAGGTGTCCATCAAGGTCTCCTCGTGAGTTCGGGGCAGCTCAGGCGGACGCCGGTTCGGGTGACCGGCGCAGGTTGTGGGTCAGGGAGTGCAGCCCGGACAGCAGGGCCATGCCGTCGTCGACGGTCAGTCGGGTACACGCGACGATCTCCCGCCGCACGTGCTCGGTCTCGGCCCGCATGGCCCGGCCCTGCTCGGTGAGCGCGACCTCGACGACCCGTCCGTCCCGCGCGGACCGGCTGCGGATGACCAGGCCGGCGTCCTGCAGTCGGCGGAGCAGCGGGCTCAGGGTGCCGGAGTCGAGATCGAGCACGCCGCCGAGGTCGGACACCGTCTGCGGCGACCGGTCCCACAGCGCCATCAGCAACACGTACTGCGGGTAGGTCAGCCCGTGCGGCTGGAGCATCGACCGGTAGGCGCCGGTGAAGGCGTGGGCGGCGCGGTACACCGCGACACAGAGCTGGTGATCGAGCAGGGCGTCGGACACAGATGAAGAGTTGCACACAATTCAGTTGCGCACAACCTATTTGTCGGTCCTTCCGTGTGGACGGGACAGCAGGGGTCACTGGGCCTGGGACACCGACGACATGTTGAAGTCGCGGACGAGCATCGGCGGCATGGCGGTGCGGGTGAACCAGTCCGACCATTCGCGCGAGAGGGTCGGCACGGTGGCGCCGACCGCCTCGGCCTGCCGCAACACGTCCAGCGGTGACATGTTGAACCGGTAGTTCGGGGTCGCGCCGACCACCTCGCCGCCCTCGACCAGGAACACGCCGTCCCGGGTGACGCCGGTGGTCAGCATGGTCTGCGGGTCGACCTCGCGCAGGTACCACTGACTGGTGACCAGCAGGCCGCGGTCCATCCCGGCGACCAGGTCGAGCACGTCGCGGCCGTCCTGGCCGCCGGTGAGGGCCAGGTTGCCGGCGAACGGGCTGGCCGCACCGCCGAACTCGGCCGCGTCGGCCCGGGAGCGGATCAGTCCGGAGAGCACACCGTCGCGCAGGAACTCCAGACGACCGATCGGGGCGCCGTTGTCGAACACCGAGACGTCGTCCGAGGAGGCGGTGGCGGTGAGGAACGGCGCGGTCGGGTGTGTCGGGTCGGCCGGGTCCGCGGCCAGCGTGAGCGGCAGCCCGGTGAGGCGCTCGCCGAGCCGGGTGGCGCCACCTTGCGCCGAGAACGCCGACCGGCCCTCGTGTGCGGCCCGGGCGCCGGCGCCCCAGGCCAGCAGGATGAGGAAGTCGGCCACCGCGGTCGGTGGTAGGGCGGTGTCGTAGCGGCCGGCGGGCAGGTCGACCGTGCGCCGAGCCCACTCCAGGCGACGGTCCAGATCGACCGCCATGGCGGCGATGTCGATGCCGGTCATCTCCGGCGCGGACACGCCGGCCCAGGACGAGCGGGTCAGATCGGCTGACTTGGCGTTCAGTTCGACGGTGCCGGTGGGCTGCACCCAGCGGACCCGCACGCCGGTGGAGGTGCCCAGGTACACGGTGTGTTGCTCGTGCCGGGCGAAGCCGTAGAGGATCCGGTCGGCCCTGCGGGCCGTGTCGAACGCTTGGCGCAGGGTGGGCAGGAGTCCGGTGAACGCGTCGAACGACGTGTGCTCCGGCGGGAGGTCGAAATCCTGTGCGCCGGCGGCGTCCTCGGGTCGGATGAGCGGCTGCTCGTCGCGGGCGCGGCCGGATCCGGCGGCGTCCCGGGCGGCCCGGTGCGTGGCCACGACCACCTCGGTGACCGAGTCGGAGGCGCCGGCCGCGTCGCGCGCCGCGGCCACGGTGCCGACGGCGCCGTCCACGACGGCGACCACCCACCAGTCCAGTGCGGTGGACATGCCGTTGGTGGTGGCCGTGTTGTTGGCCCAGCGCAGGTTGGCCTGGCTGGACGGCTGCACGACGACGATGCACTCGCCGGGCTCGGTCGCGGCCGCGGCCAGCGCAGCCTCGACCAGCTGCTGGGGCGTCGAGATGTGGCTCATGCGCCGGCCTCCCGGACCGTGTTGAGCACCGAGATGCCGCGGAACCGGGCCACCGGGCAGCCGTGCGAGACGGCCGCCGTCTGCCCGGGCTGGCCCTTGCCGCAGTTGAACGCCCCGCCCAGCAGGTAGGTGCTCGGGTTGCCGACCGCGTCCATCGCACCCCAGAAGTCCGTGGTGGTCGCCTGGTAGGCGACATCCCGCACCTGGCCCTCGATGCGGCCGTTGCGGATGCGGTGGAACCGTTGACCGGTGAACTGGAAGTTGTAGCGCTGCATGTCGATCGACCACGACTTGTCGCCGACGACGTAGATGCCGTCCTCGACGTCGGCGACCAGGTCGTCCAGCGTCCCGCCGGCCGGATCCGGTTGCAGGCTCACGTTGGCCATGCGCTGGATCGGCACGTTGGACGGGGAATCGGCGAAGGCGCAGCCGTTGGACCGCTCCAGACCGAGCCGGTGGGCGAACACCCGGTCGAGCTGGTAGCCGGTGAGGATGCCGCCGCTGACCAGGTCCCAGCGCTGAGCGGCGACCCCGTCGTCGTCGTACCCGACGGTGGCCAGGCCGTGCGGCACGGTCCGGTCGCCGGTGACGTGCATGACCGGCGACCCGTACTTGAGCGTGCCCAGCCCGTCCGGGGTGGCGAAGGAGGTGCCCGCGTAGGCCGCCTCGTAGCCGATGGCGCGGTCGTACTCGGTCGCGTGGCCGATGGACTCGTGGATGGTCAGCCACAGGTTGGTCGGGTCGATGACGAGGTCGTACCGGCCCGGCTCGATCGACGGGGCCTTGAGCTTCTCGGCCAGTTGCCCCGGCATCCGGGCCAGTTCGCCGTCGAAGTCCCACGTCCCGTCGGTCAGGTACTCCCAGCCGCGGCCGACCGGCGGGGCCAGGCTGGTCATGTCCTCGAACGATCCGGCGGCGGTGTCGACGGTGATCGCGGTGAACTCGGGCTGCATCCGGACCCGCTGCTGCCAGATGGTGCTGCCGGCCGTGTCGGCGTAGAACTTCTGCTCCTTGACCAGCTCGACGCCGATCGCGGTGTGGTCGACGCCGTCGCCGGCCAGCAGCCGCTCCGAGCGGTCGAGCAGCAGGCCGATCCGGTCGGCCACCGGCACCGCGAACGGATCGATCCGGTAATCGCTGCACCAGCGGGCGCCTGCGTGCACCGGCTCGTCCGCCCGCTCCACCCGCTCGCCGCCCAGCGCGGCCACCGCCCGGGCCACCGCCACCGCCTGGCGCGCCGTCCGAGCGGCCGCGTCGGCCGTCGGTTCGTCGGAGGCGGCGAAGCCCCAACTGCCGCCGGCGATCACGCGGACCGCGTACCCGCTGGTCACCGCCTCGCTGGAGCGCTGCAGGGCGTGGTCGCGGACCATGATGTCGGCGCCGCGGATGCGTTCGAAGCGGAAGTCGGCGTGCTCGGCGCCGGCGGCCGTCGCAGCGGCCAGGGCCGCGTCGGCCAGTGCGGTCAGCGGCAGGGCCAGGAAGTCGGCGTCCACGTCGGGACAGGAGATCGAGCCGGTCACCCGGCCAAGCTTAGGCACGCGGAAATCCACTGGCGGTCGTCGGGACGATGGTCAGGCCGTCGGGAACCGCCCGGCGGCAGGACAGGGAGAGCGGGCACCACCGTGGAGCGCATCAACGACAGGCTGCTGAACTGGGCGTCCGTGCTGGAGCCGGCGACCCGCGAGCAGGCGCTGCGCACCGTGTCCATGCCGTTCATCCGCCCGCACCTGGCCCTGATGCCGGACGCGCACCTGGGCAAGGGGGCGACCGTCGGTTCGGTCATCCCGACGTCCGAGGCGATCATCCCGGCCGCGGTCGGGGTGGACATCGGCTGCGGCATGATCGCCGTCCGCACCGGCTTCACCGTCGACGAGTTCACCGGTGACCTGGCCCGGCTGCGGACGTCCATCGAGCGGGCCATCCCGCTGTCGGCCGGCGTGGCCAACCGGACGATCCTGCCGACCGCCGAGCCGCGGATCGCGGAGCTGGCCGAGGCGGCGGACGCGGCCGGCTTCAATCCGGCGCACGCCAAGCGGGAGTGGGCGCTGCAGCTGGGCACCCTCGGGTCGGGGAACCACTTCATCGAGGTGACCCGGGACGAACTGGGTCGGGTGTGGCTGTTCCTGCACTCGGGCTCCCGGGGCGTCGGGAACCGGATCGCGCAGCGGCACATCCTCGTCGCGCAGCAGCAGAGCGCGGCCCGGGGGGACCGGTTGCCCGACCGGGATCTCGCCTGGTTGCAGGAGGGCACGGCCGAGTTCGACGCCTACATCGCCGAGCTCCGGTGGGCGCAGCGGTACGCGCTGCTCAACCGGGAGGAGATGATGGACCGGCTGATCGGCTGCGTGCAGGACTGGATCGGCGCGCCGGTGGCCGAGGCGGAGCGGATCAACTGCCACCACAACTTCACCGAGCTCGAGGAGCACTTCGGTGAGCGGTTGTGGGTGTCCCGCAAGGGTGCCATCGAGGCGCGGCTCGGGCAGCCAGGCCTCATCCCCGGGTCGATGGGCACCGCGTCGTACGTGGTGAGCGGGCTGGGCAACGAGCTGTCGCTGCACTCCTCGCCGCACGGCGCGGGGCGGCGGCTGTCCCGGAACGCGGCCCGGCGGTCGTTCAGCCTGGCGGACCTGCGGAAGGCCATGGTCGGCATCGAGTACCGGGACACCGAGGCATTCCTGGACGAGATCCCGGCCGCGTACAAGGACATCGACCAGGTCATGGCCGACGCCGCCGATCTGGTCGAGATCCGGCACACGCTGCGGCAGATCGTGAACGTCAAGGGCGACTGAGTCCAGCACGCGGACAGCGCCGCGGTTCCCACCCCAGAGTGGGAACCGCGGCGCTGTCGTGGTCGCGCCGATCAGGCGGTGATCAGGCGGGGCCGGGCACCGTGAACGGCAGCTTCACGCCGCGCTTCTGGGCGTTCAGCATGGCGAAGTAGGTCAGGGCCAGGCTGGTGACCAGGCAGGCCCAGATGCCGAAGCTGGGTCCGGCCGAGGCCGAGATCCCGAACTCCTCGTCGCCGTCGCTGCCGCCGTTGGCGAAGGCGTGGATGAGCACGCCGATGTAGAGCAGGAACGACAGCGCTGAGGCGTAGACCAGCCACACCGGCTGGACCTGGGCCGGCGAGATCACCTTGTACAGCTGCAGCAGGAAGATGACCAGGACCGCCACCACGATCAGGGTGGGGATCCACCACCACGAGGTCCAGCCACTGACGCTGGCGCCGCTGAACCCGATGCCGCTGATCCGGATCGAGTAGAACGGGAAGAAGCTGAACACCAGGGTCAGCACGGCCGCGCCGAGTACCCCCCAGGTCGACACCGACAGCTTCGAGAAGTCGACGTTGTTCGGCTGGGCGTAGCCGTGCGGTCCGGGCTGGCCACCGGGTCCCCAGCCACCCGGCGCGGGCGGCGGGCCGTACCCGGGCTGCGGGCCGTACCCGGGCTGCGGGGCGTAGCCGGGCTGCTGGTACTGACCGGGGCCGGGGTAGCCGCCCTGGGGCGGGTACGCACCGGGCTGGCCGGGACCGGGCTGTGGGTAGCCACCCTGCTGGCCGCCGGGCTGGTAGCCGGGAGGCGGCGGGTAGCTGCCGGGCGGGGCGTAGCCGGGGGTGCCGGCCGGCGGGGCGTAGCCGGCCTGCGGGCCGCCGGGCTGACCACCCTGCTGGCCACCGGGCGGGGGACCCCACTGACCGCCCTGGGCCGGCGCGCCGTACTGGCCGGGCGGGCCGGAGGACGGCGGCGGGCCGGGTGGTGTGGGCGCGGCCTTGCTGAAGTCAGGAGCCGAGCCCGGGTCGGTCGGGGGCTGCCAACCGCCCGCGGGCTCGTCGGGCTGACCGGAAGACGGGGAACTCCCCGCCGGGGGCTGTGACACGGCGACCTCCTGGTCGTGTGGAACGGCGACACCCGTCAACGGGCGGACGCCCGAGAATGAACTTAGCGGCCGTAGGCGACCACGGACAGTGGACACACACGAACGGAGCGGCGCGTCCGTTCGGGTTGCGGGCGCCGGTCTGACGTACTGATGCCCCAGCGGGGGCGCTGATACGCCGGTGCGGTCAGCCGCCCGCGAAGGGCGGCAGCACGTCGATCACGGCACCATCGGACACCGGCTGGTCGAGCCCGTGCACGGCCACCTCGTCGAGCAGGAAACTGCACCGGGTGAGCACCGAGGCCAGGGCGCGGCCGTGCCGCTGCACGGCGACCGCCGCGGCGTGCTGGACGGTGGCGGGCGCGTCCAGGGTCAGCGTCTCCTGATCGAGACGGGTGGCCGCCCGGGCCGCGGCGAAGTAGCGGACGGTGACCGTCACCGGAGCGGCGGCGGTGATGGTCGCGGGCGGGGTCGACACGTCAGCCGCCGATGGCGCTCATCGGCCGGTCCGGCTGCAGGAACGACGGATCGTCGATGTCGTGGCCGGGCAACTTGCCCCACATCGCCGTCCGCCAGGTGTCGGCCAGTGTCGCGTCGTCCAGACCGGAACGGAGCAGCTCGCGCAGGTCGGTCTCGGTGCGGGAGAACAGGCAGGTGCGGACCCGCCCGTCCGCGGTGAGCCGGGTCCGGTCGCAGTCGCCGCAGAACGGCCGGGTCACCGACGCGATCACGCCGACCGTGCCGAGGGTCGTCCCGGTGCTGTCGGACACGTCGAACAACTCGGCCGGGGCACCGTCCCGGGGGGCGGCATGGGGCGTGAGCGTGAACCGGGCCTGCAGCCGGTCGAGGATCTCCTCGGCGGTGATCATCCGCTGCCGGCTCCACACGTGGCCGGCGTCCAACGGCATCTGCTCGATGAACCGCAGCTGGTAGCCCTGCTCGAGGCAGTACGCGAGCAGCTCGGGCGCCTGGTCGTCGTTGACGTCCCGGACCAGCACGGCGTTGACCTTGACCGGGGTGAGCCCGGCGTCGGCCGCGGCGCGGAGTCCGGCCAGCACGTCGGGCAGCCGTGGGCGCCGGGTCAGCCGCAGGAAGGTGTCCGCGTCGAGCGTGTCGAGCGAGACGTTGATCCGGTCCAGCCCCGCCGCGACCAACCGCTCGGCTCGGCGGGCCAAGCCGATGCCGTTGGTGGTCAAGGAAAGCTCGGGGCGGGAAGTCAGGGCGGCCGCCCCGGCGACCAGGTCCTCCAGGCCGCGGCGCAACAGCGGCTCGCCGCCGGTGAACCGGATCTCCCGCACCCCGAGCTGCTCGACCGCCACCCGGATCAGCCGCAGCAGCTCGTCGTCGGACAGCAGCTCGTCGCCGGGCATCCAGTCCAGGCCCTCGGCCGGCATGCAGTAGGTGCAGCGCAGGTTGCAGCGGTCGGTGAGCGAGACCCGCAGGTCGTGCGCCTGGCGGCCGTAGCGGTCGACGAGCCCGGGAACGGCCGGTCGGGCGGCCAGGTCAGCGGGAGTGGGGGGGCGCCGCAACAGGCTCGGCAGTCCCAACGCCACGCTCGTCATCCCGTCAGGGTAACCAGGGCGGCGGCCCGGATCGCGCCCCCACCGGGCGGTCGACGCCCACGACGAGCAGGATCGAGCCATGGAACTGCGGCGCATCGTGCCCAACCTCACCGTCGACGATGCCACCACCGGGCACGAGTTCTGGGAGGACTTCCTCGGGCTGCGGCAAGAGTTCAGCCTCGGCTGGGTGACCAGTTTCCGGTCGCCGGCCAACCCGAGCCTGCAGGTCAGCCTGGTCGCCGGCGACGCCACCTCGCCGGAGGACTCGTCGCTGACCGTCCAGGTCGCCGACGTGGACGCCGCCTGGGCGGACGCGCAGCGGCGGGGCTACGAGATCGTCCGGCCGCTGACCCACGAGTCCTGGGGCGTGCGCCGCTTCCTGGTCAAGGAGTCGCACGGCGTGGTGGTGAACATCGTCGGGCACGCGGACTGAGGAGTCGTGCGAGCCAGGGACGAGCGAGCGCGGGCTCCGACCATCCGGCACAGATCGCGGGCGCCGTCGTGGCAGGGTGACGGCGGGGCCGCGACCGTCGGCCGGGACGGAGACCGGTGCCGTGGGCGACGAGCCGTCCGGGGTCGACGGGGGACCCGACCAGCCCGACACCCGTCGGCCGCGCAGCGTCTACGGCGTCGGCACCGAGCCGGACCCGCGGTTCAGCCTGGCCAACGAGCGCACCGCCCTGGCCTGGGTGCGCACCTCGCTGGCCCTGGTCGCCGGTGGGGTGGCGGTCACGTCGCTGGCCTCCCTGGCCGACCTGCCGGCGTTCCTGGACGTCGTCGCAGTACTGGTGTGCCTGATCGGCGCCGCGGTCGCGGTGGCGTCGTGGCTGTCCTGGCAGCGCACCGAGCGGGCCATCCGGGCCGGGCGGCCGCTGCCGCCGCCCATCGTGCTGCGGGTGCTGGTGGTCGCGGTCGCGGTGCTGGCGCTGGTGATGGCCGGGTACGCGATCAGCCGGGTGGCCGGCGCGTGAGTGCGCGACCCGGTCGGCGTCCCGATCCCCGGGTGGTCGCACTGGCCGACGACCCCGGCCTGCAGCCGCAGCGGACGGCGCAGGCCTGGCAGCGGACCGGGGCGGTGGCGGCGACCGGCGCGCTGGCCGTCGCCTTCGTCGGTGCCCGGCTCGACCTGGTGGTGCTGGGTGTGGCCGGGGCGGTGCTCGCGGTGGGGGTCGCGGTGATGACCGTGTGGGTCATCCCGGCCGGTCGCGGCGACCGCCCGGCACGACTGAGCGCCGCCGTCCTGCTGGCCGGGACGGCGGCGCTCAGTGTGCTGCTGGCCGTGCTGGGGGCGGTGGCCGGCGTGGCGTCGCTGACCCGCGCGCTCGGCCGGTGAACGGATCCGGACGGACTCAGATCAGCGCGGGGATGACCTCGCGCTCGAACAGCTCCAGGCCGGAGGTGTCGTAGGCCAGTTCGGGGAAGTAGCAGATGGCGTAGGTCATCCCGGCGTCGCGCAGCGCGGTGAACCGCTCGACGAGCTGCTCGGGCGTGCCCATGCCCGGCATGCCACGCACCGAGTTGACCTGCTGCTGGGCCTTGTCCGGGCTGACGTACCGGTTCATGTGATCCTCGTACCAGGTGATCCGGTTGTCGACCTCGTCCTGGGTGGTGCCGACGGCGATGTTGTAGTTGGCCGACCGGGTGATCGCGTCGAAGTCGGTGCCCACGGTGCGGCAGTGGTCGGCCAGGATCGCCGACTTGGCCTTGAACTCGTCGAGGGTGCCGAGGAAGTTGGTGTACTGCGCGTACTTGGCGGCGATCTTGAGGGTCACCTTCTCGCCGCCACCGGCGATCCACAGCGGGATGCCGCCGGGCTGCAGCGGCGTGGGCCGGACGATGGCCCCGTCGACCTGGTAGTGCTTGCCGTCGAGCGTGGCCTTCCCGGTGGTCCAGGCCTGGCGCATGATCTGCACGCCCTCGTCGAGCATGCCCAGGCGGTCCCGCGCCGGCGGGAAGCCGTAGCCGTAGGCCCGCCACTCGTGCTCGTACCAGCCGCCGCCGATGCCCATCTCGGTGCGCCCGCCGGAGACGATGTCCACGGTGGCGGCGACCTTGGCCAGGTAGGCCGGGTTCCGGTAGCTCATGCAGGTGCACATCTGGCCCAGCCGGACCCGCTGGGTGCTGGCGGCGAAGGCGGCCATCAGCGTCCACGCCTCATGGGTGGCGTCGTCGGTCGGCTCGGGGACGGTGTGGAAGTGGTCGTAGACCCAGATCGACTCCCACGGGCCCGCGTCGGCGCGGGCCGCGAGGGTCGACATGGTGGCCCAGTGTTCGCTCGGCTCGATGCCGGCGAGGTCCATCCGCCAGCCCTGGGGGATGAACAGTCCGAAACGCATGCGGGGGGATGCGGTCATGGCCTGCAGCGTAGGTCGGGGCCCGCGGCGCTCCGGGAGCGGGGTTCGGGCTCGGTCGGCGCGTGGGCGGGGTGTTCCCGCGGGTCGGGGCATGCTCCTCCCGACCCGCGGGAACCGGCGGCCGGTCCTGGTGTCAGGAGGCGGCGATGCCTGTGGCGACGGCGATCTCGTTCGGCGTGGCCGGCAGCTCGCCCTCGGCCAGGACCTCGCCGCTGGTCAGGTCGACGGCGAGGATGCGCTGCTGCGCCGGCTCGGTGATGAAGGCGATGTCGCCGTGCACGACCAGGGCCGGGTGCGGATCCTGCCACTCGGCCGGGCCCTCCCACGGAGCGATGACGTCCCACGACCGCTGGATCTCGCCGGTGGCCGGGTCCAGGGAGTTCAACGTGCCGTCGGTGCTGAGCAGGACGATCTCGTCGGCCGGCCCGCGGCCGACGTCCCGCCAGGTGTACCGGACGCCCTGGGGCAGGTCGACGACCTGCAGCTGGTCGGTGCTGGTGTCCAGCAGCACCAGCTCGGAGAGCAGGGAGCCCTCGCTGTCCGGGTCGGAGTTGTAGTCGCCGACCAGGATCGGGGAGGTCTCGCTGACGTAGGCGTTGCCCATCCGGCCGTACTCGTCGGGCGCCTGGAACTTGGTGAAGGCCCCGTCCCGGTAGACCAGGACGCCGTCGCTGCAGCCGAAGACGGCGACCTCGCCGGACAGAGTGCCCTCGCCGTGCACCGACGGGCACTCCTCGTTGCGGGCGACCTCGGTGCCGGAGGCGTCGAGCACGCGGACCCCGCTGCGCGACTCGGAGGTGCCCAGGGTGGACAGCACCGTGCCGTCCTCGAGCTGGATGGCCACGCCGTGGTGGGGCGCCTCGGATGCGATGACCTGGGTCTCGGGCGGCTCGGTGGCCCCGGTCAGGTCCTCGGTGTCCATGACGGTGATGTCACCGGTGCCGTCGGAGAACAGCACTGTCTTCCCCGCGTGCCGGACGACGTGACCCGGCTTCGGGGCGGTGAAGACGACGTCGGTCAGGGTGGGCTCGGTCTCGTCACCGCCGACCGCGGTTCCGGTGTCGAGCACCTGGAAGCCCTCGGACGTGGAGACCATCACGGTGCGGCCGTCGCCGGCCGGGTTGACGCGGTTGAAGCCGGCCAGCGGGAGATCGGCGACCAAGTCGAGGGTCTCGCCGTCGAGCACCAGCAGACCGCCGTCGTAGGTCAGGGTGACGCGCGAGCCGTCGGCGGCGGCGACGGACGACGAAGCACTCGATGCGGCGGACGACGAGGACGACGCTGACTCGGAAGACGTTGAGCTCGCGGACGTGTCGTTCGACTCACCGGAGCCACAGGCGGCGAGCAACAGGCCGGCGCCGGCCACCAGCGCGAGCGAGCGGGTCGGACGGGAGGTTCTCATGGTGTGCATCCTATCAAGAATCATTCTCAACTAACGAAGGGTCTGGAGTTCTGTGTCGACTGCCGGTCACCGGGTCAGCCCGGCGGCGATCCGGTCGGCGTTGGTGCGCATCATCTGCAGGTAGGTCGCCGCGTCCCCGCCGGGCGGGCTGAGCGACTCGGTGTGGAGCGGGACGACTTGGACGTCGAGGTCGACCTCGTCGGCCAGCACCTGCATCAGCCGCTCCGGCCGGGCGGCGTCGGCGAACACGGTCGTCACGCCGGCCGCCTCGAGATCGGCGACCAGGTCGTCGAAGTCGCTCGCACTCGGCGCGGCGAGCGTGCTCCCGCCGGGCAGGACGGTGCCGACGACGGAGAACCCGTACCGCTGGGCCAGGTAGCCGAAGACGTTGTGGTTGGTGACCAGCGCGCGCCGCTCCGGCGGGATGGTCGCGAAGAGGATCCCGAGCTCGGTGTCCAGCTCCTGCAGCTGCTGGCGGTAGGCCGCGGCCGAGCTGGCCAGCGTCTCGGTGTCCAGGGCGGGGACGTGCTGGGCGAGCGCCGGTTCCAGGGCGTCGATGACCTGGACCATCCGCTGCGGATCGGTCCACAGGTGCGGGTCCGGGCCGAGTCCGGGTGCCCCCCGCTCGTCGTCGGGACCGGCCGGTGCGACGTCCCCGGTGCCGTAGGGGATCGGCTCGATGGCCTCGCCGGCCACGAACTGCGGGACGCCGTCGGCGGCGGCCGCGTCGAGATGGTGCTGAACGCCCTCCTCGAGGCCGAGACCGTTGGCGACCAACAGGTCTGCCTGGCGCACCCGGGCCGCCTCCTGGGCCGAGATCTCGAACGAGTGCGGGTCGGAACCCGCCGGCATGAGCACCAGGACGTCGGCCTGGTCGCCGACGACGGCCCGCACGACATCGCCCAGGATGTTGGTGCTCACCGCGACGAGCGGTCGACCCGACCCGCCGTTGCCGCCGGCCGCGCAGGCCGGCAGCAGACCGATGAGGACGACGGCGAGCACGGCCAGGCCGGCGCGCAGGCGGCGGCTCATCGGCCCGACTCGGCCAGGAACAGCGGCACGTCGGGGGTGGCGAACTCGCGCGAGATCCGGGCCGCATCCCCGTGATCGATCTCCAGGACGCGCCGTCCGGCCGGGTCGTTGACGTAGGCACGGTTGGCGTCCACCTCGATGGTGACGGCCTCGCGGAGGACGGGATCGGCCACCGAGTCGGCCAGCAGTGGCTCACTGCTCCCGGTGACGGCGCCGGTCTCGGCGTCGAGGGTGAGGATCCGCCCGTCCCGATCGACGGCGACGACGGTGTGGTCCCGGTCGTCGACCGCGGTGACCGCGAGCAGTGGGACCGGTGTCTCGAGCAGCGACCAGGCCCGGTTCCGGGTGTCCAGCACCCACGCGCCGCGTTCGCCCGCGAGCGCCGCCACGGACGGACGGTCCTTGCGGGCGGCGAACTCCCGAGCCCGTTCGGCGGCGGCGACCGGCTCCGGGTAGGCGATGTGGTCCAGGGTGACCGGGTCGTCGGCGGTCGCCCCGGCGGTGGCGAGCACGGCGCCGTCCGCGCACCCGACGACCACGCCGACCCGGCTGGTGATGGTGCCGGCCAGATCCGGGCAGCCGACCTCCGCGCCGGGCACCGGGGTCCCGGTGGCGTCCAGCACCCGGACGGCGTCGGCCGCGGCCGTGCCGGCGATCAACTGCTCGCCCAGCGGGACCAGCACGCCGGCGGCCTCGACGTCCGTGGCGGTGGAGGTGATCTCGCCGTCACCGAGCGCGGCACCGTCGAGTACGGTGCCGTGACCGGTGGCCGGATCGAGCAGCGCCACCGTGGCGATCGCGGACGCGGCCCGGGTGTCGGTGCCGGCCGGGATCGGGCCCATCAGGCGGGGTTCGGCCAGGTAGTAGTGCGAGTGGTCGCCGTGCGGCACGGTCCACGCTCCGGTGTCCAGCACGGTCAGGCCGTCGGGTGCGGTGGCGAACAGGTAGCGGCCGTCGGTGCTGACCGTGTCGGGTGCCGGCAGGTCGGGCAGCTCGAGCGGACCACCGGTGAGCAGGTCGATGCCGGTGGTCCGGCCGTCCGGGGCCACCACGGCGAGACGCAGCTGCGCCTCGGTCATCTCGGCCGCACCGGCCGACGCGCCGTAGCCGTCGCCGAAGCCGTCCCCCGCCCCATCGGCTGCGGTGCTGGGCGCGGACGCGGCGGGTGAGCTGCTCGTCGGTCCGGACGGCGAGCCACCGGAGCAGGCGGCGACGGTCAGCCCGAGGGCGACCAGGCCCAGAGGGAGCAGGGGCGCGGTGCGGCGCGCAGGGGTCAGCACAGGAGGCCCTTCTGGTGGGTGGTGCCGGATCGGAGGCAGGAACGGTCAGCGCGCGGTCGCGACCTCGGGGCGGTGGGCACTCCGCGGTGCCCCGAGCCGGGCGGTGAGGGTGCGGAGCAGCGTCGACACCGGGTACGCGGCCACCGCGACCAGGGCGATCGAGGCGCCGGCGGCCGTGCCGGCGTGCCAGGAGACCAGCAGCCCGACCGTGACGGCGACCGCCCCGATCGCGGCGGCAAGGGACATGGTGGACACGATGCCGGTGGTCCACGGCCGGGCCGCGGCGGCCGGCGCCACCAGCAGCCCGACCACCAGCAGGCTGCCCACCGCCTGGTAGGAGCTCACCACCGCCAGCGTGACCAGCACGGTCAGCGCGACACGGGCGGCGCCCGGCCGCAGGCCCAGGGTGGCCGCCTTGACCGGGTCGAAGGTCAGCGCGACGAACGCGCGGTGCCCGACCGCCGCGACCAGCAGGGTCAGGACCACCGCGACCGCCAACTGCACGACGTCGCCGGTCCGGATGGCCAGCACGTCACCGAACAGGATGGCGGTGAGGTCGGTGGCGAACGACCGGGACCGGGAGACGATGAGCACGCCGAGGGCGAGCATGCCGACGAAGAGCAGGGCGATGGCGGTGTCGTCGGACAGCCGGCGGCGCCGGGTCAGCAGGCCGACCCCGGTGGCCATCGCGGCGGCGCTGACCGCCGCCCCCAGCACGGTGGGCACGCCGAGCAGTGCAGCCAGGGCGACCCCGGGGACCATGCCGTGCGCGAGCGCCTCGCCCAGGAACGCGGATCCCCGGATCACCACCCAGGTCCCGGCGACGCCGCAGATCACCGCGACCAGGACGCCGCCGATCAGAGCGCGAGCCATGAAGCCGGCGGAGAACGGGTCGAGGAGCCACAGCACCGGGTCACCGTACATGAGAATCGGAATCGTTCGATACGATCCTTGCATGACCGATCTCGTCCAGGTGGAGCGCGTGACCGCGTACCACGGAACCGTTCTCGCCGTCGATGCGGTCGACGCGGTGTTCGCTCCGGGGACGGTGACCGTCGTCACCGGTGGGAACGGATCCGGCAAGTCCACGATGCTGGCCGTGGTCGCGGGGGTGCATCAGGCGGCCGCCGGACGGGTGCTGCGGCCGGCCGGTGGCGTCGCCTTCGTCCGGCAGTCGTGGAGCGCGGAACGCCCGCTGCCGCTGACCGTCCGGTCCGCCGTCGCGATGGGACGGTGGCGTGACCGGGGCCCGTGGGCCCGGCTCCGGGCGGACGATCGCACCCTGGTCACCGAGGCGATGACGCAGCTGGGACTCGCGGACCTGGCGCGCCGGCCGCTCGACGCCCTCTCCGGTGGCCAGCGCCAGCGGGCCCTGGTCGCCCAGGCGCTCGCCCAGCGGGCTCCGGTGCTGTTGCTCGACGAGCCCACCGCCGGGGTCGACGAGACGGCGCGGCGGTGGATCGAGGACGCGATGGCGGCCGAGGCCCGGCGCGGGGTGGTCGTCGTGCACGTCACCCATGACGCCGATCAGGTCCGGCGGGCGGACCACCGGCTGCACCTGGCGGCCGGGCGAGTGGCGGAACCGCTGGGAGGCCGCTAGGACCGCTGGGCCACCGCGGTGCCGATCGCGTCGACGGCGGCGAACGTGGCGTGCAGGGCGGACATCGGTTGCGGTCGGGCCCAGGACGAGAGCACGGCCACGACCAGCCGACGGTCCGGCTCGACCCACAGCAGTTGCCCGTGGATGCCCATCGACATGAGCACCCCGCGGTCGGCCCGGGGCAGCCAGTGGTGACTGCGGTACGCGCCGCCGGGGAACAGGGCGGCGCTCTGGGACGCCGCGAACGCGGCCGCGACGTCGACGGCGGTGGTCGGGTCACCGCCCCCGGCGCGCGCGTCGGCCAGCCAGGCCGCGGGTACCACCTGACGGTCGCCGACCGCCCCGTCGTCGCACAGCAGCTGGCCGAACCGGGCCAGATCGCCGATGGTGCAGGCGAAGCCACCGTCCACGACGACCGCGCCGGCCGGATCGACCACCGCGTCGAGGTCCTGGGCCGCGCCGAGCGGCGCCCAGAGGAGCTCGCCCAGCAGGTCGGGCATCCGCACCCCGGTGGCCCGTTCGCACAGCCAGCCGAGCAGGTCGGTCTCGCTGGAGCGGTACTGGAACGCTCCGCCGTGCGGCCGGTCCGCGGACAGGGTGGCCAGCAGGTCGTACATCGAGGTGGGCAGGTCCGGGTGCGTGGGTGGCGTCCAGCCGATCGCCTCCCGCAGCCGACGGGCCGGGCTGCCGGCGCCGCCGGTGTCGACGAACCGGATGCCCGAACGCATGTCGAGCAGATGCCGCACGGTGGCGTCCGCGTACCCGGTGTCGGTCAGTTCCGGGATCCAGGACTGCACCGGCACGTCCAGCCGGAGCGCACCGCGATCCACCAGGATCCCGACCAGCGCACCGATCATCGCCTTGCCGCAGGACATCAGCAGGTGTGGCCGGTCGGCCGCGGCGAACGGGCCGGGCGATCCTCCGGCGACCACGGCGCCGTCGTGCAGGACCACGAACGCGTCGGTGCCGGGATCGTCCGGCTCCGGTTCGGTGGCGACGCCGAGCAGGCCGGCGACCGTCCCGGTGTGCCGGCCCCGCTGCCAGGTGATCGCCGACAGATCCAGCGCCTCGCCCGGCCGCAGCGACCGGACGGGTCCGGATCCCCGGCCGACCCGCGCGGTGCGCAGCACCTCCCGGAGGTGGTTGAACGACCAGCGGTTCACCGGCGGCTGCTGCCAGGTGGCCAGGGTCCAGCGCTGCTCAGGGGGTGGCGGGAACCCGGTCATCACGGCCGGATCCAGAACTCGGTCGGTGCGCGCGGTCGACACGGGAGCCCAGTCTGCCCGGCGGCGGCCCGGACTCTCGCCGCGCCCGGCAGGCCGGCTGTCGGTGGTGTGTGCGGTACTGGTCCCGGCACCGCCCACACCGGCGACTCCTGGAGGCATCCGATGACCGATCAGGCCCGATCAATCGCGACGGGGGAGCGGGCCGACCTGCTCGATGCGCTGGCGAAACACCGATGGCTGCTCATCGGCACCGTCGACGGCCTCACCGACGAGCAGGCGGCCGCGCGGCCCACGGCCAGCGCGCTCTGCCTCGGCGGCATCATCAAGCACGTCGCCATCACCGAGGCCTCGTGGGACGACTTCATCGAGCACGGTGACACCTCGTCCGGTCCGCCGGACGAGGCGACCTACCGCGCGCACGCGGAGGGCTTCCGCATGATGGGGGACGACACCCTGGCCGGGATCCTGGAGCGCTACCGGCAGGTCGCCGCGCGCACCGACGCGCTCGTCCGGGACCTGCCCGACCTGGACGCCGGCCACCCGCTGCCGGAGGCACCGTGGTACCCGCCCGGTGTCCGGTGGTCGGCCCGCCGGGTGTTCGTCCACATCGTCGCCGAGACCGCGCAGCACGCCGGCCACGCCGACCTCCTCCGGGAGACGATCGACGGCCGGAAGTCGATGGGCTGAACATCCCGGGTCGGGTCGTCCGTGGACGCGGGGGACAGTGACCGGATGGACGACGGCGAGATGCGGGCCCGACCCGGCGCCCCGGACCTGCGACTGGCCTCGCCGGCCGGGCGCTGGCTGCTGGTGGCCGCGGTGCTGGGCTCGGCGTTGGCCGGGATCGACGCCACGGTGGTCAACGTGGCGCTGCCGGCCATCGGTCGGGACCTGGACGCCGAGTTCGGCGCCCTGCAGTGGACGATCACCGGCTACACGCTGACCCTGGCCTCGCTCATCCTGCTCGGCGGATCGATGGGGGACCGGTTCGGGCGGCGCCGGGTCTTCCTGGTCGGCGTGGTCTGGTTCGCGGTCGCCTCGTTGGCCTGCGGCCTGGCCCCGAACGCCCCCGTGCTGATCCTCGCCCGAGCCGTGCAGGGCGTCGGGGCGGCGCTGCTCACGCCCGGCAGCCTGGCCATGATCCAGGCGTCGTTCCGCCGGGACGACCGGCCGAAGGCGATCGGGGTCTGGTCCGCCTTCGGCGGGGTGGCCACCGCCGCCGGTCCGTTCCTCGGCGGCTGGCTCGTCGAGGCGGTGTCCTGGCGGCTGGTCTTCCTGATCAATCTGCCGCTGGCCGCCGCGGTCGTGCTGATCGGGCTCCGGCACGTGCCGGAGACGCGCGACCCGGATGCACCGCGGCGGCTCGACCTGCTCGGCGGCGCGCTGAGCGTGGTGGCCCTGGCCGGTGTGACCGCGGCCGTCATCGCGGTGCCCGATGACGGGATCGGCGCGGCCCCGGTGCTCGTCCCGGCGAGCACCGGCGTGCTCGCCGCCGTCGCCTTCGTGGTGCGGGAGCGGCAGGCCCGGGCGCCCATGCTGCCGCTGTCGATCTTCGCCAGTCGGCAGTTCACCGCCACCAACGCGGTCACCTTCGTGGTCTACGCCGTCTTCGGCGGGGTGTTCTTCCTGCTCACCCTGCAGTTGCAGGTGGTCGTCGGCTTCACCCCGCTCGCCGCCGGGCTGGCCACGATGCCGGTGACGGTCCTGATGCTGCTGCTGTCGGCCTGGTCCGGCGGGCTGGCCCAGCGCATCGGCGCCCGGCTGCCGATGACCGTCGGCCCGCTGCTGTGTGCGGCCTCGGTGCTGCTGATGCTGCGCATCGGGCCCGGGGCCGGGTACCTCACGGACGTGCTGCCGGCGGTGGTCGTCCTCGGCCTGGGCCTGTCCGTCCTGGTCGCCCCGCTCACCTCGGCCGTGCTGGGCGCGGTGGCCGACGAGCACGCCGGCATCGCCTCCGGGGTGAACAACGCCGTGGCCCGGGCGGCCAACCTGCTGGCCGTCGCCGCGTTCCCGGTCATCGGTGGGCTCACCGGCGCGGCGCTCTCCGACCCGGCGGCCTTCGCCGCCGGCTTCACCGTCGTGCTGTGGGTGGGAGCGGGCCTGCTGGTGGTCGGGGCGGTCCTGGCCTGGACCACCGTGGCGGGACACAGCCCGGCGGCTCCGGATGATCGTGGACCGGAGCCGGCCCACGTGCACTGTCCGGTCACCGGTCCCGAGGTGATGGGGCGGCGGACGCCGGGGGCGTGACGGGCGTCGTCGCGCGGATGCCGGCCGCGACCCCCCGATCGGGGAGGATGTGCCGGTGAGTGACACCCAGGAGAGCGGCGAGCAGTCGCAGCCGGCGCAGTGGTCCTACCTGTCCGACATGGACGGCGTGCTGGTGCACGAGGAGCACATGGTGCCCGGGGCGGACGAGTTCCTGGCCGAGTTGCGCGCGGCCGACGTCAACTTCGTGGTGGTCACGAACAACCCGATGTTCACCCGGCGCGATCTGCGGGTCCGGCTGCTCAACAGCGGTCTGGACATCCCCGAGGACCGGATCTGGACCTCCGCCCTGGCCACCGCGCAGTTCCTGGCCGGGCAGCGCCCGGGCGGGTCGGCGTTCGTCATCGGCGAGGTCGGGCTGACCACCGCCCTGCACGAGGCCGGGTTCGTGCTCACCGACCAGAACCCGGACTACGTGGTGCTCGGCGAGACCCGCAACTACTCGTTCGAGCAGATCACGACGGCCATCCGGCTGATCAACAGCGGGGCGCGGTTCGTGGCCACCAACCCGGACGCCACCGGTCCCAGCCGCAACGGCGTGCTGCCGGCGGTGGGCGCGGTGGCCGCGTTGATCCGTGAGGCCACCGGCAAGCAGCCGTACTTCATCGGCAAGCCGAACCCGTTGATGATGCGGTCCGCGCTGCGGTCCATCGGCGCTCACTCCGAGTCCACGATCATGATCGGCGACCGGATGGACACCGACGTCATCGCCGGGATGGAGGCGGGGCTGGCGACGATCCTGGTGATGTCCGGGATCGCGGACCGGGCGTCGATCGAGCGCTACCCGTTCCGGCCGACCCTGGTGGTGGACTCGATCGCCGACCTGGTGGGCCGGACGGCCGATCCGTTCGCCCGCCACTGAGCCGGTCCACCCGCCGGGTGCGGCGGCGCAGCACCCACCACGCGACGAGCAGGCCCAGGGCCGCCCCGGCCGTGTTGGCCGCCACGTCCCGAGGGTCGGCGAACCGGTCCGGCAGCAGCGCCTGCTGCACGAACTCCACCCCGGTCGACAGCAGGGCGGCGGTCGGCACGATGAGCCAGCACACCCGGGCCCGCATGGCCAGTGCGCCGAAGAAACCGATGGGCACGAACATCACCACGTTGGCGGCCGACTCGATGAGCCCGAAGCTGACGAAGCCCGGCAGGACCCCTTCGGCGTGCAGTCGGCGGAGCGTCGTGGCCAGCCACTGCTGCGAGTCCCCGGCCGGTGGCTCGGGCCAGAAGACGATCGCGGCCACCACGGCCAGGAACAGCACCAGCCAGCCCATGGCCGCTCGACGCTGCCTGGGCGTCGACGTCAGCGGAGCGACGGGCACCAGCCGATGGTAAGGGCTGATCGAGTGTCCACCGCGCGAGATGTCCGCACCGGCGGGACCGGCCGACTGCGGACCGTGGTGTCGTCCGGCTCTCGTCACCTGTTCGATGCATCACGGCCCAGGTCACCGTCCGTCGATGAGTTGATAACGGCTGGATCACCGATCGGCGCCGGGGTGCTCGCACCGCCACGGACCCCCGATCACCGGCCGTACGCTGCCTGCCGTGAGTTTCACCGTCGGCTTCGACCTCGACATGACGTTGATCGACCCGCGCGCCGGGATGATCGCGTTGTTCGACGAACTGGCCGCCGAGACCGGGATCCCCCTCGACGGGCGTGCCTGGGTCACCCGGCTCGGCCCACCGCTCTCGCACGAGTTCGCCCGCTACGGGCTGGACGACGACACCATCACCGCGCTGGTCGACCGGTACCGGGCTCGCTACCAGGACGTGGTGCTGCCGCAGACCGTGGCCCTGCCCGGGGCGCTGGACGCGGTCCGGGCGGTGACCGCCCGCGGCGGCCGGGCCGTCGTGGTGACCGCCAAGTTCGGACCGAACGCCGAGGCCCACCTGGACCGGCTCGGCATCGACGCCAGTGCGGTGGTCGGTGATCTGTGGAGTGCCGGCAAGGCCGTGGCGCTGCAACAGCACGACGCGGAGGTCTACGTCGGCGATCACCTGGGTGACATCACCGGGGCCCGGGTCGCGGACGCGCTGGCCGTGGCGGTGGCGACCGGACCGATCAGCGCGGACGACCTGCGGTCGGCCGGGGCCGACGTGGTGCTCGAGGACCTGACCGGGTTCCCGGCCTGGTTGGACACCTACCTGCTGGCCACGGTGCACTGACGCCGGGGGCCGTGACCGCTGGGTCCGGCGGACAGAGGGTCAGCGGTTGGCGGAAGCAGCGCTCCGGCTGCGCCTGGCCTCGACGAAGACCGCGACGAGGCCGAGGGCGAATCCGACACCGACGGCTCCCGCGGCGAGCACGTTCAGCCACCACGGCAGGTCGCGCCGGCCGGTGGCGAACAGGATCATGATCACGAAGATGGCCACCAGGCCGACGCCGAAGATGATCATGCCCGCCTTGATCAGTGGGGACGACGTGCGCCGGGTGGCGCGGTCCACTCGCGGTATCCGGGTAGACACGTTCGGGGTCGACTGTTCAGGCGCGCTGCCTCCGCGCTCGGCCGGTGAGGACACCCGACCAGCATAGGCGGGTCGCCCGGGTGTCCCGGACCGTCGGCCGGGGCCGCGCACCGTGCGGTCCGGCCGGGCGGAGTCGGCCGGGTGGGAACGCCAGTAGGCTGGATCAGGCACATCCGCACGTCGGGGACCTGGCCGGCACACGGTCACCCCGCGGCGAATCCCTCCAGGTGGTCGGTCGTTCCCTCGGCCGATCGTCGGCCTGCCCGCATCCGGGGCCGGGGTGGAGTGCCGGATGCGACGAGACAGGTGGTCCGGGGATCCCGGATCCACGCACGACCCCCGGACGAGAGAACAGGTGAGTGGGGTGCCCAGCGGCAAGGTGAAGTGGTACGACGCGGACAAGGGCTTCGGGTTCATCGCCCAGGAGGGCGGGGCCGACGTGCACGTCCGCTCCTCCGCGCTGCCCTCGGGCATCACCAGCCTCAAGCCCGGGCAGAAGGTCGAGTTCGGCCTGGCCGACGGCCGCCGCGGTCCGCAGGCGCTGTCGGTGACGGTGCTCGAGGCGCCGCCGTCGGTGGTGGCCGCGACCCGCCGGCCCGCCGAGGAGCTGCACGGGCTGGTCGACGACATGATCAAGCTGCTGGAGTCCAAGGCCCTGCCCGATCTGCGTCGCGGTCGCTACCCGGACCGTGCCATGGGTTCGCGGATCGCGACGGTGCTGCGCGCGGTGGCGGCGGAGCTGGACGCCTGACGCAGCGCGCAGCTCGGAACGACGCACCAGGGGCGCCGACGGCTCAGCCGTCGGCGCCCCTGCTGCGTGTGGGCAGGACGGTCAGGGTTGGCCGTCGGCCTCGCCGGTCGGGTCGGGGGCAGGCGCCTCGCTCATGAACAGGCCCCAGCCCTGCGTCTCGACGAATCCGACACCGGTCGAGTCGGTGACGCTGCCGTCGTTCGGCACGACGGTGAACCCGGATCTCACCGCAACCAGGACGAACCGGTCGGTGTCGGCGAACGGCCGCAGGGTGTAGGCCAAGCGGCCGTCGTCGAAGAGTTCCGTGGCCCCGTCACCGAGCTGACCGTCGGCGTCGACGTATCGGAAGTAGACGCTCCATGGCTGCTCGGCGACCTCGGTCGGCACGTTGATCTGGACCGGATCACCCGGCCGCACCTCCAGGCGCGCGAAGCGGTCGGCATCGGACCCGTCGTACTCGCCGCAGCGCTGTTCCAAGGTCAGCGCCTGCGACATGTCCGCGTTGCACCACAGCGCGGGCCCGATCTCGACCGCGGTCCGATTGCTGTAGAAGGTCACGTCCGGGTGGGGCGCGGTGCAGCCGGCCAGCACGGCCAGTGAAGCGGCCAGGGCGGCGACCCCGGCGATCCGCCTGCGGCGCGATCGGGTCGGGGTGGTCGGGGTGGTCGCGATGGTCATGAGGGGATCAGGTGTCCTTCCGGAGGTCGGGCCGGCTCGGCCCATCGGCGTCCGGACGGGAGCCAGCGCCGAAGTCGGTGAGGGTGGTGGACGGCGATGCGGCGGGCGCGGCCGGATCGGTGAGCGGGGCGGTGGCGTCCCCGGCGGCTCCGGCCTTCCGGCTCCGCCGGCGGGGGCGGGGCAGCCGGACGGCCGGGACCATCGAGCGGCCGGACTGCACCAGTCGGCTCTGCACCAGCCCCAGGATCAGCAGCACGGTGATCACCCCGAAGCCGATCGGGTAGACCTGGTCGTGCCCGAAGGACCAGACCCCGCCGATGAGCAGGCCGATCACCCCGCCGAACACCCAGCCGAGCTGCAGGGCGGTCTCGCTGCGACCGAACGCGGAGGCCCGGCTGACCTCGGGCAGGTGTTCCTGGATGGTCGCGTCCAGGCAGACCTTGGCCAGCGACGACGCGGTCGAGCCGACCAGGCCGACCACCGCGGCCATGACCAGCCCGGGGGCCAGCACGGCGATGAGCGTGCTCACCGCGACGCAGGCCACCGCGATGAGCGAGGTCAGTTCGGGGGCGGTGAGCGGCAGCCGGGCGCCGAGCGCGTTGCCCACGAACCCGCCCAGGCCGGCGGCGGCACCGACGATGCCGAGCAGCAGCAGTTGGGTGAACGCGCTCTCGTCGGCGTACTCGCTCTTGACCACGAAGGCGATGAACAGCATGAGGAAGCCGGTCTCGATGCGCACCGTGGTGTTCAGCCACAGCGTGGTGCGGACCGAGACGGGCAACTGCGGGCGGCCGCTGGTGCTGCCGGGCAGCGCGACCGGCACCTCACCCTCGGTCGACTCCACCCAGGCCGGGATGCGCAGGCACAGCACGGCGCCGCCCGCCGCGCACAGCGCCGTGAAGACCATGGCGCCGGGGGAGCCGAACACCGCGCCCAACCCGGCCGCGATCGCACCGGCGGCGCCGCCGGCCAGCAGTCCGAAGACGGTGAGCCGGGAGTTGGTCTTGACCAGGGTCATGTCCGGCGGCAGCACCCGCGGGGTGAGGGCGGCCTTGAGCACACCGAACGACTTGGACAGCACCAGCATGCCGAGGGCGCACGGGTAGAGCACCCACGTCTCGAACTGGAAGATCAGGATGATCGCCAGCACCGCGCGCGCCATCGACGACGCGGCCAGCGCGATGCGTCGGCCGTGCTGCAGCCGGTCCAGCGCGGGTCCGATGAGCGGGGCGATCACCGCGAACGGCGCCACCGTGATGAGCAGGTAGAGCAGCACCTTGCCGGTGCTCTCGGCGGTGGCGGCCGCGAAGAACAGGGTGTTGGCCAGGGCCACGGCCAGTGCCGCGTCGACCGCATAGTTGCCCATCACCGCGTACGTCAGCGCGGTCAGTCCTGACCGGTCGGCCCCGTCGGCGGTGGCGGCCTTGTGGAACAGCTGGACGCCGCGGGTGGTCAGTTCGCGACTGCGCATGGCGGCAACCCGGGTCACGGTGACCTTGCGCAGCCCGTACGGGTTCGCGCCCGCCGTGGTCGGCGCATCGGCACGGTCGGATCCGGCGCCGTGCGGGTCCTGATCGGGCCGGTGGTCCTGGGCACGGCCGGCGGCGGGTTCCCGCCGCGGGGCCGGCGGTCGGGGCCGGTCGGTCGGGGATGTCGACGGTGCGGGCTGCTCCCAGCGGTTGGTGTACGGCGGCAGCGCGCTCCCGCGGGGAGCGGGTCTGCGCGGCGGGGGCGGTGGGGGCGGCGGAGGCGTGGTGCTCGGCGGTCCGGCCGGGAGGCGACCGCCGGTGGGCGACCAGGATCGCGGCGGGGTGGCCGGCCGGCGGGGCAGGTCGGTGGTCGGCTGGTCGGTCGGCGGGGGCGCCCATCGGGCGGTGTCCCGCGGCAGCGCCGTGGTCGGCTGCTCCGGGGCCCAGCCCCCAGCGGGATCGGACCGACCGCGCTGCGGGGAACGGTCGCGCTCCCACGGCGCCGGTTCCCAGGGCTGGTCCCAGGCGGCGTCGTCCGGGGCCCGATCAGCGCCCCGATCAGGACGGTCGCCGACGGGACGACCGCCGACACCGTCCTGGTCTGGCTCCCCGCGCTGCACGTCGTCCATCCTGCCGCACGGCACCCGGCCCGCGGCGTCGCGCCGCCCGCCGACCCGAACTCCCGGGATCGGCCAGGTCGGAACGGGTGTCCCGGTGCGGCATCATGGCCGGGTGACGCTCTCCACCGCGGTCAGCGACCCCGACCCGTCCGCCGGCGGATCCGACGTCCTCACCGAGCCGCCGGTCAGCCGCCCGATCGACCCGTCGCCCGACCTGGTCGCGGTGGCGCGGCTGGCCGCCGAGCAGGACGCCGGCGCGGCCGCCGAGGTCGGTGACCTGGCCGGGGCCGTCGCCGAGGACACCGTGGCCGTCACCGTCTTCTTCGCCAGCACCAACCGCGGTTACCACGGCTGGCGCTGGGCGGTCACTCTGGCCGTGCTGGAGGAGACGCCGCCGACGGTCAGCGAGGTCGTGCTGTTGCCCGGGCCGGACGCGCTGCTCGCGCCGGCCTGGCTGCCGTGGTCGCAGCGGATCCGGGCCGGCGACGTCGGACCCGGCGACCTGTTGCCGCCGCCGCCGGACGACCCGCGGCTGGTCCCGTCCTACCTGGAATCCGACGACCCCGCGGTCGAGGAGGTCGCCCACGAGCTCGGCGTCGGTCGCGTGCACGTGCTGAGCCGGCTGGGCCGCGAGGAGACGGCCGAGCGCTGGGCCACCGGGCCGTTCGGTCCGGACAGCCCCGCGGCTCGGCAGGCCCCGGGGCCGTGCGGGAGCTGCGGCTTCTACCTGCCGCTGGCCGGGGCGCTGGGCGCCGGGTTCGGCGCCTGCGGCAACGAGTATTCGCCGGCGCAACTGTCGGTCGTCTCGGTCGGCTTCGGGTGCGGCGCGCATTCGGAGACCGAGGTGGAACCGGCCGGTCTGGCCACGACGACCGCGGCGGTGGTCGACGAACTGCTCATGGACGTGGAGCCGCGGCCGCCGGCGCCGGCGGACGACGCTGATACGGCCGGGCCCCGGGACGAGAGCACCGCCGAGTTGGCGGTGGCCGACGAGGCCGTGCCGGCCGAGGTGACGGTCACCGACGGAACCCACGTCGAAGTGACCGAGGACGACAGGCCGGCCGAGCCGTCGGTCGACGAGGGGCCGGTCGACGAGGCGCCGGCCGCCGAGGTCGAGGCGGTCATCGCCGCGGTGGAGGCGGCGGCGGAGGTCACCGTGCCGGGTGACGGCGAGTCCGCGCCGGACGCCACGGTCGACGAGCCGGTCGCGCTGGTGACCGAGATCGACGCGCCTGAGGTCGAGGGCGGGTCCGAGGTGCCGGGGTCCGAGGCCGAGGCGGCCGCCGCGGCCGGGTCGGACGCCGATCCGTCCGAGGAGGACTCCACCGGTCCGTCCGCCGAGTGAGCCGGATCCGCTGCGCGTGACCCCGGACGATCCGGACCCGTTCGACACCGGCGCGATCCGCCGTGCCGTGCTGCAGGCGTGGGCCGCTTCCCCGGCCCGGTTCCGGGAGGACGCCAACGCCGAGGAGGCGCTGGCCGTCGGCGGCTACGCCGGGCGGGTGCTCACCGAGCTGGCCGCCAACGCCGTCGACGCGGCCGCTGACGCCGGCGTGCCCGCGCGGCTGCGGATCCGGCTGGTGGGCGGCGAGCTG
Organism: Nakamurella leprariae; assembly: GCF_016918035.1. Lineage (GTDB taxonomy): Bacteria > Actinomycetota > Actinomycetes > Mycobacteriales > Nakamurellaceae > Nakamurella > Nakamurella leprariae. The sequence continues at coordinate 185,939 of NZ_JAERWK010000005.1, read as the reverse complement.
CGGGTGGCCAACACCGGCGCGCCGGTGACCGCGGACGGCGTCGTCGCGTTGGCCTCGCTGCGCGCGTCGGCCAAGCGTGCCGCCGGGTCCGCGTCGGTCGGGCACTTCGGGGTCGGCTTCACCGCCGTCCTGGACGTCACCGACGCCCCGATCGTGCTGTCGACCAGCGGATCGGTGCGGTTCGACCGGGCCGCGACGCTGGCCGCGGCGACCCGGCTGGACGTCGCGGCGCTGACCGCCGAAGTGAGCCGACGCGACGGGGCGGTCCCGGCGCTCCGGCTGCCGTGGCCGGTCCCGGTCGGGCCGGACACCCGGCCGCCGGCCGGCTTCACCACGGAGATCCGGTTGCCGCTGCGGCACCCGGAGAGCGCCGCGGACTGGTCGCGGCACCTGGCCGCTCCCGCCGACCCCGGGCCGGGATGGGCCGACGAACTGTTCTGGTCGCTGCCCGGCCTGGCCGAGCTCGATCTCCCGGAGGTGGTGGTCACCCGGACACCGGCCGCCCCGGATCCGTCGCCCGCCGCGACGACCGAAGTGTTCACCCTGCGCGTCCGCCGGCCCGACGGTCCGTCCGCGGACCGGTCCTACCTGGCTGCGGGTCGGACCGGCCGGGTCCCTCCGGACTTGCTGACCGGGCGGCCGGTGGAGGAGCGTGACCGCACGACGTGGTCGGTGCGCTGGATCCTCCCGGTGACCACCCCGATGACCACCCCGATGACCGACCCGATGATCGACCCGATGATCGACCCGATGATCGACCCGGTGACCGACGGCGACGCCGAGCGACCCGCCGACGATCCGCTGGACGGTCCGGCCGCCGGCGGGGCGGTGCCGCACCTCGGCCCGGTGGCGGCGGCCCCGCTGGGCGCGCCGACGCCCACCGACGAGTTGATCACCGCCTCGGCCCGGTTGATCGGGACGTTCGCGGTGGACGACACCCGGCGTCGGCTGGCCGCCGGCCCGCTGAACGACTTCCTGCTGGACCAGGCGGCGCTGACCCACCTCGACCTGGTGTCGGCGGTCGCCCCGCGACACCGCGCCGCCGTGGTCCCGGTGTCCGGGTTCCCGGCCGGACCGGTGGACGCCCGGATCCGCACCGCCCTGCTGGACCTGCTGCGCGACACCCCGTGGCTCCCGTCGGCCACCGGCGAGCCGGTGACGCCGGACCGGGCCCAGTGGCTGCCCGGCCTGACGCCGGACGGGGCGGCGGTGCTGGCCGAGGCGGTGCCCGGGTTGCTCGCCGTCACCGACTGGCCGCTGCCTCCGGGCACCTCGGCGGACACGCTGCTGCGCACCCTCGGAGCGTCCGCGATCGGCCCGTCGCAGGTGTCGGCCGCGCTGGGCGCGCTGGACCGGGGACCGGCCTTCTGGGCGGCGGTGTACGACGCGCTCGCCGAGCAGGACGCCCAGGAGCTGGCCGACCTGCCGGTGCCGCTGGTGGACGGGCGGACGGTGATCGGGCCGGCCCGCTGCCTGCTGCCGCCGTCCGGCCCGGACGCGGCGGTGGTGCTGGCCGCGGGTCGCGCCGTGCCCGGGCTGGCGCTGGTCCACCCGGCCGCTGCCCACCCGCTGCTGGAGCGGATCGGCGCCCGCCGGGCCGACCCGGACACCGTGCTCGGCCACCCGGCCGTCGTCGCCGACCTGGAGCGCCGACGGGACGACCTCGACGACGTCGACCCGGAGCCGGCCGAGCTCGAGGCGTTCGCCGCGGTGCTGCTCGACCTGGTCGCGGTCGGTGGCCGGGCGGCGCCCGGGGTGCTGGACGCCCTGCTGCTGTCCGACGAGGACGGCCAGGCCTGGCCGGCCGGGGAGCTGCTCGCGCCGGGATCGCCGCTGGCCGCGGTCCTGGCCGCGGATGCCGAGCTGCCCGTCGTCGCACCGCCCTGGGCGCAGCGCTACCCGGCGGCGGTGCTGGAGGCGGTCGGGGTCCGGTCCGGCTTCCGGGTGCTGCTGGTCACCGACCTCACCGACCCGGACGACGCTCCGGACGGCGTGCCCGATCTGGACGCGTGGTGGGCTGAGTGCGAGGCGGCGGGCGTGCTGCCGCCCGGGGAGCTCAGCGTCGTCACCGACCTGGATCTGGTGGATCGCCACCGGTGGCCGGAGGCGCTGGCCCTGCTGGCCGCCGATCCGGCGGTCCGCCCGGCGTTGGCCGACGTGGCCGGGCGGCCGTCGTACACCCGCTGGTGGCTGGCCCGTTGGGCCGAGCTGGACGGGGTGCCGCTGCGGCGGTGGCGCACGTCGTCCGCGCACGAGCTGGTCGGCCTGTACGACGAGGCCCCGGTGGGGACGGCGCTGCCCCTGGCCGACCGGATCGGGTTGCTCACCGACCTGGCCGACGCGGCGGAGGAGCCGCAGGTGCTCGTCGACCGGTGGGCCGACGACCGGCGGACGCTGCCCGCGGCGGTGGTGGGTCCGGCCACCGCTGCGGTGCTCGCGGTGCTGACCGAGCACCGGGACGCCGTCGTGCCCGTCGAGCTGCCCGCGGAGGTCCGCACCCTGACCGGGGCGGTGGTGCCGGCGGACGACGCGGCCGTGCTCGACGCACCGTGGGCCGCGCAGATCTTCCCGGCCGCGCGGAGCGTGGCGCCTGCCGGAGACGCCCGGCAGGCCGCCGAGATCCTCGATCTCGACCTGGCCTCCGAGGTGGTGGGCGGGTTGCCGGTGGCGGGCTCCGACCATGGTGATCCGGCGGGGCCGTCGCGCCAGGACCTGACGGTCGCCATCCGTACGGCTGCGGCCGCGCTGGGCTGGATCGGGCCGGCGGTCGAGGCGCTGGTCGACCGGGTCGACGCCCGGCCCGGGCTGGCCGTGCTGGACGGCGACCGGTCGGTGCCCGTCCGGTGGTGGCCGGGCGACGGCGGACGCTGGTGGACCGACGGCTCGGCCGACGGGACCGGCCGGATCGCGGCCTGGGTGAGTGGCCGCTGGTCGGCGCGGGCCCGCGCGGTGGCCGCCGCCGCGGCCGATCCGGTGGGACTGGCCGAGACCGCGCTCGATCCGTGGTGAGGTCGGCGGGTGATCGCCGAGGTGCGTGGGTGGGCGGGGTGCGGCCCGTACGCTGTCGCCTGTGGTGCAGCCGGAGCGACAGCCCGATCACGATGCCCCCGTCCCGACCCTGACGCCGCCGCCGCCGCCGCTGCCGCCGGTCCGGGCCAACCTCGCCCACATCGTCATCCCCACCACCGCGCTGTGGTTCGTGGCCTTCGTGGTGCTGCTGTTCTTCACCAGGCCGCTGCGCGAGCACGACGCGATGATCTGGTTGTGGACCTGCCTGGCCGGCTGGGTGCTCGGGCTGATGGGGCTGTCCATCTACTTCTGGCAGCGGCACGCCGCCCGCCGCGGTCGCCGCTCGGCCAACCAGATGGCGCTCGACGAGCAGTTGCGCTGACCCGGACCCGGGGTCCTGGGCGATGGACCGGGGACCGTGAGGGATTCCCCGTGATGCCGGACCCGAATCACACAGATCCCCATCCGCGAACGTGATTCACCCGCGGGTGATCCTCTGACCACTAGGCTCAGCGGCGTGCCTGACGTCGCCGAGTTGGCCAGCGAGCTCCGATTGGCCGTGCACCGGCTCACCCGCCGGATGCGCCAGGAGGATCACCCGGCCCACGCCCTGACCCTGACCCAGATGTCGGCGCTGTCGGTCATCTGGCGGGAAGGACCGCTGACCGCGGGCGAGCTGGCCGCCAAGGAGCAGGTCAAACCGCCGTCCATCACCCGTGTGGTCAGCGCCCTGGAACAGTCCGGCCTGGTCACCCGGCAGGGCAATCCCGACGACGGTCGGCAGGTGCTGGTGACGATCACCGACACCGGCACCGCGGAGATCGAGAACCTGGTCCGGGCCCGGGAGCTGTGGCTCGGCCAGCAGCTGGCCCAGCTGTCCCAGCGGGACCGTGCCGTGCTGGAGAAGGCCACCGGCATCCTGGACCGGCTCGCCGCGTCCGACTGAACGAGCCGCCCGTGCTGATCCCGGTCACCGACCCGGACGACCCGCGGCTCGCCGACTTCCGCGACCTCAAGCGGGCCGACCGCCGGCCCGATCGGCCCGGCGGACAGGGGCTGGTCATCGCCGAGGGCACCGTGGTGGTGCGCCGGATGCTGGCGTCCGCCTATCCGGTGCGCGGCATGCTGGGGGTGGCCCGGCGGTTCGAGGAACTGGCCGACGGCCTGGTCGACCGGCCCGAGCTGCCGTGCTTCGTCGCATCGGCCGAGGTGATGGCCGAGGTCGTCGGCTTCCACCTCAACCGCGGCGTGCTGGCCACGGCCGACCGGGCCCTCTTCCCACCGGCGGCCGAGTTGCTGGCCCGGGCCCGCACGGTCGCCGTGCTGGAGGGTGTGGGCGATCACGAGAACCTCGGGTCGATCTTCCGGAACGCCGCCGCCCTGCGGGTCGACGCGGTGCTGCTCGCGCCCGGCTGCGCCGATCCGCTGTACCGGCGCAGCGTGCGGGTCTCGATGGGCAACGTACTCGCGGTGCCGTTCGCGCCGTTGCCCGGTCCCGTCGGTGCCGGGCTGGAGCTGGTGCGCGCGCACGGGTTCCGGGTGGTGGCCATGACGCCACGCGCGGAGGCCGTCCCACTGCGCCGGGCCGACCTGCGGGGACGCGTGGCCGTCCTGCTCGGCTCCGAGGGACCGGGCCTGACGGACGAGGCGCTCGCCGCCTCGGACGCCTGGGTGCGGATCCCGATGAGCGGGACGGTCGACTCGCTGAACGTGGCGACCGCCGGGGCGATCGCGTTCGCGTCCGTCGATCCGGGAGACTGAGCGGCGTGAGCACCGCCGACCCGACGCCGCCCGCTGCGCCCGAGACTGCCGACAGCGCCGACGATCTCGTGGAGTTCGACGGCGGGCCGGCCGAGGGGCCGCCCGGTCCGCGCGAGCCGGGGGAGTCGTGGGCCTGGGTGCAGACCGCCCGCGCCACCGCCGACGGCGTGCCGTGGGGTCCGGGTCTGGCCGTCGCCGCCGTGTGCGCCCTGGTGGCCGCGGTGGCGGTGCTGACGCTCGGATCGGTGCTGACCGATCAGCCGCTCGTCGCGGTGCTGGTCTCGCTCATCGTCGCGGTCGGGGTGATGCCGGGGTTGTGGATCCTGCGGCGGGTGCCGGTGCTGCGCTGGTTGGCCGCCGGCGCGGCGGTCGGCGTGGTCGCCGGCTGGATCGGCGTGGTCCTCATCGTCTGACCGGCGATGCCACGCCCCCTCCGTGTCGGATCAGCTGCGCGGCTTGTTGCCCAGCAGCAGGTCGTCCCAGGACGGCATGGTCGGCCGCGGACGCTTGGGCGCCTGGGCTGGAGCCCCCGGGGTGCCCTCGGGCGTGGCGAACAGGGCGTCCAGCGGAGCGGCGCCGGACGCCGGCACCGCCGGGGTGGTCGCAGACGGCTCGGAGGTTCCGGTGGTGGCCGGAGTGGCCGTCGGAGTGGAGACGGTGCTCGGTGCGGGCGGCTCGACGACCGCGGGCGCGACCGACTCGGCCGGCAGCACCGGGGTCGGGGCCGACTCGGTGGGGCGGACCACCGGCGCCGACATCGGCCGGTGCGCCGGGGCGGCGCTGGACCGGCCGGCCGGCACGATCGGGAAGTCACCGGAGGTGCCGGTGCGGCGGGCCCGCAGCGCGGGGTGCCGCGACGTCTCCAGGGCGGCCAGGAACTCGCTGCCGCCGACGGTCCGGGCGGCCTGCTCGTCGGCGGACGAGACACCCGGCACCGTCTCGGCGCGCCGGTCGACGGTGCGCAGCGGCTGCGGGGCCGGATCCAGCAGCTGGCGGGCGGCGTCGTCGAAGGCGGTGACGGTGCCCGACCCCGGACCGGGGTGGACCATGAACTGGGCGCGGTTGGCGCTGCGCCCGACCAGCCAGACCGCCGAGATCACCCATCCGTCCTGGGTGCGGTGGGCGTCCCAGGTGAGCTGGGCCGGGTCCTGTCCGCGGGCGGCGACGGTGTCGCGGACGATGTCCTCGAGGGTGTTGCGCGAGGTGGTGCCGCCGATGACGGCGACGGCCCGACGGCCCTTCTCGGCCATCGCCGAGCGCTCGAGCAGCACCGGGTAGGCGAAGCGCTCGATCCGGCCGACGCCGACCCCGGCCGCGTCGGCGACCTCCTGCACGGTCGCACCGGCCCGGATGCGGGCCTGGATCTCGCGGGGCCGCAGCTGCGGCTCGGTGAGCACGGAGTCGGCGGCCTGGGCCGACGCCGACGGACCGGCCGGGCGGGCGGGGGTACGGACGGTCGGCCGAGCGGGAGCGGTGAGCAACGCCCGGAGCTGGTCGTCGACGGCGATGCCGAAGCTGTCACCGGTCTCCGGATCCGTGCACCGCACGCAGGACCGGTCCTCGTCCAGCCCGGTCACCTGCAGCATCCGCATCGCGATCTCCTCCCGAACGCCGTCCGGCGAAGGCTAGCCCGCCGGGACCCGGCGCCTCGGTCAGGCGCGCCGGGCCCGGCGGGAGCAGCGGTCAGAGACGGCCGACGACCCAGTCGATGCAGGCGGTCAGGGCCTGCACGTCCGAGGGCTCGACGGCCGGGAACATGCCGACCCGCAGTTGGTTGCGGCCGAGCTTGCGGTACGGCTCGGTGTCGACGATCCCGTTGCGCCGCAACACCTTCGCCACGTCGGCGGCGTTCACCGAGTCGGCGAAGTCGATGGTGCCGACGACCTGCGAGCGCAGTTCGGGGCGCTGCACGAACGGGGTGGCGAACTCGCTGGCCTCGGCCCACGAGTACAGGTGTCCCGACGACTGCGCGGTCCGGCGGACCGCCCAGTCCAGCCCACCCTGGCCGTTCATCCACTCGATCTGGTCGGCCAGCAGGAACAACGTGGCCACCGCCGGGGTGTTCAGCGTCTGGTCCTTGGTGCTGTTGTCCAGCGCGGTGGCGATGGACAGGAACTCCGGGATCCACCGGTCGGAGGCGGCGATCTCGGCCACCCGGTCCAGCGCGGCCGGGGAGGCCAGCGCGATCCACAGGCCGCCGTCCGAGGCGAAGACCTTCTGCGGCGCGAAGTAGTAGACGTCGGCCTGGGCGAGGTCGACGGGCAGCCCGCCGGCGCCGGAGGTGGCGTCCACGAGCACCAACTGGTCCTCGGTCGCCCCGGCCGGTCGCTGCACGGGAACCGCCACGCCGGTGGAGGTCTCGTTGTGCGCCCAGGCGTAGACGTCGACCCCCTCGGCGGCCACGGCGTCCGGGGCGGTGCCCGGGTCCGACGACACGACGACCGGGTCGGCCAGGAACGGCGCCTTCTTCGTCACGGTGGCGAACTTGCTGGAGAACTCGCCGTAGGTCAGGTGGTGCGACCGATCCCGCACCAGGCCGAGCGCGGCGGCGTCCCAGAACGCCGTGGTGCCACCGTTGCCCAGGATCACCTGGTGACCGTCGGGCAGCGAGAAGAGCTGACCCAGGCCGTCACGGACCCGGCGCACCAGGTCCTTGACCGGCGCCTGCCGATGGGAGGTGCCCATCACCGACGCACCCTCGGACGCCAGGGAGGCGAGGGCCTCCGGACGGACCTTGGACGGTCCGCAGCCGAAGCGGCCGTCGGCCGGCTTGAGCTCGTCGGGAATGGTCAGGCTGGTCACATCGACCATGGCGGGGCTGCTCCTCATCCGGGCGCGAGCCGGGTCCAGGGCGGGCCCGGCCGGGCCCATCCTGCCACCGCGGGCAGCGTCGTCCGTCCCGCCGTGGTCAGCTGCGGGAGCCGGCGACCTCCTCGACGGACCGCGGCCCGTGGCCGTCGTAGACCGCGGCCGGACGCACCAGCCGGCCGAGCTTGCGCTGCTCCAGGATGTGCGCGCTCCAGCCGGCGGTCCGGGCGCAGGTGAACATGGCCGGCATCATCGGGGCGGGCACCCCGGCGAAGTCCAGGATGACGGCGGCCCAGAACTCGACGTTGGTCTCGATGGCCCGGTTGGGGCTGCGCTCGCGCAGTTCGGCCAGCGCGGTCTGCTCCAGCGCGGCCGCCACCTCGAAGCGGGGCGCGCCGAGCTCCTGGCAGGTGCGGCGGAGCACGCGGGCGCGGGGGTCCTCGGCCCGGTACACCCGGTGGCCGAAGCCCATCAGCCGTTCCTTGCTGTCCAGCAGACGGGTGACCAGGGCCTTCGGGTCCCCGGTCCGCTCCACCTCCTGGATCATCGGCAGCACCCGGGCCGGCGCCCCGCCGTGCAGCGGACCGGACATGGCGCCGATCGCACCGGCGAACGCGGCGGGCACGTCCGCGCCGGTGGAGGCGATGACCCGGCCGGTGAAGGTGGAGGCGTTCATGCCGTGCTCGGCGGCGGACACCCAGTAGGCGTCGATGGCCGTGATCTGCTCGGGGCTCGGCTCGCCCAACCACGCGGTGAGGAACCGCTCGACCACGCCGTCGCAGGCTTGCAGGGTGGCGTCCGGCACGGCGGGCCGGTCACCCCGCGCGGAGCGGGCGGCGTAGGACAGGACCGCCGCGGTGGTCTGGGCCAGCTGGTCGCGGGCCTGCTCGACGGTGACGTCCAGCAGTGGTTCGAAGCCGCGCTCGGCGGCCAGCAGCGGCACCGCGGCCTGCACGTCGACGCGGACGTTGCCGGTGCGGATGGCCGGCGACGCGGTCTCGACCGGCAGCTTCGGGCCGAAGGCGTCGTCGACGAGCAGGGCCCAGACGTCGTCGAAGCCGACCCGGCCGACGAGGTCGTCGATGTCGACGCCGCGGTAGCGCAGGGCGCCGCCGTCCTTGTCCGGCTCGGCGATCTCGGTGTGGAAGGCGACGACGCCCTCGAGGCCCGGGACGAAGGCGGGCGGGGTGTCCGGCCCGGTGGCGGGAGTCGTGGCGGTGCCGGTGGTCGATGTGGTCATGACTGGTCCTCTCCGGCAGGCCGTCGGATGCAGGGGATGCTGCCGCGCCGATGGGCCTCGCCACAGCAGTGGGGCGGGATGCGCCCACTGTCGGCGCGTGGCGGCCGGGCGGGAAGGCCGCCGTGGGGTGTGCTTGGTCACGTGCCCGATGCCGGGTGCGGCCGTTCCCCGGCGACCGGGCCACCGGTCCGGGACTGGCCCGGTGTCGGCGGGTCCTTCGGACGGCGTATGAAAGGAGCTGGCCCGGACGGGCCGCGACGGACGACCACGGGGACGACGAGGCGATGAGCACCGAGCAGGACCAGACGGGTCCGGACCTGGCGCAGATGCGGCAGAGCTACGAGCGGGCCGGCCTGACCGAGACCGACCTCGAGCCGGACTGGCCCGCCCAGTTCCGCCGGTGGATGCAGGACGCGGTCCGCGGCGGCCTCCGGGAGCCGAACGCGATGGTGGTGGCGACCGCGTCCGCCGACGGCACCGTCTCGTCGCGGTCGGTGCTGGCCAAGGGGTACGACGCACGTGGCGTCGTCTTCTACACGAACTACGAGTCGGCCAAGAGCCGGGACCTGGCGGTCAACCCGTCGGTGAGCGCCACCTTCCCCTGGTACGAGCTGCAGCGGCAGATCCACGTCCGCGGTCGGGCGGAGCGGGTGGACGCCTCCGAGACCGAGGCCTACTGGGCGCAGCGTCCCCGCGGCTCGCAGATCGGGGCCTGGGCCAGTCCGCAGTCGCGGCCGCTGACCGACCGGGCCGCGCTGGACGCGCTGCAGCTGCAGGTCGAAGCCCGGTTCGGCGCGGCCGACGACGAGCAGGCGCCGGCGGTGCCGGTGCCGCCGTTCTGGGGTGGCTGGCGGATCGTGCCCACGCTGGTGGAGTTCTGGCAGGGGCGGCGCGGTCGCATGCACGACCGGTTGGTCTTCGTCCGGGACGCCGGCAGCGACGTGCTCGACCCGGCCGCCTGGACCGTGCAGCGGCTCGCTCCGTGACCGGGCCGTCCACCAGCGCACCCGACGACCCGCCCGATCACACCCCGCTGCCTCCACCGCCCCGGTGGGGACCTGACCTGCGCCCGCTCGCGGTGCCGGAGTACCGGCGGCTGTTCATCGGGCAGGTGTTCACCGTCATCGGCACCCAGCTGACCGCGGTCGCGGTGCAGGCGCAGATCTTCGACATCACCGGCAGCTCGGCCTGGGTCGGAGTCTCGTCGTTGGTCGCTCTGGTGCCGCTGGTCGTGTTCGGGCTGCTCGGTGGGGCGATCGCGGACACCTACGACCGGCGCACGTTGCTGATGATCACCTCGAGCGGGATCGCGCTGACCAGCATCGGGCTGTGGCTCGCGGCGCTGCCCGACTCGGAGTCGGTGTGGGTGATCCTGGCCCTGCTCGCGCTGCAGTCGGGTTTCTTCGCGGTGAATCAGCCGACCCGTTCGGCGATCATCCCGCGCATCGTGCCGTTGGCCCTGGTGCCGTCGGCGAACGCCCTGAGCACCACCATCTTCGCGGCCGGCATCATCATCGGCCCGCTGCTGCTGGGCATCCTGCTGCCGCTGGTCGGGCTGCCCTGGCTGTACTTCCTGGACGCCCTGGCCACCGTCGGCATCCTCTACGCGGTGTTCCGGCTGCCGCACCTGCCGCCGCTGGGGGAGCGTCGGGGCCGGGCCAAGGTGGTCGACGGCCTCAAGTACCTCAAGCTCAAGCCGCTGCTGCTGATGACCTTCGTGGTCGACATCATCGCGATGGTGTTCGGCATGCCTCGGGCGCTGTTCCCGCAGATGGCGACCGAGACCTTCGGCGGGCCGCCGGAGGGCGGGCTGGCCCTGGGCTGGCTGAACGCGGCCATGGGCATCGGCACCCTCATCGGTGGGCTGACCAGCGGGTGGCTGCAGCGGGTGCACCGGCAGGGCATCGCGATCATCGCGGCGATCGTGCTGTGGGGCGTCGCGGTGACGTTCTTCGGGATGACGTCGGTGCTGTGGCTGGCCGTGCTCTGGCTGGCCATCGGCGGTTGGGCCGACATGGTCAGCGCCACCTTCCGGACCACGATCCTGCAGGTCGAGGCGACCGACGAGATGCGCGGCCGGATGCAGGGCGTGTTCCTCATCGTGGTGGCCGGCGGACCGCGGGTCGCCGACCTGGCGCACGGATTCGCCGCGTCCGCGACCACCACCGAGATCGCCGTGGTGGCCGGCGGCATCCTCACCGTGGTGGGCGTGGTCGTCGCCGCGTGGCTGGGGCCGTCGCTGTGGCGGTTCGACAACCGCAAGCACGAGCCGGACGCGGGCTGAGCTGCTGGATGCGGCCCGGACCTGTGGGCGGCGCCGCCGGATCACTGCGATACGGTCCGCGCCGGACGGGCACCGGCGCCCGGGCCATCGACGAACGCGGAGGCGTGACGTGGGAGCAGCGGAGAACAAGGAGATCGTCCGGCGGGCCCTGGACGGCAGCGGCGGACCGAACGCTCTGGTCGAGGCCCTCGCCCCGGACGTGCGATGGACGATCTTCGGCCGGACGAAGTTCTCCGGCACCTGGCACAGCCCGCAGGAGCTGCGGGAGAAGCTGTGGGGCCCGCTGTTCGAGCTCATCGAGACGCCGGGGTCGATGACCATCGACCTGCTGTTGGCCGACGGTGACCACGTGGTGTGCCAGTTCCACACCGAGGGCCGGTTCGCCCAGGGCCACCAGCCGTACGACCAGTTCTACTGCGCGGTGTTCCGCATGGAGAACGGCAAGATCGTCGAGTCCGACGAGTACATGGACACCCAGCTCATCGATCACGCGTTCGGGGCCGTCGCCCGGTCCTGACGTCTCAGACGCCGGCCGTGGCCGCCCACACCTGGTCGGTCCACGTGGCGGCGGACTCGAGCGTCGGCTGCGACCCGCCGAAGCTGGTCAGCACGGTGCGGTCGTCGTCGCCGCGCTGGCAGTGCTGCACGTGCCGGTCGGCGGGGCTGACCTGCTGGCCGGCCGGCACCGTGTCGGTCTGCACCAGGCACTGCACGGCACCGATGGTGATCACCTCGCGCGGCGGTGCCGCCAGGTGCAGGTCCTCGGCGGTCGGGCCGGCCGGCAGCACCGCGGGAGCCGGCACGTCGGTGCGGACGACCATCGCCCACGCGATGGTGGTCAGGTCGGCGTCGCTGTGGGCGGCCGCACCCGCACCCGCGCGGTAGGTCCCGGTCAGCGTGGCCACGGTGCGGGCGGTCGCGTCCTCCAGCCGCGCCTGAAGACCAGCGGTCCGCTCGCCGGTGTCGGCCAGCAGCAGGGCCTGCTGCCGCAGCGCCCCGATCTCGTCGGGCAGCACGACCGGTCGCTGTCCCTCGGCCGGGGCGGCGACCGCCGCCGCGCTCGAACGCAGCACGTCGGTCAGCAGCATGGCGGCGCCGCCGGCGGCGCTGACCAGGACGCCGACGACCAGGGCGGCCAGGCCGCCGGCCAGCGCGGTCCGGGCGCGGGACGGCCGGAGACGCACCGCCACCTCGTTCCACGGCTGGGCCGGGACGGGGTGCGACGTGGTGGCGGGCAGCTGCAGGGTCATGCCACGGCGGAGCGCCGAGGGCCGCCGCCGACACACCGCGGGATCGGGTCAGGGTCCGAAGGAGTCGATGAGGCCCGGTGTCATCTCGACTCGCGATGGTTCACCGTGCGTCATGGCCTGCTGCTCGCGTCGGCAGGGTATGAACCGAGGGCAGGGTGATCGGCGAGCGATGGGAGCCGGTGTCCGGAATGGTTGGGTTTCGGACAGTGCCGTCGAAGTCGTCAGTGCTCGGTCAGCCGGGCAGGAAGGGCGGGTCGGGCGGCCCATCCAGGTGTTCAATGCCCCGGTCCTGGACAGGGGCCGGTCGTCGCGGTTCACGGACGCCCGCACGCTCGTCTCCCCAGGTCACGACCAGGGAGTCCCAGCGACGCATCTCAGTGCCGGCCGGCGGTCGCTGAGAGGTGATGGTCACCGTCGGTGGCAGTCGCCAGGTCAGTTCTGAGAACGGCGCTCCATCAGGGTCGGGTTGCGCCAGGGCGAACCCAGCGTTCGTGGCGACTCGCTGCGCCTGTGCGATCGGCATGCCCACCACGTGCGGAGCGATCACCACGAAGTCGTCCATCGACTCGCCACCGCCCTCACAGCCATCACACGAGGATGCACCTCATCAACCGACGCGATACGTGTCCGAATCCGTCCGGTTCCGGACAGTTCAGCGCCGTCTGGTCAAGTCACCTTTGTCGACGGCTCTGTCGGCGGCCTTCCCGGATCAGCCCGACAACGAGCATCCCGATACCGACGACGACCAACAGCACGCCCCACCACCAACCCATGGCTACTGTCGCCTGCCCTTCAGCTACTGGTCTCTAGATCCCGACGATGACTGCGGCAATGATCAGCCCTGCTCCGAAGGGAGCCATGACGATGTGGCCGATACGGCCAGGGCTGCCCTTCCAACGAGACGCCGTCTCCGCAGGTCGCTTCGGCGATTCGTAGTAGCGCTTGCTGATTAGGTAGCCGAAAGGCGCCCAGACCAGCAGCAAGATGCCCGCGAGCAGCAGCTCGCCTCCGGTACTCAACGGCCCGCTCCCGTCCGCGTGAGGTGACTCCACCTCGCTACCAGACGAGCCACCGCTCATGTCCGACAACTGAGCAAGATCAACCCGACGCCGAGGCGAGTTCCATCTGGAGAGGTCCGGCTCGTCGCAGCGAAGAGGTCGTCCGAATCCGCCCGGTTCCGGACAGCCGGTGCGAGTCGGCCGACACGCCCGGCGAGAGTTGTCCGGAAGCCGTATCGAAGCGCTCAGTCGTGGACCGATGCTGCGGTGGGTGCTGCGATGGTTGACCCTGGTCTGAGTGGACGTGACGGTGACGACCGACCGAGCCCGCGCGCGCCGTCGAACGCGCCGATCAGCGCGGTGCGGAGGTCCCGCCGACGTCGGCGCCCAAGTCGTACGCACCATCGGGGACGTCAACACCCTGGCTGCGCAGGTACTCGATCAGCTCGTCGGTGGTGGCGAAGTAGACGGCGTCGTCGGGGGCCGGTATACCGTTCGCCCCGGCCGATCCGGCGCAGTGATCGCTGCGGGGTTGGACACCCGCCGCGATCGTGGCGCAGATGACGATGGCCACGGTCGCGAGGCCACCAGGACGCTCCTCGGTCGGCTCACGGCTGGTCCTCCCCGGGATCATCGGGCCGGTCGAGATGCTCTGGCGGACCGGCACCGTCGACCTGACCCGGTTCGATGAAGACTGGCGGACGGGCGAGTGTGCGTCGCAGCGGGAACAGCCGAGCCCGGAGGTGGATCTCGCACCACATGCCCGCGACGGCGGTCGATGCCCGGTTCACCAGGACGTTCATCTCCATGATGATTCCGGATCCTGGGCCGTCGCGTGAGGGACGATCCACGACCAGGTTGATCAGCGCCTCCCGGACGACGAGACACCGGTGGAGCGCGGGTCCGGACGGTCCCGTGGTGCTGTCCGGCCGAGGTGTCCGGGCCGTTTGACATCATGCTCAGCAGTCGTCGGCGCCGGGTTCCCGGCAGCGGCGGCCGATCACCGGCCGAAGCGGAGGGGCGAGGCATGACCAACAGCGGGGAACCCGGCGGTCCCGGGTGGCAGCCGAACGACCCGACCGCGGCCCAGCCGTGGGGCGAGCAGCCCCGCGCCGACTGGCCGCAGCAGGCCTGGTCGCAGCCGGGTGATCCCTACGCCAAGGGCGAGCAGCCGGGGGCGCCGCAATACGGCCAGCCGTACGGCGAGCCGGGGCAGTACCCGCAGCAGCCCAGCCAGTACGGCGTCTACGGCCAGCCCTACGGCGGCCAGGCCGGCCAGCAGTACGGGCAGCAGCAGTACGGGCCGCCGTACGGCCAGCCCGGCTATGCCGCCATGCCCGGTCCGAGCGGGTACCCGGCGCCCGGCCGCGGCCGGCCCGGGGCGGTGACCGCGGCGGCCGTGCTGGCCTTCGTGCAGGCCGGAACGGTGGTCATGTCCGGCATCGGGCTGCTGGCCGGCGGCACGGTCCTGGTCCAGGAGTTCGATCGCGAGGCGCTGGGCGCCGGCGCCGAGATCACCATCGTGGCTCTGCTGACCCTCGCGGCGGGCGCGCTGCTGATCGTCGGCGGCGCCCAGGTGTTCAGCCGGCGGTCGCGGATGCTCGTCCTGGGCAGCGTGGCGTCGTTGGTGCTGAGCGTCTACTTCTTCGTCCGGATGCTGACGCTGGGTGCCCCGGTCGGTTTCAGCCTGGTCTACCCGCTGATGTACGCCATCCTGCCGATCATCTCGCTGTCGTTGATCAACAGCGGCACGGCCAAGGCCTGGCTGGCGCCGCGGGCGACCGCATGACGTCAGGGGCGTTCGTGCCGCAGGACTGGGCGCCGTACCCGCGTCTGGAGGACGCCGTCCGGGCCTCGGTGCGGGACGCCGACGTGGCGCTGGACGCGCTGGCCGGGGTGGTCGACCTGGATGCGGTCGTCGCCTTCACCCTGGAGCGGCTCATCACACCGCAGCCCTGGGGCGAGGCCATCTGGCAGGAGATCGCCGTCACCGACGGTCGGCGGTTGATCCTCTGGCACGGCGACGACGAGCAGGATCCCGAGGATCCGCTGGCCGCCGGGTCGCTGCTGTCCGGTGGCACGTCAGGCCCGGTCATGTTCACCTCGGCCATCCGCACCGTGCCGTTGTCGGCGGTGGTCGACCAGGGCCTGCGGCACCGGTTCCGGGTCGAGCCCGACGGGTCCCGCACCATGCACGCGGTGAACCTCTACCTGGCCACCCAGACGCCCGAGCGGTCGATGACCGAGCTGACCGAGGCCAACGAGACCCGCAGCGTCCAGTACGTCGAGACCTATCGCTTCTCCAAGTCGGTCACCGACGGTGGGCTGGCGCAGATGCAGCGGCTGTTGCAGTTCGGCCGGGCCATGTCGAGGCTGGCCGGCGGGACCAGGACCTGACGCGATGCCGGACGGAATCCCGTAGGGGACGAGATGGGGATCGGATGACGACGGACCAGGCGACCGACCGACCCACGCCGGCCACCGGCCCGGTCCACACCTTGCGTCGCGGCACGGCGGTGGCCCGCATCGGCGAGCTGGCGGCGGTGCTGCGCGAGTTCAGCGTCGACGGCGTCCGCTACACCGAGACCTGGGCCGACGACCGGCTGCCGCCGATGGGCTGTGGCATCGTGCTGGTGCCCTGGCCGAACCGGGTGGCCGACGGCAGATGGACCTACCGCGGCGCGGCGCAGCAGCTGGACGTCACCGAGGTCTCCACCGGGCACGCCAGTCACGGGCTGCTGCGCAACACCGCCTACGTCACGGTCGACTTCGGTGACGATGTGCTGGAGCAGCGCGCGGACGTCTACCCGCAGCACGGCTGGCCGGGCACGCTGCAGACCTGGGTCCGGCACGAGCTGACCGGCGACGGCCTGGCCGTGACCCACGGTCTGATCAACATCGGCTCCGTCGAGGTGCCGTTCGGGGTGGGCGCCCATCCGTACCTGCGGGTCGGGGACGTGCCGGTGGACGAGCTGACCGTGACCGTCGCGGCGGCCAGCTACGCCGAGACCGACGAGCGGATGATCCCGACCGGGCTGCACCCCGTCGAGGGCACCGAGCACGACTTCCGCGGCGGCGCCCGGGTCGGCGACCGGCTGGGTCACAACCACGCACTCACCGACCTGACCCCGGTCGGGGACCGGTACGAGCACCGGGTCACCGCGCCGGACGGTCGTGGCGTGGTGCTGTGGGCCGACGCCTCGTTCGGCTTCGCGCAGGTCTACGTGCCGCCGAACTTCCCCGGCGAGGACGGCACGCGCACTGGCCTGGCCATCGAGCCGATGACGTGCAACGCCGATGCCCTGAACAACGGGCAGGGGCTGCGCTGGCTGCATCCGGGCGAGCGCTGGACCGGATCCTGGGGGCTCACCCCGATCGACTGACCCCGATCGGCTGAGCGGACGGTCAGTGCGGGACGGGCGAGGAGTCCAGCGTCCGTTCCGTCGGCCGCAGCTGCATCCGGTTGCGGAGCACCAGCACCAGGACGCCGGCCAGGGTCAGGGCGATCAGCAGCACCAGGGCCATGGAGGTCGCCGTGGTCGCGCCGAACAGGCCGCTGAGCGGGGCCACGGCGGACCCGACGCCGAACTGGATCGCGCCGAGGAGCGCGGCCGCGCTCCCGGCCCGGTGGGCGTTGGCGTCCAGGGCCAGCACCGGCACGGACGGCAGGACGCAGCCGGTCAGGAAGAGGATGACCACCATCATCGCAGCCACCGCCACGGGGCCACCGCCGGCCAGCGCGACGACCAGCAGTGCGGCGGCGGCGGCGATGTCCGCGCTGATGCCGATCTGGATCATGCGCCGCGGCGCGACCCGGCCGACCAGGAAGCCGCTGAGCTGGGTGCCGGAGATGATCCCGATGGAGCCGGCCGCGAAGACCAGGGCGAACTGCTGGGTGGACAGCCCGAAGCCCTCCTGGAACACGAAGCTGGACGACGAGACGTAGGTGAACAGCGCGCCGAAGGCCAGGCCGTTGAGCAGGGCCAGACCGATGAACCCGCCGTCGCCCAGCAGCTCCCGGTAACTGCGCAGCGCGGGGCGCAGCCCGCCCGAGCGCCGCCGTTCCGGCGGCAGCGACTCACCGAGCACGAAGGTGGCCAGCAGGACCAGAGCCACGCCCAGCGCGGCCAGCCCCAGGAACAGCAGCCGCCAGTCGCCGAACCGCAGCACCTGCGCGCCGATGACCGGCGCCAGCACCGGCGCCACACCCATGACCAGCTGCATCCGGGCGATGACCTTGCCCATCCGCACGCCGGAGTACCGGTCGCGGACCATGGCCATGACCAGCACCGTGCCGGCTGCGGCGGCGAACCCCTGGAGGAACCGCAGCACGGCCAGCAGCGCCACCGAAGACACCAGCGCGACGGCCAGGCTGACCAGCACGTAGAGGACCAGTCCGGCGATGAGCGGTCGTCGCCGACCCAACGCGTCCGACAGCGACCCGATGATCAGCTGGCCGACGGCCAGGCCGGCCAGCGTCGTGGTGAGCGTCAGCTGGACGGCCGCCGGTTCGGTGCGCAGGTCGCTGGTGATCTGCGGGAACGCGGCCAGGTACAGGTCGATGGTGAAGGGCGCGACGGCGATCAGCGCGCCCATCAGGACGACGAAGCCGGCGCTGATGCGCTCGGGCGGTGTCGGCACCGTCCCGGCGGGCCTGGGAGCCGGTCGGCTCATGGACGGGACCCTTGCTGCGGCGAGCGGCGTGGCGGCACGGGGCCGAACGGTACGCGCTGTCCCGGGACGGATGTCGGCCGCCGGCGGTGATACTGCCGACCGGTCGGACGGGAATATCTCAGCCCGACGCCGCCGACGGGCGGGCGGCGAACCGGCGCAGCGCCTCCTCGCGTTCGGCCTTGTGGTCGACGATCGGCTCCGGGTACCCGGCCGGGATCCCGTCGGCCAGCAGCCACGGCTGATGCACCGCCTTGCCGGGGACGTCGCGCAGCTCCGGCACCCAGCGCCGCACGTAGTCGCCGGACGGGTCGAACTTCTCGCCCTGGGTGATCGGGTTGAACACCCGGTAGAAGGCGGCGGACGCCGAGCCGGACCCGGCCACCCACTGCCAGCCGTGGTTGTTGGACGACAGGTCGCCGTCCACCAGGTGCTGCAGGAAGTGCCGGGCGCCGGGCTGCCAGGGCAGGTGCAGATCCTTGATCAGGAAGGACGCCACCACCATCCGCACCCGGTTGTGCATCCAGCCCTCCCCGAGCAGTTGCCGCATCCCGGCGTCCACGAACGGGAACCCGGTCCGGCCCTGCTGCCAGGCCTGCAGGTGCGCGTCGGCCTCGGCACCACTGTCCCACTGCATGCCGTCGATCACCGGGTCGAGCGACCAGCGGGCCGACCGGGGGGCGCGGTGCACCACGTCGGCGTAGAACTCGCGCCAGGCCAGCTCGGACCGGTAGCGCTCGGCCCCGTCACCGCGCCGGCGGGCCAGATCGGCCAGCAGCGTGCGGGGATGGACGGCACCCCACTTCAGGTACGCGGACATGCGGCTGGTCCCGGGCAGATCGGGCCGGTTGCGGTGCTCGTCGTAGTCGGCCAGCCCCTCGTCCAGGAAGTCCGTCCAGTGTGCTCGGGCGGCGTCCTCACCGGGCTCGGGCAACTGGAGACTGCCCGGGACCTCGGCGTCGAGCAGGTCGGCGGTCCACCGGCGCAGCGACGTCGAGGAGGCGTCGGCCGGGTCGATCCAGGACACCGTCCCGGGCGGCCCGGCCGGGGCGCGCCAGCCGTGGTGCTTCCAGGCCCGGTAGAACGGCGTGAAGACCGAGAAGGGCGCGCCGTCGTTCTTGGTCACCCGCCCGGGGGTGACCGCGTACGGCGACCCGGTGACGACGGTGGTGACGTCATGGCCGGCCAGCGCCTGCTCGACCCCCTCGTCCCGGCGCCGGCCGTAGGGCATGGCGTCCGCAGCGTGGTGCACCTCGGTGGCGCCGACGGCCGCAGCCAGCCTGGGCAGCACGGTCCACGGCTTGCCGTGCGCGATGAACAGCGACCCGCCCAGGCTCTCGTCCAGCGCTCGCAGGCTGCCGGCCAGGAAGTGCCGCCGGGCCGCGCCGGAGGGCTCCAGCAGCGCGTCGTCGGCGACGAAGACGGCGAGCACCGGACGGCCGTCGGCCGCGGCCGCCTGCAGCGCCGGGTTGTCGTGCAGGCGCAGGTCCCGGCGGAACCACAGCAGGACGGGATCGGGATCGCTCACGGACGCACTACCTCCTGCTCGACGGGCCCGGACGCAGCAGCGCCGCCCGGAGGAGCTCCGGACGGCGCTGCTGGAACGGCTGGTTCCCCGTGGGGAGGGAGGTCAGCGCTGACTGGGGTCGACGTAGTCGCGCTCGGTGTACCCGGTGTAGACCTGGCGCGGGCGGCCGATCTTGGTGGTCGGGTCGTTGATCATCTCGCGCCACTGGGCGATCCAGCCCGGCAGCCGGCCGATGGCGAACAGCACGGTGAACATCCGGGTCGGGAAGCCCATCGCCTTGTAGATCAGGCCGGTGTAGAAGTCGACGTTCGGGTACAGCTTGCGCTCGATGAAGTAGTCGTCGGAGAGGGCGATCTCCTCGAGCTGCTTGGCCAGGTCGAGCAGCCGGTCGTTCACGCCGAGGTCGGTGAGGACCTGGTCGGCGGTCTTCTTCACCAGCGCGGCCCGCGGGTCGTAGTTCTTGTAGACGCGGTGCCCGAAGCCCATGAGCCGGACACCCGGCTCCTTGTTCTTCACCCGGGAGACGAAGGTCTTGATGTCCAGACCCTCGCGGTCGATCTTCTCGAGCATCTCCAGGACGGCCTGGTTGGCGCCGCCGTGCAGCGGACCGAACAGGGCGTTGATGCCGGCGGAGACCGACGCGAACAGGTTGGCGTTGGACGAGCCGACCAGCCGCACCGTCGAGGTCGAGCAGTTCTGCTCGTGGTCGGCGTGCAGGATCAGCAGCTGGTCCAGCGCCTTGACCAGCGTCGGGTTCAGCTCGTACGGCTCGGCCGGGAAGCCGAACGACATGCGCAGGAAGTTCTCCACCAGCGACAGCGAGTTGTCCGGGTAGAGATACGGCTGGCCGACGCTCTTCTTGTAGGCGTAGGCGGCGATCGTCGGCAGCTTGGCCAGCAGCCGGACGGTGGACAGCTCGACCTGGTCCTGGTTGAACGGGTCGAGCGAGTCCTGGTAGAAGGTCGACAGGGCGCTCACCGCGCTGGACAGCACCGGCATCGGGTGCGCGTCGCGCGGGAAGCCGTCGAAGAAGCGCTTGAGGTCCTCGTGCAGCAGGGTGTGCCGGCTGATCCGCGAGGTGAACTCCTCGAGCTGCGTGGTGGTCGGCAGCTCGCCGTGGATGAGCAGGTAGCTGACCTCGAGGAACGAGGACTTCTCGGCCAGCTGCTCGATCGGGTACCCGCGGTAGCGCAGGATCCCGGCGTCGCCGTCGATGTAGGTGACGGCCGAGGTGGTGGACCCGGTGTTCATGAACCCGGAGTCCAGGGTGATCATGCCGGTGGTCGACAGCAGCTTGGAGATGTCCAGGCCGGAGGAGCCCTCGGTGGCGGGGACGAGCTTCAGGTCCAGTTCGGTGCTGCCGACGGTGATGCGACCGGCTGGGCCGTTCGAGGCCGGGGCGGAGTCCGCAGCCGCGGTGGCCTCGGACGACTTCGGGGCTTCGGACATCGGACTGTTCGCCTCTCGCTCGCGGTACACCGAACAGCCTCAGCTGCTCTGCTGTGGGTCGCAGACGCAGCCAGGCCGGGTGTGCCGGCCGCATCGGTCAGGGGAGAGGTTACTGCCGTGCAGCCGGTGGCCCGCAGCCGGGGGCGGGCCGGGCGGTGCCTGCGCGGCGTCCGTCCCGGATCGTTCTTGCAGGTCAACCCGGTCGGTGGGGTGCCGCGGACCGCTGTGACGGAGATCGTCGGGTGCCCTGTGACAAGCACGACAGACACTGAGAAGATCGGCGAACGGGTGACGGATCCGGACACACCGGTCGTCCGACCAGTGGTCCGCCGGTCGCTGCGTAGCCTGCACACGGCGCCGCTCCCGTCCCGGGACCACGCGTCGGGTCCGCCGGCGTCGCGCCACGCAGACAACCCGGACGGCCGGTGGGCGTCTGTCCGACCGGGTGTCCCGGCTCGTCCGGGGCGCCGCTCCGGCACGGGTGCGGTCCGCAGACAGCGGCGCGCCGGTCGCAGTCCAACAGAAGGGATGACATGCGGTCGCGGTATCTCATCATCGGACTGGCCGTCGCGCTCGTCGCGGTGACCACCGTCCTGATCGTCACGGCCCGCAGCGGTGACTCGACCGCCAGCGGTGGGGATCTGACCGTCACCAACACCGTGGTCGTCCCCGACGGGGACACCTCGTCCTCGGACACCCCGTCGTCGGACACGCCGTCGTCGTCCTCGGATCAGTCCTCGAGCGCGGCGCCGACCACCGGGACCGACGGCCGTCCGGCCAGCAACGTCCCGATGACGAAGCTGGCGCCCGGCGAGAAGCCGCCGCAATTCATCATCTTCTCGTTCGACGGGGCCGGCTCCGAGATCAAGTGGCCGATCTTCATGGACGCGGCCAAGCAGGTCAACGCCCGGTTCACCGGCTTCCTGTCCGGCATCTACCTGATCGGTGACAGCGGGAAGAACGCCGGCGTCTACACCGGCCCCGGGCACCCGACCGGTGCGGCGTCCATCGGCTACGGCGGCACCGAGCAGTCGATCATCAACGAGGTCAACAACCTCAACCGCGCCTACTCCGAGGGCCACGAGATCGGCACCCACTACAACGGTCACTTCTGCGCGGGGGCCGAGCCGTCGGGCGATCAGTGGAGCACCGCCGACTGGAACAGCGAGCTGGACCAGTTCTTCCAGTTCATGTCCGACTGGAAGACGCTGAACAACTACACCGACGTGCCGGACCTGCAGGTGCCGACCACCGAGGTCAAGGGCGGCCGCACGCCGTGCCTCGAGGGCCAGTGGGACCAGCTGGTCCCGGCCTGGAAGGCGCACGACATGACGTACGACTCGTCCATGCCGGCGCCGTACTCCGGTATCGCCTGGCCGGAGAAGAAGGACGGCATCTGGGAGTTCTACATGCCGACCGTCTACTCGCCCGGCTTCGAGGGCTCGGTCATGGCCATGGACTACAACTTCTGGTTCAAGTTCAACCAGGCCCAGAACGAGCCCGAGACCGCCCCCGAACTGCGCCAGATCGTCAAGGGCACGTACGATTTCATGTACGACCAGGCGTACCACGGCAATCGGGCCCCGGTGCTGATCGCCAACCACTTCAACGTCTGGAACGGCGACTCGTTCAACCCGCCGGCGCTCGACTTCATGATGGAGAAGTGCACGCAGCCCGACACCTACTGCGCCACCTACCAGGACGTCATCGCCTGGATGGAGATGCAGGACCCGGCCGTGCTGGAGCAGATCCTCAACCAGGCGCCCGTCGCCGCCAGCGCGCCGTGAGCTGAACCGCGTCGGACGGCAGAGGCCCGGTCCCCGAGTGGGGGCCGGGCCTCTGCCGTCCGAGGAGACGCGTTCCGTCACCAAGTCGAGAACCCCGGGGACGCGGCCCGGCCGGGGTGATCAGGCGGGATCAGCCTGGCGTTCTGCCCGATCGCTGTTGGCGTGGATGGCGTCGCGGAGCCAAGCGGCCAGGCCGGGCGCCAGCTGCTCGTAGGTCGCGGTGAAGCGTTCGTCCGCGACATACAGGTCGCCCAGGCAGCGATGCATGGACGGCGGGCACGAGGAGAACGTCTCGATGCTGCGCCGGTGCTCCTCGGCCGCGTCCATGGCCGGCTCGCTGTCCGGGGCGTGGCCGGCGGCCATGGTCGCCGCCAGCCGGCGGTTCAGCTCGTCGCCGTCCCGCTTGACCCGCTCCCAGTCCTGCTTGCTGAACCGGGCGGTCCGGTCGCGGGACTCGCGCCAGGCGTCGGTGTCACCCCAGCGCTGCTGCGCCTCGGTCTCCCACTCGGTCCGGTAGTCCGGGCCGAAGATCTCGAACTTCTCCTCGGGCGTCAGCTCGATGCCCATGGCACTCGCCTCCAGTTCCTCGTCCAGGGCCGCGATCATCCGGGCCACCCGGTCGCCCTGCTCCGCCAGCAGCTCCCGCTGCCGCAGCAGCTGGTCGCGCCGATCGCCGGCGGGAGCGTCGAGCGCGGCGCGGATCGCCTCCAGTGACAGGCCGAGCTGCCGGTGGAACAGGATGTCCCGCAGCCGGTCCAGGTCCGCGTCGTCGTACTGCCGGTAGCCGGCCGCCGACCGCGCCCGTGGGTACAGCAGCCCGACCTGCTCCCAGTGGTGCAGCGTGCGGACGGTGACCCCGGCCAGCTCCGCCACCTGGCCCACCGAGTAGCCCATCACTGCTCCTGATGTCGTCGTGATCTCGATCGGGCGGGCCGGTCGACCCGCTCGGTACCGAGAGTGCGGCCTGACGTCGCGTCAGGGTCAAGACGAATGCTGGCCGCGCTCAGCCGGTGACGGGGACCGTGAGGTCGTAGACGGTGGCGCCGCCCACGGTGGTCGCGGGGAAGATCGCCTGCACCCACGCGGAGATCTGGCTGCCGGCGGACTCGGTGCCGCCGCTCATCCCGCCGTCGGCTCGGCCGCCCATGCCGTCACCCGCGATGAAGTACGAGACGTCGCCGTCGGTCACGAACTGCTGGAACTGTTCGAGCGTCGGGGCCGGATCGCCGCCGCTCCAGCCGCCGATGGCCATCACGGCGGTGTCGGTGGCCAGGATGTACCCGGCCGCGGCCTGGTCGCCGACGACGGCGGCCGACCACCGGGAGTCGGTGGCGTTGAGCAGGTCGACGAGGGCGGTGGTCGACGCCCCGGCTCCGGAGCCTCCGGCCGCTGGCCCGCCGGCACCGGGCATCTCACCGCGGGCACCGTCGGTCCCACCGTCGCCCCGCGTCAGGCCGCCGTGCGCACCACCGCCGAAGCACCGCACACCCGGCCGCCGGCCGCACACCGCCCACGGTGTGCGAAGTGATCACCAGCGGTGCGGTGATCAGGAGCAGGTCAGGCCCGCGGCAGTCGTACCGTGAACACCGTCCGGCCGGGCCGGCTGGACACGCTCACGTGGCCGCCGTGTGCGCTGACCACGGCGGCCACGATGGACAGGCCCAGACCGGTGGAGCCGGCGGCGCGGGAACGCGACGTGTCGCCGCGGACGAAGCGGTTGAACACCTGGGGCTGCAGGTCCGGTGCGATGCCGGGTCCGTCGTCGGTGACGGTGAGCACGGCGGCGCTGCCCTCGGTGGACAGCCCGGTGACCACGGTGGTGCCGGACGGCGTGTGGGTCCGGGCGTTGGCCAGCAGGTTGGTCAGCACCTGGTGCAGCCGGGCCTGGTCGCCCGCCGCGGTGACCGGTTCGTCCGGCAGGTCCAGCTGCCACCGGTGCTCGGGACCGGCCACCCGGGCGTCGGACACGGCGTCGAGCACGACCATGGTCAGGTCCACCTCGTCGCTGGACAGTGGCCGCCCGGAGTCGAGCCGGGCGAGCAGCAGCAGGTCGTCGACCAGGCTGGTCATCCGGCGTGACTCGGACTGCACGCGCCGCAGGGCGTGGTCGACGGCCTCCTGGTCGTCACCGTCCCGGCGGGCCAGGTCGGCGTAGCCGCGGATCGCGGCGAGTGGGGTGCGCAGCTCGTGCGAGGCGTCGGCCACGAACTGGCGGACGCGCGTCTCGGACTCGTGCCGGGCCTCCAGCGCTTGCGACACGTGGCCGAGCATCTGGTTCAACGCCGCACCCACCTGACCGACCTCGGTCCGGGGATCGGTGTCCTGGGCGGGGACCCGCACGCCGAGATCGACCTCGCCGCGGTCCAGCGGCAGGGAGGACACCTCACGCGCGGTCTGCGCCACCCGGTCGAGCGGACGCAGCGAGCGCCGCACGAGCAGCCAGCCACCGCCACCGGCGGCGATCAGCGCGATGCCGGTCACCGCGGCCATCACCAGGGCCAGCGTCCGCTGGGTCTGCTCGACCTCCTCCAGCGGCAGGCCGGTGACCAGGATGCCGTCGCCGTACCGGCTGGGTGACCCGACGACGCGGTAGTCGCCCTGTCCGGGCACCGTGACCGTCACCGGGCCGGTGGTCGGGCTGATCGACATCAGCACGCCGACCTGGGAGGCGTCCAACACCAGGCAGCTCTGCGGGCCGCTGGCGATGCCGGCCGAGCGCACCTGGCCGCCCCAGATCTTGGCCCCGAGCGTGCCGTCCGAGGCGCCGCCCAGCGTCAGGAACGCCGAGCCGGAGCAGTCGTCCTCGTCGTAGCCGCCGGCGGGCCGGGGCGGGGCGTCGCCCGCACCCTCCTGGCCGACGCCGAACTGGACCCGCTGCTGGGCCGCGACCAGCTGGTCGTCCAACTGCTGCACCAGGTACCGGCCGATGGCCAGTTCGGTGACCACAGCGATGACGGCACAGACCGCGACGACCAGCACCATGATCCCGGCCAGCAGCTTCGTGCGCAGGGTCATCGGCCGGCGGGCTCGAGCCGACCCCTGCGGGGCCGGCGTCGCCTTGTCGGCCACGGTGCGCAGGGGACCGGTGGGGGCGTCGTCGGTCGCCGGCACGGCCGGTGGGTCGCCGGCCGGCCGGCCGGTGGCACCGGCGAGATCAGGCCGCCGGTCTGAGGACATACCCGAATCCCCTCATGGTGTGGATCATCGGGGGGCGTCCGGCGTCGATCTTCTTGCGCAGGTAGGAGATGTACAGCTCGACGATGTTGGCCTGACCGCCGAAGTCGTAGTTCCACACCCGGTCCAGGATCTGCGCCTTGGACAGCACCCGGCGCGGATTGCGCATCAGGAACCGCAGCAGTTCGAACTCGGTCGCGGTCAGTGGGATGAGATCGCCGCCGCGGTGCACCTCCCGCGAGTCCTCGTCCAGGGTGAGGTCGCCGACCTCCAGCGTCGACGAGTCGACGGTCAGCCCCAGGTGGGAGCGGCGCAGCAGAGCCCGCAGCCGCAGCACCAGCTCCTCGATCGAGAACGGCTTGGTCACGTAGTCGTCGCCACCGGCGGTGAGACCCGCGATGCGGTCGGACACGTCGTCCTTGGCCGTCAGGAACAGCACCGGGATGCGCTCCGCGTCGGCCCGCAGTCGGCGCAGCACCTCCAGGCCGTCGATGTCCGGCAGCATGATGTCGAGGACGGCGACGTCCGGGCGGAACTCACGGGCGATGGAGACCGCCGCGGTGCCCCGCTCGGCCGTCCGCACCTCCCAGCCCTCGTACCGCAAGGCCAGCGAGACCAGCTCGGACAGCGTGGTCTCGTCGTCCACGACCAGCACCCGGATCGGGCGGCCGTCCGGGCCGCTCATCCGCGCCCGGTCGTCGCGAGCGGGGGAGGCGGTGCTGCCCGATGAGGAGAGCGCGCCCGGGGAGGAGAGGCTGGGGGTCATGAGCCCATGCTGAGGGCGGCCTGTGTGCCGACCTCAGGGAGAACCTGTGCGGGAACTGTGCTCATGTCCGTCGTGGGAACCGGTCAGTCGCCCTCGTCGGCCGGGGCCGGCACGCAGAGCACCGGGCGGTCCGACAGCTGCAGCAGCTTGTGCGGCGTGGAGCCCAGCACGGCCCCCCGCAGCGGGCTCTCGCCCCACAGCCCGACCACGATGAGCCGGGCGTCGACCTCGTCGGCCACGGTCAGCAGGGCGGGCGCCGGTCTGTCGGGCACCAGCCGGATCTCGGTGCGCACCCCCGCGGCGGTGGCGACGTCCACCGCCTGCTGCAGACCTGTGCGGGCCAGATCGGTGAGCGCCTCGACGGTGGCGGTGAACTCCTCACCCAGACCGCCGGGCGGCGCCACGCTGCGCACCAGCACCAGCAGTTCGTCGGAACGCCCCGCGATGTCGATGGCCAGGTCCAGGGCACGCCGGGCCCCGGGCGACTCGTCGAAGCCCAGCACCACGCTCATCGGCCCACCTTGCCATCCGGTCGGCCATCCGGTCGGCCATCCGGTCGCCCGCCGTCGTGGGCCTGGATCCCGGCGGCCATCGCCATCGCGTCATCGACGGCACTGGGACGTTCCTGCCAGAACCGGCCGTGCGTGACCCGCCAGAAGACCATGAACAGCACGCCGACCAGGAAGATGCCGATCCCGATGACCAGCGGCGGCCCCATGCCGAGCCAGGCTTCCTCGCTGTAGGAGTTCTCCGGGTTGGCCATGTCGATGATCGACTCGACGAGCAGCCACAGCAGCAGCAGGGCCCCGACCACCGGGCCGACGCCGATGAGCAGGAAGTTGCGCACGCTGGCGGTGAGCTCGCGCCGGTAGTACACCGCGCAGGCGATGCCGGTGAGTGCGTAGTAGAAGGCGATGAGCAGCGACAACGCGGTGATCGAGTCCAGCAGCGCGTTCTCGCTGATGGCGCTGATGACCAGGTACCAGACGATCGCGATGCCGGCGACCAGCCACGTGGAGACGTCCGGGGTGCGGAACCGCGGGTGGATGCGGCCGAGCGCCCGCGGCATGGCGGCCCGGCGGGCCATGGACAGGCCGGTCCGGGACGCCGGGATGATCGTGGTCTGGGTCGACGCGATGGCCGACGTGCTCACCGCCAGCAGCACCACCCAGGACCAGCCGCCCATCACGTCGTCGGCCAGCGAGGCGAAGATCGCCTCTTCCTCGTCGGCGTTCTCGGTCAGGTAGTCGATGCCGGCGTAGGCGACGACGGCGATGCCCACGGCCAGGTAGGTGACCAGTAGCACGAAGGTGGAGACGATCGCGGCCCGGCCGGGGGTCCGGGAGTCGCCGGAGGTCTCCTCGTTCAGATTGACCGCCGACTCCCAGCCCCAGTAGGCGAAGACGCCGAGCAGGAGTCCGGCGGTCAGGCCCACGCCGCCGGCTCCGAACGGGTTGAGCCAGTCCAGTTCCGGTGTCATCGGGGACAGGTCGCTGCTGCCGTCGATCGCCCGCCAGATGGCCACCACGGCGAAGACCAGCAGCGCGGCGACCTGGGCGATGATCAGGATGTTCTGCAGGCGCGCCGAGAGTTCGGTGCCGATGACGCAGATGGCCGTCATGACCAGGATGAGCAGCACGGTCAGCGTGCGCATCCAGAACGTCGACTCGGTGATGGAATCCAGGCCGAAGGCGAGCAGGGTGTACCGGACGCCGACGTCGGCCAGCGAGCCGACGACCAGCACGCCCGTCATGGAGATGGCCCAGCCGCCGATCCAGCCGAACCACGGCCCCATCGCGCGGGTGACCCAGGAGAAGGTGGTGCCGCAGTCCTGGTCGACGCGGTTCAGGTAGTAGAACGCCGACGCGATGAGCAGCATCGGGACGAACGAGGCGAGCAGGATGCCCGGCGCGAAGACGCCGACCAGGGCGGTGATCGGTCCGATGATCGCGGCGAGCGAGTACGCCGGGGAGGTGGCCGCCAGGCCGATGACCATCGAGTCGAGGAATCCGATCGCACCCGGCTTCAGCCCGACCTCGCCGGCGGTGCCGGATCCGGGGGTCCGGTCGGGAGGGTGACTGGACCGGGGGTCCGACTCGACCATGTGCTCGCCTTCCTGGTGGATGCAGTGGATCGCCACCGGAGCGGGCCGGCGCCGACCGACAGTGTCACGGAAGGACGTCCGCGGCGACGTCCGGCGTTCGAAGTGTGGTCAGCGCGACGTGACCTGTCCACGGCGCCGGGATGTCGAGGTCGGGAACACCCCGATCGGATCGGGCCCGGACATGCCGGTGCCCGCCCTCATCGTCGAGGACGGGCACGTCATGGAACGCCGTCACCGGCTCGGTGTGGCCGGTGACACGGGACGCGGTCAGCCGACCGCTTCCTCGTACTGCCGGATGACGTCGGCCGAGATCCGGCCACGGGGCGAGACGCTGATCCCGGCGTCCATCGCCCACTTGCGGACGTCGGCCGGCGACGGCCCGGTGCTCCCGGCCGTGGCCCGGCGGGAGCGGTTGCGCGCCACCGCGGGACGGCCACTGCGCACCTTGCGACCGTGATCGACGAACTGCGACAACGTCTTCCGCAGGGCGGCCGCATTCTTCTTGCTGAGGTCGATCTCGTACTGCGCGCCGTCCAGGCTGAACGAGACGGTTTCGACTGCTCGGCCGCCGTCGAGATCGTCGACCAACGTCACGGAAGTCTGCTGCGCCATGGGGAGCCCTTCATGGGGAGGAATCACTGGTGAGTGCGACACGAAATTCCTGACGGATACCGTCCGACTGCCGCTGGGAATTTCCTGCGCATCATACGCGGAGCGCCCGTGTCCGCCGATCCACTCGACCGGTGGAAATTCCGGGCGCGGCGCGAGCGACCGGTGATCCGAGCGTGACGGCGGCGGGTCGACGACGGCCGGCCGGGTGGAGCCTGCGCCGGTCAGCGCCGGGTGCGCAGATAGTCCGCGACCACCTCGGCCGACAATCCGTCCAGTGACGGCGCGACCACGCGACCGCCGCAGCGGCGGGCCAGCGTGTCCAGAAACGCGACCAGGCGCGGATCCTCGCCCAGGACGAAGAAGGTGAAGGCGGCGGACCGGCCGGTGAGCCGGTCGATCTCCTCGACGGTGGCGGCGATGGTGCGGGGATCCGGCGGATAGGAGAAATGCGGGGTTCCGTCGGATTCCAGGTGCGCCGTCGGCTCGCCGTCGGTGACGACCAGCACCACCGGTGTGGCATCCGGGAAACGTCGCAGATGGCGTCCGGCCAACAACAACGCGTGATGAAGATTGGTGCCCTGCATCCAGGCGCCTTCCAGCGCGACCAGATTCCCGAGTTCCACCTCCTCGGCGGTCCGCCCGAAGGTGATCAACGCCAGTTCGTCGTTGCGGAACCGGGTGGAGACCAGGTGGTGCAGCGCCAGGGCGGTGCGCTTCATCGGGACCCACCGGCCCTCCTGCACCATCGACCACGACGTGTCGACGCACAGCGCCACCGCGGCCCGGGTGCGTCGTTCGGTGTCGACCACCTCGACGTCGGTCACGTCCAGCGGCCGGGTGTCGCCGCCGGCCCGGCGCACCGTGGCGTTCAGCAGCGTCCGGGGTACGTCCCAGGCCTCGGTGTCGCCGTGGGCCCAGGGGCGGCTGGCGCCGGTCGGCTCGCCGGTGGCGCCGCTGCGCCGCGTCTGTCGCTGCCCGGCCCGGCTGCCCAACGACTCCACCACGTCGGCCAGCGCCGCCTCGCCGAGCCGCCGGAGCGCCTTGGGGGACAACATGAGTGACCCGTCGGGCGCGCGGGTGAGCAGTCCCTGGCCGCGCAGTTCGCGCTCCAGGTCGGCCAGGGCCCGGGCGTCCGCCGAGGCCTGCGACCCGAGCGCCTCACGCAGCGCGTCGAGATCGATGTCGTCGAGCCGGGCACCGGGGTACGACTGGCCGAGCTGCTCGGCCAGGGCGTCCAGCCGGCCCAGCTCCTGCAACGCCCGGGTCGCCTCGCCCAGGCCCATGGGGTCGGCGCCCTTGCCGCGGACCCGGCTCCGGCCGTCCCAGTCCCCACCGGGCCGCAGACCCTGCAGCTGGGCGTCGAGCTCGGCCAGCTGGGCGGCCAGCTGCGGGTCGCCGAACGCCTGTTCGGTGAGCGCAGCGAGCTCGGCCCGCTGCTCGGGCGTCATCGAGTTCATCAACCGCTGGGCCGCCGCGGAGCGCTCGGCCAGGATGTCGACCAGCTCGTCCGTCGAGGACGGCTGTTCCGGGAAGAACTCGCCGTGCTGCTGCATGAACCGCTCGAACTCCGCGGTGGTGTCCTGCCCATCGCGGTGGTGCTCCAGCAGCTGGTTGAGGTCCGAGAGCATGTCCTTGATCCGGGCCACGTCCTGCGGGGTGGCCTGCTGCAGGGCCTCCTTCATCCCGGAGAACCGCTGCTCCAGCAGCTCTCGGCCCAGCAGGTCCTGGATGTCCTGGTAGGCCTGCCGCGCCTCGGCCGACTGCCAGTCGTAGGCGCTCAGCTCACGCACGGCGCCGCCGGTGTCCGACGGGAGCGCGTCCAGCTGCATCTCCCGGAAGCGGGCGTCGTCCCCGGCCTGCGGCTGCAGCGCGGTGCGCTCGGCCTCCAGGGCGCGTTCCAACAGTCGGCGCACCTCCTGCAGGGTGCCGTCGAAGTTGGTGCGGCGCTGCAGGTCCCGGCGGCGTTCCCACAGCTGGCGGGTCAGCTCGTCCAGGCCGGTCCGGCCGTCGATCCCCTGCCGCAGCAGCTCCTGCAGGGCCTGCGACGGGGAACTGCCCTCCATCACCTCCTGGCCGAGCCGATCGACCGCGGCGCGCAGATCGACCGGGGGCGCCAGTGGATCGGCGCCGCCGGTGTAGCGGCCGTAGGCGTACCGGTGCGGTCCGCGCAGGTGCGCGCGCCGATCGGACCCGGCCGGGTCAGCCATAGCGGACCGCCGTGCCGTCGTCGCTCGGGTCCTTGGCCACCTTGCGGGTCAGGAACAGCAGCTCCAGCGCCAGTTCCGCGGCCGAGGCCATCGGTCCCGGATCCTCGGTGCCGACCACACCGAGCCGGCGGGCCACCTCGGTGAGCACCGGGGTGTCCGGCAGGGCGGCGACGACCTCGGCGGCCGGCACCCCGTCCCCGGTCCGCACCGGGGTGCGGGTCACCGCCTCGGCCAGTGGCGTCAGGTCGATGCCGCGCAGCCGCGCGCGGGCCGTCTCGGCGGTGGCCCGGCGCAGCAGGTGCTCGAGATGCTCCTGCTCACGGCCCTCCTCGCCGGAGGTGAACTCGAGCTTGCCGCGCAGCACCTCCGGCACCGACTCCAGGTCGATCGGCCGGGCCACCGCGGTGGTCTCGCCGGTCAGGGCGGCGCGACGGAGCGCCGCGGCGGCCACCGTCTCGGCCGCGGCGACCGAGAAGCGTGCCGACACACCGGAGCCCTGGTCGATGGCCGAGGACTCGCGCAGGTGCCGGGTGAAGCGGGCCACGATGTCGAGCAGGTGGGCGGGGACGTCGGCGACCAGCTCGGCCTCCTGTTCGACGACCGCGATCTCGTCCGTCAGTTCGAGCGGGTAGTGGGTGCGGATCTCCGCGCCGAAGCGGTCCTTGAGCGGTGTGATGATGCGACCGCGGTTGGTGTAGTCCTCCGGGTTCGCCGAGGCGACCAGCAGCACGTCCAGCGGCAGCCGCAGCGTGTAGCCGCGGACCTGGATGTCCCGCTCCTCCATCACGTTCAGCAGCGACACCTGGATCCGCTCGGCCAGGTCCGGCAGCTCGTTCACGGTGATGATGCCGCGGTGCGCGCGGGGGACCAGGCCGTAGTGGATCGTCTCCGGATCGCCGAGCGACCGGCCCTCGGCCACCTTGACCGGGTCCACGTCACCGATGAGGTCGGCCACCGCGGTGTCCGGGGTGGCGAGCTTCTCGGCGTAACGCTCGCTGCGGTGCCGCCAGCGGACCGGCAGCTCGTCGCCCAGGTCGTTGGCCCGGCGCACCGAGGCGGGCGTGATCGGCTGGTACGGGTGCTCGCCGATCTCCGAGCCCTCGATCACCGGATCCCACTCGTCGAGCAGCCCGACCAGGGAGCGCAGCAGCCGGCTCTTGCCCTGCCCGCGCTCGCCCAGCAGCACCACGTCGTGGCCGGCCAGCAGTGCGCGTTCCAGCTGCGGCAGCACGGTGCCCTCGAAGCCGACGATGCCGGGCCACGGTTCGGTGCCGGTCCGTAGCGCGGTCAGCAGGTTGTCGCGGATCTCTCGTTTGACGCCGCGCAGCGTGTGCCCGGACGCGCGCAGCTCGCCGACCGTGCGGGGCAGGTCGGGCGGCGGCACGAGTGCGGCGACGGTGGCGGTCTCGGCGGCCTGCGGCCCCGGTGCGTTCTGGGGATCAACATCCACCCGATCGACGCTACGCCTGGGGACGGTGGCCGGACGAGGGCGTTCGGCCGGTGGCGTGATCCGCGGGGATCGCGGCTCGGGCCGACGGGCCGCTCGTCCGGGCCTGACGGTGGGCTGTGCCGGCGGGCGTCCTGGGCCTGTCGACCGGCGGTCTGGACTCCGGGATATGTTGCTGGACAACGGCGCTCGTGCGGCATCGCGTCGAAGCGCGGGCGGCTGGTCGGGCCGGTCGGGTGACGCGGCCCGACCGGCGGGTCACTGTTACCGTCCTGCACGAGTTCGGCCGACGGCGTACCGAGCCGAGCCGGAGCCCACCGATGCCGGAACGGGGATGCCACGGATGGACCCGGTCGACCTGACGATCACGGAGGGACTGGCCCGGCTGCGGCTGACCCGGCCCGAGGTGGGCAACGCCATCGGCCTGGCCACCGCCCGAGCGCTGCGGGACGCGGCCCAGCAGTGCCGCGCGGCCGAGGTGCGCGCCGTGCTGCTCACGGCGGACGGCAGCAACTTCTGCGTGGGCGGTGACCTGCGCGAGTTCGCGTCCTTCGGGCCGGAGGCCCTCACCGGGCACCTGCACGCGGTGACCGATGCGCTGCACGAGGCGCAGCGGATCCTGGCCGACCTGGACGGCCCGGTGGTGGCCGCCGTCCAGGGTGCGGCGGCAGGAGCCGGGTTCGGGCTCGCCTGCGGCGCGGACGTGGTGCTGGCCGGGTCGGGTGCGCGGTTCGTCAGCGCCTACACCGCGATCGGCTTCAGCCCGGACGCCGGCCTGACCTGGACGCTGACCCGGGCGGTGGGCCGCGTCCGGGCCTCGGCGGTGCTGCTGCTGAACCGGCCGGTCCTGGCGGCCGAGGCCGTCGAGTGGGGACTGGTCACCGAGGTGGTGCCCGATGAGGAGCTGGCGGCGCGCGCACTGGAGCTGGCCGGGCGGCTGGCGTCCGGCCCGACCGCGGCGTTCGGCGTGGTCAAGCGGATGGTGGCCACGGCCACCGAGACCGACCGGCCGACCCGGTGGGCGCAGGAGGGCTCGACGCTGGCATCCGCCGCGGCGTCCGCCGACGGCGCCGAGGGGGTCGCGGCCTTCCTGACCAAGCGGCCGCCGGTCTTCACCGGCGGCCGCCCGGTCGGCTGAGGTCCGGAATCAGTCCAGGCACTCGTCGACGATCTTGCCGACGACGCTGCCCACGGCTGCACCCAGTGCGCCACCGTCCGATCCACCGAGGACGGTGCCGATGACGGCCCCGGCGCCGGCCAAGGTCTCCATCCAGCCGCCCTTCTTGGCGGCGGTGGCCGCCGCCAAGACGGTCGCGCCGTTGCCCGGAGTCCGGTCGGTCGGATCGTAGGACGCCGCTGCGGCCGTGGCGAAGGCCAGCGCGATCGGGCCCGCCGTCCCAGAGGCGACGAGCTCGTCGGTCCGGGCGCGGACGCGCGCCGCCGCATCGGCGGCGGGGACCGTCCGGGCCTTCACCGCGAACCCGAGATCGACCATCTCGGCCAGGGTCTCGACCTCGTGCTCGGTGAGCAAGCCCATCGAAGCGAGTTGCTCCAGCAGCAGCCGGACGGCCCTGGCCCGGTCGCCCTTCGCGTCCTGCATCAACGTGCGGGTCCGCGCCGGTACGGCGCGGATGAGGTCGCCCGGACCGATGACCCGGGTGCTCGTGGACATCGGGGTCCCGGTGGGGATGAGGGTCGTGGTCATGGCCCACGCTCCTTGCTGAGCAGGCACGGGCGGCGGACGCCGTCCTGCTGCACCGGATCCGGTCGCGCCCCGGTCGATACCCCGAGGGGTCGGGGCGTCCGGCCGTCAGGCGGCGGCGGCCTCGACCCGAGTGAGCTCGAGCACCGGGATGGTGCGGATCCCGGCGGTCTTGCGCTCGTAGTCGGCGAAGCCGGGGAAGCGCCGGGCCTGCTCGGCGTAGACGCGGTCCCGATCGGTACCGGTGAGCTCGCGGACCTCGACGTCGAAGGTCTCGGTGCCGATCTCGACGCGACCCCGCCCGGCGGCGATCAGGTTGCGGTACCAGTCCGGATCGGTCGGCGCGCCGCCCTTGGACGCGAAGATGAAGATGCGGTCGCCGTCGTCATCGTGCGGCAGGTACATCATCGGGGCGGTGAACTCGCGCCCGCTGCGACGACCCACATGGTGGACCAGGACCATGGGGGCGCCGGCGAACGGGCCGCCGACCTGCCCGGCGTTGGCCCGGAACTCCTCGATGACCTGGGCGTTGAAGTCCGACATCGCTGTCTCCTCGTGCTGGTGTCACCGGTGGCGGCTCGCCATCGGTCCGGTCACGGACCTTGAACCATGCCGGGAGACGGGACATTCCGGGAGAGCGATGCGGGTGGACCCGGTCGCGCGGAAGTGCCCCCGGGCAGGATCGAACTGCCGACACCAGGTTTAGGAAACCTGTGCTCTATCCACTGAGCTACGGGGGCCCGACGTGGATCCTAGGCGGCCCCGGCCGCGGTCGGAGCATGCGGACGGTCGCCGTCCGGGCGCGGAGCGGGCGGCCGTACGGTGGCAGGCGTGGCAGCCGCATCGGACTCGTTCGTCGTCGAACTGCTCAGCCGGGTCGACCAGATCTGGGCACCGGTCATCTCGGTGCTCGGCCGGTCGCCGGAGAGCGCCCCGCCCGGGCTGCGGGCGCGGTGGTGGGCCGACAAGGTGAGCACGCTGGCCGCGGGTGTCTCGGCCACGCCACGGTTCATGGGCAAGGCCGCCGACCTGCTGCCGCTGCAGAACACCGTCGGGGCCGCGATGCAGTCACTGGTGGTGCTGGGAGTCG
The DNA here is from genome assembly GCF_016918035.1 of Nakamurella leprariae. Classification (GTDB taxonomy): domain Bacteria; phylum Actinomycetota; class Actinomycetes; order Mycobacteriales; family Nakamurellaceae; genus Nakamurella; species Nakamurella leprariae. The sequence continues at coordinate 150,052 of NZ_JAERWK010000005.1, read as the reverse complement.
CCCGCGAGCACGGGCTGACCGGTGCCGAGCACCGGGCGGAGCGGGTGTCGGTGCTGGCCCGGGTCCTGCTGGAGCGCGAGCTGACCGCCGAGCGGGTCACCGAGCTGCTGCGGGGCGGTGTCGCCCCCTACGTGGACGAGGCGTTGGGCAAGCCGGAGGACCGCAAGGGCATCACCGGCAGCGTCCGGGCCCTGCTGAGCGTGGCCGGCCTGCTGGGCCGGATCGACGACCTGCTGGATGCCCGGCCGAAGGGTCGGCTGCCGTTCCGGATGCTGTCCGCGTTGCCGGTGGTCGGGGTGGTCGGTGGCTACGCGGCCGAGCACGGCGCGCTGCGCAAGGCTGCCGTCGCGACCCGGCTCGCGCTGCGCGGCGGTGTCGAGGCCGACGCGGGAGCGGCGCAGCCCGACGGTGAGGACCAGGCCGCCGGCTGACCGCCAGCGCGGGGAGCACCGCACCGGCGCAACGGCGGGGCAACGGCGCGGCGCTCCGGGGGCAACCGGGCGCGGCGATGCTGTCGGCACCCGCAGTCCTCGAGCCGGAACCGGAGTCGCCATGGCGTCGCTGAGCACCCTGCCCCTGACCCACAAGACCTACGTGGACGCCCCACACGGCCAGGTCCACGTCCGCATGTCCGGTGATCCCGGCGGCGTGCCCCTGGTGCTGCTGCACCAGGTGGCCAGCTCCTCGCTGATGTGGGAGGCGATCATGGAGCCGCTGGCCCGTCGCGGCTACCGGGTGATGGCGGTCGACCTCCCCGGCTACGGGAACTCGGACCCGATGCCGAGCCTGCCCACGCTGTCCGAGTACGGGCAGGTGGTCGGCGACGCGGTGGCCGCCCTCGGGTACGACTCCGCCCACTGGTTCGGGCACCACACCGGGTCGTCGGTGTCCATGACCATCGCCGCGGAACGGCCGGACCGGGTGCGGGCGGTGGCGGTCTGGGGCCTGGCGCTGTTCGAGGCGGATGACCCGGTGCGCATCCGCATCGACGAGGAGCTGCCGCCGGTCTACACCGCCGACGGCGACGACGTGCTGGCCGACTGGCGGCGCCGGTGGGAGATCAGCAGTGCGTCGGTGGCGCCGCGGGTGGTGGCCCGTTCCACCGCCGAGTTCCTGCTCGCCGGTGAGCACCGCCCGGACGGGCACAACACGGTGGGTCGGACCGACCACCGGCCCATCTTCCGGGCCGTCACGCGTCCCGTGCTGGCCGCGGTCGGTGAGCGAGAGATGTTGCTGGACCACACGATCGCGGCCATGCCGCTGCTGCAGCACGGTGAGTTCGTCAACCTCGGTGACGTCGGCATCGACGTTGCGGACGAGGCGCCGGAGTTGCTGTGCGACACGCTGGATGCGTTCTACGGCAGACATTCCTGACCGCCTGTCCGCTCCGGCGTTCCCGGAGGCAGTGTCGACGGCATGTTCCGACGCTCGGAGATCGATCCGGTGCACGATGTGTCGTCTTCTCCGGGTGCGTTCGGCGTCGTGGCGCCGGACGTTCTCAGCAACGGTTCAGGTGATCGGCTGGCCGTGCGTCGAAATGAATGCACGAATCGTCGGGCGCGTTGTTCGCGAATGGTCGTGTGGAAGCGGGTGGTGGCCGAGGTCCGTGCCCTCCGTCAGGAGATCCGGGCCCGGTCGTCGGCACCCGCGGCACCCGCGGTGTCCCCGGTGGGCGAGCCGGTCGCGCCCGACGGGGTGGTCACCACCGCTCGGCCGTCCGGATCCTGATCGGGCCGGATCGCACCCCGGGCGCCGGCGGCCAGTGCGGGCAGCAGCCCGGGGAAGCGCAGCTCGAGATCGTCTCGACGCAAGCACGTCTCACGATCCCGGCCGACCACCCGGGTGGCGGTGATCCCGGCCTCGCGCAGCACCTTGAGATGGTGGGACAGCGTCGACTTGTGTACCTGCAGCTCGGGCAGGTAATCGCCGAGCCGGTGCCACCGGCCGTCGCTGAGCCGGCCGAGCAGATACAGCCGGGCGGGGTCGGCGAGCGCCTTCAGCAACTCCAGCAACTCGATGTCTCCGACCTCGGGGCCCTGCAGCACGTCCGGTGCAGCGCGACCGCGCATGGCCCACCTCACCCCGTCCGGCCGCCCGGCGACCGGCCCGCTCGATGACCGTCCGCGACGCGCACCGCATCGGCGGCCTACCGTAGGACGTGCATCAAACAGTACCGGGCGCCGGTGACTCCACTGTGAGCTCGTCCTGCACCGTCCCGGCGGCCGCTCCACCGGCCCGGTCAGGTCGCCGGCGCCGGATCGGCCGGTGGACGCCGTCCCAGCTTGTGCGTCCCGTCGCAGTACGGCGTGCGCTGCCGGAACGGCGAGATCATCGGATGTCGAACCGATCCGGCTGTCGATCGGACTGTCGCTCACTGAGTGCTCCTGGACGTTCGGCACCGACTCGACGGAAGGCCCCCCGACACCGGTCGGAGGGACGAGTCGCCGGCCGACCACCTGCTCGTGGACCGCGTCCGCCTCGACGTGCTGTTCGAAGAACAGGGTGGCGTCCACGCCGAAGCCCCAGACGGCGCAACCCGTTGCCGTACAGCTTGTTCGGCAGCGACTTGTTCGGCAGCGACGAGGTCATCTCGAAGGCGGCCAGGTGTCCGACGACGGCGTGGTGGCTGACATCGCCACGGGGCGCGGGCAGGGGCATCCTGGTCGTGGTTCCGACAGCCAGCACGGTGCCGACCCCTTCGGGAGAGCCGGCGGCAACGCTGCGCGTGCCGGGATGGGCGGGAAAGGCCGGTGATCCGTCGATCAGCCGGTGGGCGGGAGCCGGCTCCCGTCGTCCTCAGGTTCGGGGAGGGTCCCGGTGGTCAGTACCCAGTCAGCCACGTCGCGAAGCTTCCGGTTGCCGTCCCGGCTGGCCCGCAACAACACCTCGAAGGCCTGGTCGTAGGTGAGCCGCCGCCGCGTCATCACCACGCCGACCGCCGCGCCGATCTGCCGGTTGCTGTCCAGGGCGAGGGTGAGGTGCCGGACCTGATCGCGCTGGTCCAGCGCGACGACGGCCAGCGAGACCGTGCCGGCCGCGAGCTCGACGGCGGACCGCACCGGTCCGGTGAAGGTCCCGACCGCAGCCGCGGACAGCAGCAGCATCGTGGGCACACCCCGGGTGGGGGCCAGCGGCTGGACCAGCAGCGCGCGCACGCCGAACGTCGGGGCGGCCTCGCGCACTGCCGGCCACCGCGGGTCCACGGTCAGGTCGTCCACCGCCACGGGCACCCCGGTGGCGGTGGCCTCCCGGACCGGGCCCTGGCGAAGCTCCTGCTGGGCCCGGACCAGGTGCGGCAACGCCGGTGTGGTGCTGGCCAGGGTGCGCATCGAGTGCCCGGCGCACTGGACCAGGGCGGCCCCGGTGCCCTCGGGGAGATCAGCGGACACCCACTGCAGCAGCTGCCTGAGGCCCGAGGCGGCGTCGCTGCGCTTCGCGCCGAGCTCGGCGGCCAGCGCGGACACGCCGGCACGCAGGCTGGACCTGTCTTCCATCGGGACGGTGGGCCCGACGGACCCGTCGAACCCGTCGGGCCCACCGCCGGTGGTCACGGAGTCGGTCATGCGCGTCGCCCGGCCGTCTCGCCCGGCAGTCGGCCGGACTCGAGCAGGGCACGGGCGACATCGGTGATCTTGCGCCGGCTGCCGCGGGCGGCGCGACGCAACCGGTCGAAGGCGTCGGTCTCCGACAGGCGGTCCCGGGCCATCAGGTACCCGACCGCCCGCTCGATGACCGAGCGGTAGTCGACGGCGTACTGCAGCTGTTGGGCCAGCTCGCCGGCCTGCTCGGCCGCCGTCGCCGCGGCCAGCATGGAGTCGGCCACCTCGCCGAACCGGACCAGGCCCTGCCGGGTGCTCTCGTCCCACGGCTGCGCCCGGTCGGCGTAGACGTCCAGGCTGCCGACCGCGGTGCCGGACAGGTGCACGGGCACGCCGATGACCGCCCCGAGGCCCTGGTCCGCGATCAGCGGCGCCAACGACGGCCAGCGCGGGTCGGTGGTGACGTCGTCGGTGATCACCACCTGGTCCAGCAGGTACGTGTCGACGCACGGCCCTTCGCCGGTGCTGATCTGCGCCGCCTCGAGGACGCGGCTGGCCGGTTCCATGGCCAGGAAGTACCGCAGCGTGCCGTCCCGGTCGGCCAGCATCAGGCCGGCGCCGGCCACGTCGAACAACTCACGGCAGGCGACCAGCAACCGCGTGATGCTCGTCTCCAGCAGCTCGCCGGGCGGCGGGCGCTCCAGGCGCCGCAGGCTCGAGGCGAGCGCGGCGGCGTCGATGCGGGCGTTCACGAGTTCGACCCGGCGTCCTGGTCGGGAGCCACGACGTGCAGGTGACCGAGCACCTCGACGCCCTCGCCGGCGGTCACCGGCGCCGAGCCGGACGGTCCCGGGCTCGACAGGGCCAGCAGATCGGCGATCAGTTCCGCGAACGCGGCGGCGGTGCGAACGTCGGACTCGGTCCAGGCGTACGCCTCGGTGCGGACCGAGTTCAGGTTGCCGACGTGCTGGTGCCCCATCCCCACCGGGACGGCCAGCACGGCCCGGACGCCACGGTCGCCCAGCTCGTGCCACAGCGGCGCGTACGCCGGTACGGCGGCCAGGTCGTCGACGGCGACCACGGTCCGGTCGCGGGAGCAGTCGACGCCAGGTCCGAGCCCCAGGCGTTCCTGGACCCGTTCCAGCGCCTCGGCGGCGTCACCGGTGGTGGCGACGGTGCGCAGCTGCTCGTCCTCGTCGAGCAGCAGCATCCCGACGCTGTCGACCCCCAGGACGTCGCGGGCCACCCGGACGACCCGGTCCAGTCGGGCGGCGGCCAGGTCGATCCGCGTCACCTCGGCCGAGAGATCGGCGAGCACCCGGGCCAGGCCACCGTTCGTCACGGGCGCCCCGACGAGGTCGGCAGGACGACGGGCGGACGGCCCAGGAGGCACACGGGGAACAGCGATGACGACGGCACCCACCACTCCAACAGGTCGACGAAGTCAGCCCTCCCGGACGGATCGGGCTGACCGCGGACACAGGGCGGGCGCCCGAGGACGCATGCGGTCGTCGGTCGCGCCTGGAACCTACGAACCCCGGCGGCCGGGAGTCAAACCAGCCGCGCCGGGTTCACCGCCGCAGCGGCAGCAGGTCAGCCAGTCCGGCGACGAGACCGTCCTGCCAGCACGTCCAGTCATGCCCGCCGGCGAACCGGTGCACGTGCGGCTGGTCGGCCACCCCGGCCTTGCCGAGAGCGTCGGCCACCCGCAGGGTCGGATCGATCGAGGTGAACTCGCCGAGTCCCACCCGCAGGTGGACCCGAAGGTCGTCCGGCACCCCGCGCTGGATCAGGTGGGTGAGGTACTCGGCCTGCGGGAACCGGTCGAGATCGACGTCAGCAGAGCTGTTGCCCGGCCACCAGAACGATCCCGACAGGGCCAGGGCCCGGCCGAACCGCTGCGGTGCGGTGAGTGCCGCGAACAGGGCGAACAGCCCGCCGAAGGACGGCCCGGCGACCACCGTGCGAGCCGGATCGGTCGGTAGGTCCTTGATGGTCGGCAGCAGCTCGTGCACCACCGCCCACAGGAATGCCGGGTTCGGCGGCAGCTCCGCCCGGCGGCGGGCGGGATCGACGGAGTCGATCATCACCACGGTCAGCGGCCGCTGCCGGCCGTCGGCGACCAGCCGGTCGGCCAGCGCGTCGACGTGCAGGTCCTCGATCCAGACCCGGCCGTCGACCAGGACGAGCAGGTCGCCGTCGGCCGACGCGCCCTTGGTGCGATGCACCCACACGGTGCGCTCGACGCCGAGCTGCTCGCTGGCCCACCGCAGGTGCGTGGTCTCGCCGCGGTCCTCGAAGGCCACCGGCGCCGACCACCACGACTGATCGGGGGCGTCGGGGCCGGCGAGCCGGCTCACCGTGCGGTGGTGCACCCGGCGTGCCGGCTGCAGCTGGTACGGATCAGGCTGCGCCGCCTCGGTGACCTGCACCCACCAGCTGCGCTCGGCCCGGGTGCCGGCCGGGGCCGGCGGGACGAGCGGGTCCGGGGACGGCACTAGCCGGTAGGTCGACCGCCAGTCGGACGGCAGCTCGAGCGTGACCCACCACACGTCCGTGCCCTCCACCGGCCGCAGGCTGCTGGCCGCCAGCTGCGAGCGGTCGGTGACGCCGAGGAGTTCCAGGTAGACCTGGGCCGTGCTGCGCGGATCGGCGCGGAACAGGAAGGTGACCAGCATCCGGTCGGCGGCCGGACCGGCCTCGACGAGCGGCGTGCCGCGCCGGGCCACGTCGACCCAGAAGGCCGGGGACAGCGACCGCTGGGCGTCGTCCCGCCGGTGCTGCTCGAGCAGCTCGGCCAGCAGGGGCGAGTCGGCGACGGTCGGAGCGGGCGCGACGGTACGGGAACCGGGGGGCATCTTCAGGCGTCTCCTGCTCGGTACATCGGCGGGCTCGCTCGCCGGGCGTTCGCGGCACGACGGCGCCGGCCGCGGGCCGGACGGATCCGTCGTGCGCCGGTGCGCTGCGGCCGCGTCGTCGCGGGGGTCGGCAGCCGACCGTCGAGCGGTCGAGCCGGCGCGCCTGCGCCGGCCCGGCATGCCGGTGGGCGGTCCCCAACGGACCGTCCGCGGGCCAGCATGAGCGAGGGCCCTCGTCGAGTCAAAATGCTCGGTCACCGGGCCGTTCGTCCTCTGCAGGTCCGGACGGCCATCGGGGTGCGGTCCGGAGGGTGTGCCAGGGTGGTCCGGTGACCGACGCCCAGCACCCGACCGAGGACGGGTTCCCGTCGACCGCCCAGGCCCTGCTGTTCGACCTGGACGGCACGCTCATCGACTCCTCGGCCAGCGTGGGACGGGCCTGGCGCAGGCTGGCCGACCGGATCGGCCGGCCGTTCGCGGAACTGGAACCGGTCATGCACGGCATGCCGGTCGACCAGGTGCTGCGCCGGCAGTACCCGGACATGCCCGAGGACGAGGTGCGCGCGCACCACGCCTTCATGGTCGATCAGGAGTCGACCGACACCGGAGGCGTGGTCGCGCAGCCCGGCGCCCAGGAGCTGCTGGCCGCCCTGCCGGCCGATCGCTGGGCCGTGGTCACCAGTTGCGGCCGGCGGCTGGCCGCCGCCCGCATCGCCGCCGCCGGGCTGCCGGTGCCGCCGGCCATCGTCACCGCGGACGACGTGCCGCGGGGCAAGCCGGCGCCGGATCCGTTCCTGGCCGGGGCCGCGGCGATCGGGGTCCCGCCGCAGGAGTGCCTGGTGCTGGAGGACGCGCCCGCCGGGGTCGCAGCCGCGCGGGCCGCGGGCTGCGCCGTCGTCGGGGTGTTGACCACCCATGACCGGCTGGATGCCCCGACCGTGGTGGCGCTGCGCGACCTGGTTGTCGGGATCAGCGCGTCCGGGTTGACCGTCGCCCGTGCCGCGGCGACCGGCGCTGGCTGACCTGGTCCGCCGGCCGCGCGATCACCGGGTCGAGGGCCGGGACGTACCGGCGCAGCCACAGCCCGCCGGCCACGCTCAGGACGGCGAGCAGCACGGCCGCCCAGGCCAGGGTGGCCACCGCCGTCACCACGGCGATCAGCGCCGGTCCCAGCGCGGCGCCCGAGTCGGCCATCAACCGCCATCCGGCCAGGAACTGTGGTCGGCCCGCCGCCGGAGCCGCGTCCGCGCCCAGGGTCATCACCACGCCGGCGCCGATGCCGTTGCCCAGGGCGAGCAGCATCGCCGCCAGCAGCACGGGCACGAAGCCGTGCATGACGGTCAGCAGCACGAACCCCGCACTCATCACGGCCAGACTCGGCAAGGCGACGGCGAGCCGGCCGCGCCGGTCCATCACGGCGCCCGCCGGATAGAACAGGAGCATGTCGACGGCTCCGGCGATGCCGACGACCAGCGACACCTGTGCGGCGCTCAGCCCGCTCGCCGCCGCCCACAGCGGGATGATCGTGTTCCGGCCGGACCGGGCGAGTGACAACAGCAGCACGCCGACCCCGAGCGTGCCGAGCACCCGGCGGTGCCGGACCAGGGCGCGCAACACGCCATCACCTCGCTCCGGCTCGGCGGGCCGGACCGGCCCGGCCGGACCGCTGGGATCGACCGTGTCGACCGTGTCGACCGTGTCGACCGGATCGGCCGGCGGGCCGGCTCGGTCGATGGCCGGCGGGCCGGTCAGGTCGCGGGTGCCGGCGACCAGCGCGAACGCGGCCACCGCGGCGATCATGTCGACCAGGTACGCGCCCCGGATGCCGATGAGGGTGATGGCCAGCGCGCCGACGAACGGTCCGATGAACATGCCGATCCGGGCCACCCCGCCCAGCGTGGACAGCGCCCGGGCGCGCAGACCGACCGGGACGGCCGCGGTCAGCCAGGACTGCCGGGCCAACCCGAACACCGCGGCCGCGAACCCGATGACCAGGACCGACGCGCCCAGCACCAGGACGTTCGGGGCGACCAGGGCACCCAACCCACCCGCGAACTCCAGGCCGCAGGCCAACATCAGCGCGCGCCGCTCGCCGAGGCGGGCGGCCAGGGCGCCGGCCGGGAGGTCGGCGATCAGTTGGCCGATGCCGAGCAGGGCCACGAGCAATGCGGCCATGCCGACGCCCGCGCCGAGTTCGACGGCGCTCAGTGCGATCACCGGGAGCACCGCGCCGGTGCCGATCGCGCCGACCAGCGTGGGCCCGTAGGCCGGCACGGCGATCGGCGCCAAGTCGCGCAACCCGGACCGTTCGTTCACCGAACGAACGGTAGTCCGCCCAGGGCGGCGGGTCCCACCAGGCCTCGGGTGCACCTCGTCCTCGGGCAGCTGGGGGAGTGACGGGGCGGCGAACGTCCAGTGTGCCCGAGATGTCCGATCCGGGCAGGGTGTGATCCGGCCGGGTCCGCGTCAGTGGGGCCGCTCGACCGGCGTGACGGGATGGCCCGGGCGGGTCAACGGGACGTCCAGCCGGCCCTCGGCGGCGGCGGCGAACCCCGCCGTCAGCACCGGGTCCACCGGGCCGTCGAGACAGGCCGACACGGCGGCCACGGCGAGGTGGTGCCACCAGCTGCGGTGCACCCACATCATGTGCACGTCGCCGGGCACCACGAACCGGGCCAGTCGATCCGGGACGCCGGCCGCGCGCTCGGCCCAGCGGAGCGACAGCTCGGGCCGGACCCAGCGGTCCCGGGCCCCGTGGGCCAGCACCACCGTCCGCCCCCGCACCGGCGTCACCGCGTCGCCGTCGGTCAGCCACGGCGCCAGCGCGACCACGCCGCGGACCCGGGGCGCGCCCGCGGCGGCGACGGCCGCGCGACCGCCCATCGAGTGCCCGACCAGCACGACCGGACCGTGCCCGGCCAACTCGGCGAGCACCCGTTCGACGTCGACGGCGGCGTCCCGCTGGGCGTCGTTCCAGCCGCGCCGCCGGTAGCGCACGGTGCCCACCGCGACCTCGGGGCACCGCTCGGCCAGGACCCGGGCGAAGGCGCGCATCCGGACCCGGCCGACGGTGCGGTCCGGGACCGGATCGGTCGAGAACTCCTTGCCCCCGGGCAGCACCAGCACCACGGGGGTCGCGGCATTGGCTGGGGCGCGTCGCCACTCGACGTGCGGGGCAGGCTCCGCCCGGGCGTCCTCGATGCCCCGCGTGGGCGGCGCGCTCACCTCGCGGACGGGGATCGGCGGATCACTGCAGGTCACCGCGCACGACGCTGTTGCCGGAGTGGACCGGGTTGCCGTCCAGGGGTTCGTCCGAGATGTCGACCAGGCGGTACTCGCCCAGATCGGTGCCGCCGGGCACCGTGAAGGTGCCGTGTCCGTCGTGCAGCACGCCCAGCGACACCATTCGGCCCTCCTGGCCGAGCAACCACACCTCGTAGGTCCCGTCGATCTGCGGAAGGTCGTCGGTCCGCACCCGGAGCTCCTCGCGCCCGCCGGCGTCGATCAGCTGCGCGGATCCGAAGGTGCGGTCGGTGTCGGTGATGATGCCGCCGGCGACCGGGGTGAGGTCGGCCCGGGCCTGGACCTGCAGATCCGGTTCCCGGTCCCGGGTGGCGAAGACGATGCCGCCACCGACCAGGGCTCCGACGACCGCGGCCGCCACCAGCGACGTCGCCCATCGGCGACGGCGGGTGCGGACGGCGGCGAGTTCGTCGCCGGCCGGCGCGCCGTGGTCGGTCTCCGGTGCCGCCGCGACCGGCGGGAACTCGCCCAGGGTGCCGGGCTCGCCGCGGAAGACGTGGTCGCCCGAGCCGCTCTCGGTGGCACCGGCCACGACCAGGCCGCCGCGGCCCAGGTACTCGGTCGGGGCCTCGGCCTGACGGGAACTGGTGGTCAGATCGTCGCCCAGCTCGCCCAGCACCGCCGACCACACCGCCGGGCCTGGCGTCGGGCCCGGCGTCGCGGTGGCCGTGACCCACTGCATCGCGTGCTCGAACTCGGACACCACCTGCTGGCAGCGGGCGCACTCCAGCACGTGGTCGTACAGGTCCTCGGTCTCGACGTGGTCGCCGAGGGCCAGGACCGCGAGGTCGTCGGTGGCGGGGTGGCCGCTCACGGACGGGAACTCGTCCGGGAGATCCTGGTCCGGCAGGTCGTCACGACGAGGCACCGTCCACCTCCCACTGCTTGCGAAGGTTCGCCAGAGCTCGCCGGATGTGGCTCTTGACCGTGCCGAGCGGCAGGCTCGTCGCCTCGGCGATCTCGGTGTGCGTCAATCCGTCGAAGAACGCCAGCCGCAGCACCAACTGCTGGGCGGCGGGCAACTGCTCCAGCTTGTCGCCCATCACCACACGGTCCACGACCCGTTCCGCACCACTGGTCTCGGTGGTCGGCTGGGCCACGCTCTGGGCCGCGGCCTGCACCTTGCGGTCCCGGTCCAGCGCGGCGAACCGGTCGGCGACCAGGCGCCGGGTGATGCCCAGCAACCATCCGGGCAGCGAGCCGCGGGTCGGGTCGAACCCGCCACGGCCGCGCCAGGCCCGGACGAACACCTGCTGGACGAGGTCCTCGGCATCGTGGTGGTCGCGCAGGCTGAGCAGCCCCAGTCGGTAGACCATCGACGAGTACCGGTCGTAGGCCGCCTTGAGCACCGCTGGACCGCCCTCCCGGAACTGCTGGTTCAGCAGCTCGTCCTGGGCCTGCGGGCTCATCGTGGCGTCGCTGATCGGTGCGGATCTCCCTGACTCCGAGGAGGGGGACGCGGGCACCGACACGCGGGCCACCCTAGTTGATGCCACCGGGCCCGCCCGCCGAGCGCGACGCGCTCACGCCTGATCGGGGACCGCGGTGACCGCGATGTTGTCCTGGTACACGCCGTCGTCGCCGTCGAAGTCGCCGCCGCAGGTGACCAGCACCAGCCGGCCCGCCCCACCTGCGTCGAACAGCCGGTCCAGTGGCACGTCCGCCTTCGCCCACTGCTCCCGCGCCACCACGGTGAACCATCGCGCGGTGCCGGCCTCATCGACGACCTGCAACCGGTCGCCCGGAGCCAGGTCGCCGAGGCGGGCGAACACTCCCGCGCCCTGCCGGGCGTCGTCCACGTGTCCGGTGACGACCGCCGACCCGGTCGTCGCGCCGGGCGTGGGGCCGAACCGGTACCACCCGAGCGTGCGGACGTCCTGGGGGATCTCGAGTTGACCGTCCGACCGGACGCCGACCGGGACCACCGCGGCAGCGACACGGAGCCGCTCGATGCTGATCTCGACCGGAGCGCCGGGAGCCGGTGCCGGTGCGGCCGAGGAGGCCGGAGTCGGAGCCGGCGATGGTTCCGGTGCGATCGTCGACGCAGGCGTCGTGGACGGCGCGGGATCGGCGGTCGACGGTGCTGACGGGGATGCTGACGTCGTGGTCGAAGGTGTCAGGCCCGGGGGGGTCGAGGGTGCGGCCAGAGCCTGCGCCGCCGCCGCGTCCACCGTGCTCACGTGCTGCCCCGCGGCGTCGCCGGTGGTCAGCCAGCGGGCCGTCGGGGCGCCGACGACCACCACCGTGCCGAGCACCACCATGGCCACCGCCCGACCCCGCCGTCCCCGACCGGTCCGGCCGGGGATGGCGGTGGACGGGTCCGGCTCCGGCCGGGACGGGGTGGCGCACCCCGTCCCGGTCGGAGGCCTCACGGCTGCCGGTCGGCCAGCAGTCGCCGGCCACCGAAGGCCACCGCGGCCCCGCCGGCGGCGACCAGTCCGATCACCAGCACCAGCGACAAGGGGCTGTCGGCCGGTCCACCGCCGGCCGGCACGCCCGACGGTGTGCCGCCCAGACCGGAGACGGTGAAGGCGACCAGCGAGAGGGTGCCGTCGTCGGCCGACCCGATGGCGTGGACGAAGGTGGCCGACCCGGCGGCCAGGTCCAGCGAGGCCGGGCCGAGCACCACGGTGTCGGTGCCGGCCAGGGTCACGTCGGCCGAGACCGTGCCGGCCGGCACGACGAGGGCGCCCTGCTGCGGATTGGTCACCCCGGACAGCACCACGGCACCGCCCGCCCGGACGTCGACCGCCGGCGCGTCGGCGACATGGCGCACCACCAACCGGCTCTGGCCCGCGGACAGCGACGAGGTGTCGTTGCTGAACGCGGTGACGGTCGGTGTACCACCGACCTGCAGGTGGGCGACCAGGGTGGCGCTGGCGCCGCTGGCCACCTCAGCCGTGGCGCTGAGCAGCGGTGACGAGTCGTCGGTCGCGTCCGGCGCGGTGATCGCCACGTCGTAGCTGCCGGCGGGCAGCGGCAGCGGGCCGGCCACCGAGCCGGGGGCGAAGTCGTCGAGGGTCAAGGTCCCGTCGACCCAGACGTCGACGGGGGTGTCGGGGATGCCGTGCACCACGTACACGGTGCCGGTGTCGTCCGCCGCTGCCGCGGCCATCGGGGCCGCGATCACCGAGGCGGCCACCATGGCCGCGCCGGCGACGGCAGCTGTCGCCAGTCGTCGCATGTCTCCTCCAGAGCTGGGTCCGTGGCCGGGCCGGCCGAGCGGGACGACCCGGGTGGAACTGGGTGGAGAGGCCTCGTTCGTCGATCAGTGCGCGCACAGGGACTACACGGCGTGGCCGGGACGCGGATGCAGCCGATCCGGACGGGCGACGGAGTTCCGGAAACCGGCGCGGGCGCCGGGGTCGGACGGTGCGCGGCCGAGCGGTCGAGCGGCGAGGTCGCTCGTCAGGGGCGCTGTCGGAGGTCCGGCCTACCATCTCGCCCATGACCGAGACAGGGAAGAACGCGCAGCAGTCGGACAGCTCCGAGACCCTCGGCGGTGCTCGTCCCGACCCCGACAACACCGCCAGCAAGGACCCGTCGGAGTGGGTGACCGGGGACGAACCGATGACGGGTCCGCAGCGCAGTTACCTGGACACCCTGGCCCGGGAGGCCGGCGAGGAACTGCCGGCCGATCTGACCAAGGCCGAGGCGTCCGAGCACATCGACCGGTTGCAGCAGTCGACCGGTCGCGGCCAGGACTGACCGGTCTGACCGGGCCGGCGTCGGGGAACGATCACCGGGGCCCGAGGGGCCGGCCCGGTGGGCGGGCGTCACGAACGGAACGGACGGCATGAGTCAGGACGACGGGACAGCGGCGGAGCCGGCGCTGCAGCGGTTCTCGCCCGTGGTGCGGGACTGGTTCACCGGTGCCTTCGCCGCGCCAACGGCCGCCCAGGCGGGTGCCTGGTCGGCCATCGGTCGGGGCGAACACACCCTCGTCGTCGCGCCGACCGGCTCGGGCAAGACGCTGGCTGCGTTCCTGTCCGCGATCGACGACCTGGCCACCGTGGAGCCGCCGGAGAGCAAGGAGCGCCGCTGCCGGGTGCTCTACCTGTCGCCGCTGAAGGCGCTGGCCGTCGACGTCGAGCGCAACCTGCGGGCCCCGCTCATCGGCATCGGGTCGCTGGCTGCGCGCCGGGGCGAGACGCTGCGGACCCCGACGGTGGCGGTCCGGTCCGGTGACACCCCGGCCGGCGACCGACGGGCGTTCGCCAAGGACGGCGCCGACATCCTCATCACCACGCCGGAGTCGCTGTTCCTGCTGCTCACCAGCCGGGCGCGGGAGATGCTCACCGGTGTCACCACCGTGATCGTCGACGAGGTGCACGCCGTCGCCGGCACGAAACGCGGTGCGCACATGGCCGTCTCGTTGGACCGGCTGGACCTGCTGCTGGACGCCCCGGCCCAGCGGATCGGGCTGTCGGCGACCGTGCGGCCGATGGAGGAGGTCGGTCGGTTCCTCACCGGCGGCCGACCCGTCACGGTGGTGCGCCCACCATCGACCAAGGAGCTCGACGTCGACGTCGTCGTCCCCGTCGCCGACATGTCCGCCCTGGGGGAGCAGACCGGCGACCTGACGGGCAACGCGGCCGGGGAGCCGCAACGCACCTCGATCTGGCCGCACGTCGAGGAGCGGGTCGTCGACCTCATCGAGGAACACCGGTCGACCATCGTCTTCGCCAACTCCCGGCGGCTGGCCGAGCGACTCACCGCCCGGATCAACGAGATCCATGCTGATCGGGAGGCCGAGCGGGTCGTCGAGCGGGAGGCGGCCGCGGCGGACGCAGGGGTGGACCGGGACGGGGGACCGGACGGCCAGGACGGCGGCTGGCAGCCCGGTCGCGGCGCTCCGGCCGAGATCATGGCCCAGGCCGGGGCGTCCGCAGGGGCGCCGGCCGTGCTGGCCCGGGCCCACCACGGGTCGGTGTCCCGGGAGCAGCGCTCCCTCATCGAGGACGATCTCAAGACGGGCCGGCTGCCGGCGGTGGTGGCCACGTCCTCGCTGGAGCTCGGTGTCGACATGGGCGCGGTCGACCTGGTCATCCAGGTCGAGGCACCGCCGTCGGTGGCCAGTGGGCTGCAGCGCATCGGCCGGGCCGGGCACCAGGTGGGGGCGCCCAGCCACGGAGTCATGTTCCCGAAGTATCGCGGTGACCTGGTGTCGGCGGCCGTGGTGGCCGGCCGGATGCGGGACGGCGCCATCGAGGCGCTGTCGGTGGTCAGCAACCCGCTGGACATCGCCGCGCAGCAGATCGTGGCCATCTGCGCGATGGACCCGATCACCGTCGACGAGCTGCTGGAACTGCTGCGCCGGTCCGCGCCGTTCGCCACGCTCGGCCGTGGCCCGCTGGAGTCGGTGCTGGACATGCTCTCCGGGCGCTACCCGAGCGAGCAGTTCGCCGAGCTGCGACCCCGGCTGACCTGGGACCGGGTCACCGGCCAGCTGACCGGCCGCCCGGGCGCGCAGCGGCTGGCCGTCACCTCCGGCGGCACCATCCCGGACCGCGGGCTGTACGGGGTGTTCCTGGCCTCCGGCGAGGACCCGAGCGGGCGGGGGCCCCGGCGGGTGGGCGAGCTCGACGAGGAGATGGTCTACGAGTCACGGGTCGGCGACGTCTTCGCGCTCGGGTCTAGTTCGTGGCGGATCGTCGAGATCACCCACGACCAGGTGCTGGTCGTGCCGGCGCCGGGCCAGCCGGGGCGGTTGCCGTTCTGGAAGGGCGACACCCTCGGCCGGCCCGCCGAGCTGGGCCGGGCCCACGGCGAGTTCGTCCGCCGGATCAGCTCGCTGGACGCCCCGGCCGCCGCGGTCGAGCTGACCGGTGCCGGGCTGGACGTCTTCGCGGCCGACAACCTGCTGGCCTACCTGACCGAGCAGCGCGAGGCGGTCGGGCTGGTCCCCGACGAGCGCACCCTGGTGCTGGAACGGTTCCGGGACGAGCTGGGCGACTGGCGACTGGTGCTGCACTCGCCCTACGGCGCCGCGGTGCACGCTCCGTGGGCCCTGGTCATCGCGGCCCGGATGCGGGAACGGTTCGGCGTGGACGTGCAGGCCATGCACTCCGACGACGGCATCGTGCTGCGGCTGCCCGACACCGACATCACCTCCTCCGGGCCGCTGTTCGACGACCCGGACCTGGACGGCGCGGACGACCTGTTCCCGTTCGGCGGCGCCGGCCGTGGGGCCGACGGGGGTGGCGCCGAGGGGCCGGCCCTGCTCGACGCGGTGCTGCTGGACCCGGCCAGCGTGGAGGCCGAGGTGACCGCCGAGGTCGGTGGGTCGGCCGTGTTCGCCGCGCGGTTCCGGGAGTGCGCGGCCCGGGCGCTGCTGCTGCCGCGCCGGCAGATCGGCAAGCGACAACCGTTGTGGCAGCAGCGCCAACGCGCCTCCCAGCTGCTGGAGGTGGCGGCCCAGTACCCGACGTTCCCGATCGTGGCCGAGGCGGTGCGGGAGTGCCTCTCGGACGTGTTCGACGTGCCCGCGCTGGTCGAGGTGATGCGCGACCTGCAGGCCCGCCGGGTGCGGATCGTCGAGGTGACCACGCAGAGCCCGTCGCCGTTCGCCGGGTCGCTGTTGTTCGGCTACGTCGCCCAGTTCCTGTACGAGGGCGACTCCCCGCTGGCCGAGAAGCGGGCCGCGGCGCTGACGGTCGACCCGACCCTGCTGGCCGAACTGCTCGGCAGCGGCGACGGTCTGGCCCTGCGGGACCTGCTCGATCCGGAGGCGCTGGCCCGGACCGAGGCCGACCTGCAACGGCTCTCCGGGCAGCGCCGGGCCCGCAACCCCGACGAGATCGCCGACCTGCTGCGCATCCTCGGTCCGCTGACCACCGAGCAGGTGGCCGCCCGGGTCGACCCGGCGCTGGTGCCCGAGCCGGCCGCCGCGCTGGACGAGCTGCAGGCCGCCCGCCGCGCCATCGTGGTCCGGGTCGGCGGGCGCGAGTCCTGGGCCGACCCGGCCGACGCCCCGCTGCTGCGGGACGCGCTCGGCGTCCCGCTGCCGCCGGGCATCGCGAGCTCGCTGCTGGATCCGCAACCCGATCCGCTCGGCCGGCTGCTCGGCCGGTACGCGCGCACCCGCGGGCCGTTCGTGGCCGCCGACGCGGCGACGACCTTCGGGTTGGGCACCGCGGTGGTCGCCGACGCGCTGCGCCGGCTGGTCGGCACGGGCCGGCTGGCCGAGGGGGAGTTCCGGCCGCTCGGAGTCGCGGCAGCGCCGGGTGGCGCGACCGGTGCTGCCATGGGTCCCCGGCACGCCGCGACCGACGGGGTCCGGGAGTTCGTCGACGCCGAGGTGCTGCGGCTGCTGCGCCGTCGGTCGCTGGCCGCGCTGCGGTCCGAGGTGGAGCCGGTGCCGCCGTCCGCGCTCGGCCGGTTCCTGCCCGCCTGGAACGGGATCGCCCCGATCGGTGATCCGGGCGGCGGCGGCGCGCGTCGGTCCGGCGGGCCGGGGGCGGTGGTGCGCGCGGTCGAGCAGTTGGCCGGCGCGGTCATCCCCGCCAGTGCGCTGGAGTCGGTGATCCTGCCGGCGCGGGTGCCCACCTACCGGCCGGCCTGGCTGGACGAGCTGATGGCCTCCGGTGAGGTGGTGTGGACCGGGCACGGCGCCCTCGGCGGCGCCGACTGCTGGATGTCGCTGCACCTGGCCGAGACGGCCGCGCTCACCCTGCCGATCTCCGACGACGACCGGTGGCCGGAGCACGCCCGGGAGTCTGGGCCGGCGGCGGGTCCCGCGGCCGGCGGCGGGGACGCCCCGGCGGACAGGGGTGCCGCCCCGGCCGACGGGGGCACCGCCCCGATGCGACCGCGCACGCCGCCGGCCGGTGCGGTGCACCGGGCGCTGTTGGCCACCCTGGCACGCGGCGGGGCCTACTTCTTCCCGGCGCTGGTCGAGGCGGCGAGCGCCGACCTGGCCCGGGACGGCGGCGCGGGTGGCCCGGTCCGGGTGTCGGACACCGACTGGGAGCAGGCGCTGTGGGACCTGGTGCTCAGCGGTCTGGTCACCGGCGACACGTTGACCCCGGTCCGCGCCCGACTGACCGCGGGCAGCACCGCGCACCGCACCACTTCCCGGGCGGCGCCGCGCACCCGGACCCGGATGTCCGGGCTGTCGCTGCTCTCGGCCAACCGGCCCGGCCGGGCCACCGGCAGTCGTCGACCGGGATCGGCGGCGGTCGCCGGTCGTTGGTCGCTGGTCCCCGAGGTGGAGACGGATCCGACGGTGCGGGCGTCCGCCGCGGCCGAGGTGCTGCTCGACCGGTACGGCGTGGTGACCCGCGGGTCGGTGGTCGCCGAGGGGACGCCGGGCGGCTTCGCCGCGGTGTACCGGATCCTGGCCGCGTTCGAGGAGGCCGGCCGGGTCCGGCGCGGGTACTTCGTGGAGAGCCTGGGCGCCGCCCAGTTCGCCACCGCCGGAGCGGTCGACCGGATCCGCGGGTACGCGCCCGCGCCGGACGCCCCCGAGCCGGCACTGGAGGCGGTGGTGCTGGCGGCCGCCGACCCGGCCAACCCGTACGGTGCCGCGTTGCCGTGGCCGGCCCGGGAGACCGAGTCGGAACGACACCGACCGGCCCGCCGGGCCGGTGCCCTGGTCGTGCTCGTCGACGGGGAGCTCACCCTGTTCACCGAGCGCGGCGGCCGGTCCCTGCTCACCTTCACCGACGACCCGGCGCGGCTGGAGGCCGGGGCCCGGGCGCTGGCCAGCCGGGTGACCGGCGGCTGGATCGGCTCGCTCACCGTGAGCAAGGTCGACCAGGCCGACGCGCTCACCGCGGCCGGCGCCGTGGTGGACGCCCTGGTCGAGGCCGGGTTCAGCCGGACGCCCCGCGGACTGCGGCTCCGGCCGGCGACCGCCGGAGCGGGGATGGTCCGTGCCTGAGGGCGACACCGTGCTGCGGACGGCCACCCGGTTGCACCAGGCGCTGGCCGATCGGGTGCTGACCCGGACCGAGCTGCGCTGGGCGGACCTGGGCGGTGTCGACCTGGCCGGGCGCCGGGTGGTCGAGGTGCGCTCGCACGGCAAGCAGATCCTCACCCGGATCGGGGCGGCACCCGACGCGAGTGGGCGGCGGTTCGAGACCGTCTCCGCGGAGCCGCTGACCCTGCGCTCGCACCTGCGCATGGAGGGCCGGTGGGCGATCGTGCCGCCGGGGGACGAACACTGGCCGCGCCCCGGTGGCGTCGCGGTACGGGCCGTGCTGGGCAACCAGGACTGGACCGCGGTCGGCAGCTGGCTCGGCCTGCTCGACCTGATCCCCACCGCCGAGGAGCCGTCGCTGATCGGCCATCTCGGGCCGGACATCCTGGCGCCCGACTTCCCGGTCTCCGGGCTGCCGGAGTCGGTGCGCCGGCTGGCCGCCGGCCCCGACCGGCACCTCGGTGCGGCCCTGCTCGACCAGACGACGGTCGCCGGCATCGGGACCATGTACATGGCGGAGACCCTGTTCCTGCAACGGCTCTCGCCGTGGACGCGGGTCGGCGACGCCGACCTGGACGCGGTGTTGCGCCGGGCTCGGCGGTTGCTGGAGCGGGGCGCCACCCAGTCGGTGCAGACCACCACGCACGACTCGCGGCCCGGGATGCGGACCTTCGTGCACGCCCGCTCCGGTCGGCCCTGTCATCGCTGCGGCACCACCGTCCGGGTCGCGATGATCGGGCCGGTGCTCAAGGAGCGCACCGCGTTCTGGTGCCCGACCTGTCAGCCGGGCCCGGTGCCCACCGACGACGGCCGCCCGCAGACGCCGCTGGGCAGCGAGCCGCGGTCCCGACGGTTCGGCGACGCGAGCCGGCGCCCGGCGAGCGGGTACCGGCCGCGGCGCTGACGGTCAGCCGAGCTCGACCAGCCGACGCGGGTCGTCGTTCGGCAGCGTGCCGTTGACCACCGCGGTGACGGTGGCGCTGTGGAAGTCGACGGACCCGCCGAAGTCGTCCAGGAACGCGGTGTCGGCCGCGTCGCGACCGGTGGCGATGCGGACCAGCGCCGACCGGGGCGCGAGCAGGGTCCCGTCGACCACGTGCCAGGCCCCGTCCACGTACGCCTCGGCCACCGCGTGGAAGTCCATCGGGTCCAGCCCCGGGGCGTACACCGCGACCAGTCGGGCCGGCACGTCACGGGCCCGCAGCAGCGCCACCACCAGGTGCGCGTAGTCCCGGCACACGCCCGCGCCGAGCAGGTAGGTGTCCACCGCGCCGTCGATCGGATCGCTGCTGCCGGAGACGTAGCTCAGGTGCTGCCCGACCCAGGACGACACCGCGGCCAGCAGCGGCGCCCCGGTCAGCGAGCCGAACTCGCGCTGCGCGACCGCGGCCAGCTTGTCGGACTCGGCGTACCGGCTGGGGCGCCGGTAGGTGATCAGGTCGGCCTCGACCACGGGCGTCGGATCGGCCCGGCCGGTGACGGTGGCCTCGTAATGCACGGTCACCGGTCCGACCCCGGGCCGCAGCACGTGCAGACGCGCGCCGGTGGTCCCGATGATCTCGGTGACCGGGACCGCGGTGCCGTCCAGTTCGACCGTCAGGGCGTCGTCCACCTGCCAGCCGGGCAGCTGAGCGACCGCGATCTGCAGCACCACGGTGCCCGGTTCCACCACGTCGAACGCCAGACCCGCGGTCACCGACCGGCTCGTCACCGGGGTGTCATGGCTGGGAGCGGCGGACCCGGACGGGTCGTGGGTGAGGACGGGATCGGACGGCGCGGCGGTCATGGCCGGAGTCTGCGGGAACCGGCCGGGCCGGACCAAGCCCGAAGGCGCCGGGTCATGCACATGGAACCGCCCGGCAACCGCCCGGACACCGCAAGACCAGGACCGGCGATCGAAGGAACCGGGAGGCGTCGCGGCGGTGCAACTCAGCGGAGGACCTCGACGTCGCACCGGATCCCCGGCGCGCGGGACAACCGTGCGTCGGCGGTCACGAGGACGACGCCCAGCGCCTCGGCAAGTGCGACATACGCGGCGTCGTACGGAGTGACGGTGTGCCGGAGTCCCCAGCAGCGCTCGAGCAGTTGCCGATGCTCCACCCGGCGGACGGGCAGGGCGACCAGGTCGGCCAGTGCGAGTGCGGCGCGGCGATCAGGAAGAGAGCCGTTGGCGGCGGCCCGGCGCAGGACGGACGTGACCTCCAGGTCGATCACCTGCGGGGCGGCGAGGACCTCACCCCGGAGACGCCCACGAGCCTGGTCACCGTCAGGCCCGTCATCGGCGAGCGCGGGTGCCAGGACACTGGCGTCAACGACGATCACGGTCGTCGTGCAGTGCTGTCACCGCGTCCACGAACGGAACGCTGCCGCCGGCCCGCCCGCTCGCCCGGTCGAGCACCTCCTCGAGCGAGGGAGTGGCGGCCTCCTCGATCAACTTGGCGAGGAGGTACTCCTGCAACGACTGATGGGCCAGTGCGGCCCGGCGACGGAGCACGGCGTGCGTCTCGTCGGGCACGTCCTTGATCTGCACCCTCGGCATGGCGCCATTTTGGCGCTCCTTCCGCCAATCCGCAACCAGCAGCGGCGATCCCGATGTCGTCACGTCGGAACGACCGGTCGCCATCCGAGTCGGCGCGATACCGTGCCGCCATGGCACGGTCGACGACTCCGGCGGTGGAGCTCGAGGTGGGCGGACGTCCGGTCCGGATCACCAGTCCGGACAAGGTGTACTTCGCGGACCGCGGGCTCACCAAGCTCGACGTGATGCAGTACTTCGCCGCCGTGCAGGACGGCATCTTCGGAGCGCTCCGGCACCGGCCGACCACGCTGGAACGCTGGCCGTCCGGCTGGTTCGAGGGCGCCAAGCTGTCCACCCGGGCGGACAACCGGGGTGACGCGTTCTACCAGAAGCGGATCTCGCCGCACGCGCCTGACTGGGTGGAACCGGTGACCATCACCTTCCCGAGCGGCCGCACCGCCGACGAAATCTGCCCGACCGAGCCCGCCGTGGTGCTGTGGTGCGCCAACCAGGGCACGTTGACGTTCCACCCGTGGCCGGTGACCCGGGACGACGTCGACCACCCGAACCAGCTGCGCATCGATCTCGATCCGCAGCCCGGTACCGACTTCGCCGACGCCGCCCGGGTCGCCCCGGAACTGCGGGCGCTGCTGCAGGAGCTCGGCATGGACGGGTACCCCAAGACGTCCGGCGGGCGTGGCCTGCACGTGTATGTGCCGATCGAGCCGCGCTGGACGTTCGTCGAGGCGCGGCGGGCGGTCATCGCGCTGGGCCGCGAGCTGGAACGCCGGCTGCCCGAGCAGGTCACCATGAGCTGGTGGAAGGAGGAGCGCGGCGCCCGCATCTTCATCGACTACAACCAGATGGCTCGGGACCGCACCATCGCCTCCGCCTACTCGGTCCGGGCCAACGCCCGTGCCACCGTCTCGACGCCGCTGCGCTGGGACGAGGTCGGCGACGTCCACCCGCACGACTTCGACGTGACCACCGTCCCGGCCCGGTTCGCCGAGGTCGGTGATCTGCATGCCGCGGTCGCCGATGTCGCGTACTCCCTGGAACCGCTGCTGGAGGCCAGTGCCCGGGACGAACGGGACCACGGCCTCGGTGACCTGCCCTACCCGCCGGAGTACCCGAAGATGCCGGGTGAGCCGCCGCGGGTGCAGCCCAGCAAGAAGGTGGCCGCGCACTGGGACGAGGACGGCAGCCGCCGGGAGTGATCCCGGGCGTGCAATGCTCGAATTGCGGTGGTGGATCCCGGGGAATCACCGACCGACGATTCCCCGGAATCCACCGGCTTGCTGTCCCTCGATCACGGACGAATTCGCGTCGGTGATTCCCGTCGGGAACCAGGATCACGCCGCGCCACGGTCCCACCAGCCGTAGTCACCGACGGTCGAGCCCTCCGGGCAGAACATCTCCTGCCAGTACCCACCACCGGCCGGCACGGTGATGTGCTCCGATCCGGCCACGAGCACGCCGAAGACGTTGCACTCCAGCTTGACCTCCACCTTGCGTGCCTCGTCCGGGGCGTCACAGGTGAAGGTGACGGTCTTGTAGTTGACCGAGGAGGTGCAGGTGGCCTCGTCGGCGTTGGCGACGCCGGGTGCGATCACTGCTGCGGCTCCGGCCAGCATCAGCGCTCCGCCGAATCCCAGGAGGTTCCGCTTCATCAGCTCGTCCTTCCGTCGTCGGTTCTGCGTTGATCACGACTGTATCACGGTGATTTCTACAGAATGGCGCAGAAGAAAGACCAAGCGGCATTTCCGCTGATGAGCGCGAGATTGTTGCTGTCCGTGGTCGACACCCGACGGATCCGCGGGTGCCGTGCCACAGACGGGCAGCGAGCACGCCGCCACGTCGGGATCGTCGACCCTGATCAGAGGGCGAACTCGGCCCGGCAGGCATCGAGCCCGGACACCGCCACCCGCCAGTCCGGCCGCCGGAACCCGTCCGGGGTCAGCGTCAGCCGCTGCTCGACCGCCCGCTCGCATGGCCGGCGCTGCACCACCCGGGTGCCGTCGGGGAGATAGCCGAGCCGGGCCGACACGGCCAGCGAGGCCGGATTGTCGGTGAAGGCGCCGCTGTCGGCCCGCTGCGCGCCGAGGTGTTCGAAGGCGAACTGCAGCACTGCAGACCTCATCTCGGTGCCGATGCCTGCCCCCCTGGTGGGCCAGGCCCAGCCACGATCCGGTCAGCACCGTCCGGGTCACGACGAAATCCGGGCCGCTCAGCTCCTGGGTGCCGACGAGGACGCCCGCCCGGCGCACCCCGAACAGCACCTGCCAGGACTCCGGCTGGCTGGCCGCCCGGGCCGACCACCAGAACCTCGCGGAGGAGTCGTGCGAGCGAGGGACGAGCGAGCGCGGGCGCCGACCATCGGTGCCGTGTCGGCGATCAGCCGGTCCCGCGGAGCGTCGGTCCACGGCACCGCGAACGGCATCCGGGCGGGATCGTGGATGCCGGCCAGGACCAGGTCGAGTGCCTCGCCGAAGTCCGCGTCGACCAGTGGCGCCAGGGTCAGTCGCGGCGTGACCAGCCGCAGTCCGGCCAGCGGCCAGTACCGGCCCAGGTCGACGCGATGATCAGCCATCGGCCCATGATGCGGGCACAGGCCGATGACTTCCGCGCCGCACCGGAGTCGGGTCGTCAGCGCCACCCCACGGCGCGCGAGCGGGACCGGACGGGAGCAACGACATGGTGGACCCATCGACGACCACGGGCAGCGCCGGAACGGCGTCCGTGACGGTCACCCCTGTCCTGGTCGCCGAGTTGCTGGCCGAGGGAGAACGGATGCCCGTCTGCGTCCACGTGATCGACCATCCCGATGGGCGGGTGCTGGTCGACACGGGCATGACCGAGCTGCACCCGGCGGTGGCCGACATGGATCCCAGGCTGTTCCCGCTGGGCGAGCAGCCCGGCGTCGACCTCGGCAGCATCGACATCGTCGTCAACACCCACCTGCACTTCGACCACTGCGGGGGCAACCGCCTGTTCGCCGGCCGCCCCATCCACGTGCAGCGCCGCGAGCTCGACGACGCCCGCAGTCGGGACGACTACACGATCCGTGAGTGGGTGGATGCTCCCGGCGTGCAGTACGTCGCCGTCGACGGCGAGTCGGAGCTGCTGCCGGGGATCCGGCTCGTCCCCGCGCCCGGGCACACACCCGGCTCGCAGCTGGTGGTGATCGCCACCGGCGCCCGGCCGGTGGTCATCGCGGGGGACACGGCCGTCTTCTCCGGCGAGCTCGACGACCCCACCACCGACGGCCAGCGGCTGATCCGCGCCTTCGATCCCGAGCTGGTGTGGCTCGCGCACGATCGCGAACCGTGGCGCCCGCCGCGGTGACCGCCGGCAGCGCGCGCAGTGATCACCGCGGACTACGGTGCTGTTCGTGACAGGCCTGCAGATGGTCATCGTGCTGGCCGCCGTCGTCGCGGTGGCCACGGAGATCGCGTCGGTGCTGACGCGGGACAGCTCCTGGGTCGACCGGATCTGGTCGATCGTGCCGGTGCTCTCCCTCTGGGTGTTCGCCGGGTCCGCCGACTGGGACGCGCGCGTCGTCCTGGTCGCCGTGCTGGTCACGCTGTGGGGTGCCCGGCTCACGTTCAACTTCGCCCGCAAGGGCGGCTACCGCGGGGTCGAGGACTACCGCTGGCCGATCCTGCGGGCGCGCATGCGGCCCTGGCAGTACCAGCTGTTCCAGATCGGCTTCATCAACGGCTACCAGAACGTGCTGCTGGTGCTGATCACGGTGCCGGCGGTGACGATGACCGAGCATCCGCGTCCGCTCGGCGTCGCCGACGTGCTGCTGGCCGTGCTCTTCCTGGCCTTCCTGGCCGGCGAGACCATCGCCGACCAGCAGCAGTGGGAGTTCCACCGGCGCAAGGCGGCCGCCACCCGTGACGGGCGCACCCTGACGCCGGGGTTCCTCACCACCGGGCTCTGGCGCTCCAGCCGGCATCCCAACTTCTTCTGCGAGCAGGGGCAGTGGTGGGTGGTCTTCGCGTTCGGGGCCGTCGCCGCGGGCAGTCCGTGGCAGTGGACGGCGATCGGCGCGGTGCTGCTGACCCTGCTGTTCATCGGCTCGACCGTGTTCACCGAGTCGATCACCGCGAGCAAGTATCCGGAGTACGCCGAGTACCAGCGGCGCACCTCCATGATCGTGCCGTGGCCGCCACGTCGGGCGGTCCGGCAGCCGGTGGGCTGACCCGCGCCCGGGCGTCACGCGCCGTGCTGCAGCACCACCGGGCCCAACGAGAGCCGGCCGTCGGTGAGTGGCACCGCCCGGACGCCACCGCGGCCGCGCAGCGCGCGGAACGCCCCGGGGGCCAGCACCACGTCCATCCAGGCGCACGGATTGGCCGCCCGACGGCCGGCGAACGCCACCGGCCCGGCTCCGGTGTCCAGGCTGAACGTGGTGCCGATCAGCTGCTGGGTCGCCTCGGTGCCGAGCCCACGGAGCACGACGGTGCGCCGGGCGGCGGCCGGGTCGAAGCGCGGGACGCCCAGCTCGTCGGCCACCGCCTCGAGCGCCTCGACCGCCACGAAGGTCACCGAGGCGTCCCGGTGGGCGGGACGGTTGAAGTACCGGTCGCCGACCACTCCCAGCCCGGCCCGGACGCGGATCTCGTCCACCGGCGGATCGTCGTCGAGGCGGCCGGTGGGGCCGTCGGACGGCCGACCGGCCAGCCGGTGCACCCCGGAGACCACGAACCGTTCGATGCTCAGCCCGGCCGGGTCGCTCACCCGGCGGCCGGAGCCTGCTGCGACGGAGCCCGCAGATCGATCTCGAAGGAGTAGGCGGTGACGTCCGGGCCGCTGCGCTCGTGCCGGTCGAACCCCATCGACTCGTAGAGGGCGACGGCAGCGGTGTCGGCCGAGGTGGTCGACAGATCCATGGAGGTCGCGCCCCGGTCCACCGCGTGGTCCATCGCCGCGGTCAGCAGCCGGCGGCCCAAGCCCTGGCCGCGCAGGTCGGGACGGACGTACAGCTCGGCCAGGGAGGCCTCCGGAGCGTCCTGGTACAGCGACGGCCGGAAGCGGAGGTAGGCGACGCCGACCGGCAGCTCGTCGGCACCCGTCTCCACCAGCAGCACCGCGCTGTCCCCGGCGTCCATCAGGGCCGCGATCCGGCCGGCCCACCAGTCCTGCTCGGGGGCGAACTCCTCGTACTCCGCCTGGAAGTCGCGCAGCACAGCGGCGATCGCGGCCGCGTCCGCCGATGTGGCCACCCGGATCGTCGCCGTCGGTGTCGCTGCTGACATGACCGCCCCCTGTGCGGAATCACTCCTGCTGGTGGTCGTCCTCGAACGAGATGATCTGCCGGATGGCCGCTCCCGCGGCCAGCTGCTCCATCGCGGCGTTGATCTCCTCGAGCCGGATGCGGGACGAGACCAGCCGCTCGATCGGCAGCTTCCCGGCCCGCCACAGGCCGGCGAACACCGGGATGTCACGGGTGGGCACCGCGGACCCGAGGTAGCTGCCGATGATGCTGCGGCCCTCGGCGACCAGCCCCAGCGGCGAGATCGACGCCCGGGCGTCCGGAGCCGGCAGCCCGACCGTCACGGTGCGGCCGCCGGGAGCGGTGACGGCGACCGCGGTCTCGAACGCCCGGACGTTGCCCGCCGCCTCGATGACGACGTCCGCCTTGACGCCGGCCTCCGCGGCCTGCTGCGGCGAGTACACCGCGGTGGCACCCAATCCGGTGGCCGCCGCGAGTTTCTCGGGTACGGCGTCGATGCCGATGACGGTGGTCGCGTCCACCGCCAGGGCGGTGATGAGCGCGGCCATCCCGACGCCGCCGAGGCCGACCACGGCCACCGACTCGCCCGGTCGTGGCCGTCCGGCGTTGATGACCGCGCCACCGCCGGTGAGCACCGCGCACCCGAGCACCGCGGCGACCTCCGGCGGGATGTCGTCGCCGACCGGCACCACCGACCGGCGGTCGACCACTGCGTGGGTGGCGAACCCCGAGACGCCCAGGTGGTGCCGCACCGGCTGACCGTCGCGGGACAGCCGGATGTCGCCGTGCAGCAGGGTGCCGTCGTTGTTCGTCGCGGAACCCCGCACGCAGGGCCGGATCCCGTCGGAGGCGCAGCCCTCGCACTCTCCGCAGCGGGGCAGGAACGTCATGACGACCCGCTGGCCGACCGACAGTCCGGTGACACCGGGGCCGACCTGCTCGATGCGCCCGGCGGCCTCGTGCCCCAACAGCATCGGCACCGGGCGGACCCGGTTGCCGTCCACCACGGACAGGTCGGAGTGGCACACCCCGGCGGCCTCCATCCGGACCAGCACCTCGTCCGGACCGGGCGGCTGCAGGTCGAGCTCGCTGATCGACACCGGCGCGGACTCCTGGTACGGCCGGGGTCGGCCGATCTCCTCCAGCACCGCACCGCGGATGATCATCTGCCCGGCCTCCTCGTCCTTGCGGGCACCGGTCGCGCCCGCGGGGTCACCCTACGCAGGGACGAGCGCCCGGGCAGGCCGCTCAGTGCCCGGTGGGATCCGCACCGCCGTAGTGCGCCTGCTGGTGCGGCCAGTAGTCGTCCCAGGTCGGCCAGTCGGGCTCGGGGGTCGCGGCCAGGGCGGCGCCGAGCCGTTCCAGGTAGTACTCCCAGCCCGGCCCGACCGACGACTCCAGCCCGGGGAAGTCCAGCCGTTGCACGAACACCAGCCGGGTCGTCCCACCGTCCCCGACGGCGGCGAGGTCGAGTTCCAGGTGCCAGGCGTCCTGGTCCTGCTCGAAGTCCACCACCAGCCGGTGCGGCGCCCGGCATTCGGCGATGGTCACCGGCTGCGGCTCGGTCGCGCCCTCCGCGGTCATCACGAACTGCACCGTGCGGCCGGGACCGCCGGTGCCGCTCCAGATGCCGATCCAGCGGCCCAGTCGCGGTGACTCGGTCAGGCAGGCCAACACCACCTCCGGGGAGGCGCGGAACTCGCGCTCGATCACCAGTCGCCTGGTCCCGCCCGTGGTCTCGACCCGTCCGGTGCCGTCGACGGTCATGCGCTCACTCCCGGGAACTCGTCGGTGTGCTGCTCGCCCTGAGCCTGGTCCTGCGCGCGGTCCCGGCGTTCCCGGACCGTGCGGGCGACCTCGGTGGCCAACGCGTCCAGGTGCCGGTCCCAGGGCCCGTCCTCGCGGCCCGGAGCCTCCCGCAGCCGGGCGATCCAGTCGGCCAGTGGCGCCAACGCCTCGGGCTGCAACCGGTACCGCCGCTCCCGGCCGGTGCTCTGCACGCTCACCACGCCCGCGGCCAGCAGGACCTGGAGGTGGCGGCTGACCGCCGGGCGGGTGATGTCGAAGCCGGCGGCGATGCTGCCGGCCGGCTGGGGGCCGTCGTGCAGGCGCTCCACGATGGCCCGGCGCACCGGGTCGGCAAGGGCGGTGACGACGTGCACGGGACGAAGCGTAACTGCTGGGTTACGCATCCGCTCGACAGGACCCGGGCGGCCGTCGGCGAACCCCTCGCGTGACGGGTGCTGCGGTGACGGGTGCTGCGGTGACGGGTGCTGCGGTGACAATGCGCGGGTGGACGGGACCAACCTGCGTCAGTCAGCCCGCTCGTCGGCCGCGTTCCTGCGGTCCGTGGCCGATCAGGACTGGAGTGTGACCGTGCCCAGCCTGGGCTGGACGGGCAGCCGGACCGTCGCGCACATGTGCGAGACGCTGCTCTGGTACCCGACCGACCTGGCCAACGGGCCGCAACCGCTGGACACCATGCAGCTCTCCGTGCCCGACGGCCCGGACGGCAACAGCCGGGAGGCCCTGGTGACCACGCTGGTCACCTTCGCCGACGTGCTCGCGCACGTGGTGGACGGCGTCCCGGCGGGCTGGCGCGGCCACCACTCCTGGGGGCTGGCCGACGCGTCCGGGTTCGCCGCCATGGGCTGCGACGAGCTGCTGGTGCACACCTGGGACGTGGGGCAGGGTCTGGGTGCCCGGTTC
The DNA here is from genome assembly GCF_016918035.1 of Nakamurella leprariae. Classification (GTDB taxonomy): domain Bacteria; phylum Actinomycetota; class Actinomycetes; order Mycobacteriales; family Nakamurellaceae; genus Nakamurella; species Nakamurella leprariae. Next base: position 120,960 of record NZ_JAERWK010000005.1, on the reverse strand, counting down.
GATCCGCCGCCGGTGCTGGCCGGCATGGTGGCCCGCCGACTGTTCCCGTGGGCGCCGGTCGACCGCGACCCGTGGCAGACGCTGCTGTGGGCGAACGGCCGGGTCGACCTGGCCGGGCTGCCGCGGCAGGTGGACTGGCAGTGGCACTGCGCGCCGCTGTCGGAGTGGACCGGCCGCGCGTCCGGGCTCACCTGATCGGCGCGACCTGGCCGGCGGGCTCTCGGGGGTGCCCGCCACACTGTGTCGATGGACCTGCCCGTGATGCCGCCCGTGCCGCCGATGCTGGCCAAGCCGCTGCCGGAGATCCCCACCGGGCAGTGGTACGAGCCGAAGTGGGACGGCTTCCGCTCGATCATCTTCCGCGACGGGGACGAGGTGGAGATCGGCAGCCGCAACGAGAAGCCGATGACCCGGTACTTCCCCGAGGTGGTCGAGGCTGTGCTGGCCAACCTCCCGGAGCGCGCGGTCATCGACGGGGAGATCGTGGTGGCCGACACCTCCCGCAACACCCTGGATTTCGAGGCGCTGCAGCAGCGCATCCACCCCGCCGTCAGCCGGGTCACCCTGCTGTCGCAGCAGACCCCGGCCAGCTTCGTGGCCTTCGACCTGCTGGCGCTGGGCGATGAGTCGCTGCTCGACCGGCCGTTCACCGAGCGCCGCGCCCGGCTCGAGGAGGCGCTGGCCGCGGCGCAGGCCCCCGTGCACCTGACCCCGATCACCGACGACCTGGACACCGCCCGGCGCTGGTTCTCCGAGTTCGAGGGGGCCGGTCTGGACGGGCTGATCGCCAAGCGGGCCGACCTGACCTACCAGCCCGACAAGCGGGTGATGGGCAAGATCAAGCACGAGCGGACCGCGGACTGTGTGGTCGCCGGCTACCGGGTGCACAAGTCCGGTCCGGACGCGATCGGCTCGCTGCTGCTCGGCCTGTACGACGACCGGGGTGTGCTCGCCTCGGTCGGGGTGATCGGGGCCTTCCCGATGGCCACCCGCCGGTCGCTGGTGACCGAGCTGGAGCCGCTGGTCACCACGTTCGAGGACCATCCGTGGAACTGGGCCGCGCAGGAGCAGGGCGAGCGGACACCGCGCAAGAACGAGGGCAGCCGGTGGAACGCCGGCAAGGACCTGTCGTTCGTCCCGTTGCGTCCCGAGCGGGTGGTCGAGGTCCGCTACGACTACCTGGAGGGTGAACGGTTCCGGCACACCGCCCAGTTCGTCCGCTGGCGGCCGGACCGCGAACCGGACAGCTGCACCTACGAGCAACTGGACCGGCCGGTCGGCTTCGACCTGCGGGACGTGCTGCAGGTCCGCTGACCCCGTCCGGGCGCGATCACCTCCGGACGCCGATCACCGTCCGGACGCCGAGAAGTGCTGGTGGTCCACCGGACTCGTCCAGGCTCCGCCCCAGGACCACCCGATGCGCGCGAACGCCTGCACCACCGGATCGCCGGGCAGGATGACGCCCGGCCCGGGCGACCGGGGCAGGAAGGCGGCGCCGGCCGCCGGCTGGACGGCACCGGAGGACGACACGTACGGGTTCTGCACCGGGTTGATGTCGATGGCCTCGCCGGAGGAGTGCTCGGACCAGCTGCTGCCCCCGGTGACCGCGCGGCAGTTGAACGCCGAGGTGTTGTTGGCCGCCATGGACGCAGCGTCGTCGGCCATCCCGTCGATCGCGAAGTCGTCGACCAGGCGCATCGAGGCGATCGGGAACCGCTGCCGGTACAGCTCGGCGAACACCGACACGATCGCGTCGGCGGTGCGGGCCGAGACGACCAGCTCGCCGGGATGGTCGGCGCCGTCGAACCCGACGTGGGTGACGGTGACGTACCGCAGGTCGGCGAGCGGGACCGGGCACCCGGGACGCCAGCTCGGCGCCATCCGCGCGGCCAGCGTGGCGTCGATCGGCTGCACGCCGGACACGAACCCGGTCGCCGCAGCGTGCTGCGGGGCGGCACCGGGGGCCGGGCCGCGGGCGGCGGTGTCGGTGTCGGTCATGGCGAGTGGTGCGGCGGTGGTCGCCGAGGTGGACGTCGGGGTCGGGGCGGTGCTGGGCGCGGCGGTGCCGGTGGTGGCTTGGCCGGCCGATGGCCGGGCCGGCACCGGGTCGGGCGCCGGCGACGCACAGGCGGCGAGCAGGGCCAGTGCGGTCACCACGGCCGTGGCGGCCCGGACCCGGCGTCCGCCGGCCGGTCGAGCGGTGGGCCCGTCGATGGTCATGGTCGGTGGTCCCGAGCGGGAGCCGGGGCCGGGGGCCGGCTGCCGATCACCACGGTGGCGGCGATCTCGTCGTCGGTGGACACCGTGGCGGTCAGACCGGCCGCCCGGAACAGGCCGGCCGTGCGGTCGGCCTGGTGCCGACCAGTCTCGATGAGCAACCGCCCGGAGGGGGCCAGCCACTCGAGGGCGCCGGCCACGATCCGGCGCTGCACGTCGAGTCCGTCCCGGCCGCCGTCCAGGGCCGTCGGCGGCTCGTGCAGGCGCGCCTCGGACGGCAGGTCGACCAGTTCGTCGGTGGGGACGTACGGCGCGTTGGCGGTGATGATGTCGAACCTGCCACGCCAGGCCACCGGCAGCGGGGCGTACAGGTCGCCGACCAGCACCGTGGCGGTCGGGGCGTTGTGGGTAGCGCAGGCCACGGCCGTGGGATCGCAGTCCACGGCGACCATCTCGATCGGTCGGGAGCCGGACGCTGCGGCCAGCGCCGCGCTCACCGCGCCGGAACCGCAGCACAGGTCCAGCACGGCCGGCCGGCCCGGGGTCTCCCGCAGACCGGCCAGCGCCTGCACCACCAGCCATTCGGTCCGGCGGCGCGGCACGAAGACACCCGGTCCGACCCGGATCCGGAGTCCGGAGAACTCGGCCCAGCCGACGACCTGTTCCAGCGGCTCGCCGGTGAGCCGACGGGTGAGCAGCGACTCCAGGTGCTCGGCGTCCTGCGCGGAGGCCCACAGCACGGCGGCCTCGTCCTCGGCGAAGACGCATCCGGCGGCGCGCAGCCGGGCCGGGATGTCGAGCGGTGCGGGCGCGGCCACCACTCCAGGGTGCGCGCGGGGGGCCCCGGTGTCGAGCCGGACCGACCCCGGAGCGGCCGGGGTCGCGATGCCGACGAGGCGGGACCCGACGACGACGTTGTCGTCAAGGCCCCGCCCGACGGCGCGGATGACCGGTGAGCACGCCCCATTGCGTGACCAGCAGGGGCCGGCGGCAGGCCGCCGACCCACCGCGCGGTGTGCATCGTCGCTGCACCTCGCGGCGTTCTCCGCCACGCCGGACCCGCTCACCCTCCTCCCTCACCGGGGGACCGGTGAGGGAACGGTGGCCACGCTGCCAGTCGACGGGAGCACGGGTTCGGCGTCGACGGCCTGGCTGTGTCCGGAGCGGGAAACCGGGAAGCAGTGGGTTTCGCGGCGGGGGCACGTCCGGGCTGTCGGGAACAAGGTCTACCGGGTGGCGCGGATCACCACAAGCGTGAGGCAACCCTCAACCGATCAAGTGCGTCGCCGCCATTTCCCCGTCGACGCCCCGGCCAGCCGGAATGGTCCGGCCGTGGCCGTTCCGTGATCCGATCGCAACAATGGCGGGCGGAGGCCACCCGGGTGTGTCGCGCAGATGTCCGGGCGACGTCGTTGCGGTGAGTCGACGTCCCCCACGGGTGTCCGGGTTGCCCGGCCGGCCCGGGGTCAGCGGCGGAAGGTCTGCAGGATGGAGCGGCGCCGGTACGCGAGGCAGGCGCCCGGAGCGCAGAGGGCGCAGTCGGTGCCCGCGCGGTAGTGCTGGTGGGCGTCGCGGTCGTGCCCACAGCCCCGGCAGGGACGGGTGACGGGAGCCGACACGACGTCGGGGACCGCGGTGAGCGTGGGCCGGCCGGTGCTGACGGGTGCCGAGGGCGCCCGCTCGGGGAGCGGTGCCGCAGCTTGAGCCATGGTGGTCGGCCTTTCGGGGATCGGGTGATCGGCGGATCAGGCGGGGTCTGCGGGCGGGCGGTGCGGATCGGGGACGTCGACCGCGGAATGGTCGACCGGCGGCGGTGCCCTGGTGCGCTCCGGCCGGGGCCGGTGTCAGCGGACGGGGCGGCCACGGGCTCGGCCGTTCGTCGTCCGAACGGGTACGGTCCCGCCGGGACGCGCGATCAGCGAGCGCAGGTCGGGGTGGTGACCTCGATCAACGGTGATCGGCTCGTCGGGCGGTGCCGGTGGAACGTCTTCCAGGGTAGCCAGCTGCACCGGTCGCGTCATGCCTCGGGAGCGTGGCGTGTGGTCACCGGAGGGGGCCGATCTGTCGCGCACGGTGACCGCCGGCCGCCCTCCCGGGTGAGTCCGGGCGCCGCCGAGCCGGTCGGTGCGGCGCCCAGCTCGGCGCCGGTGTCACCCGCTGGCATCACGTGATCATGGTCGGGGTGTGGGTCGGACGGGTCCGACCCGGCGGCCGCGACCGGGGACGACCGCCGCCGGGGCGTCCGGCCCGGCGGCCGGCACCCCACAATGAGCCGGTGGACCCCTCGAGCAAGGCCCCGGTGCGGAGCTGGCGCCCGTTCCGTTCACTGACCGATCCCGGTGCGGTGAGCGCCGCGGACGCCGAGCGGCTCCGGCGGTTGCGGGTGATGAAGGCGATCGCCACCGGCGCCCTGGTGCTGATGGCGGTGATCTTCGTGATCACCTGGGTGTTGGAGGACCGGTACCCGTGGCTCCGGTACGTGCGGGCCGCCGCCGAGGCCGGCATGGTCGGGGCGCTGGCCGACTGGTTCGCCGTCACGGCACTGTTCCGGCGGCCGCTCGGGCTGCCCATCCCGCACACCGCGATCATCCCGACCCGCAAGGACGCCATCGGCTCGTCGCTCTCGGAGTTCGTCGCGACCAACTTCCTGTCCGAGGACGTGGTCCGGGAGAAGGTCGCCGCCTTCTCGGTCGCGCGGCGGCTCGGCGGCTTCCTGGCCGGGCGCTCCGGCGCCGAGCGGGTCACCGGCGAACTGGCCACCGCCGTCCGCGGGCTGACCACCGTCCTCCGAGACGACCAGGTCGCCGATCAGCTGGCCGCGCTGGCCCGGCGGAAGATCGACGAGACCAAGATCGGCCCACCGCTGGGTCGCATCGCCGGTGAGGTGTTCGCCCGGGGCGACCACCATCCGCTCGTCGACTTCGTCGTCGACCGCTGCTACCTGTGGATCCGCGACAACTACACGACGGTGACCCGGGTGGTCACCCAGCGGGCGCCGTCATGGACACCACGCTTCGTCGACGACATGCTCGGCGACCGCGTCTACCAAGAGGTGCTCAACTTCGCGCTGGCCGTCAAGCAGGACCCCGAGCACCAGATGCGCAAGGCGCTCGACGAGTTCCTGATCACCTTCGCGGCCGAGCTGCAGACCGATCCGGCCACCATCGAGCGCGCCGAACGGATCAAGGACCACATCCTGGACAACCGGCAGGTGCAGTCGCTGGCCGCGAGCGCGTGGGGCTCGATCAAGGACTCGCTGCTCAAGGCGGCCGACGACCCGGACTCGCCGCTGCGGCGGTCGGTCACCGAGGGGCTCATGGGCTTCGGTCGTCGGCTCACCGAGGACGCCGAGCTGGCCGGCAAGGTCGACCGCTGGGCGGGCGACGTCGCCGGATACCTGGCCCGGAACCACGCCCGCAACCTCACCGGGATCATCGACGAGACGATCGCGCGGTGGGACGGCGAGGCCACCAGCCGCAAGATCGAGCTCCAGGTGGGGCGCGACCTGCAGTTCATCCGGCTGAACGGCACTGTGGTCGGCGCGCTGGCCGGGCTGGTCATCTACACCCTGGCCCAGCTGTTCCTGTGACGGTCGTGGTTGCGGTCCCGGGGCGACGGTGAAGCGCGGACCGGGGGCGCGGCCGGCGAGGACGACGGCCGCATCCGGCGGCGGCTTCCGGCCGATCAGCCCGGCGGCGCTGGCGGCCGGGCTCGCCGACCTGGTGCTGCGGCGACTGGACGTGCCGTCCTCCGGTGGCCGGGTGCGTCTGGTGGTGGACGGTCTCGACACCTCCGGCGCCGGGACGCTCGCCGACGCGGTGGCCGGCGAGCTTGCCGCCACCGGCGTCGCCGTGGTGCGACTGGACACCCGGTGGTGGTGGCGGGCCGCGTCGCTGCGGCTGGAACTCGGCCACCAGGACGTCGACATGCTGCTGTCCGGGTGGGTCGACGGGGACGCGCTGACCCGCGAGGCGCTGGGGCCGCTCGGGCCGGGCGGCTCGGGCCGCCACCTGACCCGGTTGCGTGACCCGGACACCGACCGGTCGGTGCGGGAGCCGTACCGGCAGGCGCCGGACCGGGTCGTCACCGTGCTGTCCGGGCCGTTCCTGCTGCTGCCGCCCATCGGGCCGGACCCGGAGGAGTCGCGCGAGCGAGGGACGAGCGAGCGCGGGCTCCGACCATTGGAGCCGGAGGAGTCGCGCGAGCGAGGGACGAGCGAGCGCGGGCTCCGACCATCCGACACCGCGCGCCCGTCCTGGGAGCTCGCCGTGCACCTGCACTGCTCGCCGCAGGCAGCGGCCCGGCAACTGCCGGACGACCGGCAGTGGTGGGTGCCGGCCTGGCGGCGCTACCTCCAGGAGCGCCCGCAGGACCGCGCCGACATGGTGGTGGCGGCCGACCATCCGGCCAGCCCGGCCGTGCGCGGGTTAGCGTGATCGGTGTGACGGACTCCAGCCGCGGTGCCGGCCCGGCCGACGCCGCCGACCGGAGCGATCACGCCGACCCGGTCGGGATGATCTCCGAGGCGCTGGTCGCCCGGCTGGCCATCGCCTACCCGGACCTGCCGCGGCCGGCGCTGGCCGTGCTGGGCGCCGGGGAACTGGCGGCCGACCAGTGGGCCGGCATCCGCGCCGAACTGCGCGAGCGGTCGCTACCGGAGACCCGCGACGAGCTGCGGGCCACCACCGACCAGGTGGTCGAGGCGCTGGGGCGGCGGGCCGTGCTGGCCGTCACCGAGGCCGGTGAGCAGGCGCGACGGATGGTCGGCCGGGCCCCGGGGTGGGCCGCCCGGATGATCGGCGACGCGGCGTACCGCCGACGCACCCGGGTACGGCTCGAGCACGACGCCGCGGTCGTCTCCGGGATGATCGAGGACGCCGCCCGGCTGGCCGGGATCCTCTACCGGGGGCTGGCCGACCAGGGCAGCCGGTCCTGGTCGCGGGCCGCGGCCCGTCCCGGCTCGGTGGTGCAGGGTTCGGTGGAGCCGGACGGGCACCGGGATCCCGCGAGCGAGTCTTGCGGCTGACCACCGGCGTCGATCCGGCGCCGGTTCCGCTCGTGCCTCGCTCGGCCGGTGGCCGAGCCAGTATCGTGGTGGTGTGGAGCTGGTCAACCCCGTCATCATCGCGATCACCTGGGTGCTCGCCGTCGGGGGTGCGCTGATCGGCGTCTTCGCCGCCGTGGACGCGGTCAGCCGGCGCCCCGATGCCTTCGCCGCTGCTGACAAGCAGACCAAGGGCGCCTGGTCCGGCATCACCGTGGCCTGCGCTGCAGTCTTCGCCTTCGGTGTGATCGGTCCGTTCGGCGTCTTCGGCCCGCAGAGCCTGCTCTGGCTGGCCGCCATGGTGGGCTCGCTGGTCTACCTGTTCGACGTCCGGCCCCGGCTGCGTGAGGTCCAGCGCGGCCGCTGGTGAGCGCCGTCCCGGCCGGTGCCGGGACGCCGGACGATCACCCGGACCGACATCGGCCCCGGAACAGCAGGAAAGCCCCGCGATCCGCGGGGCCTTCCTGCTGTTCCGGGCGTTGTCCGGTCCGGAGGTCAGTCCTCGACGTCGCGGCCCGGGCTCGGGGCCTCGACGACGCCGCCGTGGCCGGCCTGCGCGCCGGCGCCGCCGCGCTGGGCCTCCTCGGCCGCCAGGCGCTTGCGCTCCCGGTCGAAGGAGATGCGGATCTCGGTCTCGGCGTCACCGCGGCCGACCCAGTTCGCGCCCTCGACGCTCTTGCCCGGCTCGAGGTCCTTGTAGACCTCGAAGAAGTGCTGGATCTCCAGCCGCTCGAAGATCGGCAGATCGCCGATGTCCTGCAGGTTCGCTCGCCGCGGATCGTTGGCCGACACGCAGAGGACCTTGTCGTCCGGGCCCTTCTCGTCGGTCATGCGGAACATCCCGATGGCCCGCACCTGCACCAGGCAGCCCGGGAAGGTCGGCTCGGTGAGCAGCACCAGCGCATCCAGCGGGTCGCCGTCCTGGCCGAGGGTGTCGTCGATGAACCCGTAGTCGGCCGGGTACTGCGTGGCGGTGAACAGCGTCCGGTCGAGCCGGATGCGTCCGCTGTGGTGGTCCACCTCGTACTTGTTCCGGCTGCCCTTGGGGATCTCGATCGTCACGTCGAATTCCACCCGACGCCCACCTTTCCGAATCACGTTCCCGAATCACGCGCAGTCCTGGTGGCCGCGCTGGCGGACCGGTCCCGGTCCGGTGTGCTCTCGCTGTGGTCCAGCTCCGGCCCGGCGCGTCCCGGCGTCGACCGTGTCGCCGGGGCGCACAGGTTGCAGGTCGGGGGCGCGCAGTGGGGGCGCGGAAGTGGCGATCACCTCGGCGACCGCCTGCCAGACTTTAGTCTGACGTCCGGCGGTGGGCCGCATCGCGGACGCTGTGATGTTCCCGTGGGCCGGACGCCGACGATCGGCCCGACGGGCCGGGCGTCGACCCGGACGTGCGACCGGACGCGGAAGGCAGGACGAGCGTGGCAGCTGGCAGTCGGATGGGTACCCGCAGGGTGCTGATCATCGCCACCGCGGTGGTGATCGTGCTGGTGGTGGCCGGCGTCCTCATCGCGACGGCGTTGCGCCCGGACTCCAGCCAGGACGCTGCGCCGTCCCCGACCAGCACGCCGACCGATCCGCCGGTCGCGGTCGCGCCGTCGCGCGTCGCGCCGATCACCGGCTCGGACCAGGTGCCGACCGCCGCGGGAGTGCAGGCCCGGTTGGCCGGCCCGCTGGCCAATCCGGCGCTGGGACAGCTCTCCGGGATCATCGTCGATCCGGCCAGTGGCGCGACGCTGTGGAGCGAGGACGCCGCGACGCCGCAGATCCCCGCGTCCACGGTCAAGTTGCTGACCGGCGCCGCCCTGCTCACCTCGGCCGACCCCGACGCGCGACTCGTCACCCAAGTGGTCGCCGGTGACCAGGAGGGCGACATCGTGCTGATCGGCGGCGGTGACGTCACCCTGTCGGCCCGAGCCGAGGGTGTCGAGACGGAGTACGCGGGTGCGCCGACCATGGCCGACCTGGCCGCACAGGTCCTCGCCAGCGGAGTGGACGTCCGCCGCATCGTGCTCGACGCCACCGCGTGGATCGGCCCCGACTTCGCCGAAGGCTGGCTGACCGCTGACATCGGCACCGACACCACGACGGGTTCCATCACCCGGATGTCGCCGCTCATGGTGGACGGCGACCGGATCAATCCGGGTACCCAGTACAGCCGGCGGACCGGTGACCCGACGATCACCGCGGGCAAGGCGTTCGCCGCGGCGCTGGGCCAGCCGGACCTGCCGTTGATCGAGGGGCCGGCCCCCGAGGGCGCGCAGGTCATCGGTGAGGTCTCCTCGCAGCCGCTGTCGATCCTGCTGGCCCAGGCCCTCGAACAGTCCGACAACGTGCTGGCCGAAGCCCTTGCCCGGCAGGTCGCCCTCGCCCGCGGCGCGGAGCCGAGCTTCGAAGGCGCCGCCCAGGCGACCATCGAGGCGATCCAGGCGATGGGCATCGACACGATCGGGACGGAACTGTTCGACGGCTCCGGGTTGTCCGAATCCGACCGCGTCCCCCCGACCGTCCTGGCCGCAGTGCTCTCCCAGGCGGTCGGTCCGGACGCAGGGACGTTGCGCGACCTGCTGACCGGCCTGCCGGTGGCCGGCGCCACCGGCACTCTGGATGAGCGGTACCGCGAATCGGTGTCGCATGACGCGGCCGGTTGGCTCCGGGCCAAGACCGGATCGGTGGCGGTGACCTACGGACTGGCCGGGTACGTCCCGGACCAGAACGGTCGCCTGCTCGTGTTCGCACTGAACTCGAACAGCGTGGTCGGCAACCCGACGCGGTACGCCATGGATGCCGTTGCGGCTGCCCTCCGCGGCTGCGGCTGCAGCTGAGCTCCGGCTCGAACGACGTCCGTCCGATCGACCAGGAGGAGCACAGGTGAGGCGTTCCACCGGGTCCGGGTCGCCCGGTCAGGGTCCGATCGACTGGCAGCAGGCGGTCCGCACCGGGCAGCGGCTGGTGCCGACCGGCCCGCGGCTCAGCGCGGGCGAGGCGGCGGCCGTGGTCGAGTCGCTGCGCCGCTTTTCCGTCGAGGCCGAGACGGCCACCCGGCACACCACCGGGCTGGACGACGGGCGGCCGCCGGAGACGGCCGAGGTGGTCGACCGGCGCGGCTGGGTCGCCGCCACCGCCGGTGGGATGGAGCAGCTCATCGGCCCGCTGGCCGAACGGCTGGTCGCCGCGGCCGGCGGACCCGACCCGGACCTGCTGCCCGGCGGCGCCGTGGCCCGGCCGTTGGGGGCCACCCTGGCGCTGCTGTCCGGCAAGGTGCTGGGGCAGTACGACCCGCTCAGCGTCGCACCGGGGGCGACCACGGCCGGCCGGCTGCTGCTGGTGGCGCCGAACGTCGTCAAGGTCCACCGCACGCTGCAGGTGGATCCGGACGACTTCGGGCTCTGGGTCTGCCTGCACGAGTCCACCCACCGGTTGCAGTTCCGAGCGGTGCCGTGGATGCCCGAGCACTTCCGGGCGCTGGTGGCCCGACAACTGGAGGCCGCCTACCCGGCCGGCGAGGACGCCGATGGCCCGGGACCACTGGAGCTGCTGTCCCGGGTGCGGTCGGTGCTCGGCGAGCGTCCGGGCCGGCGGGCCAGGAGCGGCGCCCCGGAGCCGGACACCGCGTGGATCCGGCGCATGGGCGACCCGGCGCTGCAGGTCGTCTTCGACGAGCTGATGGCGTTCATGGCCCTGCTCGAGGGGCACGCCGACTTCGTCATGGACGCCGTCGGGCCTAGCGTCATCCCCACGGTGGGGCGGATCCGCACCGCGTTCGATGCGCGTCGGGCCCGCCGGCGTGGCCTGGTGGACCGGGTGCTGCACCAGCTGCTCGGCATGGACCAGAAGATGGCGCAGTACGTCAAAGGCGCCGCGTTCGTGCGCGAGGTCGTCGACCGGGTCGGGATGGACCAGTTCAACGCGGTCTGGACGTCGCCAGCCACCCTGCCCACTGCGGCCGAGATCACCGATCCCCCGTCGTGGATCACCCGGGTCCTGGGCTGAAGGCCACCCGCCGCGGCGTCCCGGACCCCGTCGACGCCGCCGTGGCCGGCTGGCTGCGCCGGCATCCGCAGGCCGCCGTGGTGGTGGCCTGTTCCGGCGGGGCCGACTCGCTGGCTCTGGCCGCGGCGACCCGGCCCGTGGTCGACGGGCCGCTGGTCGCCGTCACTGTCGACCACGGCCTGCAGCCGGGCTCGGACGTCCAGGCCCGGCGCACGGTCGCCCAGCTCGACGGCCTCGGGTACCGCGACGTGCGGACGATCCCGGTCCGGGTCGACGGCCCGGGCGGTCCCGAGGCCGCTGCCCGTCGTGCCCGCTCCGCCGCGCTCGGCGCGGTGGCCGACGAGCTGCGGACCGCCGGTGGCGGGTCGGTGGCGGTGTTGCTGGCCCACACCCTCGACGACCAGGCCGAGACCGTGCTGCTCGGTCTGGCCCGGGGGTCGGGGCCGCGGTCGCTGGCCGGGATGCGGTCGTGGCGGGCGCCGTGGGGCCGGCCGCTGCTGGGGGTGCGACGCGCCGACACCGAGCGGCGGTGCGCGGCCGCCGGCCTGGATCCGTGGCGCGATCCGCACAACCAGGACCGGCGCTACGCCCGGGTCCGGGTCCGGCACGACCTGCTGCCCCGGCTGGACGAGGCGCTCGGCGGCGGCATCGCGGGGGCGCTGGCCCGCACCGCCGAGCTGGCCGCCCAGGACAACGACGCGCTCGATCAGTGGGCCGACGAGCTGCTGCGACGCGCGGCGCCGGACGCCGGCCGGCTGGACCCGGCGGTCCTGGACGGGGTTCCGGTGGCGGTGCGCACCCGGGTGCTGCGCCGGTGGTCGGCCCGGTCCACCACGCCGTTGACCTTCGACCACGTGAGCCGGCTCGACGCGCTGCTGACCGGACGCCGGGTCGGCGCCGCGGTCCGGCTGCCCGGTGGGGTGGACGTGGTGCGCACCGGCGACGGCCTGGTGATCCAGGGCGGCCCACGGCCGGCCGGTGCGCCGCTCGACGGTTGGCCCGCCGGTGGTCCGGGAACCGCAGGGGCATGACTGATCAGACGCAGACCAGCGGTCCGGCCGGCGATCCCGAGCGCACCGGGACCGGGGGGCCGGACGACCGGAGCCACGACGAGCACGTTGCCAAGATCGCCGAACTGGTGAAGGACGCCCGGTTCGCGATGCTGGCCACCATGACCCCGGACGGCAAGCACGTGAGCCGGCCGATGGCGCTGCAGCAGGTCGAGTTCGACGGCGACCTGTGGTTCCTGGCCTACGACGACTCCGACAAGGCCAAGGAGATCGAGGCGAACCCGTCGGTCAACGTCTCGTTCTCCGACCCGAAGGACTCCTCGTTCACCTCGATCAGCGGTACCGCCGAGATCGTCCACGACCGGGCCAAGGCGCAGGAGTTCTGGAACCCGGTGATGAACGCGTGGTTCCCGGACGGGTTGGAGACCCCGGGGCTGGCCCTGATCAAGGTGCACGCGGACAGCGCCGAGTACTGGGACTCACCGGACAACGGTGTGGTGCGGCTGCTGGGCATGATCAAGGCGGCGGTGACCCGCCAGCCCGAGCAGATGCCGAGCGACCACCGGACGGTCGAGCTCTGACCCAGCGCCGACGACAGGGCGACCCGGTCGCCGTCGGGCCCGGTCCGGATGACACTCTGGGTCCGGGCCCGGCGCACGTCGGCCGGCCCGAACCCCACTTGTCGCCGAACCTGTCAGGGGAGCCCGTGAGCGGTACCCGTCCCACCGGTCAGCAGCCCAGCGGTCCCGCTGTGGCGCTCGTCGCCGCTCCGGCCCAGCGCCGCGCCCCCGGCGACCCGGCGCTCGACGATCCAGGTGCCGAGTACGGCTACCGCGACGAGATCGCCGCGGTGCTGCTGTCCGAGCAGGATCTGCGGGCCAAGGTCCGGGAGCTGGCCGTGGCGGTGGCCGCCGACCACGACGTGGACACCCCGCCCCTGCTGGTCTGCGTGCTCAAGGGTGCGGTGATGTTCCTGACCGACTTCGTCCGGGCCATGCCCATCCCGACCGAGCTCGAGTTCATGGCCGTCACCTCGTACGGCTCGGCCACCACGTCGTCCGGGGTGGTGCGCATCCTGAAGGACCTGGACCGGGACATCACGGGCCGGCGCATCATCATCGTCGAGGACATCATCGACTCGGGGCTGACGCTGTCCTGGCTGCTCAAGAACCTGGCCTCGCGCAACCCGGCGGCGATCGACGTGGTCGCGCTGCTGCGCAAGCCGGAGGCGGTCAAGGTCGACGTCGACGTCCGGTACGTCGGCTTCGACCTGCCCAACGAGTTCGTCGTCGGGTACGGGCTGGACTACGCCGAGCGGTACCGCGACCTGCCGTACGTCGGGCTGCTCGGGGAGCACATGTACCGCTGACCGCCCCGGGGTGATCGTGCAGGACGTCCGGGTGGACCAGGAAGTTCCCGTCCGCGCGGACGGGGGACCGATTGCGCCGTGCGGTGAAGCACCGGGCCGGGAAGGGCCCAGGCGGTAGTCTGGCCTGCAGGCCGCGCCCGCGAGGTCGGGGTGCAGCCGAACCTCGCCCGGCACGGGTGCCCGCACACAGGGAGGGTCGAGGCCGCGTCGCGGCCGCACCACGGATGGATCGTAAACGACTGCTCCGCTCACCGTTGGTCTGGATCGGCGTCGTGCTGGTCCTGTATCTGGTGTGGTCCTTCTTCTCCGACGACACCCGTGGCTACAGCCAGCAGCCCACCTCGGTGGCGCTCGCCCAGCTGCAGGACGGCAACGTCGCCGAGGCGATGATCGACGACAAGGAGCAGCGGCTCCGGCTCACCCTCAACGACGCCGTCGACGGCTCGACGAAGATCTACACGCAGTACCCGGCCGGGGCCAGCGAGCAGATCTTCGACCAGGTCGAGTCGGCCAAGGCTGCAGGCCGGATCTCCGGGGACTTCGACACCACCGTCACCACCGACAGCGCGCTGTTCTCGCTGCTCATCTACCTGATCCCGGTCGGGCTCATCATCCTGTTCCTGATCTGGATGATGAACAACGCCCAGGGCGGCGGCAACAAGGTCATGTCGTTCGGCAAGTCACGGGCCAAGATGCTCACCAAGGACATGCCGCAGACCAAGTTCAGCGACGTGGCCGGCGCCGACGAGGCGGTCGAGGAGCTCGACGAGATCCGCGACTTCCTGCAGAACCCGGCGCGTTACCAGGCGCTCGGCGCCAAGATCCCCAAGGGCGTGCTGCTCTACGGGCCGCCCGGCACCGGCAAGACGCTGCTGGCCCGGGCCGTGGCCGGCGAGGCCGGGGTGCCGTTCTACTCGATCTCCGGCTCGGACTTCGTCGAGATGTTCGTCGGGGTCGGCGCCAGCCGCGTCCGCGACCTGTTCGAGCAGGCCAAGCAGAACGCGCCGGCGATCATCTTCGTGGACGAGATCGACGCCGTCGGCCGGCACCGCGGCGCCGGCATGGGCGGTGGCCACGACGAGCGCGAGCAGACGCTGAACCAGCTGCTGGTCGAGATGGACGGCTTCGAGGCCAAGGGCGGCATCATCCTGATCGCCGCGACCAACCGCCCGGACATCCTGGACCCGGCGCTGCTGCGGCCGGGCCGGTTCGACCGGCAGATCCCGGTCGCCCAGCCGGACCTCAAGGGTCGCGAGGCGATCCTGGCCGTGCACTCGAAGGGCAAGCCCTTCGCCGCGGATGTCGACTTCCTGGCGCTGGCCAAGCGGACCGTCGGCATGTCCGGCGCGGACCTGGCCAACGTCATCAACGAGGCTGCCCTGCTCACCGCCCGCGAGGGCAGCACCGTCATCACCGACAAGGCTCTCGAGGAGTCGGTCGACCGGGTCATCGGCGGGCCTGCCCGCAAGGGCCGGCTCATCTCCGAGCGGGAGAAGAAGATCACCGCGTACCACGAGGGCGGGCACGCCCTGGCCGCTTGGGCGATGCCCGGGCTGGAGCCGGTCTACAAGGTGACGATCCTGCCGCGCGGCCGCACCGGCGGGCACGCGCTGGTCGTGCCCGAGGACGACAAGTCGCTGATGACGCGGTCCGAGATGATCGCCCGGCTGGTCATGGCCATGGGTGGCCGCGCCGCCGAGGAGCTGGTCTTCGCCGAGCCCACCACCGGCGCGTCCTCGGACATCGCCCAGGCCACCAAGATCGCCCGGGCCATGGTCACCGAGTACGGCATGTCGGCCAAGCTGGGCGCGGTGAAGTACGGCACCGGTGACGACGAGCCGTTCCTGGGCCGCACCTACGGCCACAGCCCGGACTACTCGATCGAGGTCGGCTCCGAGATCGACCACGAGGTGCGGGCCCTCATCGAGGCCGCGCACACCGAGGCGTGGACGGTGCTGAACACCTACCGTGACGTGCTCGACGACCTGGCCTTCGCGTTGCTGGAGAAGGAGACGCTGGAGCGCAAGGACCTCGAGGTCATCTTCTCCGGCATCTCCAAGCGGCCGCGGATCACCGCCTTCGACGAGTTCGGCTCCCGCCTGCCGTCGGACCGGCCGCCGATCAAGACCCCGGGCGAGCTGGCCATCGAACGCGGCGAGCCGTGGCCGCCGCCCGCCCCGCCGAAGCGGTCGCTGACCAAGAGCCCCGAGCACGACCCGAACGCCTTCCCGGGCGCCCCGGTGCCGGTCGGAGCCGGGCAGCCCGGGCCGGGCGCCGCCGGGCAGGCGGGTGCCACCGGTCAGCCCAACGGGTGGACCGGGGTCGTTCGCGGCCCGCTCGGTCCGATGCCCGGCTGGGGGCCGAACGACGGTCCGAACGGCACCGGCGCGAACGGGGCGAACGGGAACGGGCAGGGCCACGCCCCGTCCCAGCCGGGCCAGTACCAGCCAGGCCAGGACGGTCCCGCCGGCAGTGGTCAGGGCCAGCAGTCGGGGGAGCGCCCCGGCTCCGCCGACCCGACCGATCCGTGGGCGCCGCCACCCGGCGAGCCGCGGCGGTGACGGCCGGCTCGGCCGACCGCCCTCACGGGCCGGCCGGCACGGACGGCGGTAACCACCGGGCTGTCTCCGCCAGCGGCGGAGCGCGGGTGGTGGACACCACCGGCACCCCGGTCGGGTTGGGCGTGCTCGCGCCGGACGGCATCGATCTGGCCCGCGCCGAGGCTGCGGTCCGGGAACTGCTGCTGGCCGTGGGGGAGGACCCGGACCGGGAGGGCCTGCTGGCCACGCCGGGCCGCGTCGCCCGCGCGTACCTGGAGCAGTTCGCGGGTCTCTACACCGACCCCGATCAGGTGCTGGACACCAGCTTCGACGAGCACCATGCCGAGCTGATCCTGGTCCGGGACATCGAGATGTTCTCCACCTGCGAGCACCACCTGGTGCCGTTCTTCGGCAAGGCGCACGTCGGCTACATCCCCGGGCCGGACGGCCGGGTCACCGGCCTGTCCAAGTTGGCCCGGCTGGTCGACGGCTACGCCCGCCGGCCGCAGGTCCAGGAACGGCTCACCACCCAGGTCGCCGAGGCGGTGGTGCGACGGCTGCAGCCGGCCGGGGTCATCGTGGTGATCGAGGCCGAGCACCTGTGCATGGCCATGCGCGGGGTGCGCAAGCCCGGGGCGACCACCGTGACGTCCGCGGTGCGCGGCGTCTTCCAGTCACAGGCGCGGACGCGCGCCGAGGCGATGAGTCTGATCACGGGTCGCTAGTGGACAGCCTGGTGGGCCCGCCCGGTGCCCGCTGCCGGGTGATGGGCGTGCTGAACGTGACGCCCGATTCGTTCTCCGACGGCGGGCGGTTCCTGACCCGGGACGCGGCGGTGGCGCGCGGCCTGCGGATGGCCGAGCGCGGCGCCGACCTGATCGACGTGGGCGGGGAGTCGACCCGGCCCGGTGCACCGCGGGTGCCCGAGACCGAAGAACTCGACCGGGTGCTGCCGGTGATCGGTGCGCTGGCCGCGGCCGGGGTGCGGTGCAGCGTCGACACCACCCGGGCCGCCGTCGCCGTGCGGGCCGTGCAGGCCGGCGCGGTGGTGATCAACGACGTGTCCGGGGGCCTGGCCGACCCCGAGATGGCCTCGGCCGTGGCCGATCTCGGCGTGCCGTGGATCCTCATGCACTGGCGCGGCCACAGCAGCACGATGCAGGCCCTGGCCAGGTACGACGACGTGGTCGACGACGTGCGCGCCGAACTGTCGGCCCGGGTGGAGGCGGCGTTGGCCGCCGGCGTGCGGGCGGACCGGCTGATCCTGGATCCCGGACTGGGGTTCGCCAAGACGGCCGAGCACAACTGGCAGTTGCTGGCCGCACTCGAGGAGTTCACCGGCGGGCCGGACGGCACCCGGGCCGGCGGTGGCCTCGGCTTCCCGGTGCTGGTCGGTGCCTCGCGCAAGCGGTTCCTGGGTGCGTTGTTGGCCGGGCCCCAGGGCCCGCGCCCGCCGGCCGGCCGGGAGGCGGCCACCGCCGCGGTGACCGTGCTGGCCGCGATGGCCGGCGCGTGGGGTGTCCGGGTGCACGAGATCGGTGATTCGCTGGACGCGATCGCGGTGGTCGGGGCCACCCGCACCGCCGCGCGCACCGAACCGGCGCCACGCCGTGTGGTGCCCCGGGCCGAACGAGAGGTGAGCTGAGCGGTGGCCGACCGGATCGACCTGACCGGCCTGCGGGTGTACGGGCATCACGGCGTCTTCGACCACGAACGGCGGGACGGGCAGGAGTTCGTGCTGGACGTGACCGTCTGGTACGACGCCGGCCCGGCCGCGGCGTCGGACGACGTCACCGACACCGTGCACTACGGCGAGCTGGCCGAGCTGGCCGCAGGCATCGCCGCCGGCACCCCACGGAACCTGATCGAGACGGTGGCGGCGGAGATCGCCGACGCCGTGATGGCCCGGTTCCGGGTGCACGCCGCCGAGGTCACCGTGCACAAGCCGTCGGCGCCGATCCCGCTGACCTTCGCGGACGTCGCCGTGACGGTGCGTCGGTCGGTCCGGTCCCGCGGCACGGCGGCCGCGCTGGCCGCGGACGCGGACCGGGTAGGCGGCACGGCATGAGCCGGGCCGTGTTGTCCATGGGGTCCAACCAGGGCGACCCGCGGCGGTTGCTGAGCGGCGCCGTGCACGCGCTGGGCCGTCAGGTGCGGACGGTGTCGTCGCTGTACCGGACGCCGCCGTGGGGCCCGGTACCGCAGGACGACTACCTGAACGTCGTCGTGCTGGTCGAGGACGACCACCTGGACGCGCACGGCTGGCTGCGCCGGGCGCACGAACTCGAGCAGCTGGCCGGCCGCGAACGTGCCGTCCGGTGGGGCCCCCGCACCCTGGACGTCGACGTCGTCGCCGTCCAGGACCACGGCCACGAGGTGGTGCTGGACGATCCGGAGCTGACCCTGCCGCATCCGCGGGCCGCGGAGCGGGCGTTCGTGCTGGTGCCCTGGGCGGAGATCGACCCGACGGCGGAGCTGCCGGGACACGGCGCGATCGCCGACCTGCTCGACGGCCTGGACACCTCGGCGATCGACCGGGTCGGGCATGTCCACTAGTCGTGGTCCGGGCGCGCCGGAGCCGAGCGTCGGGTTCACCCGCACCCGGGACCTGATCGCCGTGGCCCTCGTCGCCGCCGTCGTCGGCCACCTGGTGGTCCGGCTGAGTTACGACAGCATGCCGCCGCTGCCCCGTTTCGCCGGTGCGGTGCCCGCCGTCCTCGGCGTGGCCGAGGCGCTGTGGGGTCTCGCGCTGCGCGGCCGGATCCGCGAGCAGTGGCGGTCGCCCGATCCGTCGCGGCCCGGGCCGACCGACCGCCCGGCGGGGGAGGCCGGCTCGGTCGGCGGCGGACGGCCACCGGTCCCGGCCCTCACCGCGGCACGCGCGTTGCAGGCGGCCAAGGCCACCTCACTGGCCGGGGCCGCGCTCGGCGGGTTGTGGCTCGGACTGCTCGGCTACGTGGTGCCGGAGGCCGGCCGGGTCACCGCCGCCGCCGGTGACCTGACCACGGGCATCATCGGCGTCGCCGGCGCCGCGATCATGGTGGCCGGAGCGTTGGTCCTCGAGCACTGCCTGCGGGCGCCGGACCGTTCAGACCGTCGTCGCTGACGGCCGGTCGATCCCGGTCCCGGCGGCCGTCAGCACCGGCAGCCCGGCCGCAGCCAGCGTGACGCGGACCAGGTCGAGCAGGGCCGTCCGCAACGGCGCCGCCCGGTGCGCGAACGCCCGCTGGGCGGCCACGTACTCGGCCCGGCCGGCGGCGGTCTCCACGGCGACGGGCTCCAGTCCCAGTTCGGTGAGGTCGTACGGCGACGCGCGCATGTCCAGCACCCGCACGTCCCGGGCCAGTTCGAAACAGTCCAGCAGCAGTGACCCGGGCACCAGCGGACCCAGCTGGTAGGCCCACCGGTACAGGTCCATCGAGACGTGCAGGCAGCCCGGCTGTTCCAGGCCCACCCGACCCTGCGGGGTCGGACGGAGCCGGTTCAGCGGGACGGCCGCCGGGGTGAAGAACCGGTACGCGTCGTAGTGCGAGCAGCGGATGTCGGCGGCCCGGACCACCGCGTCGGTGCCGGCGCGACCGAGCCGCAGCGGCAGGCTGCGGTGCCGGCGGGGGCCCCGGTGCCGTCCGGGGCGACGGCCGGGGTGCTGTCCGGAGTGCCGCTGTAGACCATGGCCCACTCGTGCCAGCCGAAGCAGCCGAACGATCCGGGCACCCGTCCGGTCCGGTCCAGCAGCACGGCCAGCATGCGCAGCAGTTCGCCGCGGACCGCGGCGAAGGCCACCGGATCCACCGTCGCCGCCGGCACCCCGTCCGGGTCGACCGCGCAGTGGAACCGGCGACCGGCCAGCTCCGCAGCATCCTGCAGCGCGACGCCCAGGCCTGCGTGCCAGCGGGCCAGATGCCCCGGGCGGAGTGAGTAGTACTCGAAGAGGAAGTCCTCGACGGCGTGACGTTCGCCGCGCGAACGGCGGCGGCGGTGCCCGGCGGTGAGCGCCTCGGCCCGGTCCCGATGGGCGCGCGCCGCCGCCTGCCACGCCGCGCGGCCCAGGACGGTGGGCGCGTCGACCGGGCCGCTCACCGGGACCTGCCCCGGCGCCGGGCCGACCAGAGCAGCGTCCGCATCGGTACCTCGACGGGACGGTCGACCAACGGCCCGCTGCCAGGCACGGCCCGGTCCAGCAGGTCCCGGAGCTCGACCAGGAACCGGTCCCGGACGTCCGGTTCGGCGCGGATCAGGTACGAGTAGGTCTGGGTCCGGGCAATGAGCTCGCCGGCGGTGAGGTGATCCACCCACTCCACGACGGTCAGGTCGGGGTCGGTCCAGTCGGGGGCGTCCGCGTACGGCGGGCGAGGGGTCCCGTCCGGTTCGGTCAGATCCGCGTCGGCGGGCCGTCCGGCCGTGTCCAACAGCCGGGTCACGTCGTCGACCAGGGCGTCCCGACGGTCCTCCAGGTTCCACAGCAACACCAGCCGACCGTCCCGGGCGCTGATCCGGGCTGCCTCGGCCAGGGCGGCCGGCGCGTCGAACCAATGGAACGCCTGCGCGACCAGCACCACGTCCACCCCGGCCGGGTCGGCAGCAGTGTCGGCGACACCGTCAGCGACGACAGTGGGCAACGGGATGTGCTCGGCCGACCCGGTGAGCACCTCGACCACGGGACCCGAGACCGGCGCGACCACCGCCCGGCGCAGCTCGGCCAGCATCTCCGGCAGCGGATCCACCGCGACCACCCGGACCCCCGCCCCCCGGTCGGGTCGGGAGCCGACCAGGTGAGCGACCACGGCCCCGGTCAGCTTGCCGGTGCCCGCGGCCAGGTCCAGGACCGAGGCGGCGTCGTCCGGCACCGCGACGGCGATCACCTCGGCCGGATAGCCCGGCCGGAAGCGGGCGTACTCGCCGGCGGCCAGCGCGAACGCGCTCGCCCGGGCGGCGTGGCCCGGGTCCGAGCGGTCCCCGTAGTTGGGCCGGGGCACCCCCGTGGCCGCCCCGGCCGGTGTGCGATCGTCGTCCGCCGCGTCCACTCCCACCCCACCCATGCCCGCATTCTGCCGCCGGTCGGCGATCGGCGGTGCGTGTCGGACCGCGCCGTCCCCAGATCGCCGTCCCCGGATCGTCGGGGCCCCGCCCGGACGGGCCCGGCGATCCGGCGCACTAGGCTGGCGGCCCGTGGACAGTGAGCTGCCGGAACAGGTACAGGTGCGCCGGGCCAAGCGGCAGCGGCTGCTGGATGCGGGTGTCGAGCCGTACCCGGTGACGGTGGCGCGCACCACCACGTTGGCCCAGCTGCGCGAGCGGTACCCGGACCTGCCGCCGGACACCCAGACCGACGACCTGGTCGGCATCACCGGCCGGGTGGTGTTCCAGCGCAATTCCGGCAAGCTGTGTTTCGCGACCCTCCGCGAGGGTGGTGCCGGTGATGCGGGCACCCAGCTGCAGGTGATGGTCTCGTTGGCCTCGGTCGGCGAGGAACAGCTCAGTGCGTTCAAGGCCGACGTCGATCTCGGCGATCATCTCTTCGTCCACGGACGGGTGATCACCTCCAAGCGGGGGGAACTCTCCGTCCTGGCCGACGAGTGGCGGATCGCGGCGAAGGCGCTGCGACCGCTGCCGGTCGCGCACAAGGAATTGTCCGAGGAGAACCGGGTCCGCCAGCGGTACGTCGATCTGATCGTCCGCGAACAGGCCCGCCGGACGGTGCAGGTGCGCGCCGCGGTGAATCGTTCGCTGCGGTCCACGCTGCACGAACGTGATTTCCTCGAGGTCGAGACGCCGATGTTGCAGGTGCTGCACGGCGGGGCCGCGGCACGACCGTTCGTCACGCACATGAATGCGCTCGACATGCCGCTGTACCTGCGCATCGCACCCGAGCTGTACCTCAAGCGGGTCCTGGTCGGCGGGGTGGACCGGGTGTTCGAGATCAATCGGAACTTCCGGAACGAGGGTGTCGATTCGTCGCATTCGCCGGAGTTCGCGATGCTGGAGGCCTACGAGGCGTACTCGGATTATCACGGGATCGCCGATCTGACGCGTGATCTCATCCAACGGGCGACCACCGAGGTCTTCGGTTCGACGACGGCGGTGCACGCCGACGGCAGCGAGTTCGACCTGGGTGGGCTGTGGCGCTGGATCGGCCTGTACGACGTGGTGTCCGAGGCGGTGGGCCGGGAGATCACCGTGGAGACCCCGCGAGCCGAACTGGTCGACCTGGCCGAGCGGCACGGTGTGGCGGTCGCGCCGCACCACGGCCCGGGCCGGCTGGTCGAGGAACTGTTCGACGAGCTCGTGGTGCACACGCTGGTCGAACCCACCTTCGTCCGTGACTACCCGGCCGAGACCTCGCCGCTGACGCGTGATCACCGTACGGCGCCCGGCCTGGCAGAGAAGTGGGACCTGTACATCCGCGGCGTCGAGACCGCGACCGGTTATTCGGAGCTCGTCGACCCGGTGGTGCAGCGCCGACGCTTCGTGGACCAGGCGCGGCTGGCCGGCCTGGGCGACGACGAGGCGATGGTGCTCGACGAGGACTTCCTGCGGGCGATGGAGTACGGCATGCCGCCGGCCGGTGGCATGGGCATGGGCATCGACCGACTGCTCATGGCGATGACCGGCCTGGGTATTCGCGAGACCATTCTCTTTCCGTTCGTCCGCGCCCAGGACTGATCGTTCTCCGGTGCCGTTCACCGGGAAATCACAGACAGGCCGACCCGATCGTGTCTCGAGTCACCCGACGGCACCGGGCCGTTGTCGGCGATCGGGGACTTGCTCATGGTGGGTGCGTCGATTCCCAATTGCGCGGCGTTAGGATCGGGTCGTCAATCCAACGGTGTTTCTCAGTCGACGAGCCGCGCCCAGTAGGCGCCGGGAAATCGCCTGACGGACGTCCGCAACCAGGAGGGGAACTGATGGCCACGTTGACCACCGTCACGCTCGTCGACGACATCGACGGGAGCGAAGCGGACGAGACGTTCTCGTTCGGTCTTGACGGTGCGGCGTACGAGATCGATCTGAGTGAGAAGAACGCACAGAAGCTGCGCGATCAGTTGAGTCTCTACGTCGCGCACGCCCGTCGCGTCGACGGCAGCCGCCGCAGCGCGGTGGCCAAGCGCTCGCGGTCCAGCCGGCCCGCGTCCCGGACCGCACCGGACCGCGAACAGACCTCCGCGGTGCGCGAGTGGGCCCGGGCCAACGGCTACGAGGTGTCCGAGCGGGGTCGGCTGTCGGCCGCCGTCATCGAGGCGTTCGAAGCCGCGCACTGACCCGGGCGTGGCGGCAGCGGGACGAGGTCCCGCCGCCCGCCCGGCCCGAGCAGCGCCCGCGGGCATCGCTCGCGGAACGGACGGTCACCCGGGACAGCGGGTGGCCGTCCGTTCCGCGTCCGCCGGGGCCGGTCCGGGTCGGGCGTGGCGACCCCTGATGGGGACGCATCCGGGGGATGTTCGCCCTCGGCGTAGCCGCGGTCGTGGCGGAACGAGGAGCGCTCAGGCAGCGTTGGACAGCATCGACGGCACCGTGCGCAGTGCCGTCGTGACCGGTCGCGGAACCGGTCGTCGCCAGCACCCGGCGTCTACAGTGGATCGAACCGCTGCAGTGTCCGGTCGGGTGTCGACGGCGGTCGGCCGGGGAACTCCGCGGGCAGTCACACGGACTCGCGGGACACCGGCACGCCGGGGTCCCGCGGATCCGCCGGAGTCGTCTTGCTGCCGCGCACGCCTGTGAGGAGTGCACATGTTCGAACGGTTCACCGACCGAGCTCGTCGCGTTGTCGTCCTGGCCCAGGAAGAGGCCCGGATGCTCAACCACAACTACATCGGCACCGAGCACATCCTGCTCGGGCTGATCCACGAGGGCGAGGGCGTCGCAGCCAAGGCCCTGGAGTCGCTCGGCATCGCACTCGAGGGTGTCCGTGCCCAGGTCGAGGAGATCATCGGCCAGGGTCAGCAGTCGCCGTCCGGGCACATCCCGTTCACCCCCCGGGCCAAGAAGGTGCTGGAGCTCAGCCTCCGCGAGGCGCTCCAGCTGGGGCACAACTACATCGGCACCGAGCACATCCTGCTGGGCCTGATCCGCGAGGGCGAGGGCGTCGCCGCGCAGGTCCTGGTCAAGCTGGGGGCCGACCTCAACCGGGTGCGCCAGCAGGTGCTGCAGCTGCTCTCGGGGTACCAGGGCAAGGAGACCGCGGCGGCCGAGGGTGGCCGGTCCGAGGGCACTCCGTCGACGTCGCTGGTGCTCGACCAGTTCGGTCGCAACCTGACTCAGTCCGCCCGCGAGGGCAAGCTCGACCCGGTCATCGGGCGCGAGAAGGAGATCGAGCGGGTCATGCAGGTGCTGTCCCGCCGCACCAAGAACAACCCGGTGCTGATCGGCGAGCCCGGCGTCGGCAAGACCGCGGTCGTCGAGGGCCTCGCCCAGGCGATCATCCGCGGCGACGTCCCGCAGACCCTCAAGGACAAGCACCTCTACACGCTGGACCTGGGCTCGCTGGTCGCCGGCTCCCGCTACCGCGGTGACTTCGAGGAGCGCCTCAAGAAGGTGCTCAAGGAGATCCGCACCCGCGGCGACATCATCATGTTCATCGACGAGATCCACACCCTGGTGGGTGCGGGTGCCGCCGAGGGCGCGATCGACGCCGCGTCCATCCTCAAGCCGATGCTGGCCCGCGGTGAACTGCAGACCATCGGTGCGACCACCCTCGACGAGTACCGCAAGTACGTCGAGAAGGACGCGGCCCTGGAGCGGCGCTTCCAGCCGATCCAGGTCGGCGAGCCGTCGGTGGCCCACACCATCGAGATCCTCAAGGGGCTGCGCGACCGGTACGAGGCGCACCACCGCATCACCATCACCGACGACGCGTTGGTCGCGGCGGCCACCCTGGCCGACCGGTACATCAGCGACCGGTACCTGCCGGACAAGGCGATCGACCTGATCGACGAGGCCGGCGCCCGGATGCGCATCCGCCGGATGACCGCGCCGCCGGACCTGCGCGAGTTCGAGGACAAGCTCGCCGAGGTGCGGCGCGAGAAGGAGTCCGCGATCGACGCGCAGGACTTCGAGAAGGCCGCGTCCCTGCGGGACAAGGAGAAGCAGCTGCTCGCCCGCAAGGCCGAGCGGGAGAAGGCGTGGAAGGACGGTGACCTGGACGTCGTCAGCGAGGTCGACGACGAGCAGATCGCCGAGGTCCTGGGCAACTGGACCGGCATCCCGGTCGTGAAGCTGACCGAGGCCGAGACCACCCGGCTGCTGCGCATGGAGGACGCGCTGCACAAGCGCATCATCGGCCAGGAGCAGGCGGTCAAGGCGGTCTCGCAGGCCATCCGGCGCACCCGGGCCGGCCTCAAGGACCCGAAGCGCCCGGCGGGGTCGTTCATCTTCGCCGGCCCATCCGGCGTCGGGAAGACCGAACTGACCAAGGCGCTGGCCGAGTTCCTCTTCGGGGACGAGGACGCGCTCATCCAGGTCGACATGGGCGAGTTCCACGATCGCTACACCGCCTCGCGGCTCTTCGGTGCCCCTCCCGGGTACGTGGGCTACGAGGAGGGCGGCCAGCTGACCGAGAAGGTGCGGCGCAAGCCGTTCTCGGTGGTGCTGTTCGACGAGATCGAGAAGGCGCACCCGGACATCTACAACACGCTGCTGCAGGTGCTGGAGGACGGGCGGCTGACCGACGGTCAGGGCCGGACGGTGGACTTCAAGAACACCGTCATCGTCTTCACCTCGAACCTCGGCACCTCGGACATCTCCAAGGCCGTCGGCATCGGGTTCTCCCAGGGCTCGGCGTCCTCGGACTACGAGCGGATGAAGGCCAAGGTCAACGACGAACTCAAGCGCCACTTCCGGCCCGAGTTCCTCAACCGCATCGACGACACCGTGGTGTTCCACCAGCTCACCACGGTCGAGATCAACCAGATGGTCGATCTCATGCTCAAGCGCGTCGAGACGGCCCTGAAGAACAAGGACATGGCGCTGGAGGTCACCGACGCGGCCAAGACGCTACTCGGCGAGCGCGGCTTCGACCCGGTGTTGGGTGCCCGGCCGCTGCGCCGGACCATCCAGCGGGAGATCGAGGACAAACTGTCCGAGAAGATCCTGTTCGAGGAGATCCAGCCCGGGCAGATCGTCCTGGTCGACGTGCAGGGCGAGGGCAAGGAGCGGGAGTTCACCTTCCGCGGCGAGCCCAAGCCCAGCCTGGTGCCCGAGACGGTCGGGGCGGCGTTGGCCATCGACGCCGACAGCCCGATCAACCTCGAGAAGGACGCCTGACGCCCGATCGCTCGCTGAGAACGGCCCGTCCCGCTGTCGCGGGGCGGGCCGTTCCGCGTGTCGGGGGAGCACTCGGGCTCGGTCGGCCTCCGGGACGTGAGCGAGTGCCGTGGCCCCCGGGACTCAGCCGGGCAGGCCGATCCAGCCCACGTCGACCCGGACGGCCAGCCCGTCGGCCAGCAGCGAGTCCAGGCACCGCCGCCACTGCTGGACGTCCGGCCACACCGCGGCCAGCTCGCCCTCGGCCACGGCGGCGGGGGCGTCCCGCAGCGCGGCCATGATCCGCCCGCGCACCTGCCGGTCCGAGCCCGCCCAGGCGCCCTGCCGGCGGACCGCGGCGGCCGCCGGGTACCCGGCGGCCCGCCACGCGCAGTCGTCGGAGATCGGGCACTGGGAGCAGCCCGGCTCGCCGGTGGTGCAGAGCAGCGCACCCAGTTCCATGACCGCGATCGAGAACGTGGCGGCGGTGTCCGGGTCCTGGGGCAGCCACCGGTCCAGATCGCGGCGGTCGGTGGCCGTCGCGGAGGCGCGGGTGTCGACACCCCGGGTGGCCCGGGACAGCACCCGCAGCACGTTGGTGTCCACGACGGGCGCCCGGCGGCGGTAGCCGAACGCGGCGACCGCCCGCGCGGTGTACTCGCCGACCCCGGGCAGGGTGAGCAGTTCGTCGACCGTGTCCGGCACCCGGCCGTGGTGCCGGTCGGTGATGGCCGTGGCCGCGGCGTGCAGCCGCAGCGCCCGACGTGGGTAGCCGAGCCGGCCCCAGGCCCGGACGGCCTCGCCCGAGGGCTCCGCGGCGAGGTCGGGCGGGGTCGGCCAGCGCTCGATCCACTGTCGGTACGCAGGAACCACCCGGGCGACCTGGGTCTGCTGCAGCATCACCTCGGAGACCAGCACGCCCCACGGTGTGGTCCCGGGCTCGCGCCAGGGCAGGTCCCGCCGGTGGTCGGTGTAGAAGGCGATCAGTCGGTCGGCCGGCAGTGCTCCCGGTCCGGCTCCGGCACCGGGAGCACCGCCGTCGTCCGACGGATGGTCCGACTCAGTGACCGGCACCGTCGGGATCGGCCGGCGGCACGGCCTGCGGCTGCTCCGGCTCCGCCTCGGGGGCCGGCGGGGCGTGGTGCTCGCCCGCAGAGACCTCCTCGAGGAGGCCCGACTGCACGTCGAAGACGAAGCCCCGGACACGGTCCCGGTGCAACAGGAAGGGCGAGTCGGTGATGCGGCGCAGCGACTCGGCGACCGAGTCGTGCGGGTCCTTGAACGCCTGCACCGCCCACGTCGGGCGGTAGCCCGCGAAGGTGGCCAGCTTGGCGCGGAAGTCGTCCTCCTGCAGCGTGGCCAGACCACAGTCGGTGTGGTGGATGACCATGATCTCCTCGGTGCCCAGGGCGTGCTGGGAGATCGCCAGCGAACGGACGATGTCGTCGGTGACCACGCCACCGGCGTTGCGCATCAGGTGCGCCTCACCGGGCTGCAGGCGGAAGGCGGCGTGCGCGTCGATCCGGGCGTCCATGCACATGACCACGGCGACCTTGAGCTTCGGGCGCGGTCCGATCCAGTACGGATGCTGCATGGCCAGGGCCTCGTTGCGGCGCAGCAACTCCTCGATCGCGGTCATCGGCGACTCCTCCTCGGGCGCGTGGCCGTCGGGCACGGCGTTGCACCCCGGTCACGGCCGCGCGCGACATTACCCTTTGGGCGTGATGCACCCCGTGGGCCCTGAGTCGTCGAGGACCTACTGGATGCGGCGGCTGCTCGTGGTGGCCGCCGCCGTGATCGTCCTCATCGGTGTGGTCTGGTTCCTGATCAACCGCAGCGCCGCCCGGTCCTCCGGATCGTCCGACCCCGGTAGTGCCGCGGTGGCCGGGAGCACCTCGTCGCGACCCAGCCTGACCGGCGTGCTGGCCACCCCCCCGACCACCCCGACGCCGACGACCCCGACCCCCCCGACGACTCCGTCGACGACCGAGACGCCGTCCACGACCGGGTCGGAGGCGGCGCCGTCCACCACCGAGACCAGCGCCCCGCCGGCCGCCGACACCACGACCGTGACAGACCCGGCCGCCACCACGGACCCCGCGGCGCCGGCCGAGCCCGCTGCGTCGGACGCGGGCCAGCCGACCTCCGACCCGGCCGCCGCGCCGACCCCGGAGCCGCCGCCCGCCGACCAGCCGACGGCCGCGCCGGCGCCCGAGCCGCCGGCCCCGTCGTACGACGAGCAGGGACGATTGCTGTGCGCGGACGCGATGCTGTCGGTGGTCGCCTCCTCGGCTCAGCCGCAGTGGGCGCCGGGCTCGCAGCCGGTGCTCGGCATGACCGTCACCAACACCGGAGGACAGGCCTGCGTTCGTGACCTGTCCGGTCCGCTGCAGGTGTACACGGTGCTGGACGCGAACGGCGGGCACGTCTGGTCGACCGCGGACTGCTTCCCGGGGACCGGCACCGACGTCCGGGAGCTCGCGCCGGGTGCGTCGGCCCAGTTCTCGGTCCGCTGGTCGGGCACCACCTCGACGCCGGGCTGCACCGGGGACCGGGTGGTGGTCGGGCCGGGCGCCTACAGCGTGGTCGCGGCGATCGGCGGGCTGGCCGGCACCCCGGCCGGCTTCACCGTCGGCTGAGCCCTCGGCAGTCGGCTCGTCAGAGCGAGGTGCCGTACCGGTCCAGGATCGAGGACTCGGCGAGTCGGGAGAGCCCTTCCCGGACGCCCCGGGCACGGGTGTCACCGACGCCGTCGACGGCCTGCAGGTCGGCGGCCGTCGCGGCCAGCAGACCCTGCAGGTTGCCGAAGTGCTGGATGAGCCGGTCCAGGATGGCGGCCGGCAGCCGGGGGATGCCGGCCAGCAGCCGGTACCCGCGGGTCGCGGCGGGCGCGTCCAGGTCGGCGCCGGTGGGGTACCCGAGCGTCCGGGCGATCACCCCGAGATCGAGCAGGTCGGCGTCGCCCAGCTGGTCGAGCGCGGCGGCGGCCTGCTCGACCGACGGCGCCTCGACGTCGGCCGGCAGGTAGTCGCGGATGAGGGACTCGCGCATCCCGGGCGTCCCACTGAGCAGCTCCTCGAGCTGGAGCTCGAGCAGGCGTCCGTCGGTGCCCAGCTCGACCACGCTGCCGGTCAGCTCGTCGGCGATGCGGGCGACCATCAACAGCCGCTGCAGCACCGTCATGGCGTCGCGCAGGGTGGCGAAGTCCTCGATCTCCAGCGCGGACAGCGCCCGGGCCACCTCGTCCAGCCGGGCCCGGTAGCGCTGCAGCGTGGCCAGCGCCTGGTTGGCCCGGGACAGGATGGTCGGCGGATCCACCACCAGGTGCCGACGACCGCCGAAGTACAGGCTGATGATCGACATGGAGTGGCTCACCGAGATCACCGGTCGGCCGGTCTGGGCCGCCGTGCGCTCCGCGGTGCGGTGCCGGGTGCCGGACTCCATGGTCGGGATGGTCGAGTCCGGCATCAACTGCACGTTGGCCCGCAGGATCCGCGTGGCGTCGTCGTTCAGCACGACCGCGCCGTCCATCTTGGACAGCTCCCGCAGCCGGGTGGGGGAGAACTCCACGTCCAGCCGGAAGCCGCCGTCGCACAGCGCCTCGACCGTGCGGTCGAACCCCAGGACGATCAGCGCACCGGTGCGGCCGCGCAGGATCCGTTCCAGGCCGTCGCGCAGCTGGGTGCCGGGGGCGACCCGGGCCAGGACATCGCGATGGGCCGCGACGTCAGCCCCGTCGGTCACCACACAGCCTCCCGAGCCGGTTCGAGCGGATGAGCCGGATCCGGCCCGGTCAGCCATTCTAGGGACGCCCGGCAACCGGACCGGTTCATCCGCGCACACACCTGATCATGTCCGGACGGCGCCCGGCGTTGCCGGATCGCGCCGGATCGCGCCGGATGATCCGGACTCACCGCCGCTGCTGCAGCCAGTGCACCACCCCGTCGTCGTTGCCCAGGCTGCGGAACGCCTGCCCCAGGTCGGTCACCCGGTCCACCCGCAGGCCCTGCGGCGCTGTCCCGGCCTCCCCACCGGCCGGCACGATGGCGTGGTCGAAACCCAGCCGGCGGGCCTCCACCAGCCGCCGCGACAGGGCCGGCGGCGGCCGGACCTCGGCCGACAACCCCAGCTCACCCAGCACCACGAGGCCGGGCGGCAGCGCGATGTCGCGGGCCGACGACCACAGCGCCATGGCCAGGGCCAGGTCGACTCCGGGCTCGGTCACCCGGACACCGCCGACGGTGGCCGCCAGCACCTCGCGGTTGGCCAGCGCCACCCCGCCCCAACGCTGCAGCACCGCCATCACCATGGTCATCCGGGCCGCGTCGAGACCCGAGGCGGTGCGCCGACCGTGCTCGCCGCCGGCGTCGGCCACCAAGGCCTGGATCTCCACGGGGAGCGGCCGGCGGCCCTGCATGGCCACCGTGGCGCAGGTGCCGGGCACCGGATCGCGACGGCCGGACAGGAACACCCCGGATGGGTCGGCCAACCCGACGATGCCGTCGGCCACCATCTGGAAGCAACCGACCTCATCGCTGGGGCCGAAGCGGTTCTTCACCCCGCGGATGAGCCGGAGGCTGGAGTGCCGGTCGCCCTCGAACTGCAGCACCACGTCGACCAGGTGCTCGAGCACCCGCGGGCCCGCGATGGCCCCGTCCTTGGTGACGTGGCCGATCAACACGCAGGCGAAGTGGTGTTCCTTGGCCGCCGCGGTGAGCGCGGCTGCCACCGCCCGGACCTGGGCCACGCCGCCGGCACTGCCCTCGATCTCGCCGGACGCGATGGTCTGCACCGAGTCGAGCACGACCAGGGCCGGTCGCACCGCCTCGATCTGGCCCAGCACCGCGCCGAGGTCGGACTCCGCGGCCAGGTACAGCTCGGGGTGCAGCGACTGCATGCGGTCGGCCCGCATCCGGATCTGTGCGGCCGACTCCTCGCCGCTGACGATGAGCACCCGGCCCTGCCCGCCGGCGGCCCAGGCGTGGGCCGCGGACAGCAGCAGCGTGGACTTGCCGACGCCGGGTTCGCCGGCGAGCAGCACCACCCCGCCGGGGACCAGGCCGCCGCCGAGGACGCGGTCCAGTTCGGTCAGACCGCTGGGTCGGGCCCGGACCGCGCCGGCCGGGACCTCGGCGATCGGAACGGCGGGTGTGGTCACCATCGCCGGGGTCAGTCGCCGCAGCGGCGCCGGCCCGGCTGCGGTCTCGGCGAGGGTGCCCCAGGCCTGGCACTCCGGGCAGCGACCGAGCCACTTGGCCGCGTTGAAGCCGCACTCGGTGCAGCGGAACGGGGTGCGGTCCGCCTTGCCCGCCCGTCCGCCGGTCGAACGGGACGGCGGCGTCCGGCCGGCCGTACGGGACGAGGACGGAGACTGGTGGCTGGTCACGGTTCGAACCTACGACCAGGCACCGACAACGACCGTCAGCCGCTCGGCAGCGCCGCCCGGGCGGGCAGCGGACCTCCGATCAGCCGGCCGGACCCGGCTGACCCTGATCGGTCAGTGACCGCTGGCCTCGCCGGTCGACTCGGTGCCGCCCTCGGCGTGGTCGCCCTCCTCGCCGTGGCCCTCTTCCCAGATGGGGGTGCCGTGCGGCGGCAGGATGTTGACCGTCGGCCGGTCCGTGGAGCGCTGGGCCGGGACGGCGATCGGCACGTTGACCGTGATGTCGCCGGCGGCCTCGAAGGTGAAGGTGACCGGGACCGTCTCGCCGTAGGTGAGGTCCTCGGTGAGGCCTTCCAACGTGACCCGGGGGCTGGTGACGGTGGCCATGTCGGTCAGCGACTGGGCGGTGACACGGGCCTGGCCGGTGATGCCACCGGACTCGGCCAGCGGGGAGGACACCGAGACCAGGGTGTCGTCCTCCAGGCTCTCGTTCGAGACCCAGAAGTCGAGCTCGACGTCGGAGCCGGCCGGGTAGGCGTCCCGCTCGGTCGTGACCAGCAGCACGTTGAGGATGCCGATGGCGCCGGACTGCCCGTTGGCGCCGTCGATGGCGGCCACCTGCTGAGCGGTCTGCGAGACCATGCCGGCGGCGCAGCCGGAGAGGCCCACGACGCCCACCACGGCGGCTGCCACGGACATGAGCACGCGGCGCGGACGGCGGGCGGTGCTGGACACGGCGGATCCCCTCTGGTCGGTGCTGGTCGGCGCGGTCGGTGGCACGGCGCCCGCACGGCCGCTGTCGGTGAGCGACAGCGCGGCGGGAGCGTACCGACGGCCCGGGGCCGATCTCGTGCACCAGCCTAGTCGGCCGTCCGACCCGGGTCGCGCCGGGCGCGCCCGGTCCGCCACCCGCCGGTGCCGCCCGGACCGCGGTCGCGACCGCGAGGCGCCAGGGCGGCTGTGGTCCCCGGTCCGGCTCGGTGGTCGGCCGCGAGCCCCGGCGTGCGGTCGTCCCGGGAGGCGCCCGGAACATTCTCGGAGCGGCTGTCCGGGTTGCCGGAATGCACGGCCACCACAGGCTTGTCAAGCCCGACGCAGCCCCCCGCGGCCCGTCTGACCTGCGGGAACGACCCGAGGAAGGTTCGAAGGACGTGATAGCATGATGGGAGCGAAAGGGGCTTGACTACATGGTCTTCAAGGTCGGCGAAACGGTTGTGTATCCCCACCACGGGGCGGCGCTCATCCAAGCGACCGAGACCCGGGTGGTGAAAGGCGTCGAGAAGCTGTACCTGGTGCTGAAGGTCGCGCAGGGGGACCTGACTGTCAAGGTCCCGGCGGACAACGCCGAGATCGTGGGCGTCCGTGACGTCGTCGACCGCACGGGTCTGGATCGCGTGTTCGAGGTGCTCCGGGCGCCGCACACCGAGGAGCCGACCAACTGGTCCCGCCGCTACAAGGCGAACCTGGAGAAGCTGGCCTCCGGTGACGTGAACAAGGTCGCCGAGGTCGTCCGCGACCTGTGGCGTCGCGACAAGGAGCGCGGGCTGTCCGCCGGCGAGAAGCGGATGCTGGCCAAGGCGCGGCAGATCCTGGTCTCGGAGCTGGCCCTGGCCGAGGGCACCAACGAGGACAAGGCCGAGACCATCCTCAACGAGGTCCTGGCCTCCTGATCCGCGACGGCGGTCCGCTGTCGTGGATCCGTGGACGGCGCCGCCGGTGATGACCACCCGCGGGATGTGCCGATGACGGTCGTGGCCCTGGTGCCGGCGGCCGGGTTGGGGATCCGGCTCGGCCGGGCCGAGCCCAAGGCGTTCGTCCGCGTCGGATCGAGCAGTCTGCTGCAGCGCAGTGTGCGGGGGTTGCTCGACGCCGGCGTGGACCGGGTCGTGGTGGCGGTCGCGGCGGACATGCTCGACCGGGCTCGCGAGGACCTGGCCGAGTGGCTCGGCGCCGAGGGGCCGGCCGTCCTGGTCGTCGGCGGGGACGACCGGGTGGCCTCCGTGGCCGCCGCAGCCCGCGTCGCGGTGCATGCCGCTGACCAGGCCGCTGACCATGCCGGATCCGCCCTGCCGGTCCCGGACGTGGTGCTGGTGCACGACGCAGCCCGTCCGTTCACCCCGCCCGAGGTCGTCCAGCGTGTGGTGGCCGCGGTCCGGGCCGGCCACCCGGCGGTCGTCCCGGTGCTGCCGGTGGCCGACACCGTGCGCAGTGTCACGGCCGACGGCACGGTCGTCGGCGTGGTCGATCGTTCGTCGCTGCGGCTCGTGCAGACTCCGCAGGGCTTCAGGCCGGACGTGCTCACCCGGGCCCACGGGCTGGTCGGGGCCGCGGGCCTGGGGATCGGCCCGGGGGCCGGCTCCGTGACGGACGATGCCGGGCTGGTCGAGGCGCTGGGGCTGCCGGTGCATGTGGTGCCCGGCGACCGGGCCGCCTTCAAGATCACCACACCGGCGGACCTGGCGGAGGCGCAGCGGATGGCCCAGGGCGACTCCGCACCCGATCTGCGGGTGGGCACCGGGACGGACGTGCATCCCGTGCAGGTCGGACGGCCGTGCCACCTCGCCGGACTGTTCTTCGACGGGGTCGACGGGTGCGCCGGCCACTCCGACGGTGACGTCGCCGCCCACGCGGTGTGTGACGCGGTGCTGGGAGCGGCCGGGCTCGGCGACCTGGGCGCGGTGTTCGGCACCGACGATCCGCAGTGGCACGGCGCGGCCGGGGTCCGGCTGCTCGCCGAGGTCCGGCGCCGGGTGGAGGCCGTTGGGTTCCGGGTGCTGAACGCGTCCGTCCAGGTCGTCGCGAACACACCCCGGCTGTCGCCCCGCCGGGCCGAGGCCGAGCAGGTGCTCGGTGCGGCGCTCGGCGCGCCGGTCTCGGTGGCGGGCACCACGACGGACGGGCTGGGGCTGACCGGTCGCGGCGAGGGTCGCGCGGCGCTGGCCACCGCGCTCCTGGTGCGCCGCCCGTCCTGACCGCCGCCGAGCCCGGGTCCGGCGGCGAGACTGCCACCGAGATCGGCTGTGCGACAACCGATTCGGTCGGGCGGTCGGCTCGTGGGACGCTGACCGGCATGACCACGATCGCCATCCTCGGTGCCGGCAAGATCGGCGAGGCGCTGCTGTCCGGCCTGATCAGTGCGGGCCGCGACCCGGCCGACCTGATCGTGAGCCGCCGGTCGCCCGAGCGGGCGCAGGAGCTGGCGCAGCGCCACGGCGTGCGGGCCCTGGACGCGGCTGCCGCGGCTGCCGCGGCGGACGTCGTCGTCGTCGCGGTGAAGCCGCAGGACATCGAGCCGCTGCTGGACTCGCTGGCGCCGGTGCTGGCTCCGTCGACGCTGGTCGTCTCGCTGGCCGCCGGGCTGCCGACGGCGCTGTACGAGGCGCGGCTGCCCGCCGGGGTCCCGGTGGTCCGGGTGATGCCGAACACCCCGATGGTCGTCGGTGAGGCGATGAGCGTGGTGTCCGGCGGCTCGCACGCGCAGCCTGAGCACCTGGAGCTGACCGAGGAACTGCTGCGGTCGGTCGGTCGGGTGCTGCGGGTGCCGGAGGGCCAGCAGGACGCCGCGACCGCCCTGTCCGGGTCAGGCCCGGCCTACTTCTTCTTCCTGGTCGAGGCGATGATCGACGCCGGTATCCTGCTCGGCCTGCCCCGCGGGGTGTCGACCGAACTGATCATCCAGTCGGCGGTGGGCGCGGCAGCCATGCTGCGGGAGACCGGCGACCACCCGGTCGCGCTGCGGGAGGCGGTGACCTCGCCCGGCGGCACCACCATCGCCGCCATCCGCGAGCTGGAGAACCACCGGGTGCGGGCCGCGTTGCTGACCGCCATCGAGGCGGCCGCGCTGCGCTCCCGCGACCTGGGCCGGGCGCACCGGATCGACGGACCGACGGCCGGCTGACCGGTCCGCGCCGGCCTGCGCCCCGCGCACCGGTCCGCCGGGTCGGCGCCGGGAGCCGCCCGATCCGGGCATCGTCGCCCGCCGACCAGGGAGGATAGAGTTCGGACCGAGCACGGCCGTCGAGCTGCGGGAGGGGAAGCCCGCGGCGCGGACCGTGCGCGGAAGAGGCATTCCATGCACGGATCGACAGATCCGGGCGGGGACAGCTGGCCGGAGCAGCCGTCGACGGCTCCGTCGACCGCTGGGTCGACCGCCGCGTCGACCCCCGTGCCGGGTGCTCAGCCGACCCGGGGGCGGTCGGCGTCCACCGACCGGAACGGACCGGGACCGGACACCACCGGCCGGAGCGCGACCACCCGGGCAGAACCCGGCCCGCCACGGCGCTCGGCGGAGGAACCGGACCTGGCCACGCTGAAGTTCCTCACCGTCTCCGAGGTGGCCCGGCTGATGCGCGTCTCGCCGATGACCGTCTACCGGATGGTCCACGCCGGGGAGCTGCCGGCCCTGCGCGTCAAACGCTCCTACCGGGTGCCCGAGCGGGCCGTGCACGCGTACCTGCAATCGGCGTTCCACGACGCGGGCTGACCGCGCCGCGACGTCAGGCCCGCATGGTCCGGCCGCTGCGACCGGGGCGCGCCCTCGCCCGCGGCGGCTAGGATGTTGCGGTCCGCAGGCGCCGTTCCGGCCGTGCTGTGGCTGGTCCAGGGGCCGGTGACGCACCGTGCCCGTCATCGCCGTCCGCTCTGCGCG
Organism: Nakamurella leprariae; assembly: GCF_016918035.1. Lineage (GTDB taxonomy): Bacteria > Actinomycetota > Actinomycetes > Mycobacteriales > Nakamurellaceae > Nakamurella > Nakamurella leprariae. Next base: position 84,517 of record NZ_JAERWK010000005.1, on the reverse strand, counting down.
GCACGATCGTCAAGAGGTTGTCCATGGGTTCTGTCATCAAGAAGCGGCGCAAGCGGATGGCCAAGAAGAAGCACCGCAAGCTGCTGCGCAAGACCCGGGTGGCCCGCCGCAAGGCCGGCAAGTAACCGGTCGGCCGGCGATCGATCGGAGGGCGACGTGGCGGGATCCGTGGTGCTGGTCACCGGGGTCAGCCGGTTCGTCGCCTCCGCGCTCGCCGGCCAACTGGCCCGGCATCCCCGGGTCGAGAAGGTCATCGGCGTGGACGCGGTGTCGCCCGACGCCGCGGCCCGCGCCCGCCTGGGTCGGGCCGAGTTCACCCGCGTCGACCTGCGCAACCCGGTGGTCCACCGGGTCATCGAGGCGGCCGGTGTCGACACCGTCGTCCACGCCGCCGGGCTGACGCCGCCGCCCAGTGCCCGGGTCCCGGCCGGCGCCACCTTCGAGACGACCGTCCTGGGCACCATGCAGTTGCTGGCCGCCTGCCAGCGGGCCCCATCGGTGCGGTCGTTGATCGTCCGGTCGACCGCCGCGGTCTACGGCGGCTCCACCCGCGACCCGGCCGTGTTCGGCGAGGCCGACGCCGAGGTGCTCGGTGGCGCCGGCGCCGCCCGCGACGCGACCGACATGGAGGGCTACGTCCGCGGTTTCATGCGTCGCCGGCCCGACGTCCGGGTCGCCGTCCCGCGGTTGGCCGAGGTCGTCGGGCCGTCCGTGCGGACTCCCTTCACCGGGTACTTCTCGCTGTCGCCGTTGGTGCCGGTGCCGCTGGGTCGGGATCCGCGGCTGCAGGTGCTGCACGAGCTGGACGCGGTGGCCCTGTTGCACCGGTTGGTGCTCGGCGACTTCTCCGGGGCGGTGAACGTCGCCGGTGAGGGCGTGCTGACCCTGCACCAGGCGGTGCACCGGACCGGCCGCATCCCCGTCCCGGTGCCGCTCACCGGCCTGCGGTCCCTGGCCGCGGTGGCCCGGCTGGTCGGTGTCCGCAACCTGTCCCCGGCCCAACTGCGGGATCTGACCCGGCCGCGGGTGATGGACACCGAACGTCTGCACCGGGAGATCGGCTTCACGCCCCGCATGTCCACCACCGAGGCGTTCGACGACTTCGCCCGGTCGCTGCCGCCGGTGCTGCCCGCCGCCGCCGTCCGGTCCGCCGAGGTGCGACTGGCCGACCTGGCCGGTGCCCGGCCCGCGCCGGTGTCACGCCCGGCCCCGGCCGGCTCGCCCGAGGGGGCCCGATCCACCCGTCCGGCCCGGCACCTGATCGGCATCGACGGCCACGCACCCGGCGTCCGCCGGGGTCGCCTGACCCGAGGACACAGCCGATGACCGCCCACCAGCCCCGCGCCGAGTCCGAGCGACTCGACGAGCCGATCCCGACCGCCGGCGGTGGGTGGCGCGACACCCTGGCCGACGCGCTGGCGTTCGCCCGGCGCCGGCTGACCGGTGACTACCAGGTGGACGAGTTCGGCTACGACGCCGACTTCACCGACTCCGTCCTGCTGCCGCCCCTGCGGCTGCTGTTCGAGCGCTGGTTCCGGGTCGAGGCGCTCGGGCTCGAGCACCTGCCCATGACCGGTGCGGCGCTGCTGGTGGCCAACCATTCCGGCACCGTCCCGATCGACGCCGTGATGACCGCGGTCGCGGTGCGGGAACACCACCCGGCCCACCGCGTGGTGCGGGTGCTGGCCGCCGACCTGCTGTTCGACCTCCCGGTGCTGGGCACCCTGGCCCGGCGCGGCGGCAACACGCTGGCCTGCAACCCCGATGCCGAGCGGCTGCTGGCCGCCGGTGAACTGGTGTCGGTGTTCCCAGAGGGCTTCAAGGGCGTGGGCAAGGCCTGGACCCAGCGGTACCGGCTGCAGCGGTTCGGCCGTGGCGGCTTCGTCAGCGCCGCCGTGCAGGCCGGGGTGCCGATCATCCCGGTGTCCATCGTGGGCGCCGAGGAGATCTACCCGATGATCGGGAATCTCAAGCCGCTGGCCCGCGCGCTGGGTCTGCCGTACTTCCCGGTGACGCCGTTCTTCCCGTTGCTCGGACCGCTGGGGGCGGTGCCGCTGCCCAGCAAGTGGATCATCGAGTTCGGCGAGCCGATCCCGACCGACGACCTGCCCGACGGGGCCGCCGACGACCCCATGGTGGTGTTCGGCCTGACGGACCGGGTGCGGGAGACCATCCAGCAGACCTTGTACCGACTGCTGCTGCGGCGCGGTCACCCGTTCCTGGGTTGAGCCGCCCGGTCAGCCGCCCGGTCAGCGCTGATCAACGGGGCCGGATCAACCGCCGCGCCACCACGGCACCGCCGCCGGCCAGGCCGACCGCCAGCGCCGACGGCAGTCCGATGCGGGCGGCCTTGCGGCCGGTGCGGAAATCGACGATCTGCCAGTTGCGTCGGCGTGCGACGTCACGCAGCGCCGCGTCGGGGTTGACCGCCACGGCCGTGCCCACCACCGACAGCATCGGAACGTCGTTCACCGAGTCCGAGTAGGCGGTGCAGCGGCGCAGGTCCAGGCCCTCGCGGGCAGCCAGCGCCCGCACCGCAGCCGCCTTGGCCGGACCGTGCAGCAGTTCACCGACCAGCGCGCCGGTGTAGGTGTCGCCGTCCACCTCGGACACCGAACCCAGGGCGCCGGTCAGCCCGAGCCGGCGGGCGATGATCTGGGCCAGCTCGCTCGGGGTCGCGGTGACCAGCCAGACCCGCTGCCCGGCGGCCAGGTGCTGACGGGCCAGGGCCAGCGTGCCCGGGTAGATGCGGTCGGCCATCAGCTCGTCGTAGATGTCCTCGCCGAGCTCGACGATCTGCGACACCTGCCGGCCGGCCACGAACGACAACGCCTGCTCCCGGGCGTCGGACACGTCGTGCAGGTTCTCGCCGGACAGCCGGAACCGGACCTGCCGCGCGGCGAACCGGAGCAGGTCGCCGGTGGAGAAGAAGTCGCGGGCGGCCAGACCGCGGGCGAAGTGGAAGACCGACGCGCCCTGCATGATCGTGTTGTCGACGTCGAAGAAGGCACCGGCGGTCAGGTCGGTGACCGGCGGGGTCGCCGGGGCCGGCTCCAGCGGTTCGAGGTCGCCGGTGGTCTCCAGGCCCCCCGGCGTCCCGGCGGTGCTGTGCTCCCCGTGGGCGGCCTGGTAGGCGGCCTCGGCCGAGGCCTCCCCGGCGATCTCGGTCCGCCCGGCGCGGGCGCCGAACAGCCGCGACCTGCCTCGCGTCACACTCGCCCCCTGGTTCGTCGACGGAGCCGCTCGTCCACCCCAACGCGGTCCACCACAGTATCGGCCCCGATCCCGACATCCCCGGCGTCGACGCCGCGGGAGGCGTCACCGAGCGCAGCTGCGCCGGCGGTCGGGACGCCGGGCACCCGCCCGGACAGCGGGACCGGTGTGGGCGGTGACGGAGCGTCGGCACGGGCGGGAACAATGGGACCGTGTCCAGCCTGTCCGAAGCCGCCGATGCCGAGCCCGCCGACGTGGACCGGGTCGCCGGCCCTGGAGCCGGCGCCCATGCCGACGCCGCTGCGGACGGTGTCGACCGCCGCAACGTGGCCGATCTGCTGCGCGAGGCGGCCCGCCGCACCGGTGGCCTGACCGCGCTGGCCGGGGTGGCCCGGAGCGTGACCTGGACCGAGCTCGACGTCGCGGCCGACCGGGCCGCCGTCGCGCTGGCCCGGGCCGGGCTGCGCCCGGGCAACCGGATCGTCGTCGCGCTGCCCTCCACCGAGGACCTGGTGCTCGTCCTGTTCGCTGCCGCCCGGGCCGGCCTGGTGGCGGTCCCGATCGCACCGGGCCGCGGCGACACCGCGGCCATCGCCGACCTGGTCGACGCGTCCGCTGTGCTGGCCGGACCGGACGACGTCAGCCCGGACGGGGACGGATCGGGCCTGGACCGGAACGACCTGCAGCGCCACCGGCTCGATCCGGATCAGGTGACGGCGTGGTGGTCGGGACCGGTGCCCGCTCCGGTGCCGGCGGCGGCCGGTGGGGAGGACCTGGTCCTGCTGGCCCGGGCCAACCGCGGGCACCGGCCGGTGATGGTGTCGCATCGGGCGGTGCTGGCCGCGGTCGAGCTGGCCGGCCGGTTGCCCGGGGTCTGGCAGCCGGGGGACCGCGCCCTGCAGGCCACCCCGCTGCACCACCTGACCGGCTGGGCGCACGCCCTGCTGCCGGTGGCCGCCGTCGGCGGGACGGCCGTGCTGGTGCCGGCGGACGTGGGCCCGGAGGATCCCGGCGGGGTGCTCGAGCTGATCCGGCGGGAGCTGGTGACCATCCTCCCCGGGGCCCCGCTGCTGTACCACCGCCTGTTCACCCATCCCGACGCCGAGTCGGCGCTGGGATCGGTCCGGGCGATGACCACGAACACGGCCTCGCTCGACCAGATCGACCGGGATCTGGCCCGGTCGGTGACCGGCCGGCCGGTGCACCGCGGCTACGGCCTGACCGAGACCTGCGGCGTGATCGTCAGCACCGCCGCCCGGCCGAGTGCCGGGTTGTCGCAGGAACTCTCGGTGGTCCCGGTGCCGGACGGCAGCGCTCCGGACCCAGGTCCGGACGCGGGACGGGGGATCCCGGACGACCGTCGGGCGGGGGCGGTCGGCCGGCCGGTGCCGGGAGTGCGGATCCGGATCGTCGGCGCCGCCGACCCGGTGGAGCCGGCGCACGGCGCGCGGGACCGGGTCGACACGCCGGCCGCGAAGGGACCCGCGGACCCGGCCGGCGAGGACCGCCCGGTCGTCGTCGCGGACCCCGACCCGGTCACGGACGGCGGCGCTGCGGAGCCACCCGACCCGGCGGCCGCGCCGGCCGAGCGGGTCGGGCTGGACGAGCTCGGTGCGGACATCGACGTGGACGACGAGCTGGGCCCGATCCAGGTCTGGTCGCCCACCCTGTTCTCCGGGTACTGGCCGGACGGTCAGGACGGGCCCGACCATGACGGCTGGTTCGTCACCGGCGACCTCGGCTACCTGGACGACGACGGCACCCTGGTGCTGGTCGACCGGGCGGCCGAGACGGTCACCGTGGCCGGGTTCACCGTCTGGCCGTCCGAGGTCGAGGACGTGCTGCTCGAACACCCAGCGGTGCACGAGGCCGCACTGATCAGCCTGGACGCGCCGGCTCCCGACGGCGATCCGGCCGCGTCGGGCGGGGCCGCCCTGGTGGCCGTGCTGGTGCCGGAGCCGGGCGCCGAGCTGGACGTGGACGCCCTCACCGGCTGGCTGGCCGAGCGGCTGCCCGCGTTCAAGCGGCCGACCGCGGTGATCACCGTCGACCAGCTGCCGCACACCGAACTGGGGCGGGTGGACCGGACGGAGGTCCGGCGTCGGTCCCGGCGCCGACCGGAGTCCGTCCGTCGGCTGACCCTGGTGCCCGCCCCTGTGGAGCCCGCTCAGGACGCGGGCGACCCCGGAACCGGGGAGCGCGGGTCGACCGCGTCGAGCGTTGCGCCGCCGTCCGAGCGGCGCAGGCGGGAGCGCCGCCGCCGGACCGCCGACACCCCGGCCGAGCCGCCGACCACCACGCCGGAGCCGGATCTGCCGCCCGCCGGCGGCACGGCGGAGTCGGCATCGACCGGGGCGGGGACGGCGTCCGCAACGGAGACCGAGACCGGGACCGAGCCGGCCCCGGGGGCCGCGCCCGAGACGGAGCCCGAGACCGCTTCGTCGCTGGACGAGCTGGGCCGTCGGCTGCCGGCCACCGACGACCGTCGCGAGCGCGGTCGCGCGGACACCGACGACGACCTGTTCTGAACGCCGGTCAGGACCGGCCGGTCCCGGTCATCCGGTGAGCGCCTGTCGCAGCCGGTCGGGGTCGACCTCGTACCAGGCGTGATCGACGTCGTCGACCACCACCACCGGGACCCGGTCGCCGTATTCGGCCTGCAGCTCCGGGTCGCTGTCGACGTCCACCTCCACCCACGGCTCGCCGATGTCGGCGCAGACGCGGCCGACGACCGCGCGCGCCTCGGCGCACAGGTGACAGTCGACGCGAGTGTGCAGGACGACGCGGGCGGCGTCGGCGGGAGCGGTCATCGATCCATCTTCGCCCGGGTCCGCCAGCGTCCGGCACCGGTCCGGCTCCGGTCCGGCACTGGCCCGGTTCGCCGGCTCCGGCCGGGTGGAATTCGCGTGCCGGTCGACCGTTGGTCGACCGCTCGTCGATCCGAAGTGATCTGCCCGACATCATCTTCCGGGTGTCCGCGGCGCCGGTATGCGCTGGTCAGCGGCCGTTCCCAGATGCTGGGACGAGTGGTCGGCGACGACTTGGTACCGGCGTGTCGCTGTGACTAGGCTTCGGTGACCGGCGGCCTATCACACCAGGGTCGCCCCGGCGCCGGTGGGTCCGTCCCGCCATGGAGGCTTTCGGGTGGCAACGCAGGTCGGTGACGTCCACGAGGACGCTGCTCGCCGCGTCGCCGTGCCCGCCCGCTCCGGTGCCCGTCCGATCCCGCAGGCCTCCGCCGCGCGGTTGAGCCGTTATCTGCAGGTGCTCGGCGATCTCACCACGCGGACCGTGTCGTCCGCCGACCTGGCGCGCCGGGCCGGCGTCACCTCGGCCACCCTGCGCAAGGACCTCTCCTTCGTCGGCCCCTGCGGCACCCCCGGGGTCGGGTACGAGGTCGAGGCGCTCATCGGCCAGGTCAGTCAGGTGCTCGGCGTGCACCGCCGGTACCGGGTCGCGCTGGCCGGCGTCGGTCATCTCGGCCAGGCGCTGGCCGGGTACCCCGGATTCACCGGGCGCGGTCTGACCATCGCCGCCCTGTTCGACGCGGACCCGGAGCGGATCGGTGGCACCGTCGCCGGTCTCCAGGTCCACGACATCGCCGACGTGGCCACCGTGTGTCGGGCGGCGGACGTGGCCATCGGGGTGATCGCCACCCCGGCCGGGGCCGCGCAGCAGGTGGCCGAGGCGCTGGTCGACGCGGGCATCCGGTCGATCCTCAACTTCGCCCCGGCCGCGCTCGACCTGCCGGCCGACGTGCAGGTCCGCCGGGTCGACCTCGCCCTGGAACTCCAGATGCTCGCGTTCCACGAGACGCACCGGGAGCCAGCCGGTTCCGCCGGTGGCGCGGTCGTGGTGCGTCGATGATCGTCTCGACATCCGTGCAGCGCAGCCGGACGACGGGACCTCGGTCCTGGTTCCGGGTCTGCCCCGTGCGGGTGTCGTCGTTCGGCCCGGCCGCCCCGGTGCGGCCGGATCTGTCCGTAGCCCGGTCGGTGCGAGGTGGTCGCCTGCGGGCGTCGCTGCGCACCGGCGTCCCGTCGTCTGCAAGGAGCAGGACATGACCCGAGTGCGCAGGACCGGTGGCCGGATCACGTTCGTGGGGGCGGGACCCGGTGACCCCGGCCTGCTGACCGTCCGGGCCGGTGCCGCCCTGGCCGCGGCGGGCGTCGTCTACACCGACCCCGAGGTGTCCGAGGACGTGACCGCGCTGGCCACGCAGGCCGAGATCTGCCCCGCCGTGGGCGAACCCGGTGACGTGGCCAAGGCGCTGGTGGCGGCGGCCAAGGCGGGCCGGGCGGTCGTCCGACTGGTCGCCGGTGACGTCTTCACCGCCGATCCGGTGCTCACCGAACTGCAGGCGGTGGCCCGCACCTCGGTCGCGTTCGACGTGGTGCCCGGGCTGGCCGCCACCGCCGCGGCCGCGTACTCGGGCATCCCGGTCGGGTCGGTGCACACCGTCGCCGACGTGCGCACCACCTCGGACTGGGACGCGCTCGCCGCAGCCCCGGGGACGCTCGTGCTGCACGCCTCGGCCGGCCACCTGGCCGACACCGCCGCGCTGCTGGCCGAGTCCGGGCTGGCCGCAGAGACGCCGGCCGCGGTGACGTCGGGGGCGACGCTGCCCAGCCAGCGCACGGTGGAGGGCACCCTGGCCACCCTGGGCGGGCTGGCCCGCGACCTGAACGGGCCGCTGGTGGTGACCGTCGGCAGTGGCGTCGGTCAGCGGAACAAGTTGTCCTGGTGGGAGTCCCGCGCGCTGTACGGCTGGCGCGTGCTCATCCCGCAGACCCGTGACAACCACGAGGTGATGAGCGACCTGCTGCGGTCGCACGGCGCCATCCCGCAGCGGGTGCCCACCGTGGCGGTGGAACCGCCGCGCACCCCCGCCCAGATGGAGCGGGCGGTGAAGGGCCTGGTCGACGGTCGCTACCAGTGGGTCGTGTTCACCTCGATCAACTCGGTCCGCGCCGTGTGGGAGAAGTTCACCGAGTTCGGCCTGGACGCCCGGGCCTTCTCGGGCGTGCGGATCGCCTGCGTGGACGACGCCACGGCGGCCGCGGTCGCCGAGCGGGGCATCCGGCCGGAACTGGTGGCCACCTCGCAGCAGTCCTCGCTCGGGCTGCTCGACGACTTCCCGGAGTTCGACGACATCCTCGACCCGGTCAACCGGGTGCTGCTGCCGCGGGCCGACATCGCGACCGAGACGCTGGCCGAGGGGCTGCGCGAGGGCGGCTGGGAGATCGACGACGTCACCGCGTACCGCACGGTGCGGGCCGCGCCGCCGGCCGCGCCGATCCGCGAGGCGATCAAGAGCGGCGGGTTCGAGGCCGTCTGCTTCACCTCCGCCTCCACCGTCCGCAACCTGGTCGGCATCGCCGGCAAGCCGCACACCCGGTCGATCGTCGCGTGTCTGGGCCCGAAGACGGCCGAGACGGCGCGGGAGTTCGGGCTGCGCGTGGACGTGCAGCCGGAGCACGCCGACCTGGTGGCCATGGTCGAGTGCCTGGCCGAGCACGCCACCCAGCTGCGGGCGGCCGGCACCCTGCCGCCGCCGCGCAAGGCGCCCCGGCGGCGCTGACCCGGCAGCACTGACCCGGCAGGACTGACCGGGCGGCGCTGACCCGCCCGTGCTGGCTAGGCTCCGGCGATGAGCAGCCCGGGGAATCCGCAGCAGCCCGAGTCCGGCCAGTCCTGGCAGCCGTCCGGGGCGTGGCAGCCGCCGCAGTCCGGCGGGTACCCGAGCCAGCCGGGGCAGTACCCGAACCCGCAGGCCCACCAGCAGTACCCGGGTCAGGGACCGGGGGGCTGGGCGCCGTACGGCGGCGGGAACGCCATGCCGGCGCCACCCTCCCGGCCGGGCTCGGTGACCGGGGCGTTCGTCTGCCACCTGCTCACCATCGTCGCGGTCGTCGTGTCGGCGGTCGTGGTGATGACCAGCTCGGTGTGGGACCGCGCCGTGGAGGAGGCGGCCCGGCAGTCGCAGACCACCATCGACGTCGACACGGCAGTGACCTTCGCCCGTGTGCTGGTCATCGCGTTCGCAGTGGTCATCGCCGGACTGCTGCTGCTCTTCGCGATCAAGATGCTCACCGGGCGCAACTGGGCGCGGATCGTGCTGACCGTGTTGAGCGCGCTGACCGTGCTCAGCGGCTTGTCCGGTCAGACCAGGGCGTCCGTCACGGTGAATGGCGAGGTCTTCGAGGCCACCAGCACTGGGAGCAACTGGATCGGCGCGGTGATCGCCGCGGTGGCCATCGTGCTGATGTACGTGCCCGCGTCCAACCAGTACTTCCACCAGTCCAAGCAGTACCGGGCCATGCAACTGTTGCGTGGCTGATCTGCTCGGTCGGAGCGGACATACGGTCTGACGTCGCGTCTTCACAGAATGTAGTAGTTGCGGTTACGCTGGGTGAGTGGCGGATTCGACGAGTCCGTCCTCCACAGCTGACCCACCGTGTCGGCTCCTGTCCGCGGGGATCCGCGCTCCGCAGCCGGCATCTTCCTCGAGGAGACCGTCATGACCGCTGCACCGCCACCTCCGGGCGACACGTCCGGGACCTGGGGCGCCCCGACCGCCGGCGGCGATCCCGCCTACCAGGCGCCCGGCTACCCGATGAGCCCGCCGCCCGGCTATCCCGGCGGCGACTCCATGACCGCCGTCGCGCCCAAGCCGCCGGGCACCGTCACCGGCGCCTTCGTGCTGTATCTGATCAGCGCGATCGCCATCATCGTCACCGGTCTGCTGGTGTTCACCGGGCCGGTCGAGCGCCGGCTCCGCGAGGAACTCGAGGTCACCGACACCAGCAACACCACGATGAGCCTCGATCAGCTCGTGCAGGTCACCCAGTGGGTGGCGTTCGTGATCTCGCTCATCATCGGCGCGGTCTGGCTGCTCTTCATCTTCAAGATGCGCGCCGGCCGCAACTGGGCACGCATCGTCATCACCGTGTTCGCCGTCCTCGGCCTGCTGAGCCTGTTCTCCGGCTACCGCTCCGGTCAGGCCTGGGACTTCATCGGCCCGGTGCTGTCGGTGTTGGCGCTGGTCCTGATGTGGCTGCCGGCCTCCAACGAGTACTTCCAGGCCGCCGGCCGTCACCGGGCCGCGCAGGTGATGGCGCGCGGCTGATCAAGGTCGGGTTGCCAGCCGTGTACTCAGCGTGATACGTTCTGCTGGCACCGATCACGGGGGATGCGTACTTGGGACGCCTTGCTAGGTTCAATTCCTAGGTCCTCCACTCGCACCGGCTGATCGCCGGTCACCACGAAGCCCCCGGGGTGGACCCCGGGGGCTTCGTGCGTTCCCCCACTCGCGCGGACGCCGTCGCGCACCGTTCCGGCCGGTAGATTCTCAGCTCATGAGCGCTGCCTCGGGGGAACCGACTCGACGCCCCGGCTTCTTCGACTCCTTCCGGGCGGCGATGACCCCACCGCCGTTGCCCGACGACGACGGCAAGCCGCTCGCCCGGCCGTGGACCGTGCTGCTGTCGGTGGTGCTGGCCATCGTGGCCGGCCTCGCGCTGCTGTTCGTCGGGGTCGCGTCCGTGGCCACCGTGGACACCGGGGCGCGCGAGGCAGCGACCTGGGTGGACGACCGCCTGGCCGAGTGCCAGGACCGCGTCGGCGGCCGCGGCGAGGCCGTGGTGGTGCCGGAGAACCCGAACCAGGAGCAGCAGGCCTGGGTCGACTTCTGCCGCGACCAGCAGCCGTGGGGCGACGAGGACTACTCGAACTACAAGACCACCAACACGATCCTGGGCATCAGCTTCGGAGTGTTCGGTCTGCTGTCGATCGTCGGTGCCGTGCTCATGCTGCGCGAGAAGATCGTCGGCCGCCGGATGGTGATCGCCGCGGCCGTCGTGCTCGTGGCGAGCACGCTGCTGCTGGGTCTGCAGAGCCTGCCGCTGCTGGTGGCCACGCTGTTCCTCTTCGCCTCCGTCGCCCTGACGCTGATCGGGCCGGGCAGCCGGTACTTCCAGGTGCTGCGGCGGCGAGCGCGCTCGTGACGTCGGGGTCTGCGGTCGCGCCGTCGACGCCCCAGGCCCGGTCGGCGGTGCTGATCGGTGCCCTGGTCGCGGTGCTGGGGACGGTCGGCGCGGTGCTCGCGGTGTTCGCCGGCGTGCGGACCGACATGGTGACCACGGTGACCGGGACGACCCGGCTGGTCCACCTGTCGCCGGGATGGATCACCGGGGCGGCCGGCGCGGCGCTGGTCGCCGGCATCGCCGCCGTCCTGACCGGTACGGCACTGGTGCGGATGCGCGCCGACCGGTCCGTCCCGGAACCGGCGGGCGCTCCGCTGCGATCCGGGGCCGTGGTCGGATCCGGTGGGTCCCGATGACCGACACCGCTCGCACCGGCACGGTGCACCTGCTGCGGCACGGCAAGGTGCACAACCCGTCCGGCATCCTGTACGGCCGGCTGCCCGGGTACGTGCTGGCCGGCTCGGGGCAGGCCATGGCTGAAGCGGTCTGCCGGGACCTGGCCGGCGAGCGCGGCGCGGGTGGCCGCATCGACCTGGCCTACCTGGCCGCGTCGTCCCTGGTCCGCGCGCAGCAGACGGCGGCGCCGCTGGTGGCCGAGTTCGGGGTCCCGCTGGTGACCGACGACCGGCTCATCGAGGCCGGCAACCGGTTCGAGGGCCGGCGGATGACGGCCCGGACGACCACCGGTGAGCTGCTCCGACACCCGTCGAAGTGGCCGTGGCTGCGCAACCCGCTGCGTCCGTCCTGGGGCGAGCCGTACCTGGACATCGCGCACCGGATGCTCGGCGCCGTCTACACCGCGCTGGACGCGCTGGACAGCCGTGACCACCACGGCGCCGGGCGGGACGCGGTGCTGGTCTCCCACCAGTTGCCGATCTGGACGGTGCGGCGGTACCTGACCGGGCACCGGCTCTGGCACGACCCGCGCAGCCGGCAGTGCGCGGTCGCCTCGCTCACCTCGTTGCACTTCGAGGACGGCGTCTTCGTCGGCGTCAGCTACCGGGAACCCGCCGGGCACATCGCGGCGGTGGACGATCCGGAACCGCACGCGACCGGGATCACCCCCGACGACCCCACGGCGGACGGCACCCTGGAGGGGACGGCCGACCCGGGCGGCGTGGAGCCGTCCGGCACCGACGGACCGACCCGAGGCGGAGGCAGGCGATGAACGGCACCACCAGGCGGCAGCGTCGCGGCTCCCGGCCGCTGGTCGCGCTGCTGCTGGCCGCGATCGCCGTGCTGGTCGGCTGCTCCACCGGCGACGACGCCGCCGTCTACGGCGGGTCGTTCACCTTCGTCTCGCCGGACGGCAAGGTCGAGCTGAGCTACCCGGAGGACGAGCGCAAGACGGTCTCGCCGATGAGCGGATCGTCGGTCGACGACGCGGACGTCACCATCTCCACGGACGACTACCCGGGCCAGGCCGTGGTGCTGAACTTCTGGGGCTCCTGGTGCAACCCGTGCCGGGCCGAGGCCGACGACCTGAACGCGGCCGCCACCGAACTGGCCCCGCTGGGCGTGCAGTTCATCGGCCTGAACGTCAAGGACTCCCGCGCCCCGGCCGCCGACTTCGAGGCGGCCAAGCAGACGCCGTACCCGTCGATCTTCGACCCGGCCATGCGCACCATGCTCTCGCTGCGCGGGTACCCGACCAGTGGCATCCCGTCGACCATCGTGCTCGATCAGCAGCACCGGGTGGCCCAGATCTGGCTGCGCCCGGTCACCCGGACGGAACTGGTCGCCGCGGTGAAGTCCATCGTCGGGAGCGAGTGAGGTGCTGTCCGCCGCGGAGCTGACCGGCGTCGCGCTGGCCGCGGCCCCGGCGGTCACCGAGACCGTGTCCGACGGGCCGCTGATCGTCGCCGCCGCACTGTCGGTGGCGGCCGGGTTCATCTCCTTCGCCTCGCCGTGCGTGGTGCCGCTGGTGCCCGGCTACCTGTCGTACCTGGCCGGGCTGGTCGGCGCCGAGGTGGGGGAGCGCACCACCGCCGCAGCCACCGCGGGTCAGCCGGGAATCCTGATCACCGCCGACCGGCGGGCCGCGCGGACCTCCCGGCGTCGGCTGGTGCTGGCCACCGGGCTGTTCGTGCTCGGCTTCACGGTCGTCTTCCTGGCCCAGGCCTGGGGCGTGCTGGGCCTGGCCCACGTGTTGCTGGCCAACGAAGAGACCCTGATGCGGGTCGGCGGCGCGGTGACCATCGTGATGGGCCTGGTCATGGCCGGACTCGTCCGGCCGCTGCAGCGGGAGCGCCGACTGCACCTGCGACCGACCGGCCGAGTGCTCGGGGCGCCGCTGCTCGGCGCGGTGTTCGCCCTCGGCTGGACGGTGTGCCTGGGCCCGACCCTGGTCGGGGTCGTCGGGCTGGCCGGGGCGACCGACTGGGGCGGAGCCGCCTGGCGTGGCTTCGCCCTGGTCATCTGCTACTGCCTGGGCCTGGGTCTGCCGTTCCTGCTGCTGGCCTTCGGCTTCGGCTGGGCCGGCCGGGCGGTCGGCGTGCTGCGCCGGCACAGCCGGGTCATCCAGCTCATCGGGGCGGGCGCGCTCGTGCTGCTCGGCGTCCTCATGGTCAGCGGCGCGTGGGCCGAGTTCATCGCGTGGTTGCGCGTGCACACCGCGCAGTTCGGGACGGTGTTGTGAGCAGCGGGACGGCGACGACGACAGGTTCCTCGAGCGACCCGGCGGGCCCCCCGGCGTACCGACGACCGAACCTGCCGCGGCGGGGGCTGGCCGTGCTGCGCAACCTGTGGCGGCAGCTGACCAGCATGCGCGTCGCACTGGTGCTGCTCTTCCTGCTCGCGCTGGCCTCGCTGCCCGGCGCCCTGCTGCCGCAGTGGTCGCTGAACCAGAGCAAGACCGCCCAGTACCTCCTCGACCACCCGACGCTCGGCCCGTGGCTGGACCGGCTCGGGTTCTTCGATGTGTTCGCCTCGCCCTGGTACTCGGCCATCTACCTGCTGCTGTTCACCTCGCTGGTCGGCTGCCTGCTGCCCCGGTGCTGGGAGTTCGCCCAGCAACTGCGCACCCCGCCGGTGGCGGCGCCGCGCAACCTGGCCCGGCTGCCGCACCACGCGCGGGTCGAGGTGACCGGCACACCGGACGAGGTCGCGGCCCGGATCGACGCCGGCCTGCGCGGCTGGCGCCGGACGGTGCGCGCCGGCGGTGCGACGGGTGCCGGCGCAGCGTCTGATGGTCGGAGCCCGGGCTCGCTCGTGCCTCGCTCGCCCGACTCCTCCGTCACCGTCTCGGCCGAGAAGGGCTACCTGCGCGAGGTCGGCAACCTGGTGTTCCACCTGTCGCTCCTCGGGCTGCTGCTGGCCATCGCGGCCGGCCGGTTGTTCGGCTACGAGGGCTCGGTCATCCTGAACGCCGGACAGGACCTGGACGGCAACCCGTCGGTCTTCTGCTCGAGCTCGCCGGCCAACTACGACAACTTCCGGCCCGGGCTGACCATCGACGGCACCGACCTGTCGCCGTTCTGCGTGCAGGTCGACTCGTTCCACGCCGGCTACACCGACCTGGGCCAGGCCGTCGAGTTCGACGCCCGGGTGCAGTACCAGGCCGGGGACGAGGTCTTCAGCGACGTCTGGCACCCGGCGAACCTGCAGGTCAACGACCCACTGCGGATGGGCGGGGAACGGCTGTACCTGCTCGGCCACGGCTTCACCCCGCAGTTCCAGGTCACCTGGCCGGACGGCACCCAGCGGGAGTACGAGCAGACCTTCCAGCCCGAGAACGGCGACCCGAACTTCCTGTCCAGTGGCGCGGTCAAGATCTCCGACCCGCCCGGGTACGTGGGCGACGAGGTGCGGGAGCACCAGCTGGCCCTGGTCGGGTTGTTCGCCCCGACCGCATGGCTGCAGGACGGGAACTTCCTGGTGAGCGTCTTCCCGGAGCCGACCGACCCGGCCGTGGCCATCCAGGCGTATCGCGGTGACCTGGGTACCGAGGACGGCACCGCGCAGTCGGTGTTCACCATCGACACCGACCAGGTCGACAACGGCGAGCTGGTCGAGCTGGACCGGGCCAACCTGGCCATCGGCGAGTCGATGACCCTCGACGACGGCACCGTGATCACCTTCACCGGGTTCCGCGAGTGGGTGTCCCTGCAGACGTCCTACGACCCGGCCCAGACCTGGGCGCTGGTCTTCGCGGTACTGCTGCTGATCGGCCTGATGATCTCGCTGGTGATCAAGCGACGCCGGGTCTGGTACCGGATCGCCGTGCTCGACGACGCGGGATCGGAGTCGGCCCGGCCCCGGTGCGTGGTCCACGTCGGTGGGCTGGCCCGCACCGACCAGGCCGGCTACGGCGAGGAGTTCGACCGGTTGGCGGCGCTGCCGGACCGCCCGGTCGAGCCCGGGGCCCGGTCCGGGCGGTAGGGCAGAATGCTCAGGGGCGCGCGGGAACGCGCGACGGGAAGGCGGGTTGCGGCATGGTGAACGAGGCGCTGGCCCGGTGGTCGGACCTGGCGTTCGAGGCGGCGCTGGCCGGGTACGTGGTCGCGTTGGCCTGCTACGCCATCGACTTCGCGGCGCGACGCGGCGCGGTCCCGACGGAGGCCGAGGCGGCCAGCGTCCGGATCCGGCAGGCGGCCCGGGCCGGCGGCACGACGACGCTGGAGGCGCCCGGCCACATCGGGACGGTCCAGCGGCGCACCGCGCGGCCGATGGCCGAACGGTTCGGCACCGCGGCGGTCGTCGTCACCGTCGTCGCGACGGCGGCCAACCTGCTCTCCGTGCTCTTCCGCGGTCTGGCCGTCTCCCGGCTGCCGCTGGCCAACATGTACGAGTACGCCTCGGCCATCTGCGCGATCGCCATGGTCTGCTGGCTGATCGTGCTGGCCCGGACCAAGGCCCGGGCCCTGGGCCTGTTCGTGCTGCTGCCGGTGACGATCCTGGCCGGCGTCGCCTTCTCGGTGCTGTACGTGCCGGCCGGCCCGGTGGTGCCCGCCCTGAACTCGTACTGGAAGTGGATCCACGTCTCCACCGTGTCGATCTCGTCCAGCATCCTGCTGGTCACCGGGGCCGCCTCCGTGCTCTATCTGCTGCGATCCCGCTACGAGCGGCGACTGGTGGCCGATCAGCGCGCGGTGACCGACGCGGCCGCGGCCCCGGGTGGCGGCGACGTCTTCCCGGGGAGCGTCACCAGCGTGGCGGCCGATCGTTCGTTGCTGAGCCGGCTGCCCTCGCTGGCCTCGCTCGACCGCATCGCCTACCGCACGGCCATCGTGGCCTTCCCCATCTACACGTTCGCCCTCATCGCCGGGGCCCTGTGGGCCGAGGTGGCGTGGGGCCGGTACTGGGGCTGGGACCCGAAGGAGACCTGCGCCTTCGTGTCCTGGGTGTTGTACGCGGGCTACCTGCACGCCCGGGCGACCGCCGGCTGGCGGGGCCGGCCGGCTGCGTGGATCGCGGTGGTCGGGTTCGCGTCGATCATCTTCAACCTGTTCTTCATCAACATGGTCGTCTCGGGGCTGCACTCGTACGCCGGTCTGAACTGATCGGACCCGAGGACGACGAAGGCCCCCGATCCGCTGGATCGGGGGCCTTCGTCGTGGTGCCGCTGCGGCGATCGGAGGGCAGTGAGCCGCTCAGCCGCTCTTGTCCTCGCCCCGCAGTTTCCGGTCGATCTCGCCGAGGAACTCGGGGTCGTCGTCCGGCGCGATGATCCGCGGCGGCTGCTGCGGACGGGTGGGCCGCGGCGGGCGCGGGCCAGCCTCGGTGCGGGCGTTGGTCTGTGCTCCCAGCCCACGCCAGGCGAGCGCGATCACCAGGACCGTCACGGCGATGGCCACGAGCATGTACATCCGGCGCCTCCTTCGTCGTCCACAAGACTACGCACGTTTCGCCGGAGTGGCTGGGGGTCCGATGCACACGGTCGTGGTAGTGGCTCGATCGTGATCCCGACCGTCGTGCCCGCCCGGCCCGGCGGCGGCGCCGGGCACGGGCCGGAACGACGGACGCCGCCCCGGCCCGTCGTGATCGACGGTGCCGGAGCGGCGTCCGATGCGGTGCTGTCCCGCTCCGCGCCTTCTCTCAGGCGCTCGTGCGGGACGCCTCCATCGTGAGGTCGGCGAGCAGGGCGCTCACCTCGGACTCGCGGAACCGGCGGTGTCCGCCGGGAGTCCGGATCGAGCCGATCCGCCCGGCCGACGCCCATCGGGTCACGGTCTTCGGATCCACCCTGAACATCAACGCCACCTCACCCGGCGTCAACAGTCGCTCTGACGATTCAATGGTCACGCGCCACCTCCACTTAGGTCCCCGACTGGCCTCGTAGTGCCTTCCGCGGCGGTGTCGCCCGCGGTGATTGCAGGCACCGTGGCTCGACCGAAGCGGACAGGCCCGCCCATTGTGCTCCTCCGGGCTCACTCGGTCGAGCAGCCGAACCGGGTACACCGGTCAAATCCGGAAACGCTGCGACAACAGAACGTGATGGATGACGCCACTCGCGCGGCGATGCGTCCACCCGGGTGGCGCCGAACCGGTGATCAACTGACCGTCAACGACTGCTCACGTCACGTGCGGCAGCGGAACGGCGGGACCGGTTGCCGATTACCCTCGGCCGGGTGTCACCCAGTGCGCAACCACCAGTCGACCCGCAGCCGTCCGTGATGCCGTCGGGGCCGGATCGGTCCGCTCCGCCCAGTCCTTCCGGCGCACCGCCGGCGTCCTCGTCGGGCCCGTCGTCGGCATCCTCGACACCGCGGCTGGGTCGCGACCTGATCGTGTACACGCTGCTGCGGGTGGTGCTGATCGTGGCGCTGGCCGCCCTGTTGTCGATCTTCATGCCGTTGGTGGTCGCCGCGCTGTTCGCCATCGTGCTGCAGCTGCCGCTGGCCTGGGTGGTGTTCGGGCGCCAGCGCCGCCGGGTGAACGACGCGATCGCGGGTGCGTCCCGGCACCGGCGGGCCGACCGCGACCGGTTGCGCGCCGCGCTGGAAGGCAGCGCCGCTCTCAGCGCCGGTCCGAGCGCCGGTCCGAGTGCCGAGCCGGGTGGCGGCCCCGTGGATCCGCCGGCCGCCCGGCCGACCGGCCCCGGACGGTGAGCCGGGCCGCGGTGACCGGTTCCGAGGAGGCCGTCGCGTCCGCGTCGCTGGACCGCTCGGACGAGCCGCACCGCCGCTGGGTGGCCGACGCGGTCCGCCGGATCGAGGCCGACACCCAGCGCAGCGCGGACACCCACCTGCTTCGGTTCCCGTTGCCCCGGCTGACCCCGGCGCCGGACGAGCCCGGCATCGAGCTGTACCTCAAGGACGAGTCGACCCACCCGACCGGCTCACTGAAGCACCGGCTGGCCCGGTCGCTGTTCCTCTACGCGCTCTGCAACGGCTGGCTGGGTCCGGACTCGACCGTGGTGGAGGCCTCCTCCGGATCCACCGCGGTGTCCGAGGCCTACTTCGCCCGGCTGATCGGGCTGCCGTTCATCGCCGTGATGCCGGCCCGCACCTCACCGCGCAAGTGCGCCCTCATCGAGTCGCACGGCGGGCGCTGCCATCTGGTGACCGAACCGGCCGCGATCTACGCCGAGGCCCGGCGGCTCGCCGACGAGACCGGTGGCCACTACCTGGACCAGTTCACCCACGCCGAGCGGGCCACCGATTGGCGCGGCAACAACAACATCGCCGAGTCGATCTTCACGCAGTTGCGGCTGGAGCCGCACCCGGTGCCGGAGTGGATCGTCATCGGCGCCGGCACCGGTGGGACCAGCGCGACCATCGGCCGGTACGTCCGCTACCGCGGCTACCCGACCCGGGTGTGCGTGCCCGACCCGGAGGGGTCCGCCTTCTACCCGGCCTGGGTCGCGGGAGATCCGACCGTCACCGCGCCCGGCTCCCGGATCGAGGGCATCGGCCGGCCCCAGGTGGAGCCGTCGTTCGTCGGCCAGGCCATCGACCGGATGGTGCAGGTGCCGGACGCCGCGTCGGTGGCCACCATGCGGGAGGTGGAGTCGGTGCTCGGCCGCCGGGTCGGACCGTCCACCGGCACCAACCTGTGGGCGGCGTTCTCGCTGGTGGCCGAGCTGGCCCGGGCGGGCCGCACCGGCTCGGTGGTCACCCTGCTGTGCGACGGCGGCGAGCGCTACGCCGACACCTACTACGACGACGGCTGGGTCGCGGCGCAGGGCTGGGACCTGGCCGGCCCGGCCCGGACCGTGCGGGACTTCCTGACCAGCGGGGTGTGGCCCGCCGGCTGACGGCACAGGCTGACGCGTCGGCCCGGACCCACCCCCTGGAGGGTCCGGGCCGACGACCGGGCGGGCAGGCCGGGCATCTCGGGGTTGCTCATCGTTCCTCCTCATCGGGCCTGGTGCGGTCCGGCGTCGGGACCACCGTCGACGGCGCCCTCGGGGCTGGATCGGCCGACGGTCGCGGGCGGACCCAAGTGGGCGTCGCGGCATCCGACGGAGCGCGGGATCCGGACGACCGGGTCGGTGTGCGGAGCGAGGCCTGGGCGGCCAGAGACACGTCCGGATCAGCGATCCCGGCGACCGGACCGGCGAATCCGGCGGGGATCCGGTGACGAAGATCGTTCCCAGTGGTAGGTGTGGACGGTGGCCGAGGACGGGACCGACGGCACGCGGATCGTCGGCACGCACGCCCCGGTGACGCGCCGCTCGAAGCTGACGACCGGCGCCGTCCTGGTCGCCGCGGCGGCCTGGGTGATCATCTGGTCGATCTGGCTGCAGACGTGGAGCGGCGCACTGCTGGCCGTCGTGTTCTGGATGCAGGCCGCCGCCCGGTTCGTGCTGCCGCCCACGGTCATCGACTCGACCGGCATCCAGCGGCGTTGGCGGCGGCGGCACCCGGTGATCCGCTGGCCGGACGTGGCGTCGGTGGCCGCGCCGCAGCCGGGGGTTCCGGCGGTGGTGCTGCGGCTGACCCGCGGCGGCACGGTGACGCTGGACGACGTCCCGGCCGAGCGGTCCGCCGAGGTGGCGGCCCTGGGCGGCACAGCGCTCACCACGCCGCCCCCACCGGCAGCACCGCCACCGCCCCGGCCGGAAGCGCAGAGCGAGCAGGACCTGGCCGCCGACGCGGCCCGGCGTGCGGAGCGGCTGGAGCAGGGCTGGGCCGAGCTGCGCCGCCGCTCCGGCTGGAGCTGAGGCCCGGCCTCCGTCAGGCGCTGAGCGCCATCCCGATCCCGAGCAGTGCCGCGAAGACGAACTCCAGCCGGCCGGTCTGGCCCAGCGCCCCGATCAGCTCGCGTCCTTGACCCCCGGTGAGCACCGTGCGGATCGGCGGCACGGCCAGTGGTGCCGCGAGCAGGGCGAGCAGCGTCCAGGGATTGCCGAAGGCCAGTGCGGCCGCCGCGACGAACGCGCCGACGACCATGACCACGTACACCCGGCGCGCCGCCGGGCCGCCGAGCAGCACAGCCAGAGTCCGCTTGCCGGACGCGGCGTCGGTGGGGATGTCGCGGACGTTGTTGACCATGAGCAGCGCGCAGGCCAGCAGGCCGATGCCCAGCGCCGCGACCAGGACCCGCGGCGACAGCCGCTCGGCCTGCACGTAGGTGGTGCCGAGCACCGCGACCAGACCGAAGAACACGAAGACGAACACCTCGCCGAATCCGGCGTAGCCGTAGGGGCGGGGTCCGCCGGTGTAGAACCAGGCCGCGGCCACGCAGGCCGCACCGACCGGCACCAGCCACCAGCTGGTCACCGCGGCCAGGACCAGACCGGCCAGGCCGGCCACCGCGAAGCAGGCGAAGGCGGCCAGCTTCACCGTCCGCGGCTCGGCCGCGCCAGATCCGACCAACCGCATCGGCCCGACGCGCTGGGTGTCGGTGCCGCGGATGCCGTCGGAGTAGTCGTTGGCGTAGTTCACACCGATCTGCAGGGCCAGCGACACCAGCAGCGCCAGCGCGGCCCGCCACGCGGAGAACCCGTGCAGGGCGATGGCCCCGCCGGTGCCGACCAGGACCGGCGCGATCGCGGCCGGCAGGGTGCGGGGGCGGGCGGCGGAGCGCCATTGCTGGAAGGTGGCCACGTGCGCTCACCCTAGAGGGTGCCGGAGGCGCCCTGTTCCGCCGCGGGGGTCCGCGCTGCGACGACCGGGCCGACCGGGACGCCGGCGACCACCGCGACCTCCCGGTACGCGGCTGCCAGGGACGCAACCGTCTCGTGCGCATTCAGGCCGCTGGGGTTGGGCAGCACCCACAGTGGCGTGTCACCGAGCTCGGGCGCTGCGTCGGTCTGCCGTCCCACCTCGGCGTCCCGCCGGCCGAAGGCGGCCCGGTAGGCGGTGACCCCGAGCACGGCCACCACGGCCGGGCGGTGCTCGGCCACTGTGCGTCGCAGCCGCTCGCCGCCCGCCCGCAACTGTGCGGCGGTGAGCTCGGCCGAGGTGGCGGTGGCCATCGGCACCAGGTTGGTGATGCCGATGCCACGGTCGGCCAGCACGGCCCGGTCCGCGTCCGAGAGTCCGGCCCGGGCGTCCACCTGGTGCGGCGTGATGCCCGCCGCGGCCAACGCGGGCCAGAACCGGTTGCCGGGCCGGGCGAAGTGCGCGTTCACCGCGGCGGTCCACAGGCCCGGGTTGATCCCGACGAACAGCAGCCGCAGCCCCGGACCGATCAGGTCGTCGACGCGGGCGCCGTGGAACCGCAGCAGCTCGTCCCGGGTGAACCCGGTCCGGGCCGACCTCACCACGGGGGCGGGCTGTCGCCCGCGGCGAGCCGGCGCACCGCCGCCCGGTCCGGCTTGCCGGGACCGAGGGTCGGGATCTGGGCGACCAGCACCACCCGACGCGGTTCACTGGGCCGGTCCAGGGCCCGCCCGGCCGCCCGGACCGCGGCCGGGAGCGTCGCCGTCCCGGCTCCGAGGTCCGGCACCACCACGGCGACCACCGCCTGTCCCCACTCCGGGTCGGGCACACCGGTCACCACCACGTCGCGGACCCCGGGCACCCGGCGCAGCGCCGCCTCGACCCGCAGCGGGACGACGTTCTCCCCGCCGGTGACGATCACGTCGTCACGCCGGCCGAGCACCTGCAGCCGGTCGCCGTCCCACCGGCCCAGGTCGGTGGTGACGAAGGTGCGCAGCGCCCCGGCGCCCGGGTCGGCGGGGAAGGCCGGGTCACCGGGCCGGCCGCGGTAACCGCGGGCCACCATCGGCCCGCGGATCGCGATGATCCCGCCCGACGTCGGCCCCGCCGAGCCGTCACCGGCCGCGTCATCCGGTCCGAGCAGGCCGACCTCGGCGCCGGGCAGCGGGATGCCGTCGTACACCGAGCCACCGGCGGTCTCGCTCATCCCGTAGGTGGTGACGATCCGGATGCCGACGGCCCGGGCCGCGTCCTGCAGGTCCGGCGGGGTGGCCGCCCCGCCGACCAGCACCGCGTCGAAGGTGGCCAGCGCGGCGGTGGCCTCGGCGTCGTCCAGCACCCGCCGCAGCTGGGTCGGCACCAGGGAGGTACGCCGTGGCCCGGACGGCATCCGGTGCACCGCCGCGGTGAACGACGCCGCCCGGAACGGCGGGGCCAGCACCAGCGGTTCGGTGCCGGCGGCCAGGCTGCGCAGCAGCACCTGGAGGCCGCCGATGTGCCAGCTGGGCAGCGGCAGCAGCCAGTGCACCGCGGCTGGATCAGAAGCCGGACCAGCGGATGCACCATCAGCCGGATCATCAGCCCGATCATCAGCCGGACCGCCCAGGTGCTGGGCCGTCGCCGCCGCCGACGCACACAGCGCCCCGGCCGGCAGCAGCACACCCTTGGCCGTGCCGGTGGAGCCGGAGGTGGCGATCATCAGCACCACCGGGTCGGCGGGATCGTCCTCGGCCGGCGGCACCGGCGCGTCCGCGGCCAGGTCGCGGGCCAGGCGGGCCGCCGTGGTGTCGTCGTCCGCGGGCACCGGCAGCAGCACCGGGCCGTCACCGGCCAGCGCCGCGGCCAGCGCCGGAAGATGCTGCAGCACCGTGTCATCCGGCGGCATGGGCAGCACCCGCACCGGCCGGCCGGTCGCTCCGCTCATCGGCGCACCATCGGAGCTCAGTACGCCCAGGGGTACGGCGAGAAGTCGGCGGACCGCTTCTGCAGGAACGAGTCCCGGCCCTCGACGGCCTCGTCGGTGCCGTACGCCAGTCGCGTCGCCTCTCCGGCGAACAGCTGCTGGCCGACCATGCCGTCGTCGGTCAGGTTGAACGCGTACTTCAGCATCCGTTGCGCGGTGGGGGATTTCGCGGTGATCTCGGCGGCCCACTGCAGCGCCACCCGCTCCAGGTCGGCGTGCGGGACCACCTCGTTCACCGCGCCCATGGCGTGCATCTGCGCGGCGGTGTACTCGCGCCCGAGGAAGAAGATCTCCCGGGCGAACTTCTGTCCGACCATCTTGGCCAGGTACGCCGACCCGTACCCGGCGTCGAACGACCCGACGTCGGCGTCGGTCTGCTTGAACCGGGCGTGCTCGGCGCTGGCCAGGGTGAGATCGCAGGTGACGTGCAGGGAGTGGCCGCCGCCGGCCGCCCAGCCGGGCACCACGGCGATCACCACCTTGGGCATGAACCGGATCAGCCGCTGCACCTCCAGGATGTGCAGCCGGCCGGCCCGGGCCACGTCGGCGACCGTCGGCGGGTCGTCGGACTCGGCGTAGCGATAGCCGTCGCGTCCCCGGATCCGCTGGTCCCCGCCGGAGCAGAACGCCCAGCCGCCGTCCTTGGGGCTGGGGCCGTTGCCGGTGAGCAGCACGCAGCCCACGTCACCCGAGGTGCGGGCGTGCTCGAGCACCAGCAGCAGTTCGTCCACCGTGTGCGGCCGGAAGGCGTTGCGCACCTCCGGCCGGTCGATGGCCACCCGCACAGTGGGCAGGTCGGTGACGGTGCCGTCCGGGTCCCGGCGCACCGCCCGGTGGTAGGTGACGTCGGTCAGGTCGAAGCCGTCCACCGTCCGCCAGGCGGCCGGGTCGAACAGCTCGCTCGGGCGGGCGGGCGGATCGATCGGTTCGGACGGCACCTCGGAGCGCATGACGGACGAGCCTAGCCGGACGCCCCGGCCCTCCCGGGAGCGCCGGCGGAGCACCGCGGGCCGTGGGGTGTCGCCGCCGTTGCCTACGGTGGATCCGTCCGGACCGGATCACGCTCCTGGAGGGGACCTCGTGCGCATCGCCGTGACCACACCGACCGGGAACGTGGGCCGCCACGTCACCGCCATGCTCATCCGTGCCGGCCTGCGCCCGGTGCTGCTGGCCCGGCATCCGGACCGGCTGCCGGCCGAGGTGCACGAGCACGCCGACGTGCGCCAGGTCGACCAGGGTGACCGGGACGCGGTGATGGCCGCGACCGAAGGGGTGGACGCCCTGTTCTGGGTGGCCCCATCGGTCATGGTCGACGACTCGGTCGCGGAGTACGAGCGGGTCGGTGACGACGAGATGCTCGTCGGGCTGCGGGGTTCCGGGATGCCGGCCGGGATGGCCGAGGCGGTGCTGGGGATGTCGACCGGCCTTCGGGACGGGTTCGTGCCCGAGCAGCCGCGGACCGTGCTCACCACCACCCCGACCACCCTGGGGGCGTGGGCGTTCGAGGTGCTGCGGCCGCAGCTGGCGCGGTGACCGGCGCCCCGAGCCCCCGCGTCTTCGCCATCGGCATGCGCGCGCGGTTCCGCGGCATCACCGTCCGCGAGGGCGTACTGCTGCGCGGCCCGGTCGGGTGGGGGGAGTTCGCGCCGTTCTGGGACTACGACGACGCCGCGTGCGTGCCCTGGCTGCGGTCGGCGGTGGAGACGGCGACCCGGCCCTGGCCGGCGCCGGTGCGGACCACCGTCCCGGTGAACGTCACCGTGCCGGTGGTCGGCCCGGAGCGGGCGGCCGCGCTGGTGCGGGCCTCCGGCTGCCGCACGGCCAAGGTCAAGGTGGCCGACCCCGGCACCGACCTGGCCGCGGACGCCGACCGGCTGGCCGCGGTCCGGGAGGCCATCGGCGCCGACGGTGCGATCAGGATCGACGCGAACGCCGCGTGGGACCAGGACGAGGCGGTCGACGCGATCCGCCGGCTGGACCGGGCTGCGGGCGGTCTGGAGTACGTCGAGCAGCCGTGCCGCAGCGTCGCCGAGCTGGCCGCGGTGCGCCGCCGGGTCGCGGTGCCCATCGCGGCCGACGAGTCGATCCGGCGCGCGGAGGACCCGCTGGCCGTGGCCAGGGCCGGGGCTGCGGACCTGGCCGTGGTGAAAGTGGCCCCGCTGGGCGGAGTCTGGGCCGCCCTGCGGATCGCCGAGCAGGTCGCCGAGCACGGGCTGCCGATCGTGGTGTCCTCGGCCGTCGACACGGCGGTCGGCCTGGCCGCGGGGCTCGCCCTGGCCGCGGCGCTGCCCGAACTGCCGTACGCGTGCGGTCTGGCCACCGCCGCCCTGCTGGTCGCGGACGTCAGCGACGCCCTGCCGGCGCCGGTCGACGGGGCCTTGCCGGTGCTGCCGGCGCCGCCGTCCCCGGACCGGCTGGACACGGTGGCCGCCGACGAGGAGACGACCGCGCGCTGGACGGCCCGGCTGGCCCGGGTGGCCCGGCTGGTCGGGTTGCCGGAGGACGGGCACCTGGCCAGGGCCTGACCGGTGTCACCGAGCGGGCATCCCGGTGGGCCGGACGCTGACGCCGGTGCGGCGATGTGGTGATCGTGGTCTGCGGCAGTCGTCCCGGTTGGTGCACCCGGCGGTGCCCGGCAGAGACGAGGCGACAGCCCGATGACTGATGGAGACGACGGGATGACCGCCGGGTGGCGGACCCCGAGCCGCCAGAGCCGGGCGGGAGGACCGAGCCGCGGCCGCCCGTCGCGTCGGGGATCGGGGGTGCGGGTCGAGCAGGTCCTGCCCCGCGGGCTGCTCATCCTGCTCGGCATGGCGTCCGCGGTGGTCGTGCTGGCCGGGATGCGCCCGGTGGCCGACTTCCTGACGCCGATCTTCCTGGCAGGGGTGCTGAGCATCACGGTGCACCCGCTGCGGACCTGGCTGCAGCGGCACGGTGCACTGCCCTGGCTGGCCACCACGATGGTGGTGCGTCTCCATGGTGTTGTTCAGGGGTCTGGACAGCGCCACGTTCGCCACCCGGGCCGCACGCTTCCGCGACCGCCGCGGCCCGGCGCTGGACGCCCTCGCCGCCATCGCGCTGGGGACCGGGAAGTACTTCGCCGTGGCGACGGGGTTCGGCGCGATCGTGGCCGTGCTGGACCGGATCGCCCTGGTCATCCCTCAGGTCCCGGCCGCGCTGCTCTGGAGACTGCTGGCCTTCGTGACGAACGACGTCCCGGACATCGGGTTCATCATCGGGCTGGTCCCGCCGGCGCAGGACAGCCGGCCGGCGCCGGAGGAGGACACTGGAGTCCTCGCCCGGTCGGCGTCCCGGCTCCGGCTGGCACGCTCCGGGCCCGCAGCAGTTGGGGGCCGCACGAGACCCCGCCCCGCGGTCCAGCGCAGCGGCCGCACCTGCCCGAGCCCTCGGTCGTCGACCGGGTGCCCACCGTGATTCCCGGGAGGCGGTCGGCCGTGGCACTGTCCGATCACGAGCGCCACCAGCTCGCAGCGATGGAACAGCAGTTGGCGTTGCAGGACCCAGCGCTGGCCCAGAGGCTGCGCCGGCGTCCCCGCCGGGTGTGGATCAGAGCAGCGCTGGCCCTGACGCTGGGAGCGTCATTGCTGATCGCCGGGCTGGTGACGACCGCGGCCAGCGTGGGCTGGGGTCTGGTGCTCAGCCTGGTCGGCGGGGCCCTGGTCGGCCTGGGCGCCTGGCGGCTGCTGCGCCGGTGGCGCCCGCCGTCACCCCACTGATCCTCGCGGGCTCGAGACCGCGTCCGTCACGCTCGGTTCCGTCGGCCGGACCTACTCCGAGACGGTCTGGCTGGAGGAGGTGACCCGGTCGCGGACCTGACCGTCCTCCGTCTCGTTGCCGCCGGTGATGGTGAGCACGACGACGAGCACGATGCCGATGAAGACGAGCGCAGCGACGACGAAGGCGATCATCAACCGCGTGCTGCGGGGTCCGCGAGCACTGGGGTTGTCGGTGGTCATGGCGGGTCCTCGCATCCGTCCGGCCGATCCTGTCCTCGACCCGTACCCGGTTCCCGGCCGGATCAACCGTGTCGCACCGATCACGCCGGGGCGGTCCCGCATGGTCGGGTCCGGTGACGGCGGGTGTCAGGATGGTCGGGTGAACTCGTCGACCGCCATCGCGCAGGTGCTGGTCGACGAACTGGTGCGCTGCGGGATCACCGACGCCGTGCTGGCGCCCGGGTCGCGGAACGCGCCGCTGTCGATGGCGCTGCACGACGCCGACGTGCTCGGTCGCTTGCGGCTGCACGTGCGGATCGACGAGCGCACCGCCGGGTTCCTGGCCCTGGGCCTGGCCCGCGGGTCCGGCCGCCCGGTGCCGGTGATCACCACCAGCGGCACGGCGGTGGCCAACCTGCACCCGGCGGTGCTGGAGGCGCACCACGGCGGGGTGCCGCTGCTGGTGCTCTCGACCGACCGGCCGGCGCAGCTCCGCGACGTCGGGGCCAACCAGGTGATCGACCAGCGGACGGTGTTCTCCTCCGCGCTGCGGCTGTTCCACGAGTTCGCGCTGCTCGACCGTACGCCCACGGACGACCAGCTGACCAGCGCGAACGCCTATTGGCGGTCGATGATCGGCCGGGCCGTGGCGGCCGCGGCCGGCGGTGCGGGCCGGTGCGGGCCGGTCCAGCTGAACGTGCCGCTGATGGAGCCGCTGCTGCCGCCCGCCCTGGGCACCGCCGACCCGTCCTGGCCGGCCGCCTGGGCGGACCGTCCCGGCCCGGTGATGATCGCCGCCGAGCTGACCGGGCCGCTGTCCGGACGGCCGGGCGGCCGGGCCTGGACGTCGGTCGACGTGCCGGTGCCGGACACGTCGGTGCGGATCTCCCAGCGACCGTCGGCCCGGCCGCGGCGGCTGCTGGTGGTGGCCGAGCTGGGTGATCCGCGGGCCGCGCAGCTGGCCGCGGCGGGCCACGTGGTGGTCTCCGAGGTGGGCGGGGCCGACGGCGGCGACGTGCTGGGCGCCGGGGTGCAGCTGCTCGAGGTACCGGAGCTGCTCGAGATCGAGCCGCCCGAGCAGGTCCTGGTGCTGGGCCGGCCGACCCTGCACCGGGCGGTGCGGTCGCTGCTGGCCCGGCCGGCCGGACCGATCGGCTGGTCGGTGGAGGTCGTCGCGCCGCCGGCGGACTTCCCGGATCCGGCCGGGCAGGCCACGTCGGTGCGGCCCGACCTGGGCATCCTGCCGGCCGCCGACCAGCGGTGGGCCGAACGGTGGCGGGAGGCCGACCGGGCCGCGGTCGCCGCCGTCCAGGCCGAGCTCGACGGCCTGCCGGGCACGAGTTCCCCGCGGGCGGCGCGGGACCTGGTGCGGGCGCTGCCGACCGAGGCCGTCCTGGTGCTCGGGT
Organism: Nakamurella leprariae; assembly: GCF_016918035.1. Lineage (GTDB taxonomy): Bacteria > Actinomycetota > Actinomycetes > Mycobacteriales > Nakamurellaceae > Nakamurella > Nakamurella leprariae. Next base: position 55,945 of record NZ_JAERWK010000005.1, on the reverse strand, counting down.
CGTCCCAGGTGCCGCGGGACGTGGCCCTGGCCGCGCTGCCGCGGGACGGGCTCCGGGTGGTGGCCAACCGCGGTGTGGCCGGCATCGACGGGCTGGTCTCGACCGCGGTCGGGGTCGGCCTGGCCATGACGGACCGCCCGACGGTCGCCTACCTCGGCGACCTGAGCTTCGTGCACGACCTGACCGGCCTGGCCATCGGACCGGCCGAGCCACGTCCCGACCTCACCCTGGTGATCAACAACAACGACGGTGGCGGCATCTTCACCACGCTCGAATCGGGAGCGGCCAGCTACGCGCCGTCCTTCGAGCGCATCTTCGGCACCCCGCTGGGACTGGACCTGAGTGGCTGGGCTGCCGCCTGCCACATCCCGTTCACCCGGGTGCCGCCCGGTGCCGAACTGGCCGCAGCGATCGGGAACGGCACCGCCGAGCGGGGCATCGGCATCCGGCTGGTCGAGGTCGTCACCGACCGGACCCGGCTGCGGGAGGACCAGTTGCGGCTGCGCCGGGCGGCTCGCGATGCAGCCCGACGCGCAGTGACCGTGCGTGGTTGACCCCACCTTCGGGTGGTTGCGGACCGTGAGATCGCGGCGAGGCTGACCTGAGGGTGTCACCCTACCGGGCAGTACTGAGCCTCGATCGGGTCGTCACCTCGCGGAGCGTGACCAATTGACGTGTCAACGCGTTACGGTCTGTGCAGTCGTTCGGTGAACTCGAGCTGAACGACGGGGGGCCTCCGGTCGACGACGATCCCGGTGTCCCGGGCCCCACCACTCCCACCCCGAGGACTCCCGATGACGATCATGCTCGCCCCCCGGCGTGCCGGAACCACCGGCGGCCGTGCCCCGTCCGACGACGACCTCGACGCCCGGTTCGCCGACGTGGTCGACGGAGCCGTGCTGGCCAGTGCGCCGGCCGGCGGCTTCCGCGCCTCGCTGCAGCAGGTGCGGGCCGGCGCAGCCAAGTCGTGGCGGTCGATGTTCGGCCGGCGCAGCGCCACCAAGGCGACGCTGGGCCGCCCGCGCATCCTGGCGCTGGTGCCGGCGCACAACGAAGAGGCCGACATCGCCCGCACCATCGAAGGTCTGCTCGCCCAGACCCGGCCGATCGACCGGATCGTGGTGATCCTGGACAACTGCACGGACGGCACCGAGGCGATCGTCCGCCGCTACCAGGGTGTGACGGTGCAGCACACCGTCGGCAACATCGACAAGAAGGTCGGGGCCCTCACCCAGGGCTGGCAGCAGTGGGCCCTGGACCACGACTTCGTCCTCGGTGTCGACGCCGACACCGTGCTGGCCAAGGACGCGCTCGAGCAGCTCGAGGCCGAGATGGTCCGGGTGCCGTCGGCGGCCGGCGTGATGTGCCGCTACACCTTCGACATCAACCTGGGCACCACGTTCTTCGCCCGGCAGCTGATCCGCGCACAGCGGATGGACTTCGCGTCCTGGCTGACCGACATCATGGCCCGCAACCGGTCCACCTACGTGCTGGGCGGCCAGGCCACCCTCTTCCGCACCAAGCACCTGCAGCAGGTGACCACCGACTTGGAGCGCAACTCGCCGTGGGATCCCGACGCCCAGGTCGAGGACATGGAGCTGACCTGGCGGCTGCACGAGATGGGCCGGAAGACGTTGGTGTCGGCCACGGCTCGCGCCTACGCGGGTCCCATGGTGACGATGAAGGGCCTGATGGGCCAGCGGCGCAAGTGGGACGAAGGCATGGCCGCGCTGCTGTGGCGGCACAAGATGCCCGACAAGAACACCTTCATCCCGTGGAAGCAGCAGTTCTCCATGCTGGCCAACGGCCTCGTCCGGTTGCTGTTCCTGGCCATGCTGATCGCCGCACTGACCGTGCACCAGTTCACCTGGTCGCCGATCTGGTTGATCCCGATCGCCATCGGCGTCGCGCTGAACGTCAAGATCGCCTGGCGGGTGCCGGACCGGCGCCCGGCCGACATCGTCTACGCGCTGCTGGTCTTCCCGGCCGAACTGTGGCTGATCACCCGGGTGTGGTCGACCGCGGTGTCGTGGCTGAACATCTGGTTCGGTGCGCGTCGGGACGGCTGGGCGGCACAGGCGGCGGCCGAGGCGGGCAAGGGTGGCGGGTCCGGCGTCATCGGCAAGATGCTGGCCGTGATCCTGCTCGGCGGCGCGGCCGTGGCCGGGGCCACCTGGTGGTGGGTCACCCAGGCGTCGGTGCAGGTGCAGGAGACCGTGCTGACCACCGGCTGGAGCGTGGTCACCGTGATGACCCTGGCGCTCACCGGTTTCGCCCTCATCAAGCTGTTCAAGCCCACCCGCGGGTACCGGCCCTGACGCCGACCCCCTGAACTCGGTGGCGGCGGGTGCCGGGAGTCGCCCGCCGTCACCGACCCACCCTGGTCCTCAGGGTCCGGAGTCCACCTCCCAGCTCCAGGCCCGGCCGACCGCCCCAGCGCGGACGGCCGGGCCTGCGGGCGTTCCCGGGATCCCTGGAGAGCGACGGCTCAGACCACCGAGAAGTGCTCGGGCAGCGGCGACCGGCCGGTGAGCGCATCCAGCAGGAACGTGCCGGCGCCCAGCTCGAGGGCGATGTCGGTGGCCAGTCGCACCGCCACCGTCAGCACCGGATCCGGTAGTTGCCAGTCGATGTCGAGCGCCCGGGCCAGGTCGCGGCAGTGCACGGCCAGCTCGAACGTCCGGGTCGGCAGGTAGTCGGCCACCCGGATGCCACCGGCGATGCTGCTGATCACCGCGTCCCCCGATGCGTCCGCCACCCGGGCCGTCGCCGCGGTGACCAGCGCGTCGATCGACGCCACCGGATCGTCGCCCAGGTCGCGCCCGGCCTGCCGGCCGCGCTCGGCCACCTTCTCGGGGGTGAGCGCCGGATCCTGCGCGGTCATGATGCCGATCGCGACGTAGTAGGCGGCCGCGGACCCGATCTCCACCCGCTCGGCCGGCCGGTCCAGGTAGTCCCGGACGGTGGTCAGCGAGCGGCTGGTGTGTCCGACCAGGTCGCGGACCGACCATGTCCCGAGAGCGGGTTCCTGCCAACGATCCTCGGGGATCTGGGCGGCCAGGTTGGCGAAAGCGTACGCCGCATTGCGGAACACCGGATCATCCATGGGCCGCACGGTACCGAGCGATCGTCGACCCCGCGCTCGGGCCGTCGGCGACCGACCTCCACACTGCGGAACGAGGACCGCAGGCGCCGGTGGGCGGGTGGGAGAGGACGGGATCGATGACCGAGCTGGAGACGATCGCGGCTGAGCGGTCGGCCCTGGTCGATCGGCTGTCGTCGTTGACCGACGACGACTGGCAGGTGCCCAGCCTGTGCCGCGGCTGGTCGGTGCGTGACGTGCTGGGCCATCTGGTCACGCCGTTTGTGGTCTCCGCCCGGACGTTGCTGGTGACCGCGGCACGCGAGCGCGGCGTCGACGCCGCGATGGACGTGCTGGCCCGGCGGATCGCCGAGCGGGATCCGGACGACCTGCTGGCGCTGCTGCGGCAGCACGCCCGGTCGAGGTTCCGTCCCCCCGGCCAGCCGTTCGGCGCTCCGTTGACCGACGCCGTGGTGCACAGCGTCGACATCCGGTGGAGCCTCGGTGACGTCCGGGCCGACTGGGGGGATCCAGCGCGGCTGGCCCCGCTGCTGCAGTACCTGACCACTCGGCGCGCCCGGATCGCCTTCCTGCCCGGGCGCCGGTTGGCCGGCCTGCGCCTGCAGGCCAGCGACCAGAACTGGAGCAGCGGCACCGGTGCGGTGGTGGCCGGTCCGAGCCTGTCGCTCGCCGCGGCCGTGCTGGGGCGAGCTCCGGCGTTCGACGATCTCACCGGGGCCGGCGTCGCCGTCCCGCGGCAGCGCACCGGCGCCTGACCGCACCGCGCGGGGGACCCCTGTCAACCGGCGGCCCGGGCCAGTGCCGTCATGCCCAGCGCAGCCGCACTCGGCTGACCGGCAGCCGGAGCAGATCGCTGCCGGCGCCGAGCCGCGGGTGCTCGGGCACGGTCTCCGTGGCCAGGACGGTGCCGGTCAGGTGCGCAGCCAGCTCGGTGAGCACGGTGGTGGTGTCCGAGGTGCTGGTGGTGTTCGGGGTGCTGGTGGTCATGGCGGGGTCCTCGCGGTCTGAGGAGGTGACTCGGTCGGCATCTCCGTGCCCGCAGGGCTTGTCGTCCGCTCGGTGGTTCGCTTGGTGCGAGGTTGAGGGGGCTGGCTGGGCGACGGTGTGCATCGAGGAATGATCGGGGCGATGCCTGCACGACGAAGCCTGCGATGGACGACGGAGTCCGTACGATCGCCACCCGGTCGCGGGACGCGCCCGTCGGTGGTTCAGGCGTCGTTCAGGTTCGAACCGTCGGCGCTGATGGCGTCGATGCGGTGGACATCGAGCCGGCGGGGGTGCACCAGCACCGCCAGCCGTCCGCCGAGTCGCGTGACATCGCCGTGCAGCGTCAAGTCCTCCCGGGTCCCGTCGGACAGCACCACCACGATGGCTCTCACCAGGGGGCTGGCCCGGACGATCAGCATGGTGGGCCCGAAGTCGTTGCTGCCCGAGGTCAGCTCGAGGTGGCCGGCGGTCGGTCGTCCCGGACCCTGACTGCCGAGGCCCCAGAGCCGCTTGCCGGCTGCGGTGGTGACACTCAGCTCGGTCGTCAGGTCGCGGGCGTCGCCGTCCACCGTGAGCACCCAGTGGTCGCCCTCGATGGAGAAGCCCTCAGCCACGACGTCCATGACTCGGATCTTCGCCCATCGACGGTCGGTCGGCACGGGCCGGAAGTGTTCGCATCGCCGTGCTGGTTGCCCTCATCCGGTGTCGAGGCTGAGATCGTTCCGCTGCGCGGTCTCAGTCGTTCCGCTGGCAGTTCATCACCGTGCGCTGTGATCGGGTTGCCGCGAGTGAATTGTCGGTGGCCTGTGGCAGGGTGCCAGTCATGACCGAGACCATCGCTGCAGCGCCTGATCTGGGGTCGCTGGCCGACCCGGTGATCGACGCTGCCGTGGTCTCCGCCCGCGAGCTGCTGGCCGACCTGCACGCCGACGCGGGCTGGACCGCGCTGACCGACCTGCAGGTCCTGGAACGCGCCCGCGCCCTGGAGGACCTGCACCGCCTCGTCGGCGCCATGCGGATCACCGCCGCCGGCGCCGTGGACCGCCGCCACCTGGCCAACCGCTACGGCGCCGCGTCCACCGCCGGACTCCTGCGCGAGGTGCTGCGGGTCCGTCCCGGCCAAGCTCGTGAGCTGGTCCGCGCCGCCGCGGCCGTGCTGCCCGACCGGCAACTCACCGGGCACCTGTCCCCACCGCGACTGCCCGAACTGGCTGACGCGATGCTCGACGGGTCGGTCAACGGCGACCACATCAGCGTCATCGAGACCACCCTGCGGTCCCTCCCGGCGCGCGTCCCAGCCGAGGTCCGGGCCACCGTGGAACGCACCCTGGCCGTCTTGGCCGACCCCGACGGCGACCTCCCCCCCGGGCAGGACCCCGCACACACCCCTCGCTGGCCCTGGGCCACCGCGACCGCGGCTGCGCCTTCCCCGGCTGCGACCGACCTCCCGGCTGGTGCGACGCACACCATGTCCAGCACTGGGCCGACGGCGGACCCACCAACCTGGACAACACCGTCCTGTACTGCCGACACCACCACACGGTCATCCACACCGGCCACTGGACCGTCACCATGAACCCCGACGGCCACCCCGACCACACCCCACCAGTGTGGATCGACCCCCACCAACACCCCCGCCGCAACCACCTGCACCACCCCGAACCCTGGTCGGGTACAGGGATGACGTCACCGCAGAGGCGGCAGTGAGCGTCCGGGTGACCGACAGGTCAGCGGGGCGACGCGGCGTCGTCGGCGCGGGGCGGTCGCCAGGGGAGCGCGATCCACGGCCGACCGGAGCGCCGGCGCAACCACCAGGCCACCGGCAGGGTGACCAGCCAGCTGCCTCCGAGCGTGAGCAGCAGCGGGATGGTGCCCACGCTCGCGGTGCGGCCGGCCACCCGGACCGTCTCCGGCGACTCGGTGGAGTACTCGACCATGAACCGCTGGCCGACGCTGAGCAGGCCCGGGTAGAGCACGCCGTCCGGTGGGCGGATCGTCATGCCGTCGGCGGCGATGAACTCGACGCCGGTGCGCAGCGGCGTCACCGACAGCACGGTGGCGGTCGCGGTGCCGCGGTGTCGGTCGATGTCCTGGTCGTCGAGTCGCATGCCGACGGCGAGGGCGAGGACCATGATCGTCACCGCGGCGGCCAGCAAGACCAGGATCCGGGCCGACCAGATCTTGACCAGGCCGGCCCGGGCGGGCGAGTCGGTGCCGTCCGCCGTTCCGGAGCGAGCCACCGTGCGATCAGCCCGCGACGGACGGAGGCGCGTCCTCGGTACGGATGGCGTGGTGCAGGGCGACGACGCCGAAGGTCATGTTGCGCCAGGCCACCTCCGACCAGCCGCTGCCGGCGATCAGACCGGCCAGCCGGACCTGGTCCGGCCACTGCTCGATCGTCTCCTGCAGGTAGGTGTAGGCCGACGGGTCGGACGAGACCCGGCCGGCCAGCCAGGGCAGCACCGAGCGCAGGTACCGGTGGTACGCCCACCGCACCGGCGCCGGCCGCGGCCGGGAGAACTCGCAGACCAGCAGCTGGCCGCCCGGCCGGGTGACCCGGGCGAACTCGCTGAGCGCGGCGCTCGGGTCCAGCACGTTCCGCAACCCGAAGGAGATGGTGACCGCATCGAACACACCGTCCGCGAAGGGCAACCGCATGGCGTCGCCGGCCACCCGGGGCAGCTCGGGGTGACGGCTGGCCCCGAGCATGCCGAGCGAGAAGTCGGTGGCCACGCACCAGGCGCCGGTGGCGGCCAGCGCGGCGGTCGACACCGCGGTGCCCGCGGCGACGTCGAGCACCCGTTGACCGCGGTGCAGGGCGAGGGCGCGGACGGCGTGCCGTCGCCAGCGTCGGTCCTGACCACCGGACAGCACGGTGTTGGTCCGGTCGTACCGCGCGGCGACCGCGTCGAACATGGCAGCCACCTGGTCCGGCTGCTTGTCCAGACTGGCCCTGGCCACGGCGTGCTCCCCACAAGTGCTGGCTGGTCCGCCCGCGGTCGGTCAGGACCAGCGGTCGGATCTCGGTCGACGGTCGGGCGCGCAGCCGCCACGAGCGACGGCCGACGGCCCGGGCGGGAGTCTAGCGAGCGTCGAGCGTCCGGTCGGGGGAGCGACGGCGAACCGGTCCCGGCAGAACGGCGCGACACCGAGTGGCCGATCGAGGGGAAAGGGGGTGGTGTTCCGGCGACGAGGTCCTACACTGAGACCCACACCACTTCGTGAAGGATTTCACAAAGTCGACCGGCGATCCGATCGCCGTCGGACCCAGGGTGCCGCCGCCGATATCCTCCGGGTCAGACGAACGATCGTGGAGGGTCTTGCGCATGAGCGTCCGTACGGGTTCCACCGGGCATCCTGGTGGGTCCGACCTGGCCGGGATGGCCGGGTTGACCGGCGATCTCGACACCGAGGCCGACGTGATCGTCGTCGGCGCCGGTCCGGCCGGGTCGACGGCGGCGACCCTGCTGGCCCGCAGCGGCCTGGACGTGCTGCTGCTGGAGAAGTCGACCTTCCCGCGCGACAAGGTCTGCGGCGACGGCATCACACCCCGTGGGGTCAAGCAGGTCCTGGCCCTGGGCATCGACGTCTCCGGGCCCGACTGGATCAAGAACCGCGGCCTGCGGGTCGTCGGCGGCGGCCGATCCATCGAGCTGCCGTGGCCCACGTTGCAGGACTACCCGGACTTCGGGCTCGTCCGACCGCGGCGCGACTTCGACGACCTGCTGGCCACGCTGGCCGTCAAGGCCGGCGCCCGGCTGCACACCGCCACCACGGTGACCGGCCCGGTGGTCGACGACCGCACGGGTCGCGTCGTCGGCGTCGAGGCGACCGTCCGCGACACGCCCGACGAATCGGACTTCGTCGGAGCCGCTGACGCCCGTCCGGTCAAGGCCGGCAGGCGCACCCTCACCTTCCGGGCCCCGGTGGTCATCGCCGCGGACGGGGTGTCGGCCCGGGTCGCGCTCGGGCTGGGCATCGCCAAGCGGGACGACCGGCCGCTGGGTGTGGCCGTCCGGCGGTATTACGAGAGCCCGCGGACGAACGACGACTTCCTGGAGTCCCACCTGGAACTGTGGGACCGCAGCGACGCCGCGGACCCGAAACTGTTGCCCGGCTACGGATGGATCTTCGGCCTCGGGGACGGCACCGTGAATGTCGGCCTGGGCATGCTGAACTCGTCGTCGGCGTTCGGTCGCACCGACTACCGGGCGCTGCTGCGCACCTGGCTGGACGGCACGCCGCCGGAATGGGGACTGCGCGGTGAGGAACACGCGATCGGTCCCATCAACGGCGCCGCGCTGCCCATGGGCTTCAACCGCACCCCGCACTACCGCGACGGTCTGCTGCTGGTCGGCGACGCCGGTGGGGCGGTCAACCCGTTCAACGGCGAGGGCATCGCCTACGCCATGGAGTCGGCCGCGATGGCGGCGGACGCGGTGCTGCAGGCGCTCGGCCGCCCCGACGGGCCCAGCCGCGAGGCGGCGCTGCACGGCTACGTGGCCGCCATGAAACAGCACCTCGGCTCGTACTACCGTCTCGGTGGGATCTTCTCGTCGCTGATCGGCCACCCGAAGATCATGGCCACCGCGACCCGGCTGGGCCTTCCCCGCAAGCACCTCATGTACCTGGTCCTCAAGCTGCTCGCCGGCCTGCACGACAGCCGCGACGGCGACTGGGCCGACCGGGTCGTCCGTGGCCTCACCAAGGTGGCGCCCAGCGTCTGACCCGCCCCACACGTCCCGGATCACTGCACCGTCGCAGTCCGGGCGGAACACCAGCTCCACCGCCGCACCACCCCAGCACCGAGAGCACCACCGGCACCGCGCACCACCAGCACTCGACAGCACCAGCACTCGACAGCACCAGCACTCGACAACACCAGCACTGAGCACCACCACCAGCACTGAGCACCACCAGCACTGGGCACCATCAGCCGTCGGCACCACCCGCAGCATGACCCGGATCAGAGTGGATCCGGGGCGCGAGCACCTGACGCACTGGCCCCGGCCAGCGGCACGCCGCACGCAGCACGCAGCACCGGACCGCTCCGGCGATCCCGGCCCGCAGGAGAAGCAACGATGCTGACCTTGTACCTGCCGATCGTGATCCTGCTCGTCCTCGCCCTGGTCTTCGCCGCGTCCATGGCCACCGTCGTCTCGGACGGCGTCGGCCCACGGCGGTGGAACCGGGCGAAACTGGACGCCTACGAGTGCGGGATCGAACCCACGCCGCTGCCCGCAGGTCGGGCCGGCCGGTTCCCGGTGAAGTTCTACCTGACCGCGATGCTGTTCATCGTCTTCGACGTCGAGATCATCTTCCTCTATCCGTGGGCCCAGTCGGCCGTGCAGCTCGGCGTCTTCGGGCTGATCGAGATCGGCTTGTTCGTCCTGACGGTCGGCGCCGTCTACGTCTACGTCTGGCGCCGCGGCGGACTCGACTGGAACTGAGCCACTTCTGATGTCCCGCGGCGGGCCCCGCCCGCCGCACCGACGCACCGCCCCGTCCCGTCACCGCGGCCGACCCGGCTCCGCGGGGAAGGAGATCCCGATGGGTCTCGAGGAGAAGCTGCCGAACGGCATCCTGCTGACCAGCGTGGAGAAGCTGGTCAACTGGTCCCGCAAGGCGTCGCTGTTCCCGGCCACGTTCGGCCTGGCCTGCTGCGCGATCGAGATGATGACCACCGGCGCGCCGCGGTACGACCTCGGGCGGTTCGGTATGGAGGTGTTCCGGGCGTCACCCCGGCAGGCCGACCTGATGATCGTCGCCGGCCGGGTCACCCAGAAGATGGCGCCGGTGCTGCGGCAGATCTACGACCAGATGGCCGAGCCGAAATGGGTGCTCTCCATGGGCGTCTGCGCCTCCAGTGGCGGCATGTTCAACAACTACGCCGTGGTGCAGGGCGTCGACCACATCGTGCCGGTCGACATCTACCTGCCCGGGTGCCCGCCGCGGCCGGAGATGCTCATCGACGCCATCCTCAAGCTGCACGCCAAGATCATGGACGAACCTCTCGGCGTGCGGCGGGCGGCCGAGAAGGCCGGCGAGCGCACCGAACTGGTCGCCTCCTCGGTGCGCTACGGCAAGGGCCGGGACATCCCGGTCGGGGCGCCCGGGTGGCAGCCGTGACCGGCGGCGAGCCACCCCGGGACGATGCGGGCAGCGGCACCGACCCGGCCCCCGGCGGTACGTCGGGCCAGACCACGTCGGGCGGAGGCGGTTTCAGCTCCGTGGACAGTCCGGCGGAATCGCCGAAGGGCACCACGGGCGATGCCAGCGCCGGCCCGGAGGGTAGCGAGGGCGCCCAGGGCAGTGACACCGCCGGCCGGGCCCTGGCCGCGCCCACCGCACCCGACGGGCGCCGGAGCGCGGGACCGCCGGTCCCGGTCACCGGCACCGAACGGCACGGCATGTTCGGCCAACACGGCTCCGGCGACACCTCCGGCTACGGCGGCCTGATCACCGCGCCGTACGTCCCGGTGCCGGCCGAGCGCCCGTACGGCGGCTGGTTCGACGACCTGGCCGATCGGCTGGCCGACGCCATGGCGGCGCGCTCCATCCCCGGCTCGGCGATCAGCCAGGTGAGCGTCGAACACGGCGAGATCACCTTGGCCGTTCCACGAGAACACCTGGTGTCGCTGCTGTGGACGCTGCGCGACGACCCGGGCCTGCGTTTCGAACTGGCCTCGTCGATCTCGGGGGTCGACTACGGCATCGGGGTACCGCGGCGGCTGCATGTGGTCTACGAGCTGACTTCGATGACCTGGCGACGACGGATCCGGCTGGAGGTGGCCGTCGACGTCGACGACGCCACGGTGCCGAGCGCGGTCGGTGTCTACCCGACGGCCGACTGGCACGAGCGGGAGATCTGGGACATGTTCGGGATCGTCTTCTCCGGGCATCCGGGCCTCACCCGGATCCTCATGCCCGACGACTGGGACGGCCACCCGCAGCGCAAGGACTACCCGCTGGGCGGGATCCCGGTCGAGTACAAGGGCGCCGAGATCCCGCCCCCGGACGAGCGCAGGAGATACGGATGACACGCGCACGCTCCACCCGCACCACCGAGGGCCGGGTCTTCACCGTCACCGGCGGTGACTGGGACGAGATGCTCAGCGAGGCCGGGTTCGACGGCGGGACCGGGCGTCTCGTCGACGAGGGATTCTCCGGAACCGGACCGGACGCCGGCGCCTCCGGTGACGAGGAGTTCGCCGGGGACGGCGGCGACGACCGGATCATCATCAACATGGGGCCGCAGCACCCCTCCACGCACGGCGTGCTGCGGCTCATCCTGGAACTGGAGGGCGAGACGGTCGTCCGGGCCCGCTCGGTGATCGGCTACCTGCACACCGGGATCGAGAAGTCCTGCGAGTTCCGCACCTGGACGCAGGGTGTCACCTTCGTGACCCGGGCCGACTATCTGTCCCCGGCGTTCAACGAGACCGTCTACTGCATGACCGTGGAACGGCTGCTCGGACTGCAGGTCCCGGCCCGGGCCGAGGTCATCCGCGTGCTGCTGATGGAACTCACCCGGATCTCCTCCCACCTGGTCGCGCTGGCCACCGGCGGCATGGAACTGGGCGCACTCACCGCGATGACGGCCGGGTTCCGGGAACGCGAGGAGGCCCTGCACCTCATGGAGTACCTGACCGGGCTGCGGATGAACATGGCGTTCGTCCGCCCCGGCGGGGTGGCCCAGGACCTGCCGGACGGGGCGCTCGAGCACATCCGCGGCTTCATCGACGTGATGGACTCCCGGCTGCCCGAGTACGACGCACTGCTGACCGGACAACCGATCTGGAAGCGGCGGATGGTCGGCGTCGGGGTGTTGCCGCTGGAGGGCTGCATGCAGCTCGGTATCACCGGGCCGATCCTGCGCTCCGCTGGACTGGCCTGGGACCTGCGCAAGACCATGCCGTACTGCGGGTACGAGACGTACGACTTCGACGTGCCGGTGGCCACCGAGGCCGATTGCTACGCGCGGTTCCGGTTGCGGCTGGAGGAGATCCATCAGAGTCTGCGGATCATGCGGCAGACGGTGGACCGGCTGGCCGAGCCCGGCCCGGTGATGGTGGATGACCCGAAAGTGGCGTGGCCCGCGCAACTGTCGATCGGCGGTGACGGGATGGGCAACTCGCTGGAGTACATCCGCCGGATCATGGGCCAGTCGATGGAGTCGCTCATCCACCATTTCAAGCTGGTCACCGAGGGCTTCTCGGTCCCGCCCGGGCAGGCCTACGTGGCCATCGAGAACCCGCGCGGCGAACTGGGGGCGCACTTGGTCTCCGGTGGCGGTACCCGGCCGCTGCGGGTGCACCTGCGCGACCCCGGGTTCGTGAACCTGCAGGCCATGCCGGCCATGGCCGAGGGCTCGCTCATCGCCGACGTGGTGGCTGCGGTGGCGAGCATCGACCCGGTGATGGGCGGGGTGGACCGATGAGTCACACGGAAGGTCGCATCGGCGTCCCGGTCTTCCTGGAGACCGGGCAGGTGTTCGACGAGCTCACCCACCGGCGGGCCGAGGAGATCGTCGGGCGGTACCCGGTGGCCCGGTCGGCGCTGCTCCCGCTGCTGCACCTGGTCCAGTCGGTGGAGGGCTGCGTGTCCCAGCCCGGGATCGACTTCTGCGCGGAACAGCTGGATCTCACCGCGGCCGAGGTGTCGGCGGTGGCAACGTTCTACACCATGTACAAGCGCCGCCCCTGCGGGGAGCACCTGGTCAGCGTGTGCACCAACACGCTGTGTGCGGCGCTCGGCGGGGACGCCATCTACTCGACGCTGTCGGCGCACCTGGGTGTCGGGCACGAGGAGACCACGGGTGAACCGGCCGAGGCGGGCGCCCCGGGCACGATCACCCTCGAGCACGCCGAGTGTCTGGCCGCCTGCGACCTGGCCCCGGTGCTGCAGGTCGACTACGAGTACTTCGACGAGCAGACCCCGGACTCCGCACTGGATCTCGTGCTCGCCCTGCAGGCCGGTGGCTCGCCCACACCGACCCGCGGCCCGGCACTGCGGAACTTCCGCACCGCCGAGCTGGAGATCGCCGGCATCTTCCCGGACGCCGACGAACGGGTGGCCGGGCCGTCGCTGGCCGAGCCGACCGTCCGGGGCGTCCGCGACGCCGAACGCACCGGGCAGCACGCACCCCCGGGCGACGACGTGCCCATCCCGCCGCTGCCGGAGAAGTAGGGAGACCTGCCATGGCTGACACCGCAGTCGGAGCCACCGCGGTCGACGGAGCCGGTGCGCCGCTCACCCCGGTGCTCACCCGCCGGTGGGCGGCGCCCGAGTCCTGGACCCTGGCGAGCTACCGGGAGCTGGGCGGCTACCGGGCGCTGCCCAAGGCCTTGGGTGTGGAACCGGCCCGGGTCACCGAGCTGGTCAAGGCCTCCGGCCTGCGCGGCCGGGGCGGGGCCGGGTTCCCGACCGGGATGAAGTGGTCGTTCCTGCCGCCGTTCGACCCGGCCGCACCCACGCCCCGGTACCTGGTCATCAACGCCGACGAGGGCGAACCCGGGACCTGCAAGGACATCCCGATGATGATGGCCGACCCGCACTCGCTCATCGAGGGCGCGATCATCACCAGCTACGCGATCAACGCCCCGTTCTGCGCGATCTACGTCCGGGGGGAGGCGCTGCACTGCCTGCGTCGGCTGGCCGGCGCGGTACGCGAGGCGACGGCGGCCGGGTACCTGGGACGGGACATCCTCGGCAGCGGCTACGACCTGGAGATCGTCGTGCACGCCGGGGCCGGGGCGTACATCTGTGGTGAGGAGACCGCGCTGCTGGACTCGCTGGAGGGCCGGCGCGGCCAGCCGCGACTCAAGCCGCCCTTCCCGGCGGTGGCCGGTCTCTACGCCTCGCCGACCGTGGTGAACAACGTGGAGACCATCTGCTCGGTCCCGCCGATCGTGCTGCACGGCGCCGACTGGTACCGCTCGATGGGCACCGAGAAGTCGCCCGGCTCGAAGATCTACTCGCTGTCCGGGCACGTCACCCGGCCCGGGCAGTACGAGGCCCCGATGGGCACCACGCTGCGGCAGCTGCTGGACAGTGCGGGCGGCATGCGGGACGGCATCCCGCTGAAGTTCTTCACCCCGGGCGGCTCGTCGACGCCGATCTTCACCGCCGAGCACCTGGACGTCCCGCTGTCGTTCGACGACGTGGCCGCGGCCGGCTCCATGCTCGGCACCACCGCCCTGATGTGCTTCAACGAGACCGTCTCGGTGCCGTGGGCGGTGTGGAAGTGGCTCGAGTTCTACAAGCACGAGTCGTGCGGCAAGTGCACCCCGTGCCGGGAGGGCACCGGCTGGCTGGTGCAGATCCTGCACCGGATCGTCACCGGCGACGGCACTGCCGAGGACCTGGACACACTGACCAGCGCGGCGGCCAACATCGCCGGCCGGTCGTTCTGCGCCCTGGGTGATGCGGCCGCCACGCCGGTGCTGTCGTCGTTCAAGTGGTTCCGGCAGGAGTACGAGGATCTGGTCACCGGGGTCACGCCACCGCTCGTCGGCGACCGCGCGCTCGGGGCCGGGACCGTCGGAACCGGGACCAGCACGGTGGGAGCGCACCGATGACCCAGGTCGCCACCCCGCCGGCCGGCACGCCCGAGCAGGAGCCGCCCGGGCCGCCGCCCGGCCACGTCCGGCTCACCATCGACGGCGTCCAGGTGGACGCGCCCAAGGGTGAGCTGGTCATCCGGGCCGCCGAACGCATCGGCACCGCCATCCCACGGTTCTGCGACCATCCGTTGCTCGACCCGGTCGGGGCGTGCCGGCAGTGCCTGGTCGAGGTCGAGATGGGCGGCCGCAAGATGCCCAAGCCGCAGGCCGCCTGCACCCAGACGGTCGCCGACGGCATGGTCGTGAACACCCAGCTGAGCTCGCCGGTGGCCGAGCAGGCGCAGCGGTCCAACCTGGAGTTCCTGCTGCTGAACCATCCGCTGGACTGCCCGATCTGCGACAAGGGCGGCGAGTGTCCGCTGCAGAACCAGACCTTGGCCAACGGGCCGTCGGCCTCCCGGCTGCGTGACCCGAAACGGGTCTTCACCAAGCCGATCCCGGTGTCCACCCAGATCCTGCTGGACCGGGAGCGGTGCGTGCTCTGCCAGCGCTGCACCCGGTTCTCCGCGCAGATCGCCGGGGACCGGTTCATCGACCTGCTGGAGCGCGGGTCGGCCCAGCAGATCGGGATCAACCGCACGGAGCCGTTCCAGAGCTACTTCTCCGGCAACACCATCCAGATCTGCCCGGTGGGGGCGCTGACCTCGGCCGCGTACCGGTTCCGGGCCCGGCCGTTCGACCTGGTCTCCACCCCGACCACCTGCGAGCACTGCGCGTCGGGCTGTTCGCTGCGCACCGACTCGCGGGCCGGTGGTATCACCCGGCGGCTGGCCGCGGACGACCCGCAGGTCAACGAGGAGTGGAACTGCGACAAGGGCCGGTTCGCGTTCACCTACCTGCGTCAGGGCGATCGGCTGACCCAGCCGCTGGTCCGGAACGCCGACGGGATGCTGCGCCCGGCGTCCTGGACGGACGCCATGGCGGCGGCGGCCCGCGGGCTGCTGCAGGCCCGCGACGCCGGAGGTGTCGGGGTGCTGCCCGGCGGCCGCGTGTCCGTCACGGATGCCTACGCGTACGCCAAGTTCGCCCGGGTCGCGCTGCGCAGCAACGACATCGACTTCCGGGTGCGCGACACGCCGGTGCTGGACAACGGTGCCGAGGAGGCGGGCTTCCTGGCCCGCCGGGTGGTCGGCCGTGGCCCGGGGCGCGGCGGTGTCACCCACCAGGAGCTCGAGCACGCGCCGGCCGTGCTGCTGGTCGGCTTCGAGCCGGAGGACGAGTCGCCCATCGTCTTCCTGCGGCTGCGCAAGGCCGTGCGGTCGCGGGGTCTGGCCGTGTTCGCGGTCGGCGCGTTGGCCACCCGCGGGCTGGAGAAGCTGGACGGCACACTGTTGCCGGCCACGCCCGGCACCGAACCGGCGGTGCTGGCCGGGCTGACGCGTGAGGGCAC
Source organism: Nakamurella leprariae (assembly GCF_016918035.1). GTDB lineage: Bacteria > Actinomycetota > Actinomycetes > Mycobacteriales > Nakamurellaceae > Nakamurella > Nakamurella leprariae. Next base: position 39,840 of record NZ_JAERWK010000005.1, on the reverse strand, counting down.
CGCCGACACCGGGCTGGGCGAGGCGGCCGCCGCCGCCCGCAACCGGCTGGGCGCCGCCCTGCGCAGCGCCGGCGCGGTGCTGCTGGTCGGGGAGCGGGCGGCGGCGGTGCCCGGCCTGCTCACCGCGGTGGAGACGCTGGCCGACGCGACCGGGGCCCGGATCGGCTGGGTGCCGCGGCGGGCCGGCGATCGCGGGGCGCTCGAGGTGGGCGCCTTCCCGACGCTGCTGCCCGGCGGGCGGCCGGTCACCGACGCGGCGGCGCGAGCCGAGGTCGAGGCGGCCTGGGGCGTTCCCGTGCCTGAGACGCCGGGCCGGGACACGGGCGGCATCCTGGCCGCGGTGCGGGACGGGGACCTGTCCGGGCTGGTCATCGGCGGGGTGGACCCGGCCGACCTGCCCGATCCGGGAGCGGCGCTCACCGCGGTGACCGCGGCGTCCTTCGTGGTCAGTCTGGAGATCCGGGCGAGCGCGGTGACCGAACTGGCCGACGTGGTGCTGCCGGTCGCCGCGGCGCCGGAGAAGCCTGGCGCCTTCATGAACTGGGAGGGCCGGATGCGACCGTTCGCGGCGGTGCTGCCGGAGGTCGGCCGGCTCGACGAGGGCCGCGTGCTGGACACGCTCGGCGTCGAGATGGACGTCGACCTGTACACCCAGACCCCGGCCGCGGCAGCCGGTGAGCTGGGCCGACTGGGCGGCTGGCCGGCGGAGCGCACCGCGGCCGCGATCGATCCGGCGGGTCCGGTCCGGTCGGGGCCGCCCGAGTCGCACGGGCTGACCCCGCACGACAAGGTGCTCACCAGCTGGCGACCGCTGCTCGACGGTGGCCGGATGACCGACGGTGAGCCGGCGCTGGCCGGCACCGCGCGGCCCGAGGTGGTCCGGCTGTCGGCGGCGTCCGCGCAGGCGCTCGGCGTCGTGGACGGCGCGCCGGTGACCGTTCGGGGCCCGGGCGGAGGGCTGACCCTGCCGGTGGCGGTGACCGAACCGATGCGGACCGACGCGGTCTGGCTGCCGGCTCGGGTGGGTGGTCGGCCGCTCTCGGCCTGGATCGGGACCAGCGCGGGACATGCGGTCCGGGTGATGGCAGGGGCAGGGATCGGTAGGGAGGCGCGATGAACGAGCTGCTGGGTCCGGACGGCTCGGTGCAGCCGCTGCTGGCCGGGGATCCCGTCTGGCTGAGCCTGATCAAGGCGGTGATGATCTTCGCCGGCCTGCTGCTGCTGACGCTGTTCGCCATCTGGTTCGAACGGCGCGTGGTGGGCCGCATGCAGCACCGCCCCGGTCCGAACTGGAACGGCCCCTTCGGGTTGCTGCAGTCGCTGGCCGACGCGCTGAAGCTGCACTTCAAGGAGGGCATCATCCCGGCCCGGGCCGACCTGTTCGTCTACATCGCCGCCCCGGTGATGTGTGCGGTGCCGGCCTTCCTGATCTTCTCGATCATCCCGCTGGGCGGGCCGGTGTCCCTGTTCGGGCACGAGACCGCGCTGCAGCTCACCGATCTCAACGTGGGGGTACTGGCCGCCTTCGCGCTGGCCTCGATCGGCGTCTACGGCATCGTGCTGGGCGGCTGGGCGTCCGGATCGACGTACCCGCTGCTCGGCGGGCTGCGCTCGGCCGCGCAGATGATCTCGTACGAGGTCGCCATGGGGCTGTCCTTCGTCGCGGTGTTCCTGCTCTCCGGGACGCTGTCGACGTCGGCGATCGTGCACCAGCAGGAGGGCGGCTGGTACGTCTGGCTGCTGCCGGTGTCGTTCGTGGTCTACGTCATCTCGATGGTCGGTGAGACCAACCGCGCGCCGTTCGACCTGGCCGAGGCCGAGGGGGAGCTGGTCGGTGGGTTCAACACCGAGTACTCGTCGATGCGCTTCGGCCTGTTCTTCCTGGCCGAGTACATCAACCTGATCAACGTCTCGGCCATCGCCACCACCCTGTTCCTGGGCGGATGGCGCGCCCCGTGGCCGATCTCGCTCATCCCCGGGGTGAACGAGGGCTGGTGGACGCTGCTCTGGTTCTTCATCAAGGTGCTCGCGCTCATGTTCTTCTTCGTCTGGATCCGCGGGGCGCTGCCGCGGATCCGCTACGACCAGTTCATGAGTCTGGGCTGGAAGGTGATGGTACCGATCTCCCTGGTGTGGATCGGCGTGGTCGGCACCGTCCGGGTGCTGGACACCACCACCGACCTGACCGGCTGGGCCGTGCTGGCCTGGGTCGGCATCCCGACCGCAGTCCTGATCATCGTGGTGTGGCTGCTCTTCGCCCGGTCGGCGGCCCGGCGGCGCCAGGCGGCCGCGCCGGCCGGGACGACCCCGCCGGAGGACCGGGTGCTCCCGGGCACCGTGGTGCCGGCATCGGTCGGCTCCTACCCGGTGCCGCCGCTGGACCTGGCGGTGCCGCCGGCGCCACCGCGTCGGGACCGTACCGCCGATGCCGGACCCGATGCCGCTGCGCTGCCGAGTTCTCGCACCGAGCCGGTCCCGGCCGGCGCCCCGTCCACCCCCGGAGGCGAGCGTGTCTGAGTCCGAACCCGGCCTGCCCGAACGTGTCCCGGACGACTGGGCCGGCCAGCCGGTCCCGGCCGGTCCGCCGGAGCCGGCCACCGCGCCGGTCCCCGGCACGCCGCTGGCGTCGCCGTCCAACTCCCCGCTGGACCCGGTGAAAGGGTTCGGCGTCACCTTCCGGACCATGTTCAAGCCGGTCGTCACCGAGGACTACCCGCGCAACCCGCGCCCGCCGGCGTCCCGGTACCACGGCCGGCACCAGCTGAACCGGCATCCGGACGGGCTGGAGAAGTGCGTCGGCTGCGAGCTGTGCGCTTGGGCGTGCCCGGCGGACGCGATCTTCGTCGAAGGCGCCGACAACACCGAGGAAGCCCGGTTCTCGCCCGGGGAGCGGTACGCGAAGAACTACCAGATCAACTACCTGCGCTGCATCGGCTGCGGGCTGTGCATCGAGGCCTGCCCGACCCGGTCGCTGACCATGACCAACGAGTACGAGCTGGCCGACGACGAACGGCAGCGGCTGATCTGGACCAAGGACATGCTGCTGGCCCCGCTGGCCGACGGCATGGAGCAGCCGCCGCACCCGATGCGACTGGGGGACGAGCAGGACTACTACGCCAACGGGCCGGACTTCCTGCGTGATCTGGAGACCCGGCAGGCGGGGGGTGCGCGGTGAGCGCGCTGCCGTTCCTGGCCGAGATCACCGACACCACCAGCACGGTCGCCAGCACGGCCGGTGCCGAGCAGATCGCGTTCTGGATCCTGGGACCGCTGGCCCTGCTCGGTGCGGTCGGCATGGTGCTGTCCCGCGGCGCGGTGCACTCGGCGCTGTGGTTGGTGCTGACCATGCTCTGCCTGGGCTGCGCGTACCTGGTGCAGCAGGCCGAGTTCCTCGGCTTCGTGCAGATCATCGTCTACACCGGCGCGATCATGATGCTGTTCCTGTTCGTGCTCATGCTGACCGGGCGGGACGCCGGTGACTCGGTGTTCGAGGTGCTGCGGGGGCAGCGGGTGGCCGCCGCCCTGGTCGGCATCGCCCTGGTCGCACTGCTCACCACGGGGCTGCTGCGGGCGCTGGACGCCCTGCCCACCGTCGGGCTGGACGAGGCGCTGGCCCTGCGCGGCGCGGTCGGGTCGATCGCCGAACTGGTCTTCACCGACTTCCTGTTCCCGTTCGAGCTGACCAGCGCGCTGCTCATCACCGCCGCGGTCGGTGCCATGGTGCTCACCCACGTGGAGAAGTCGACGCTGGCCCGCACCCGGCAGCCGGAACGGGTCCGGGCCCGGATGGCCTCGGGCCGGATGTCGCCGCTGCCCGGTCCAGGGGTCTTCGCCACCAGCTCCAGCAACGCCACTCCCGCGCTGCTGCCGGACGGATCGGTGGCGCCGGGGTCGGTCTCGGCGCTGGTGGAGCGGTCCGAGAGCGACCGGGTGACCCGGCGGTTCCGCGGCCACCAGAGCCTGGTCCCGCTGGGCGGCGAGCCACCGTCCACGAGCACCGACGCGCAGCCGCCGCCCAGCCGGCAGCCGGGTCCGGGGCTCGCCGCGGCCGGCGCCGGGGTGCCGCGTCCCGACGACCCGTCGGCCGATCCGGCCCCGACCGCCCCGCCCGATACCTCCGACGCCTCCGGCGCGACGGCCGGCAGCAACCCCTTCGGGGGTGCGGCGGGACTGCCGGCCCGGACCGGCTCGTCGGCTCGGGAGCCCCGATGACCACGCACTGGCTGGTGGTCTCGGCGCTGCTGTTCGGGGTGGGCGCGGTCGGGGTGCTGGTGCGCCGCAACGCGATCGTCGTCTTCATGTGCGTCGAGCTGATGCTCAACGCGGTGAACCTGTCGCTGGTCACGTTCTCCCGGATGCACGGGAACCTCGACGGGGTGGTGGTGGCCTTCTTCGTCATGGTCGTCGCGGCGGCCGAGGTGGTGGTGGGCCTGGCGATCATCATGGCGATCTTCCGGAGCCGCCGCAGCGCCTCGGTCGACGACGCCAGTCTGCTGAAGTACTAGGGACGGGGTCATGACCGGAACCGGTACCGGGGTGCTCGCCGCCCTGCTCATCGCCCTGCCGGCCCTCGGGGCCGCCGTCCTGCTGCTCGCGGGCCGCCGCACCGACCGCTGGGGTCACCTGCTCGGCTGCGCCACGGTGATCGCGGCGTTCGTGGTCGCCGTGGTGCTGTTCGCCACCGCACTGGGACAGCCGGACGACGCACGCTTCCGCGAGGTCGAGCTGTTCACCTGGATGAACACCGGCTCGTTCGACGTGCCGCTGGGCCTGCTGATCGACCCGCTGGCGCTGACCTTCGCGCTGCTGATCACCGGGGTGGGCGCGCTCATCCACATCTACTCGATCGGCTACATGAGCCACGACGCCGACCGGCGGAAGTTCTTCGCCTACCTGAACCTGTTCGTCGCCGCGATGCTGCTGCTGGTGCTGGGCAACTCGTTCGTGACGCTCTACTTCGGCTGGGAGGGCGTGGGTCTCGCGTCCTACCTGCTGATCGGGTTCTGGTCGGACCGGCCGGCGGCGGCGACCGCGGCGAAGAAGGCCTTCGTGATGAACCGGGTCGGCGACGTCGGCCTGGCCCTGGCCATCTTCTGGATGTTCGCCGAGTTCGGCACCGTCACCTACACCGGGGTGTTCGATCGGATCGGCGAGCTGGCCGCCGAGAGTCCCGGTGTGGTCACCGGGATCGCGTTGCTGCTGCTGTTGGGCGCGTGCGGCAAGTCCGGGCAGGTCCCGCTGCAGGCCTGGTTGCCGGACGCCATGGAGGGCCCGACGCCGGTGTCGGCGCTCATCCATGCGGCGACCATGGTCACCGCGGGGGTGTACCTGATCGCGCGGTGCGCCCCGATCTACGACCTGACCCCGGACGGGCGGCTGGTGGTGGCCATCGTCGGCACCGTGACGCTGCTGCTGGGCTGCATCGCCGGCTGCGCCAAGGACGACATCAAGAAGGTGCTGGCCTACTCGACGGTGTCCCAGATCGGCTACATGTTCCTGGCCGTCGGGCTCGGCGCCGGCGTGTACGCACTGGGCATCCTGCACCTGCTCACCCACGGCTTCTTCAAGGCCGGACTGTTCCTGGGCGCCGGCTCGGTGATGCACGCGATGCGCGACGACGTGGACATGCGGCACTACGGCGGGCTGGCCCGGCGGATGCCGATCACCTTCGTGACGATGGGGCTGGGGTACCTCGCCCTCATCGGATTCCCGTTCCTGTCCGGGTTCTGGTCCAAGGACCCGATCATCGAGGCGGCGTACGCGGCCGGTGGCACGCAGGGCGTGATCATGGGGACGGCGGCGCTGCTCGGCGCCGGGCTGACCGCGTTCTACATGACCCGGCTGATGATCATGACGTTCCTGGGCCGGCCGCGGTGGGAGGCGATCGCGGCCGGGGGCGGCGGAGCACCGGAGCCCGTGCACCCGCACGACCCGCCCCCGGTGATGACCGGGCCGATGATCGTGCTGGCCATCGGGTCGGTCGCCGCCGGTGCCTTCCTGGCCCTGGGCGACCGGCTGGCCGGCTGGCTGGCCCCGTCGGTCGGCCCGTTCGAGGAGCCGCACCCGGCGGTCGCGCCGATCGTCATCACGATCGCCACCCTGGTGGTCATCGCGGCCGGCATCGTGGTGGCCTGGCTGCTGATCGGCCGTCGGCCGGTGCCGGTGGTCGCACCGGCCCGGGTCAGTCCGCTCGTCGCGTTCGCCCGGGCCGACGTCGGCGGCAACTGGCTCAACGAGACGTTGGTCGCCAAGCCGGGTGTCGAGCTGATGCGCGGCCTGCTGGTCGCCGACCGGCGTGGTGTGGACGGAGCGGTGCACGGCACCGCGACGGTGGTGTCCGGCCTGGCCGGGTGGTGGCGGCGCTGGCAGAACGGGTTCGTCCGGTCCTACGCGCTGTCGATGCTGGCCGGCGTGGCCCTCGTGGTGGGAGCAGTCATGGTGGTGAGCGTCGGATGAACACCGGCATGGATCAGGTTCCCTTCCCGCTGGTGATGCTGGTGGTGCCGGCGGTGGGCGCGGCCGTGGTCGGCCTGCTGGCCGCCCGCGGCGCCCCGGCGCGGGCGACGAAGCAACTGGCACTCGGGTTCTCGCTGGTCGAGCTGGTGCTGGCGGTGCTGTCCTGGATCGGCTTCCGGAACTGGCAGACGAGCGGGGGTGGGTCGGAGGGCGCGCTGTTCGCGCAGACCACCTCGTTCGACTGGATCCCCGCCTTCGGCGTGCGGTTCTCGCTGGGGCTGGACGGCTTCTCGCTGGTGATGATCGCGCTCATCGCCGTGCTGGTGCCGATCGTGCTGCTGGCCTCGTGGGAGGAGCGGCTGCCGCAGGGCCGCACCTTCGGCGGCTACTTCGCGCTGCTGCTGGCCCTGCAGTCGGCCATGGTCGGCGTGTTCGCCGCGACCGACGTGTTCCTGTTCTACGTGATGTTCGAGGTCATGCTCATCCCGATGTACTTCCTGGTGGGCGGCTTCGGTGGGCCGCGCCGGCAGGCCGCGGCGATGAAGTTCTTCCTGTACAGCCTGCTGGGTGGCCTGCTCATGCTGGCCTCGGTCATCGGGCTGTACGTGGCCTCCGGCCGGGTGCTGGCCGAGCAGGGCCGGTCCGGCACGCTGGACTTCGCCACGCTGCGCGAGATCGCCGACCAGATCCCGCTGTCGAGTCAGCTGTGGATCTTCGCCGGGTTCGCCATCGCCTTCGCGATCAAGGCGCCGTTGGTGCCGCTGCACACCTGGCTGCCGGACGCGGGCGCCGAGGCGCCGACCGGGACGGGTGTGCTGCTGGTCGGCGTGCTGGACAAGGTGGGCACGTTCGGGTTCCTGCGGATCTGCCTGCCGTTGCTGCCGGCGGCATCCCGGGAGCTGGCCTGGTTGCTGCTGCTGCTGGCCGTGCTCGGTGTCCTGTACGGCGCGGTCGTGGCCGCCGGGCAGACCGACCTGAAACGGTTCGTCACCTGGACCTCGATCGCCCACTTCGGCTTCATCGCGCTGGGGGTCTTCGCCTTCACCACCACCGCGATCTCCGGGGCGGTGCTGTACATGGTCAACCACGGCATCGCCACCGGGCTGCTGTTCCTGCTCGTGGGGATGCTGGTGAGTCGGGGCGGCTCCCGCTCGGTGACCGATTACGGCGGGGTCTGGAAGGTCGCGCCGGTGCTCGGCGGGCTGTTCCTGCTCGCCTCGCTGGCCACCGTCGCGGTGCCCGGCACCAACTCGTTCGTCTCCGAGTTCCTGGTCCTCATCGGCAGTTTCCCGCGGATCCCGGTGTGGACCGTGCTGGCCACGGTGGGCATCGTGCTCGCCGCGGTCTACATGCTGTGGGTCTTCCAGCGGGTCATGACCGGGCCGGTGCGCGGGTCGGCGGTGCTGCTCGACGAGCCGACCGGGGACCTGCCGGCCGGTCCCGGCTCGGAGCCGGAACCGGTGCCGCCGGCGCCGCCCGCCGCCGGCGGGACCGCCGTCGCGGTGCGGCCGGTCAGCACCGCCGCGGCCACATCAGGTGGCCGGCACCGCACCGAGGCGTCGGCCCGCCGGTTCCGCTTCGGGGACCTCAGGGCCCGCGAGATCGCCATCCTCAGCCCCCTCGTCGCGTTGGTGCTGCTGCTCGGGTTCTACCCGCAGCCCGTGCTCGACGTGATCAACCCGACCGCACAGCGCACCGTCGTCGACGTCGGGGTCACCGATCTGCCTGCGCCGCTGGGAGGCACCCGATGACCGATCCCTCCGTCCCGCCCATCGTCGCGCCGTCGGTCGACCTGGTGCTGGTGCTGCCGATCCTCGTCGTGCTGGGCGCGGCCGTGGTCGGCGTGCTGGTCGAGGCCTTCGTCGGCCGGTCCCGCCGGTTCGCCGTGCAGGCCGCGCTCACCCTGCTGACGGTGGCGTTCGCCGCGGTGTGGACCATCGTCGCCGCGGTCGGGGACCGGGTGGGCGTCACCTTCGCCGGGTCGGTGTCGGTGGACGCGCTCACCCACGTGGCCTGGGGGGTGCTGCTGGTGCTCGCCGTCCCGGCGGTGCTGCTGGTGCTGGACCGGACCGTGGAGCCCGGCGGGGCCTTCGTGGCCGCCGGGTCCGCCCCGGTCGGGTCGGCCGGTGACCGGCGGCAGAACCTGGGCAGCGGCGCCGGGGGCGGCGCGGACGGACCTGACGGAGCCCCGGGTCCGGCGCCGATGCAGACCGAGGTCTTCCCGCTCATCCTGTTCGCGGTCGGCGGGATGATGATCTTCCCGGCCGCGTCCGACCTGCTGACCTTCTTCGTCGCGCTCGAGGTGCTGTCGCTGCCGCTGTACCTGCTCTGCGGCCTGGCCCGCCGGCGGCGGCTGATCTCCCAGGAGGCGGCGGTCAAGTACTTCCTGCTCGGCGCGTTCGTCTCGGCGATCCTGCTGTACGGCATCGCGCTGCTGTACGGCTGGGCCGGGTCGATCCGGTTCGCGGACATCGCGGCGAAGATCGCCGGTGATCCCGGGACCGGCAGTGGTGTGGGCAACGACCTGCTGCTGCTGCTCGGGCTGGCCCTGCTGGTGGTGGGCCTGCTGTTCAAGGCCTCGGTCGGGCCGTTCCATCTGTGGACCCCCGACGTCTACCAGGGCGCGCCGACCGCGGTCACCGCGTTCATGGCCGCCTGCACCAAGGTCGCCGCCTTCGCGGCCATGCTGCGGGTGTTCCTGACCTTCCTGCCGCCGGTGCAGGACATCTGGATCCCGGTGCTGTCGGTGATCGCCGTGGTGTCCATGCTCATCGGCTCGATCATCGGCGTGGCCCAGTCGGACATGAAGCGGGTGCTGGCGTACTCCTCGATCGCCCACGCCGGGTTCATCCTGCTCGGGGTGATGTCGCTGTCCGAGCGGGGCGCGTCCGGCACGATGTTCTACCTGCTCAGCTACGGCTTCGCGACCATCGGGGCGTTCGCGATCACCATGCTGGTCCGCCGCGGTGCGGGAGAGGCGACCCGGCTGGAGGAGTGGTCGGGGCTGGCCAAGCGGTCTCCGGTGCTGGCCGCGGTGATGACCCTGTTCCTGCTGTCGTTCGCCGGGATCCCACTCACCAGTGGGTTCATCGGCAAGCTGACCGTGTTCACCGCGGCGGTCGACGCCGGCCTGACCCCGCTGGTGGTCATCGCCATGATCGCCACGGCCATCACCGTCGCGTTCTACCTGCGGGTCGTCGTGGTCATGTACCTCACCCCGACGGACCGGGCTGATCGGTCGGCTGATCGGTCCGCCGGGGGTTCCGGACCGGGGAGCCGGACGGTGAGCGGCGCCCCGGGCACGCTGCTGGAGACGACCACCGCGCCGGTGTCGGTGGTGGTGCCCGGTCCGGCCATTGCGATCGTGCTGGTGGTGTGCGCGCTGGTCACGCTGCTGCTGGGGTTGGCTCCGTCACTCGGACTGGACCTGTTGGACGTTCCGCTGCCACTGCTGTCGTAGGGTCGACCGCGTGACTTCGACCGGAGGGACGGCGGCCGGCGTGGAACCGACGAGCAGTCCCGACGGTCCCACCCTGGCCGGGGTGCAGCTGGCCGATCCGCAGCTGGCGGCCCGCGTGACCACCGGACTGCAGCGGGTCGAGCACCTGCTCGAGACCGAGCTGGCCAGTGACCTGCCCTTCGTCACCGAGGCCGCGTCACACCTGATGCGCGCCGGCGGCAAGCGGTTCCGGCCGCTGTTCACCCTGGTCGCGGCCGGGATCGGACCCGATCCGGAGCACGAGGACCTGGTCACCGCGGCCGCGGTGGTGGAGCTGATCCACCTGGCCACGCTCTACCACGACGACGTGATGGACGAGGCCGACCTGCGGCGCGGGGCGAAGTCGGCCAACGCCCGCTGGGACAACTCGGTGGCCATCCTGATCGGCGACTTCCTGTTCGCCCAGGCGTCCCGGCTGGTCGCCCGGCTGGGCACCGAGGCGGTGCGGATTATCGCGGAGACCTTCGCCGAGCTGGTCACCGGGCAGACCCGGGAGACCGTCGGACCGCCCGCCGGGGCCGACCCGATCGCGCACCACCTCACCGTGCTGGACGAGAAGACCGCTGCGCTCATCGACACCTGCGGCCGGTACGCGGGCATGTTCTCCGGCGCCTCGGACACCGAGATCGACGCGCTGCGCCGGTACGCGCGGGCCGTCGGCGTGGCCTTCCAGATCTCCGACGACCTGTTGGACATCAGCTCGTCCGACTCGGGCAAGACGCCGGGAACCGACCTGCGCGAGGGCGTCCCCACCCTGCCGGTGCTGTACACGCTGGCCGATCCGGCCGCCGACCCCCGGCTGCGCGAGCTCGTCTCCGGGCCGATCAGCGGGGACGCCGAGGTGGCCGAGGCGGTCGCCCTGCTGCTCGTCTCGCCCGGCATGGACCAGGCCCGGCGCACCCTCGCCGGCTACGCGGACACCGCCCGCGACGCGCTGGCCGCGTTGCCCGCGTCGACCTCGCGCGACGCGCTGGCCTCGCTCGTCGACTTCGTGGTGGTCCGCTCCCGCTGATCCGGTCGCTGGTCGGTCGCTGATCGATCGGGGCCGGTCATGGCCCGCTCGGCTCCGACTGCCGGCCGCTGGAGGGATCCTCGTCGATCTGGTCGTCGATCTGGTCAGCCGGATCGGCCGGCGGCTTGCGCACCAGCCACCAGCTGACCGCGGCGCCGATCACTCCGACCACGGTGACGACCAGGAACGCGGCCCCGTACCCGAAGTCTGACGCCCGGCGCGAGGCGCCGAGGTAGACGCTCAGCGTCGCGTCGAAGTCTTCCGGCCGCAGCCCGGTCGCCTCCTCGGCCACCAGCTGGTCCCGCAGCGCGGTCCCGGTCACGTCGTCCAGCGCCGGCAGGCCGCGGGCGGCGACCTCGTCGTCCAGCTTGGCCAGGTAGGTGGTGTGGAACACGGCGTACAGCAGCGCGATGCCGATGGCCCCGCCACCCTGCTCGGCCGTCGCCGACACCCCGGACGCCTGGCCGGAGTCCCGGTCGGGGACGGTGTCGAGCGACACCGGGTCGTTCACGGTGAGCACGATGGCCAGCCCCGAGCCGTACAGCAGCAGCCCGGGCAGCATCGGCAGGAACTCGTTGGCGTGCACGGCCAGCGCCAGGGCCACCCCGGACACGGCCAGCAGCAGGAAGCCGGTGACCAGCGGGACGCGCCCGCCGACGGCGTCGTACCAGCGGCCGGCCAACGGGGCCAGAATGATCATCGGCAGCGTCGTGGGGATGAGGGCCAGTCCGGCCAGCCCGGGATCCATCTCCAGGTTCAGGATCAGCAGCAACGGGAAGATGATGCCCAGGCCCATCTCGACCACGCCGCCGAGGCCCTGGCTGAGCGTCGCGCCCAGGTAGTTGCGGTGCCGCCGCAGCAGGCCGAAATCCATGAGCGGGTCGTGGCAGCGGCGCTCCCGGACGACGAACCCGATGCCCGAGGCCACCGCGACGGCCAGCGGGACCAGCACCGCGGGGGAGGCGAAGCCGCCGTCGCCGCTGCTGGAGGACAGTCCGAGCACCAGTCCGATCAGGGTCAGGCAGAGCAGCACGGTGCCGGCCAGGTCGACGTGCACCCGGCCCGAGCGCGCCTGGTCGGCCGGGACGGCGCGCAGGGTGAGCACCAGGGTGACGGCCAGCAGCGGCAGGTTGATGAGCAGCACCGAACGCCAGCCCAGCGAGCTGGTCAGCCCACCGCCGATGGTCGGTCCCAGCGCGCCGGCCACCGCGGCGATGCCGCCCATCAGGCCGAGCGCCCGGCCGGCGTCCGACCGCGGGAAGGCACCCCGGACGATGGCCACCGTGGCCGGGAGCATGAGCGCGCCGCCGGCGCCCTGCACCACCCGGGCAACCAGCAGGATCGGGAACGTCGGGGCCAGGCCGGCCACCGCGGATGCGCCGGCGAACAGCACGCTGCCGAGCAGGAAGATCCGGCGCCGGCCGAGGAGGTCGCCCAGCCGGCCGCCCAGGACCAGCAGACCGGCCAGCGGCAGCAGGCTGGCGGTGAGCACCCACTGCACCGTGGACGACTGCACCCGGAACGTGCCCATGATGTCCGGGAGGGCCAGCGGGACGGCGGTCTGATCGACCAGGATCATCCCGTTGGCCAACGTCATGGCCAGCAGCGTCAGCCGCGCTGCGCCCCTCCCGGTCTGCTGTCCTCGCGCGCCCATGGCGGTGATCGTCGCACTGGACGGGTGCTCCCGGGGTGATCGGATCGGGTGATCCCACGGGGTCACGTCGACCGGCACCCGAGCGGGTGGCGTTGGTTCGCCGTCACGGCCGTCGGGCACCAGTGATGACATGACACGCTTCGGATACACCCTGATGACCGAGCAGAGCGGGCCCAAGGCCCTCGTGCAGTACGCCGTGGCGGCGGAGCGCGTCGGGTTCGACTTCGAGGTCAGCAGTGACCACTACTTCCCCTGGCTGGACGAGATGGGCCACTCGCCGTACGCGTGGACGACGCTGGGCGCCGTCGCCCACGCCACCGAGCGGGTCGAATTCATGACCTACGTGACCTGCCCGACGATCCGGTACCACCCGGCCGTCGTCGCGCAGAAGGCGGCGACGCTGGGCGTGCTGTCCGACGGTCGCTTCACCCTCGGCCTGGGGTCGGGCGAGTCGCTCAACGAGCACGTGGTCGGCGAGGGCTGGCCGGCCGTGGGCGACCGGCAGAGCATGCTGCAGGAGTCCGTCGAGATCATCCGCGAGCTGTTCACCGGCGAGCAGATCAGCTACGACGGTGAGTACTTCCGGATCGACCGGGCCAAGCTCTGGGACCTGCCCGAGACGCCGGTCGAGATCGGCCTGGCCGTCTCCGGCGAGCACTCGATCAAGCGGTTCGCCCCGCTCGGTGACCACCTCATCGCCACCCAGCCGGACGCCGACGCGGTGCAGACCTGGGACGCCGAGCGCTCCGGCGCGCCGGCATCGCGCAAGATCGGCCAGATCCCGATCAGCTGGGACCCGGACCAGGACACCGCGGTGGAACGGGCGCACCGGTTGTTCCGGTGGTTCGGCGGCGGCTGGAACGTCAACGCCGACCTGCCCATGCCGGCCGGCTTCGAGGCGGCCAGCCAGTTCGTGCGGCCGGAGGACGTCGCGGAGTCGATCGCCTGCGGGCCCGACCTGGACGAGCTGGCCGAGTCGGTGAGGCCGTTCCTGGAGGCGGGATTCACCGACGTCGCCATCGTGCAGATCGGGGACGAACGGCAGCAGGAGTTCCTGGACGTCGTGGCCGGGCCGCTGCTGGAGAAGCTGCGCGCCCTGTAGACCCGGAGCGGTGGTCCGCGAGGGTCGCCGGCGTGCGACGGTCAAGCAGCTGCCGTCGTTTCCTCCGTGTCCGGCGGTCACCCTCGCAGCTGCGGGGGTGACCGCCGGACCGGGCTTCCCGGAGGGGGTCGGTTGGGGCCCGGTGTGCCGGGCCCGGGTCAGGCCACCGGTCGCGCGTCCAGTTCGGCCACTTCCTCGTCGGTCAGCAACCGGGAACGGATGAGGAACCGGACGCCCTCGGGTGCCTCGACCGAGAACCCGCTGCCCCGGCCGGGCACCACGTCGATGGTCAGGTGGGTGTGCCGCCAGTACTCGAACTGCGATGCCGACATCCACACCGTCACCGGCGACTCCAGTCCTTCCACCACCAGGTCGCCGAGGCGCACGTCGGAGTCGGAGGTGATGAAGTCGCCGAGCGGGTAGCACATCGGCGACGACCCGTCGCAGCACCCACCGGACTGGTGGAACATCAGCGGGCCGTGCCGGTCCGTCATGCGCCGCAACAGGTCCGCGGCCGCCTCGGTGTGCGCGACCCGGGTCGCCGGCCCGCCCGTCGGGGCCGGGGCCTCGACGGGCGGTGCCTCGGCACTCTCCCGGCTGCCGTCCTGGAGGCTCATCGCGCGGCCTAGAAGAAGCCGGCCGGCTGCTGCGCGTACGACACCAGCAGGTTCTTGGTCTGCTGGTAGTGGTCGAGCATCATCCGGTGGTTCTCCCGGCCGATGCCGGACTGCTTGTAGCCGCCGAACGCGGCGTGTGCGGGGTACTGGTGGTAGCAGTTCGTCCACACCCGGCCGGCCTCGATCTCCCGGCCGGCCCGGTACGCGCGGGCACCGTCCCGGGTCCAGACGCCGGCACCCAGGCCGTACAGCGTGTCGTTGGCGATCTTGATCGCATCGGCCTCGTCGTCGAAGGCCGTCACCGACACCACCGGCCCGAAGATCTCCTCCTGGAACACCCGCATCGAGTTGGAGCCCTCGAAGATGGTCGGCTGCACGTAGAAGCCACCGGCCAGGTCGCCGTCCAGCTCGGCCCGGGCGCCGCCGGTGAGCACCTTGGCGCCCTCCTGCCGGCCGATGTCCAGGTAGGACAGGATCTTCTCGAGCTGGTCGTTCGACGCCTGGGCGCCCATCATCGTCTCGGTGTCCAGCGGGTTTCCCTGCTTGATCCGACCCACCCGCTCCACCGCGTCGCGCATGAAGTCCGAGTAGATGGACCGCTGCACCAGCGCCCGGGACGGGCAGGTGCAGACCTCGCCCTGGTTGAGGGCGAACATGGCGAAACCCTCGAGCGACTTGGAGTAGAAGTCGTCCTGCTGGGCGGCGATGTCCTCGAAGAAGATGTTCGGGCTCTTGCCGCCCAGTTCCAGCGTCACCGGGATCAGGTTGGCGCTGGCGTACTGCATGATCAGCCGGCCGGTGGTGGTCTCACCGGTGAAGGCGATCTTGGAGATCCGGGAGGACGACGCCAGCGGCTTGCCGGCCTCGACGCCGAACCCGTTGACCACGTTCAGCACACCCGGCGGCAGCAGGTCGGCGATCAGCTCGATGACCTTGAGGATCGACCACGGCGTCTGCTCGGCCGGCTTGAGCACCACGCAGTTGCCGGCGGCCAGCGCGGGCGCCAGCTTCCAGGTGGCCATCAGGATCGGGAAGTTCCACGGGATGATCTGCCCGACCACGCCCAGCGGTTCGTGGAAGTGGTACGCCACGGTGTCGGCGTCCAGCTGCGAGATGCCGCCCTCCTGGGCCCGGATGGCGCCGGCGAAGTAGCGGAAGTGGTCGACGGTCAGCGGCAGGTCCGCGCCGAAGCACTCGCGGATCGCCTTGCCGTTCTCCCAGCTCTCGGCCACCGCCAGCATCTCGAGGTTCTCCTCGATGCGGTCGGCGATGCGGTTGAGGATGACCGCTCGCTCGGCCGGCGAGGTGCGGGCCCAGGCGCGCTTGGCGCCGTGCGCGGCGTCCAGGGCCGCCTCGATGTCCTGATCGGTGCTGCGGGCCACCTCGGTGAACACCGCACCGGTGACCGGCGACGGGTTGCCGAAGTACTCGCCCTTGCTCGGCTCGCGCCACTCGCCGCCGATGAAGTTGCCGTAGCGGCTCTGGACGGAGACCAGGCTGTCGGCGGAACCGGGCGGGGAATACACAGTCATCGTTGACCTCCGGGCCGAGTGATCCGCCGGTCGCCGTCGTCGGCGACCGGGTGACCGGCACGGTAGGTCGGGCGACGTTGCAGCGACGTTGCAGCGACCTTGGCGCGACCTGCACCGGCAACCGTCCGGACGGTCCTGCCGGATGACCGCCGGTCAGGCCCGCAGCCGGCCGTCCAGGCGGGCGCTCTCCCCGGCGGCCGCCGCGCGCAGCGGCGAGGAGGCCGGCAGCGTCCGGGCCAGATGCTGCCAGACCGGCAGGTCGTCGGCGCCCCACGGCGTCCGGGTCCAGCTGACCAGCAGGTCCGGGATGCCGGCGCGGAGCACCGCCGCGCGCAGCTGGGCGTGCAGGCGGTCGCGTCGGTCGACGATGCCCGGCGCCTCGGAGGCCGGCAGCAGCGGGCCGGGGTAGGCGGCGACGGCGCCGCGCACGTCTCCGGCGGCCAGCAGTGCGGGCACGGTGAGCCAGTCGCAGGCCAGCGGGACGGCCAGCCGGTACGGCCGCGAGCGGACCACGTCGCCCAACACGGCCCGCATCCGGGCGAGCTCGGCGCGCATGGTCGAGCCACCCACGTCGTCGGCGTGGATCTCGACGGCCAGCCGGTCGCCGGAGACCCCGTCGGGATGATCGGCCAGCACCACCAGGATCTCGCTGTGCCGCAGGCTCAGCCGCCGGGCCGGCTCGGCGCCCAGGGTCAGCACGCACTCGTTGCCGCCCAGTGCGCGGGCCCGCCCGGACCGTTCCCCGGGCACCGCGAACGCCTCGGGGACCAGCACCGAACCGGCGGGTCCGACGGCGCCCCGGCCGCGGTCGGCACGGTCCCGGGTGGCCAGCCGGGCCAGCTCGGCCTCGGCCAGCAGCGCCCCCGCCCGGATCAGCGCCAGCGTCTGCGGCCCGGCGACCTCGACGCCCCCGGTCACGTCGACCACGCCGAGCAGGCGCCCGGTGGCCGGATCATGGATCGGCGCGGCCACACAGGTCCACCGCTGCACGGAATGGGCGAAGTGCTCGTCCCGACGGATCTGCACCGGCGCGTCCAGCCGCAACGCGGTGCCCGGGGCGTTGGTGCCGGCCACCCGCTCCGCCCAGCTCGAACCCTCGACGAAGTTGATCGCCTCGGCGCGGCGGCGGGCGGCCGGTGCGCCGGACACCCACAGCAGCGTGCCGTCCGCGTCGCCGACCGCCATCACCGCGTCGCTGTCGGCGGCGGCCCGGCCCACCACGTCGGCCAGCAGCGGCACCACCCGGGCCAGCGGATGGGCCCGTCGGGTGTCGGCGATCTCGTCGGGGGCGGCGGTCAGCGGGGCGACGGAGGAATCGGCGTCCACCCCGGCCGCGGCCGAGCGCAGCCAGGACTCGACCACCAGCGGTCGCAGCTGCTTCGCCACGAGCACCAGGATGCCGTGAGCCGCGCCGCCCGACAAACGGAGGCGATCAGGCCGGGGCGCGCCCCCGTCGGGCCGTGCGCACGGCGTCGAGGCTCAGCACCACCAGGGCCAGCCAGATGATCACGAAGCCGGCCCACCGGTAGGGCGGCATGGTCTCGTCGAACCACAGCACGCCCAGCAGGAGCTGCAGCACCGGGCCCAGGTACTGCAGGCCGCCCAGCACGGTGAACGGGAGCCGTTGCGCGGCCCCGGCGAAGGCCAGCAACGGCAGGCAGGTGAGCAGACCGGTCACGGCGAGCAGCGCCAGGTGACCCGCGCCCCGGTCCAGCGTGCCACCGCCGTGGACCTGCAGGACGACCAGGAAGACCGCGGCCGGCACCAGCTGGATCAGGCCCTCGGCGGTCATCGACACGGTGGGCGCCGCGCGCACCACCTTCTTGATGGCGCCGTACAGCCCGAAGCTGGTGGCCAGGACCAGCGCCGTCCACGGGGCCGAGCCACTGCCGACGACCAGTACGACCACCGCGGCGGTGCCGAGCCCCACCGAGACCCACTGCGCGCGCCGCAGCCGCTCGCGGAAGACCAGCACGCCGAGGGCCACGGTGATCAGTGGGTTGATGAAGTAGCCCAGCGCCGCGTCGACCACGTGACCGGCGTTGACCGCCCAGATGTAGACGCCCCAGTTGACCGCGATGAGCACGGCCGCCGCGGCCAGCATCAGCCACTGCCGCGGGCCCAGGCGCCACAGCGGTCGCCACCCGGTCATCAGGCTGGTCACCACGGCCATGCACACGAACGACCAGATCATCCGATGGGCCAGGATCTCGCCGGCGCCGGCCGGAGCCAGCAACGGGAACCACAGTGGGAACAGGCCCCACATCAGGTAGGCGGTCAGACCCAGCAGCAGGCCGCGCCGGTCGACCGGGGCACCCCCCGTGTCCGACCGGACCATGGCGCCGGGGAGCGCGTCGGGACCGACCTCGGGAACGACCACCGACCGGGCCGGCCCACCGGGGCCGGCCGGGCCGGCGGCCCCGGTCACCGGTAGTTGGTGAACTGCAGCGCGATCTCCAGGTCGGCGTCCTTGAGCAGGGCGATGACGGCCTGCAGGTCGTCCCGCTTCTTGCTGGTCACCCGCAGCTGGTCGCCCTGGATCTGCGCCTGGACGCCCTTGGGGCCCTCGTCGCGGATGGTCTTGGCGATCTTCTTGGCCTGCTCGGAGGAGATGCCCTGGACCAGGGACCCACTGGCCCGGTAGGTCTTGCCGGACGCGGTCGGATCGCCGATGTCCAGCGCCCGCAGCGAGATGCCCCGCTTGACCAGCTTCTCCTTGAAGACGTCGATCGCCGCCTTGCACCGCTCCTCGGTGTCGGCGGTGATGGAGACGCCCTCCTCGCCGGCCCAGGCGATCGAGGCGTTGGTGCCGCGGAAGTCGAACCGTTGCGACAGCTCCTTGGCCGCCTGGTTCAGCGCGTTGTCCGCCTCCTGACGGTCGACCTTGCTCACGATGTCGAACGACGAGTCAGCCATCTGGGGTCTCCTTCTGGTCGTGTCGGCCGCTGGTCGGCGCGCGCCCGGTCCGCCACGCACGTCCCGTCCCCGGGGGTGGCCGACCGACCATCCTGCCATCCGGCGACCGGTGCGGTCGGGTCGGCGACCTCGCGATTTCGGTTCCGGACCGACGTCCTTGTACAGTTGCCCGGCGCGTCGCCCGCGACGTCGCGGCAGGTTGCCCGAGCGGCCAAAGGGAGCTGACTGTAAATCAGCCGGCATTGCCTACGGGGGTTCGAATCCCTCACCTGCCACCCATGACCGGGAGGTCGGCGCACCCGCGCCGGCCTCCCGTCGTGCATCGGGGTCCGGACCACGCCGCCTCGCCCGACCGGGCGATCGGGGCCGGTGCCGAGTCCCGTCGTCCACGACTCGAGATGATCGGCGTGTCGTTCCACCGGGATCGGTGATCCGACCGGTAGTCCATCCGGACCGCAGACGCTACGCTCCGTGCGTGACAGGAGACGCAGAGGCGCGGGCTGCGTCCATGCGCCCGGCTGTCCAGGCCGTCCCGACGCGACCGTCGGGTGGACCGGTCGAGGTGGCGCCGCCGTCGGAGGCCGCCCCCTCCTCCGGGGTCGCCGTGCCCGAGCCGGGTCCGGTCGAGCCGGGCCGGTCCGGGACGGACACCGCCGGAACCGTCGGGGAGGCCCGGCCGCAGCGCGGACGGCGCACCGCCGACTGGGTGTACCCGCGGGCCGCCACGGTGATGGTGCTGCTCTCCGCGCTGCTGTGGTTCCCGCTGCTGCGGGACCCGTCCTCGGTCGATCCGGTCGCGGCCCTGGTCGGCATCCTGGTGCTGGGTGGGGCGTTCCTGGTCGGTGAGCTGTTCCCACTGCGGGTCGACGTCCGCCGGGAGACCGTGGTCATCAGCCTCTCGGAGCTGCCGCTGGTCGTCGGCCTGCTGCTGATGCCCCCGTGGGTGGTGCTGGTCGCGCACGTCGCGGCCGGGCTGACCGTCTACCTGGCTCGCAAGGACGGCTGGCGGCGCAGCGCCATGAACCTGTCGCTGATCCTGGTCGAGACCGGGGTCGCGGCCGTGATCGCCCAGCTGGTGGCCCGCGGCGACGTCACCGGCCAGCCGCTGTGGGCGCAGGCCTACCTGGCCGTCGCCGCCGGGGTGCTGGCCGCCGCGCTGGTCTCCGCGCTGGCCGTCGGGGTGCTGTACCACCTGCTGGGCACCCAGGAGCCGCTCACCCGGCTGGTCAGCCGGTCGATGCTGCAGGCGGCCACGGTCGTCACCTTCTCCCTGGTGGCCTACGGCATCTGGGAGGGAGTGCCGGTGGCCGGGCCCGTGCTCTGCGTGGCCATGGCCGTCATCCTCGGCGTCGTCTACCGGGTCTACTCCGACTTCCTCCGCGAGCACGCCGACCTGGCCAAGATGTACGGTTTCGGCCGCTGGGTGAACTCGCTGGGCACCCCGGAGGCGGGGGAGACGGCCGACTCGGCCGCCCCCGTCGCCGATGCCGCCACCACCACCGAGGTGGACTGGCCGCAGCTGCTGGAGCAGGTGCGCGACCAGCTGAACGCCAAGTCCGCGTCGCTCTACCTGGACGACGGTCCCGGATCCCGGCCGGTCGCCCTGGTCGCCCGGCTGGACGGTGCCGCGGTGGAGCCGCCGCCACCCGCCGACGACCCGCTGCTGGAGCGGGCGGCCGCGCTGGGCGGTCTCAAGGTGTCCAGTGACCGCACCACCGAACAGGCGCTGCACACTGCGTTGCAGCGTCGGGACTCCTGGGACGTCATGGTCGTGCCGCTGCGGTCCGGGGACCGCAGCCGCGGCTTCCTCGAGGTGCGCGACCCGAGCAGCCGATGGGGCCGGTTCACCGACAACGACCTGACCCTGCTCGGCACCCTGGCCGGTCACCTGGCCACCGCGCTGGACAACGTCCGGCTGCTCGACACGCTGCGGCACGCGGCCTACCACGACACCGTGACCGGGCTGCGCAACCGGTTGGGCTTCGCCGCCGCCCTCGACCAGGCCGCCACCCATGGTGGCGGCGCGGTGATGCTCGTCGACCTGGACGTGCTGTCCCAGGTCAACAACGCCCTGGGTCACTCGCGCGGCGAGGAACTGCTGCGGATGGCCGGGCAGCGCCTGGTCGCCGCGGCCGGCGGGCATCCGGTGGCGCGCATCGAGGGCGACCGGTTCGCGGTGCTGCTCGACGCCGACCACGGCACCGAGCTGGACCGGGCCCGCCGGCTCCGGTCCGCGGTGGGCGGCGCGTACTCACTGGACGGCATCGAGATCGATCCGCACGCGGTCGCCGGGGTGGCCGAGCTGCCCGGCGGGCCGGACCGGCTGCCGGACGCCGGTGTGGTGCTGCAGCGCGCCGACATGGCGCTGCTGGCCGCCCGGGCCGGACAGGAGACGCTGCAGCTGTACCGGCCCAGCATGGGCGAGGTGTACCGCCGCCGCTTCCAACTGGTCACCCAGTTCCGCCAGGCCGTCGAACAGGGCGACATCGTCGTGCACTACCAGCCCAAGGTGCGGCTGTCCGACGACGAAGTCATCGGCGCCGAGGCGCTGGTGCGGTGGTCGCATCCGGAGTTCGGCCTGGTGTCGCCGGCCGAGTTCGTCGAGGCGATCGAGACGACCGGGTCCATCGAGATCCTGCTCGAACACGTGCTGGACATCGTGCTGGCCCAGATCCAGGCCTGGACCGCGCGTGACCGCCGGCTCAGCGTCTCGGTGAACCTGTCGATGCGGAACCTGCTGGCCGAACGGTTCCTGGAGACCGTCGCCGGCCAGCTCGAGCGCTACGGCGTGCCGCCCGAGCTGCTGCTGTTCGAGATCACCGAGTCCAGCGTGATGGCCCGGCCCGAGGTGTCGCTACCGGTGCTGCGCGACCTGGCCAACCTGGGCGTGCAGCTGTCCGTGGACGACTTCGGCACCGGCTACTCGTCCCTGGCCTACCTGCGCCGGCTGCCGATCGACGAGATGAAGATCGACAAGTCGTTCGTCCAGGGCATGGCCACCGACATGGGCGACCACGCCATCGTCAAGGCCATCGTCGAGCTGGCCCACAACCTGGGCCTGGTCGTGGTGGCCGAGGGCGTCGAGGGTGCGGAGACCAAGACGATGCTCGAGAAGATGGGCTGCGACCAGATGCAGGGCTTCCTGCTGTCCCGGCCGCTGCCGGTCGACAAGTTCGAGACCTGGCTGAAGACTCGCGCGTCGGTGGGCGACGACCCCGGTGGCGACATCGACCCGCTGCGCCCGGCGCAGTGACGGGGCACGTCCGGCAGGGTCCAGGGGCGGACGCCGGTTGGTGTGAGCACCCCCCCGGCATGGGGTAGAGTTGTCCAGGCTGCCGGAGGGCAGGAGGTTCCAGGGTCCGGCCCGGGAGCGTCCCGCAGATCGGCCAGTACGCCCCTTTAGCTCAGTCGGCAGAGCGTCTCCATGGTAAGGAGAAGGTCTACGGTTCGATTCCGTAAAGGGGCTCGACAGCGGCTCCGGAACCGGGTTCAGATCCGGCCGGGGCCTCTTGTTGTGCAGGCGGCCGTCCGGCCGCCGCGGCGGTGTAGCTCAGTTGGTAGAGCAAGCGGCTCATAATCGCTGTGTCGCCGGTTCAAGTCCGGCCACCGCTACCAGCAACGGTTCCCATCGGCCCGCGCCGCTCGGCTCCCGCAGCCGTCACGGCGGCCCGGGCCGCTCCCGAGATCAGGAAAGAGGCAGCTGCCATGGCCGCCACCGACGTGCGTCCGAAGATCACCCTCGCCTGCGAGGAGTGCAAGCACCGCAACTACATCACCCGCAAGAACCGGCGGAACGATCCCGATCGTCTCGACATCAAGAAGTTCTGCCCGAACTGCGGCGTGCATCGCAACCACCGCGAGACCCGCTGACCCACGACGTCCCGACCGCCCGACGCTGCCCCCGCAGTGCGGGCGGTCGACTCGTTTCCGGGCCGGTGCCGAGCAGTCAGATGGGGGAGCGGGAGCCGTGTCGTTGAACCAGTCGATGCTCGGTCACACCTGGCCGGCGACCACCTACACGGTGGGCGGCGAGAAGGTGGCCGAGTTCCTCGAGGCCATCGGCGCCGGACGCCCGACCGACCCGGCCACCGCCGCGGTGCCGCCCACCTTCGCCGTCGCTGTGGTGGCCGGTGCGCAGGAGTCGGTCTTCTTCGACGCCGATCTCGGGCTGGACTTCAGCCGGGTGGTGCACCGCGACCAGCGGTTCGACCACCATCGGCCGATGCGCGTGGGCGACCGGCTGCGCTGCGAGCCCACCGTCACCGGCATCCAGCAGCTGGCCGGCAACGACGTGCTCACGGTGACCACCGAGGTGCGGGACGCCGCCGGCCATCCGGTGTGCACCGCGGTCACCGGCCTGGTCGCGCGGGCGGCGTCATGACCGGCACGCCACAGTTCGGCACCGTCGCGGTGGGCGACCAGCTGCCCGCCCTCACCGTGCGGATCACCCGGGCCCAGCTGGTCCGCTACGCCGGCGCCTCGGGTGACTTCAACCCGATCCACTGGAGCAGGCGCGTCGCGCAGCAGGTCGGACTGCCCGACGTCATCGCCCACGGCATGCTCACCATGGCTCAGGCCGGTCGCATCGTCAGTGACTGGGCGGGCGGCCCTGCGGCGGTCCGCAGCCTGGAGAGCCGGTTCACCCGTCCGGTCGTCGTGCCCGACGACGAGGACGGCGTGGAGCTGGAGCTGACCGCGGTGATCGCCGCGGTCGACGAGCAGGCCCGCACCGTCCGGGTGGACGTAACCGCCCGGAGCGGCGGACAGACGGTGCTCAGCCGGTGCCGCGCCGTCGTGGCACTCGACTGACGACGACCCGGACGCTCGACCGGTCCGGCCGGCGACCGCCGTCAGTCCTGCGCGCTGCGCAGGAACTCGGCCAGCCGGCCGACCCCGGTCTCCAGGTCGGCGTCACCGAGGGCGTAGGACAGCCGGAAGTAGCCCGGCGTGCCGAAGGCCTCGCCGGGCACCACGGCCACCTGCGCCCGGTCCAGCACCAGCGCGGCCAGCTCGGCCGAGGTTTCCGGGCGGACGCCGTCGAAGGACTTCCCGAGCAGTGCCTGCACGCTGGGGTAGACGTAGAACGCCCCCTCCGGCTCCGGGCAGGACACCCCCGGGATGGCCGACAGCAGCTCCACCATGCGCCGCCGGCGCCGGTCGAACGCGGCGCGCATCTCGGCAACGGCGTCCAGTGGGCCGGTGACCGCGGCCAGCGCCGCCCGCTGCGCCACGTTGCAGACGTTGGACGACAGGTGGGACTGCAGGTTGGTGGCCGCCGTGATGACGTCGGACGGGCCGATCATCCAGCCGACCCGCCAGCCCGTCATGGCGTAGGTCTTGGCCACGCCGTTGAGCACCACGCAGATGTCGGCCAGTTCGGGCACCACCACCGGCATGGAACTGAACCGGGCGTCGCCGTAGACCAGGTGCTCGTAGATCTCGTCGGTGATGACCCAGACGCCGTGCTCGAGCGCCCAGCGCCCGATCGCCTCGACCTCCTCTGGCGGGTAGACCGCACCGGTCGGGTTGGACGGGGAGCAGAACAGCAGCGCCTTGGTGCGCGGGGTGCGGACCGCCTCGAGCTGCTCCACCGTCGCGCGGTAGCCGCTGGTCTCGTCGGTCGGCACCACCACCGTCTCGCCGCCGGCCAGCGCGATGGCCTCCGGGTAGGTGGTCCAGTACGGCGCCGGCAGGATCACCTCGTCGCCCGGGTCGAGCAGGGTGGCGAACGCCTGGTAGACCGCCTGCTTGCCGCCGTTGGTGATGAGCACCTGTCCGGCCGACACTGCCCAGCCGGAGTCCCGGGCGGTCTTGGCCGCGACCGCCTCCCGCAGCACGGGGAGGCCGGCGGCGGGGGTGTAGCGGTGGTTGACCGGGTCCGCGGCGGCCGCGATGGCAGCCTGCACGATCGGCTCCGGGGTGGGGAAGTCGGGCTCGCCGGCCCCGAACCCGATCACCGGCACGCCGGCGGCCTTGAGGGCCTTGGCCTTGGCGTCCACGGCGAGCGTCGCCGACTCGCCGATCCCGCCGATGCGGGCGGAGACGCGACGGCGGGGACGATCGCTCGGACCAGGCGTCGAAGCAGACGAGGTGGGGGCCGTGCCGGACGGTGCGGAGCTCATGGGGTCATCGTGGCACGGTGGTGCCGGTCGGCCGCCACCGGCGGTGGATCCGCGGGCGTCCGGCGCGGCGACCGGATGCACTACACTCATGCTCCTGGGGTGTGCGCGAGCGTGCCTGCTGCCGGTTGCAGGTCCGTCCGAGCACATCCCTGACGTGTCGCGGAGCAGACCGGTGTCCGCGGGACGGGACAGAGGGGCGTAGCTCAACTGGCAGAGCAGCGGTCTCCAAAACCGCAGGTTGCAGGTTCAAGTCCTGTCGCCCCTGCAACACACCGATCCCGGGCCGTCCGGGGCCGGTGCGCCGGTCGCGGACGGTCCCTCCATGGGTCGGTGGAAGCGGGCCGGCACCTTCTCGACAGGTGAGGACGAGGCGTGAGCAAGGAATCCGAGCACGACGACGACGCGACGTCGTCCGGTGCCGGCTCGGCCGACTCCGGCGAGGTCGTCGGCGCGACCGCCGGCTCCGCCCGGGCGGCCGCTCGTCGTTCCGCCGGCGGTGCGACACCGGCCGGCGCCGAGTCGGCCCCGGCCCGGCGGGCCGAGTCCGGGCGCTCCCGGGCGGCGTCCGCGGGCGAGCGGCCCAACGTGTTCGCCCGACTGGGTCGGTATCTCCGCGAGGTCGTCGCCGAGTTGCGCAAGGTCATCTGGCCGAACCGCAACCAGATGGTCACCTACACCATCGTGGTCATCGTGTTCGTCGTCTTCATGGTCGCCCTGGTGTACGGGCTCGACGTGCTGTTCGCCCAGGGTGCCCTGGCGGTGTTCGGATGACCCGCCCGTCTCCCTGAGCGACGCCATCGGCCCGGTCGCGGCGGAACAGCCGGGAGGGGACGAGCGTTGTCCCTGATCGGCCCGGACGCTCCGGGCCTCGCGGACGGTCGTGCCACCAGACCGCCACGGCCGGACCGGCCGGGTCCGGCCGCCATTCCAGTCGTAGTTCTCGAACCACCAGGAAGCGAGCTGAACGTGTCGACCTACGCCGACCACCCGGACGACCGCACCGACGAGCGGTCGTCCGACGCGGCGGATGCTGCCGACCTGCGGGACGCCCAGCTGGGCGACCTGGAGGCGGAGGCCGCCGAGGCGCCCGCGGACGACCGCCCCGACGCCGACACCGAGCGTGACGGCGTGCTGGACGCCGCCGACGGGACGCTGGCCTCGGCCGACGACAGCACGCCGGCCGGCGAGCGGCTGGCCACCGACGCGGACGCCGGGGGTGACGTCTTCGGCACCGACGACGTCGCGAACGGCGAGGAGACCGATCCCGAGTTCGCCACCGCCGAGGCCGTTGCGGACGACCAGGCCGACGACCAGGCCGGTGACCAGCCCGATGCGCCGGCCGAGGACGTCGACCCGGCCGCGGAGCTGCGGGCCGCGCTGAAGCGGGCCGACGGCGACTGGTACGTCGTGCACTCGTACGCCGGGTACGAGAACAAGGTGAAGACCAACCTGGAGACCCGCATCCGGTCGCTCCAGATGGAGGAGCACATCTTCCAGATCGAGGTGCCCACCGAGGAGGTCACCGAGATCAAGAACGGCCAGCGCAAGCAGGTCCAGCGCAAGGTGTACCCGGGCTACATCCTGGTCCGGATGGACCTCACCGACGCGTCCTGGAGCGCGGTGCGCAACACCCCGGGGGTGACCGGGTTCGTGGGTGCGACCGCCCAGCGTCCGTCGCCGCTGAGCCTCGACGACGTCGTGAAGATCCTCGCGCCCGCGCCGCAGAAGAAGGCCGGCGCCGGAACGGCCGCCGCCTCCGGTGGCACCGCCACCGCCACCCGCACCGAGGTCGACTTCTCGGTGGGCGAGTCGGTCACCGTCATGGACGGCCCGTTCGCGACGCTGCCGGCGACGATCAACGAGGTCAACGCGGACGCCCAGAAGCTCAAGGTGCTCGTGTCGATCTTCGGCCGCGAGACGCCCGTCGAGCTGTCGTTCAACCAGGTCGCCAAGATCTGATCCAGACCTGCCGGTCGCCTCTGGCCGGCACCGCCGGGCCGCGCGCCGGCCCGGTGCACCACCCGCCCAGCAAGGAAGAAGACATGCCCCCGAAGAAGAAGAAGCTCGCAGCGATCATCAAGCTGCAGATCAAGGCCGGGATGGCGAACCCGGCTCCGCCGGTCGGCCCCGCCCTGGGTCAGCACGGCGTGAACATCATGGAGTTCTGCAAGGCCTACAACGCCGCGACCGAGTCACAGCGCGGTGACGTGGTACCGGTCGAGATCTCCGTGTACGAGGACCGGTCCTTCGACTTCAAGTTGAAGACCCCGCCGGCGGCCCGCCTGCTGCTCAAGGCCGCCGGTGTGGACAAGGGCTCGGCCACCCCGCACACCACCAAGGTGGCGTCGGTGAGCGCGGCCCAGATCCGGGAGATCGCCACCCTCAAGCAGGTCGACCTGAACGCCAACGACGTCGAGGCCGCGGCCAAGATCATCGCCGGCACCGCCCGCTCGATGGGCATCACGGTCACCGACTGACCCGACCGGTCAGGCACCACCGCACCACCGTGGAAGGGCCAGGCGCTGGCCCGTCACACCACGCCCTCCCGTACCGACTTCCTGGAGTGAACGCATGAAGCGCAGCAAGGCCTACCGCAAGGCTTCTGAACTGGTCGACCGCACCAACCTGTACAGCCCGCTGGAGGCGGCGGAGCTGGCCAAGCAGACCTCGGCCACCAAGATGGACGCCACCGTCGAGGTGGCCATGGTGTTGGGTGTCGACCCCCGCAAGGCGGATCAGATGGTCCGTGGCACCGTCAACCTGCCGCACGGCACCGGCAAGACCGCCCGCGTCATCGTCTTCGCGGTCGGCGACAAGGCCGCCGAGGCCGAGGCGGCCGGCGCGGACGCGGTCGGCTCGGACGAGCTGATCGCCCGGATCCAGGGCGGCTGGCTGGACTTCGACGCGGCGATCGCCACGCCGGACCAGATGGCCAAGGTCGGTCGGATCGCGCGGGTGCTGGGCCCCCGCGGTCTGATGCCGAACCCCAAGACCGGCACCGTGACGGCGGACGTGGCCAAGGCCGTGGCCGACATCAAGGGTGGCAAGATCAACTTCCGCGTCGACAAGGCCGCCAACCTGCACCTGGTCATCGGCAAGGTGTCCTTCCCGACCGAGAAGTTGGTCGAGAACTACGCCGCCGCGCTGGACGAGGTGCTGCGGTCCAAGCCGTCCGCGGCCAAGGGCCGGTACCTGAAGAAGGTCGCGTTCTCGACCACCATGGGCCCGGGCATCCCGGTCGACCCGGCGGTCACCCGCAACCTGCTGGGCGCCGACGAGAACGTCCCCGCCTGACCCACCTGATCTGCGCCCTCGGGCCCTCCTGCCACGTGCGGGAGGGCCTGAGGTCGTTCCGGGGAGGACGCTCTGGTACAGTGATCTGGTTCCACCGAAGACCGTCGGCTTCCGCGTGCGCGGACGAAGGTCCCGGGATCCCCGGGCAGCCCACGCAGGAGGACGAGGTCAACCAGGCGCCAGCCTGATCACGCCCCGTGCCGACTGCCGGCCGGGGCGTTCGTCGTCTCCCGGCCCGGGTCCTGATGGTGGTCCCGACGGCACCGCACCGGTGGTGCCGTCGGTCGACGTGAACACCGGCCCGACCCCGGGCCGGTGACGAAAGGAGGCGACATGGCGAACGCCGACAAGGTCGCCACGGTTGCGGAGATCACCGATCAGTTCCGCAGCGCGAATGCGGCGGTGGTGACCGAGTACCGCGGTCTGACCATGTCGCAGCTCACCGAGCTGCGCCGGTCGCTGGGTGCCGACACCTCGTACACCGTGGCCAAGAACACCCTGGTCAAGCGCGCGGCCGCCGAGGCCGGCGTCACCGGGATCGACGACCTGTTCACCGGTCCGACCGCGGTGGCCTTCATCAAGGGCGAGCCGGTCGACGCGGCCAAGGCGCTGCGCGACTTCGCCCGGGCCAACCCGACCCTGGTGATCAAGGGCGGCCTGCTCGAGGGCAAGCCGCTGGACGCCACCGAGGTCACCAAGCTGGCCGACCTCGAGTCCCGCGAGGTCCTGCTGGGCAAGCTGGCCGGCGCCATGCTGGGCACGCTCACCAAGGCTGCGGTCGTCCTGAACGCGCTGCCCTCCAAGGCGGCACAGCTGGTCGCGGCCCTGCAGGAGAAGCAGGCCGCCGGTGCCCCGGCGGGGGGCCCGGCCGACGCTGTCGCCGCTGCCGCCGCCGACGCGACCTCGGAGACGGCCGAGCAGGCCTGATCCCGCCCCGCAGCCGCTCGTGCTGCGGACCCCCGGCCGGACCCGGCCGGACCACTGAAGACCACCGATCTCCCGGATGCCGGGAGCGCGGGGAACCCCGCATGTTGAAAGGACGCCCATCATGGCGAAGCTGACCACCGACGAGCTGCTCGACGCCTTCAAGGAGCTCACCCTCATCGAGCTCTCCGAGTTCGTGAAGCAGTTCGAGGAGACCTTCGGCGTCACCGCCGCGGCTCCGGTCGCCGTCGCGGCCGCCCCGGGTGCCACCGGTGCCGCTCCGGCCGAGGCCGCCGAGGAGCAGGACGAGTTCGACGTCATCCTCGAGGCCGCCGGCGACAAGAAGGTCCAGGTCATCAAGGCCGTCCGCGAGATCGTCTCCGGCCTGGGCCTGAAGGAGGCCAAGGACCTGGTCGACGCCGCTCCCAAGGCCATCCTGGAGAAGGCCCCCAAGGAGGCCGCCGAGGCCGCCAAGGCGAAGCTGGAAGAGGCCGGCGCCAAGGCCACCGTCAAGTGATGTCGTCCCCGGCCTGAGCCGGGGGTGCGCCACCGCAGTGTGCCGTCCGCAGGGGCGGGTCGGACCAACCGGTCCGGCCCGCCCCTGCGGCGTCTCCGGGCGGTGGATGCCGGGTCGTCGGGCGGCGGTCGGTGGCCCGCGCTAGCGTCCGGCGCATGATCGATCATCTGGGACTGCAGGTGGCCGACGTCGAGGCGTCGGCCCGGTTGCTGGGCACCGTGCTGGCCCCGCTGGGCATCGCCGAGCAACGCCGCATCCCGACCCCGGGCGGGCCGGTGGTGGCGTTCGGGCCGGACGGCGGGCAGGAGGTCCCGCTCTGGTTGAGCGGGGTGGTGCCCGGGCCCGACGGCGGGCCACCGGCCGGACGCGAGACGCACCTGGCCCTGACCGCCCGGGACCGGGCCGCGGTGGACGCCGTGCACGGTGCCGCACTGGGCGCGGGCGTCGAGATCCTGCACCCGCCGCGGGAGTGGCCGGAGTACCACCCCGGCTACTACGCGGTGTTCTTCCGCGACCTGGACGGCAACAACCTCGAGGTCGTGCACCACGGCTGACCTGCGACGGTCCGGCGGTCGACCCGCGGCCCGGCCCCGCGGTGGAGCAGCAGTCCCGGTTCCGGCCGGTCGGCTTGACGAACGCCGTCGCGGCAGCCAGGCTATGGCCACGACGTCGGTCATATTGCGGGCCGCGTCCTTCTGTACCGCACTGGATGTCCCGTCCGGGTGACCGTTCCCCGGAGGATTTCAGTTCGTCGGAGGGCACGTCTGGTCAGACGTGCCCGTCCTCTGCTAGGCTGCGTGTTTGCGCTGCCCTTTTCCTGTTGCTCGTTCCACGAACGGGTCCGGTGTCAGCCGGACCCGGGCGGAGCCGACGAGCCAGCGGCGACCGGGTCCCCTCCCTGGAGGGTCAGCGCTCGTGCACCCACAGTGTTTCGACAGTGCAGTCCTCGAAAGGACGAATCTTGGCAGTCACCGCGCCCCAGAACTCCCAGGCCTCCTCAGTGTCGCCGCGTGTGTCGTTCGCGAAGCTCCGCGAGCCGCTGGAGGTCCCCAACCTGCTGGCCCTACAGACCGAGTCCTTCGACTGGCTGGTCGGCGGCCCGGCTTGGCGCAACCGGCAGTCCGAGCCCACCCCGAGCGGGCTCGACGAGATCCTCGATGAGATCTCCCCGATCGAGGACTTCTCCGGCGACCTGTCGCTGTCCTTCTCCGATCCCCGCTTCGACGAGGTCAAGGCGACCGAGGAGGAGTGCCGGGACAAGGACATGACCTACTCGGCGCCGCTGTTCGTGACGGCCGAGTTCGTCAACGGCGACACCGGTGAGATCAAGTCGCAGACCGTCTTCATGGGTGACTTCCCGATGATGACGTCCAAGGGCACGTTCATCATCAACGGCACCGAGCGCGTGGTCGTCTCGCAGCTGGTCCGCTCGCCCGGCGTCTACTTCGACCGCACCCTCGACAAGACCGCGGGCAAGGACGTCTACTCCGTCCGCGTCATCCCGTCCCGGGGCGCCTGGCTCGAGTTCGACATCGACAAGCGCGACACCATCGGCGTGCGCATCGACCGCAAGCGGCGCCAGCCGGTCACCGTGCTGCTGAAGGCGCTGGGCTGGGACGCCGAGCGCATCCGCTCCCACTTCGAGTGGTCGCCGGTGCTGCTGGCCACCCTGGAGAAGGACCACATCGCCGGCACCGACGAGGCGCTGCTGGACATCTACCGCAAGCTGCGCCCGGGCGAGCCGCCGACGCGGGAGAGCGCCCAGGCCCTGCTGGAGAACCTGTTCTTCAAGGACAAGCGCTACGACCTGGCCAAGGTCGGCCGGTACAAGGTCAACAAGAAGCTGGGTGTCACCGCCCCGACCGGCACCGGCACCCTGACCGAGGACGACCTGCTGTCCACGGTCGAGTACCTGCTGCGCCTGCACGAGGGCCAGGAGGAATGGACCAGGACGAGCACCGCGGGCGACACCATCACCCTGCCCGTCGAGACCGATGACATCGACCACTTCGGCAACCGCCGGCTGCGCACCGTGGGCGAGCTGATCCAGAACCAGATCCGGGTCGGCCTGTCCCGGATGGAGCGGGTCGTCCGCGAGCGGATGACCACCCAGGACGTCGAGGCGATCACGCCGCAGACCCTGATCAACATCCGGCCGGTCGTCGCCTCCATCAAGGAGTTCTTCGGTACCAGCCAGCTGTCCCAGTTCATGGACCAGACGAACCCGCTGGCCGGCCTGACCCACAAGCGCCGCCTGTCGGCGCTGGGCCCGGGGGGTCTGTCCCGTGACCGCGCCTCGCTCGAGGTCCGCGACGTGCACCCGTCGCACTACGGCCGCATGTGCCCGATCGAGACGCCTGAGGGCCCGAACATCGGTCTCATCGGCTCGCTGGCCACGTTCGCCCGGGTGAACCCGTTCGGCTTCATCGAGACCCCGTACCGCAAGGTCGTCGACGGTGTCGTGACCGACCAGATCGACTACCTGACCGCCGACGAGGAGGACCGCTTCGTCGTCGCCCAGGCCAACGCCCGGCTGGACGCCGAGGGCCGGCTCGTCGAGTCGCGCGTGCTGGTCCGCACCAAGGGTGCCGGTGGCGAGGTCGACCAGGTCGACCCGTCCGAGGTCGAGTACATGGACGTGTCGCCGCGGCAGACCGTGTCGGTCGCGACGGCCATGATCCCGTTCCTCGAGCACGACGAGGCCAACCGTGCCCTGATGGGCGCGAACATGCAGCGCCAGTCGGTGCCGCTGCTGCGCAGCGAGGCTCCGCTGGTCGGGACCGGCATGGAGGCCCGCGCGGCCAAGGACGCCGGTGACGTGGTGCTGGCCGAGAAGGCCGGCGTGGTCGAGGAGGTCACCGCTGACTACATCTCGGTGATGGCCGACGACGGCACCCACCGCACCTACCGGCTGCACAAGTTCCGTCGCAGCAACCAGGGCACCAGCTTCAACCAGAAGCCGATCGTCGACGAGGGCGCGCGGGTCGAGGCCGGGCAGGTCATCGCCGACGGCCCCTGCACCGACGGCGGCGAGATGGCGCTGGGCAAGAACCTGCTGCTGGCGATCATGCCGTGGGAGGGCCACAACTACGAGGACGCGATCATCCTCTCGCAGCGCATCGTCCAGGACGACGTGCTGACCTCGATCCACATCGAGGAGCACGAGATCGATGCGCGCGACACCAAGCTGGGGCCGGAGGAGATCACCCGGGACATCCCGAACGTCTCCGAGGACGTGCTGGCCGACCTCGACGAGCGCGGGATCATCCGCATCGGCGCCGAGGTGCAGGACGGCGACATCCTGGTCGGCAAGGTCACGCCCAAGGGCGAGACCGAGCTGACCCCGGAGGAGCGGCTGCTGCGCGCGATCTTCGGCGAGAAGGCCCGTGAGGTCCGCGACACCTCCCTGAAGGTGCCGCACGGCGAGACCGGCAAGGTCATCGGCATCCGGGTCTTCCACCGGGACGACGAGGGCGCCGAGCTGCCGCCGGGGGTCAACGAGCTGGTCCGCGTCTACGTGGCCCAGAAGCGCAAGATCCAGGACGGCGACAAGCTCGCCGGCCGCCACGGCAACAAGGGCGTCATCGGCAAGATCCTGCCGGCCGAGGACATGCCGTTCCTGGCGGACGGCACCCCGGTCGACATCATCCTGAACCCGCACGGTGTGCCGCGACGGATGAACATCGGCCAGGTGCTGGAGACCCACCTCGGGTGGGTGGCCGCGCAGGGCTGGTCGATCAACGGTGATCCGGACTGGGCCAGCCACCTGGACGAGACCATCCGGTCCGCCCCGGCGTGGACCAAGACGGCGACCCCGGTCTTCTCCGGTGCCTCCGAGGACGAGATCACCGGTCTGCTCGGCTCGACCACCCCGACCCGGGACGGCGACCGGCTGGTCGCCGAGGACGGCAAGGCCACGCTGTTCGACGGCCGCACCGGTGAGCCGTTCCCGTACCCGGTGGCCGTCGGCTACATGTACATCATCAAGCTGCTGCACCTGGTCGACGACAAGATCCACGCCCGGTCGACCGGCCCGTACTCGATGATCACGCAGCAGCCGCTGGGCGGGAAGGCGCAGTTCGGTGGTCAGCGCTTCGGTGAGATGGAGTGCTGGGCCATGCAGGCCTACGGCGCCGCCTACACACTGCAGGAGCTGCTGACCATCAAGTCGGACGACATCGTCGGCCGGGTCAAGGTCTACGAGGCGATCGTCAAGGGCGAGAACATCCCCGAGCCGGGCATCCCGGAGTCCTTCAAGGTGTTGCTGAAGGAGCTCCAGGCGCTGTGCCTGAACGTGGAGGTCCTCTCCAGCGACGGCCAGACCATCGAGATGCGCGACCAGGACGACGACGACCTCGAGCGGGCCGCCGCCAACCTGGGCATCAACCTCTCGCGCAACGAGTCCGCCTCGGTGGACGACCTGGTGAATTGATCAGCCGACTGACCGGCGGACCGACTGTTCCGTTCCTGATCAGCGTCATCTGACGCGGAGCCGGCCGCCGGGGGAGTGATACTCCGGCGGCCGGTCGCCCGCCTCGCCCCCGACTCCGGGGCCCGGTCCACCAGCCCGGGCGTCCTGCGGGTCACCTGCAGTTCCGACAGACAGGGAATCAAGTGCTCGACGTCAACTTCTTCGACGAGCTGCGCATCGGCCTCGCCACCGCGGACGACATCCGCGCCTGGTCGCACGGTGAGGTCAAGAAGCCGGAGACCATCAACTACCGCACCCTCAAGCCGGAGAAGGACGGGCTCTTCTGCGAGAAGATCTTCGGCCCCACCCGGGACTGGGAGTGCGCCTGCGGCAAGTACAAGCGCGTCCGGTTCAAGGGCATCATCTGCGAGCGCTGCGGCGTCGAGGTGACCCGGGCCAAGGTGCGTCGTGAGCGGATGGGCCACATCGAGCTGGCCGCCCCGGTCACCCACATCTGGTACTTCAAGGGCGTCCCGAGCCGGCTGGGCTACCTGCTCGACCTGGCCCCCAAGGACCTCGAGAAGATCATCTACTTCGCGGCGTACCTGATCACGTCGGTCGACACCGAAGCGCGCCACAACGACCTGCCGACCATCGAGGCCGAGGTCTCGGTCGAGCGCAAGAACCTCGAGAACCAGCGCGACGCCGACATCGACGCGCGGGCCAAGAAGCTCGAGGCCGACCTGGCCGAGCTGGAGGCCGAGGGCGCCAAGTCCGACGTGCGCCGCAAGGTGCGCGAGGGTGGCGAGCGCGAACAGCGGCAGATCCGCGACCGCGCGCAGCGCGAGCTGGACCGGCTCGACGAGGTGATGGACACCTTCAAGAAGCTGGCCGTGCGGCAGCTGATCATCGACGAGGTGCTCTACCGCGAGCTCGAGGACCGCTTCGGTGACTACTTCACCGGTGGCATGGGTGCCGAGGCGCTGCAGAAGATCATCGCCGACTTCGACATCGAGGCCGAGACCGAGTCGCTGCGCGACACGATCAAGAACGGCAAGGGCCAGCGCAAGATCCGCGCCATCAAGCGACTCAAGGTGGTCGCTGCGTTCCAGATGACGCAGAACTCGCCGCTGGGCATGGTGCTCGACTGCGTGCCGGTGATCCCGCCGGAGCTGCGGCCGATGGTGCAGCTGGACGGTGGCCGCTTCGCGACCTCCGACCTGAACGACCTGTACCGCCGTGTGATCAACCGCAACAACCGGTTGAAGCGACTGATCGACCTGGGCGCGCCCGAGATCATCGTCAACAACGAGAAGCGCATGCTGCAGGAGGCCGTCGACGCGCTGTTCGACAACGGTCGCCGCGGCCGGCCGGTGACCGGCCCGGGCAACCGCCCGCTGAAGTCGCTGTCCGATCTGCTCAAGGGCAAGCAGGGCCGGTTCCGTCAGAACCTGCTCGGCAAGCGCGTCGACTACTCGGGCCGTTCGGTCATCGTGGTCGGCCCGCAGCTCAAGCTGCACCAGTGCGGTCTGCCCAAGCTGATGGCGCTCGAGCTGTTCAAGCCGTTCGTCATGAAGCGGCTGGTCGACCTCAACCACGCGCAGAACATCAAGTCGGCCAAGCGGATGGTGGAACGGCAGCGGCCGCAGGTGTGGGACGTCCTCGAAGAGGTCATCTCCCAGCACCCGGTGCTGCTGAACCGCGCCCCCACCCTGCACCGCCTGGGCATCCAGGCCTTCGAGCCGCAGCTGGTCGAGGGCAAGGCCATCCAGCTGCACCCGCTGGTGTGTGCCGCGTTCAACGCCGACTTCGACGGCGACCAGATGGCCGTGCACGTGCCGCTGTCGTCCGAGGCGCAGGCCGAGGCGCGGGTGCTGATGCTGTCGAGCAACAACATCCTGTCCCCGGGCTCCGGCCGGCCGCTGGCCATGCCGTCCCTGGACCTGGTCACCGGTCTGTACTACCTGTGCGGTCTGGACGCCGAGGCCAAGGGCGCCGGTGGCGTCTATTCGTCGTCGGCCGAGGCGATCATGGCCAACGACGCGGGTCTGGTGGACCTGCGTGCGCCGATCAAGGTGCGGCTGCCCGGCACGGTGCTGCCGGGTCCGGACGTGATGCTCCCGGAGGGCCACGAGGCGGGTCAGCCGTGGATCGCCGACACCACGCTGGGCCGCGTGCTGTTCAACGAGCTGCTGCCGGCCGAGTACCCGTTCGTGAACGAGGAGCTGCCCAAGAAGCGGCAGGCCGCGATCGTGAACCACCTGGCCGACCACTACCCGATGTCGGTCGTGGCGCAGACGCTGGACAAGCTCAAGGAGGCCGGCTTCCACTGGGCCACCCGCTCGGGGATGACCGTCGCCATCGGTGACGTCATCATCCCGGCGGCCAAGGAGGAGATCCTGGGTCGCTACGAGCAGCAGGCCGACCGGGTGGAGCGGGCGTACCAGCGCGGGAATCTGTCGCACGCGGAGCGCAACGACGACCTGGTGAAGATCTGGGAGGCGGCCACCAAGGAGATCGAGGAGGCCATCCCGCCGGCGTACCCGAAGGACAACCCGGTCTACACGCTGGTGGCGGCCGGTGCGGCGGGCAACTGGATCCAGGTCCGGTCGCTGGCCGGCATGAAGGGCGTGGTGGCCAACTCCAAGGGCCAGCAGATCCCGCGCCCCATCCGGTCCTCGTTCCGCGAGGGTCTGTCGGTGTTGGAGTACTTCATCAACACCCACTCGGCCCGCAAGGGTCTGGCCGACACCGCGCTGCGCACGGCGGAGTCGGGCTACCTGACCCGTCGTCTGGTCGACGTCTCGCAGGACGTCATCGTCCGCGAGTCGGACTGCGGCACCGAGCGCGGTGTCGCGCTGCCGCTGGCCCACGCGGATCAGACCACCGGCGAGCTGCGGCCCGACGAGCACATCGAGACCTCGATCATCGGCCGCACGCTGGCCTCCGACGTGGTCGCCGCCGACGGCACCGTGGTGCTGCCCGCGGGCACCGACATGCGTGACGAGCACGTGCAGCAGGCCCTCGACGCCGGGATCACCATGGTCAAGGCGCGGTCCGTGCTGACCTGCGAGGCCGCCATCGGTACCTGCGCGGTCTGCTACGGCCGGTCGCTGGCCACCGGTGAGCTGGTCGACGTCGGCGAGGCGGTGGGCATCGTCGCGGCGCAGTCCATCGGTGAGCCGGGTACCCAGCTGACCATGCGGACCTTCCACACGGGTGCGGCGTCGGGTTCGACCGACATCACCCAGGGTCTGCCGCGTGTGCAGGAGCTGTTCGAGGCCCGCGTGCCCAAGGGCAAGGCGCCCATCGCGGACGCCGCCGGGCGCATCCGGATCGAGGACACCGACAAGTTCTTCCGGATCGTCATCACCCCGGACGACGGCAGCGAGGAGGTCGTCTACGACAAGCTGCCCAAGACGCAGCGGTTGGCGACGCTCACGGTCGACGGCAGCGAGCGGCTGCTGGTGGACGGTGACCACGTCGAGGTCGGGCAGCAGCTCCTCGAGGGCAACCCCGATCCGCACGAGGTGCTCCGCGTCATGGGCCCGCGTCAGGTGCAGCTGCACCTGACCCGCGAGGTCCAGGAGGTGTACCGCAGTCAGGGCGTGTCGATCCACGACAAGCACATCGAGGTCATCGTCCGGCAGATGCTGCGCCGGGTGACGATCATCGACTCCGGCTCCACGGAGTTCCTGCCGGGTGCCGTCATCGAGCGCAAGGAGTTCGAGGCGGCGAACCGGCGGGTGCTGGCCGAGGGCGGCGAGGCGGCGGCCGGTCGTCCCGCGCTGATGGGCATCACCAAGGCGTCGCTGGCGACGGAGTCGTGGCTGTCGGCCGCCTCCTTCCAGGAGACGACCCGGGTGCTCACCGACGCGGCGATCAACGCCAAGAGCGACAAGCTCGTCGGCCTCAAGGAGAACGTGATCATCGGCAAGCTGATCCCGGCCGGGACCGGCATCGCCCGCTACCGCGACATCCAGGTGGAGCCCACCGAGGAGGCACGCGCGGCGGCGTACACCCTGCCGGCGTTCGACGACACGTACTACGGGGCCGACACCTTCGGGGTCGCCTCGGGTGCGGCGGTGCCGCTGGACGACTACGACCTGGGTCGCGACTACCGCTGATCCCAGGCCGGCAACGGCGAACGGGCCGGTTCCCCCTCGGGGAGCCGGCCCGTTCGGCGTCTCGTGGGGCAGCCGGTGCGGTCAGGCGAGGGGCACGCCCACCGTGGCGCGTACCGACCCGTCCGGGGCGGTCAGGTCCAGCCGCAGCGGGCCACCGCCCGACCAGTCGCCCCAGTGCACCACCACACCCTCGTCGCCGGCCACGGACAGCGGTGTGCCGGTCGCGGCCACGACGTCGCGGTCGGCGTCGGTGCGCTTGGCCGCCACGGTGAGCTGCGACGGCAGCGACTCGTCCGTGGTCAGGGTGACCGCGCCGGTCCGCGGATCGCTGGTGACGGTGACGGTGCCGTCGGCGTCCAGTTCGACGCCGGTGAAGGCGGTCCGGACCGACACGTCACCCCGCTGGCCGGCCACCGACACCACGGGCGCCCCGGCGTCGGAGCTGTTCCAGGACAGCCGCCCGCGGCCGGCGTCCGCGTGCAGTACCGCGTGCTCGTCGTGCTCGAGCTCCGCGCCCGAGACCCGGCCCACCCAGCCGTCACTCAGCACGGCGATGTCCAGCTGGGCGCGCTGGCCCTCGGGGACCTCGGACAGCCTGATCCGGACCGGCTCGGCCGTGTCGACGGCGATGAGCTGCGAGTTGGCGTTGTCGAGGGCGTCGGTCTTGTCGACCGCGTCGATGGGGGCGCCGAAGGCGTCCGTCACCTCGAGGTCCCAGGTCGCGTTGCCGTTGGATCGGTCGTTGATGAGCACCAGCACGCTGTCGTCGTCACCGACGGTCCGGCAGACCGGGCACACCTGCTGCTCGGCGATGGTCCCGACCGGATAGAGGTTGAGCCGGTTCTCGGGGGAGCCGACGAACAGGTAGGACGAGTCCCGGGGGTCTGCCCTGGTCGTGTACTCCCAGGTGTCGCGGGCGGGGTCCGTCACCATCATCGTCTGCTGCTGCGGGAAGTTGTTGTCGTACAGCACGATGCCGACGCGGCCGTCGTCCAGCTGGCGGAGCGCGATCGGCGTGACGCCGTGACCGGAGTTGTGCGCGGGGCCGTCGTAGAAGGCCAGGACGAAGTTGTCCCCGCGGCTCCACGCGTCCTGCAGCGCCCTGATGGTGTCCGCCACGGACAGGGTGCGCTTGCTCGAGGTGGTTGGGTCGCCGGCCTGGGCCGCGAAGTACCGGGCGATGAGCGCTTCCACCGGGGCGCCGGACGGGATGCCACTGGCCGACGACGCGCCCAACGTCCGCGGATCGACCTGGCCGCTGTGCAGCAGCCAGGCCAGTGCGGCCATGCCGAAGCAGTGGCCGCCGTCCATCGAGCCGTTGAGGATGTCCATGGTCACCTCGGCGATCGCGTCGAGCGCGCAGCTGCCGTCGGGCTCGGTGCGGGCGCACACCTCGTCGCCGTAGAGCGCCCACACCTGGGCCGGGTCCAGGTTGCGCCGGACCGAGCCGTCGTCCCGGAGCTCGTCGCCGTAGTTGGCGAAGGCGAAGCTGTCGGTGGCGATGTCGAAATCGGTGCTGGCCAGCAGCGTGCCGCTGGTCGGGTCGACGGCCACCGGGCCGGCGGTCGATTCCCCGGCGGCGGCACCGGTGGCGGCGTCAGCGGGGACCGCGGGCGGGCTCAGGACCGCGATGGGCGTGGGGGGGGGGGGGGGCCCC
>NZ_JAERWK010000039.1 GCF_016918035.1 Nakamurella leprariae | reverse complement strand
CTAGGGCGTGTCTCTATATGCGTGACCAGGTGATGCAGGCGGCGAGGATGACGGCGGCGCGGTAGGTGACGGCGAGTTTGTCGTAGCGGGTGGCCAGGCCGCGCCACTGTTTGGTCAGCGCGAAGTGGCGCTCGATGACGTTGCGGCCTCGGTAGGCGGTGCTGTCCAGGGTTCGGGGGCGGCCGCCGCGTGCCCCGCGGCGTCGGCGGGCGGTGATCTCGTCGGACTTCTCGGGGATCACCACCTTGATGCCGCGGGCGTGCAACGCACGGCGGTAGGTGCCGGCCGAGTATGCCCGGTCGGCGATCACCGCGTCGGGTCGGGTGCGCGCCCGCCCCCGGCCGAGCCGCGGGACGCGAAGCTCGCCCAGCACGGTGGCCAGCAGCGCGCCGTCGTTGCGCTGTCCACCGGTGATGACCACCGCGAGCGGTCGACCGTTGCCGTCGACCGCGGCGTGGATCTTGGTGGTCAGCCCACCGCGGGAACGGCCGATGCCGTGACCTGCAGGTTCAACGGCTCTGATCGGCCGATTCCTGTGATTCGACCCGGCCCCCTGTGTCCTGCTCGGGGCGG
Source organism: Nakamurella leprariae (assembly GCF_016918035.1). Taxonomy (GTDB): domain Bacteria; phylum Actinomycetota; class Actinomycetes; order Mycobacteriales; family Nakamurellaceae; genus Nakamurella; species Nakamurella leprariae. The sequence goes on along the minus strand of NZ_JAERWK010000039.1, from coordinate 400 downwards.
GTGGTGTTCGTCGCGTGCTGGTGAGCCCGAGCGATCGTCGCGTCCACCGACACCGCCCAGTCCACCTTGCCGGCCGCGTCGGCCTCGGCCAGCAACTGGGCCAGGACCCGGTCCCACGTGCCGTCCGCGGCATATCGGCGGTGCCGCTTCCACGCGGTCTGCCACGGCACGAACGGCTCCCGCGGCAGGTCCCGCCACGGGATCCCGGTCCGATACCGGTAGGCGATCACCTCGACCACCCGCCGACCATTGCGAAACGGGTGACCCCGCCGACCCTCGTTCGACGGCAGCAACGGCTCGATCCGCGCCCACTGCTCATCAGAGAGCACCCGGTACCGCCCAGACGACGTCACCAGCACAGACTCTCGCGAGCCTCACCACCACAATGGGAGACACGCCC
>NZ_JAERWK010000038.1 GCF_016918035.1 Nakamurella leprariae | reverse complement strand
AGTGGCGTCCACCAGGGTGGTGTGCGACGACCCTGGTGACCAGCGGGGCGTCCACGAAAGGGCGGCCATCGCGTGATCTTGTGGAGACCTCTCACAGCCCACCAGGAGATCGACGCGATGACCGCTGCGAGCAGTATCGACCCCACCGCCTTCTTGCACGAGCAGTTGGCCCAGGCCAGCCCTGATCTGCTGCGCTCAATGTTGACCACGTTCATCAACACGCTCATGTCGGCCGAGGCCGACGCCGTGTGCGGCGCCGAGTACGGCGAGCGCACCGCCGAGCGGACCAACACCCGCAACGGCTATCGGCACCGCGACTTCGACACCCGCGCCGGCACCCTGGACGTGTCGATCCCCAAGCTGCGCTCGGGGTCTTACTTCCCGGACTGGCTGCTCGAGCGGCGGCGGCGGGCCGAGCGGGCGCTGACTACGGTCGTGGCCACCTGCTACCTGCTGGGGGTCTCCACCCGGCGGATGGAGAAGCTGGTGGAGTCCCTGGGCGTCACGCGGCTGAGCAAGTCGCAGGTCAGCGAGATGGCCAAGGACCTCGACGCCCACGTCGCCGACTTCCGCCACCGCCCCCTGGACCAAGGGCCCTACACGTTCGTGGCCGCCGACGCCCTAGTGCTCAAGGTCCGCGAGGGCGGCCGCGTCGTCGGCGTGCACGCCCTCGTGGCCACCGGCGTGAACGGCGACGGGCACCGGGAAATCCTGGGCCTGCAGGTCACCAGCGCTGAGGACGGCGCCGGCTGGCTCGCCTTCTTCCGCGACCTGACCGCCCGCGGCCTGACCGGCGTCCAACTGGTCACCAGCGACGCGCACCGCGGCCTGGTCGAGGCGATCGGGGCGACGCTGCCCGGCGCCGCCTGGCAACGCTGCAGAACGCACTACGCCGCCAACCTCATGGCCGCCTGCCCCAAGAGTTCCTGGCCGTGGGTCCGAGCCCTGCTGCACTCGGTGTACGACCAACCCGACGCCGCCTCCGTGCACGCCCAGTTCGACCGGGTCCTGGACGCCCTGACCAGCAAGCTGCCCAAGGTCGCCGAGCACCTCGATGCCGCCCGCGGCGACGTCCTGGCATTCACCGCGTTCCCCAAAGAGGTCTGGCGGCAGATCTGGTCCAACAACCCCAGCGAACGACTCAACCGAGAGATCCGCCGCCGCACCGACGTCGTCGGCATCTTCCCCGACCGCGACTCCCTGATCCGCCTCGTCGGCGCAGTGCTCGCCGAGCAGCACGACGAATGGGCCGAAGGCCGCCGCTACCTCGGCCTCGACGTCCTGGCCCGCTGCCGACTCCGACCCGTCGGCGACACCGCCGACACCAACCAGGAGGTGACCACGACCAACGACATCCCGGCGCTCAGCGCCTGACCCAGACCGAAGATCACGCGGTCGCCGTCACACACCACGCCGTCGGGCTTGACCC
>NZ_JAERWK010000037.1 GCF_016918035.1 Nakamurella leprariae | reverse complement strand
GGGATCTCGGTCGGCGGGGGTTCAGCTCAGGTCTGGGTAGAGCGGGTGTCGGGTGGCGAGGGTGGCCACGCGGGTGCGGAGTGTGTGGGCGAGGTCGGTGGGCAGGTCGCCGACGGGGGCGGTGAGGGCGGTGGCGATGATGTCGGCGACCTCGGCGAAGTCGGGGTCGGTGAACCCGCGGGTGGCCAGGGCGGGGGTGCCGATGCGCAGGCCGGAGGTGATCATCGGGGGGCGTGGGTCGAACGGGACGGCGTTGCGGTTCACGGTGATGCCGATGGCGTGCAGGCGGTCCTCGGCGGCCCGGCCGTCGAGGTCGGAGTTGCGCAGGTCGACCAGCACCAGGTGCACGTCGGTGCCCCCGGTGAGTACCGAGATCCCGGCGGCCTCGACGTCTTGGCGGGTGAGTCGGTGGGCGAGCACCGTGGCGCCGGACAGGGTGCGTTGCTGCCGTTCGGTGAACGCCGGGTCGCCGGCCATCTTGAACGCCACGGCCTTGGCCGCGATGACGTGCTCGAGTGGGCCGCCCTGCTGGCCGGGGAACACCGCGGAGTTGATCTTCTTGGCCAGTTCCGGGTCGTTGGTCATGATCACGCCGCCGCGGGGGCCGCCGAGGGTCTTGTGCGTGGTGGTGGTGACCACGTGCGCGTGCGGCAGCGGCGAGGGGTGCAGCCCGGCGGCGACCAGGCCGGCGAAGTGGGCCATGTCGACCATCAGGTAGGCGCCGACCTCGTCGGCGATCTCCCGGAACCGGGCGAAGTCCAACTGCCGCGGGTAGGCCGACCAGCCCGCGATGATCAGCTTCGGGGCGTACTCGGCGGCCAGCCGGGCCACCGCAACCCCGTCCACCGTCGGACGTCACCGTTAACGTTGTCGCTGTTCAAGCAGCCAACCAGGGAACCTCGTCCATGTCGACGCGGTGGTCCTCCTTGGACACCTCGTAGGCGGTGACGTCGTACAACAGGCCGGAGAAGTTGATCCGCATGCCGTGGGTCAGGTGCCCACCATGGGCCAGGGACAGCCCCAGGATGCGGTCGCCCGGTGTGATCAGCGCCTGCATGGCGGCCGCGTTGGCCTGCGCCCCCGAGTGCGGCTGCACGTTGGCGAACCCGGCGCCGAACAGGCCCTTGACCCGGTCGATGGCCAGCGACTCGATCACATCCACGTGCTCGCAGCCGCCGTAGTAGCGGCGGCCCGGGTACCCCTCGGCGTACTTGTTGGTCAGCACCGAACCCTGCGCCTGCATCGCCGCGACCGACGCGAAGTTCTCGCTCGCGATCATCTCCAGCGTCTCCTGCTGCCGGCGCAGCTCCCGGTGCACGCACTCGGCCACCTCCGGGTCGGCCTCGGCCAGCGACGCGTCCAGCCCCGGCCACGGCCGACCCCCACCCGACCCACCCACCCGAACGCCCTCACTCGGCGGGGTACTCACGGT
>NZ_JAERWK010000036.1 GCF_016918035.1 Nakamurella leprariae | reverse complement strand
CTGAGCAACCTATGAGGTTGAGGTCAAGTGCTGTGTTGGCTGGGTGATGGGTATGGGGGGTCGGCGGGGCGGCGTGTGCCTGCCTCGTTGATCAGGTTTGGTGTTGGACGGGGTCCTGGGCCCGTTCCCTGCTCTACCTAGCGTGCAACCGGGGTGTTGCCCCAACAGCCTTCATTCGAGCTTTGGTGGGACACGGGCGGGACTGCTCATGCTCAGTTGCGGGGTTCTCCCCAGGGCGAACGAGCTCGTCCCGTCGTGAGTGGTGGTCAGGCGGCCGGGGCGGTCACCTCGGTTCGTGGGTCGCGGGTGCCGGCGGCGATGTCGGCGTTCCAGGTGGTACGGGTGGTCACGACCATGAACAGTTGTCGTAGCAGGCTGCCGGCGACCGCGACCCTGGCTTGGGCATCGCTGAGCGGGTTCGTGGTGCGACTGGTCAGGTGTGCGTGGCGGGCGGCCAGGACGGGGTTGTGGCGCAACCCGCCCCAGACCGCGCGCCAGGCGGCGACCCGCAGCAGCGGCCGGCCGCGGCCGCTGATGGTGGTCTTGCCGGTGTAGCTGCCCGAGGCGTTCTCGCGGGGACACAGGCCGGCGTGCTTGACCACGGCGCGGCCGGTGTCGAACCGGGTCAGGTCACCGGTCTCGGCCAGGATCGCAGCGGCACTGACGGCCGACAGACCCGGGATGCTGGTGACCAGCCCGGTCAGGTCCAGCTCGTCCAGGACGCTCACCATCAACGCCTCGACCTGGGTGCGCTGGGTGTGGGCGTGGTGCAGGTCGGCCAAGGCGAACGCGGCCCGTTCCAGCGCGCCGGGACGCTGCAAGGACACGCCTTGGCGGTCGCTGGCGGCGGCGTGCAGCGCGGCCAGGATCGGTCGGTGGATCCGGTGGGTGCCCCAGCGGGGCAGCTCGGCGCGGACCGCTTCGGTCAGCCCGGCCAGGCCCAGAGTGCGGACCCGCGCCGGGTCGCACGCGGTCACGCTCATCGCCGCCTTCCAGGTCAGCGAGTCCAATGGCTTACCGGCCGCGGTCAACGCGGCGGGCCACGCGCATTCCAGCAGGTCGCGCAGTTGCTGGCGGGCCGCACCGCCATGGGTGATCCACTCGGCGCGGCGGGCCCCCAGGTGCCGCAGCCGCGACCAGGTCGCATCGGCCCGTTCGGGCAGGTAGACGTGCAACTGGGTGGCCAGGCGGGCGATCAGCAGCGCGTCCTTGTCATCGCTCTTGTCACGGGTGAAGTCCTCGGCCTCCCGCGCCCGGTGCACCAACAGCGGCTGCACGCACACCAGCACGACCCCTGCCGCCGCGGCCAGCTCATCGACGACCTTCCAGCGATGACCGGTCGGCTCGCACGCGAGCGTCACCCCGGTGAACCCGGCCGCGACCGCAGCGGCCTGCCCCCACGCGATCACCTCACCCAGCTGCCAGGGCCGGCACCGCACCGTCCTGCGCGCCAGCACCCGGCTGTCATGATCGGTCAGCGCGAAGACCTGCTTGTCATCAGCCAGATCGACCGCCAGGACCGCGTGCTCGCGCGGCAACACCCGCCGCAGCTGTGACAACCGCGCGTTCCGCCGCTTGTCACCCCGGGAAAGCCCTCTACCGTTGGACACGGACATCCTCCTGTCTGGTTGGGACACCAAGCCCGTCGACCACACAGGGGGATGTCTTGGTCTTCAACCACTCAGGCAGTTACTAGCG
>NZ_JAERWK010000035.1 GCF_016918035.1 Nakamurella leprariae | reverse complement strand
GTTGACCCCCGGGCGGTTGGTCAGTCCCGGTTCGCCCGGTTCTGTTTGGCCAGCAGTTCGCGGCGTTGGCGGGTGCGGTAGGAGTCGCCGGTGAGGGTGAGGACCTCGGCGTGGTGGACGAGGCGGTCGATCATGGCGGCGGCGACGACGTCGTCGGAGAAGGTCTCGCCCCAGCGGCCGAACGGCAGGTTCGAGGTGACCAGGACGGAGCCGGTCTCGTAGCGGGAGGCGATGAGCTGGAAGAACAGGTTCGCGGCGTCCTGGTCGAACGGGATGTAGCCGACCTCGTCGATGATGATCAGCTTGTAGCGGCGGATCTTCTTGAGCTCGGCTTCCAGGCGCCCGGCTTGGTGGGCGTCGGCCAGGCGGGTGATCCAGTTGTTGGCGGTGTCGAAGAGCACGGAGTAGCCGGCGTGGGCGGCTTTCACGCCGAGTCCGATGGCCAGATGGGTTTTCCCCAGGCCGGGTGGGCCGAGCAGGATCACGTTCTCGGCCTTGGCCACGAAGGTGCCGGTGGCCAGGTGCGCCAGGACGTCCCGGCGCAGCGATGGCAGGTGGTCGAGGTTGAAGTCCTCGAGGGTCTTGACGGCCGGGAAGTGGGCGGTGCGGATCCGCATGGTGGTGCCGGCGGACTCGCGTTCGGCGACCTGGCGTTGCAGGACCGCGGCCAGGTATTCCTCGTGGGACCAGTTCTCGTCGCGGGCGTGGTCGGCCAGCTCCGACCAGCACCGTCCGATGGTCGGTGTCTTGAGGACCCGGGTCAGGTAGGCCAGCATCGAGGGCAGCCCGGCCGCCAGGGGTGGCGCGGCTCGGTCCAGCTCTGGTGCGGTGGTCATGGAGTGCTCGCTTCCGCCGCGGGCGCGGCTGTCGGGGTGAACTGGACGCCGAACAGGGCGTCGTAGTCGGGCAGGGCTCGGATGGCGACCGGGTGGCCATCGCTGTGTCGACGGGCGCCGCTGGGCTGGGCCAACTGCTGGGCGCGGCGCTGCTCGGCCAGTGCCAGGCGCATCCGGGCGGCGGTGGCGACGTGCTCGGGATCGGTGACCACGGCGTGTTTGGCCCAACTGCGCAGGTGCTCGGCGACCGGCTGTCCGTCGCAGAACACCTGCACCCGCGTCGGGGACGCGACCACGTCGACGAACCTGCCGATCGCCCGGGGATCGACCGAGTAGTCGCAGGTGTCGACGCGGACGTAGTAGTCACGGGCCAGCCGGATCCGGTGCGCCAACCCGACCGTCGGGGCCACCGGCGGCAGCATGGTCATCGCCTGGCGGTCGGTCTCCAGCAGGTCGACCGGGCGGGCCTGCAACGTCCGCAGCGTGCGAGCGTTGGCCCGGGGCAGCCAGTCCTCGAGCTGGTCGTTGAAGTCGGCCGGTCCGGCGAACTCCCGGCCGGGCAGGAACGAGGTCTCCAAGTACCCGTTGTTGCGCTCCACCAGGCCTTTGAACTCGCAGGTCCCGCGGCGGCGCCAACCGGATCCGGGTGGCCAGGGTGCCGGCGAACACCGCGGCCGGGGCGCTGACCCGCCCGGACCCACCGATCGCGGACTCCCGGTCCCACACCAGCGTCTTGGGGACCCGCCCGATCTGCGAGATCAACAGCCACATCCCGGCCAGGATGTCCCCGGCCTGCCGCGACGGGATCATCGTCGCCGACAGGTACCGGGAGAACCCGAGCGTGATCACCAGCACCGGCAGGATCCGCACCTGCCGGGCATCGACCGGGACCGGGGTCGCCGGGAACCACAGATCGCACTGAGCGATCTGTCCCGGCTCGTAGACCACCCGGTCGACCGGGTCGATGCCCACGTACTCCGGCCGGATCCGGGCCAGCAACTTCTTCAACGGGCCCTCCGAGTACGGCCAGCCGATCCGCTGCGCGATCACCGGCCCCGGCATCCGTGGCCACTGCGCCAGCAACGCCCGGACCTGCCCCTCGTAGGCGTCCGCGACCGACCCCCGCGCCGCCCGCTCGTACTTCGGCGGCCCGTCCGACCGCACCGCCGTCCGCACCGTGTTCCGGGCCACGCCCAACCGCCGGGCGATCTCCTTGATCGGCACGCCCTCGGCCCGATGCAACCGACGGATCTCCGCCCAGTCCTCCACGTTCAGCACCTCCCCAGCGTCGGGAGGGGGTCAACGTTCCCGGAACCCCAGAGGGTCAGGATTCAAGATCCGGCGACA
>NZ_JAERWK010000034.1 GCF_016918035.1 Nakamurella leprariae | reverse complement strand
CAGGACCCGGTCCCACGTGCCGTCCGCGGCATATCGGCGGTGCCGCTTCCACGCGGTCTGCCACGGCACGAACGGCTCCCGCGGCAGGTCCCGCCACGGGATCCCGGTCCGATACCGGTAGGCGATCACCTCGACCACCCGCCGACCATTGCGAAACGGGTGACCCCGCCGACCCTCGTTCGACGGCAGCAACGGCTCGATCCGCGCCCACTGCTCATCAGAGAGCACCCGGTACCGCCCAGACGACGTCACCAGCACAGACTCTCGCGAGCCTCACCACCACAATGGGAGACACGCCCTAGCCTCAGAGCCGCCGCCGGTAAAGTAGGCAGCAAGTGACGGCAGGCGACTGACGGAGGCAGACCATGGCGCGTGCGGACCTGCTTCTCGACCTCGTCGAGGCAGAGCGCCGTGGCGATCGCGACCGTTTCCGCGTCCTCGTCGAAGCGGTGATCGCTGAGGAGCGAGCCAACCAGCATCATCTCGTCGCCGACCGCCTGTCCGAGCTGATCACCACCACCGGACAGAGCGCCCCGCGTGATGACCGCGCCGCAGCTATGCGTGACCTGGTGCAGGAGATCGTTCCTCATCGGCGCCTGGACGAGTTGGAGCTTGCTCCGGTCCCGCGCCGGGTTGTCACGGAGCTGATCGAGGAGCAGAAGCGCGCCGAACTGCTGCGCAGCTACGGGATCGAGCCCCGCAATCGACTGCTGCTGTCCGGCCCGCCGGGCAATGGCAAGACCAGTGTCGCCGAGGCCATCGCCTCGGAGCTGATGCTGCCCTTCTACGTCATCCGCTACGAGGGGGTTGTATCCAGCTTCCTGGGCGAGACTGCCGCACGGCTCGACAATGCCTTCGAGTTCGCTCGCACCCGCCGCTGCGTGTTGTTCTTCGACGAACTCGACACGATCGCCAAGGAACGCTCCGACGAGCACGAGACCGGGGAGATCAAGCGGGTGGTCTCGACACTGTTGCTCCAGATCGACCAGCTTCCCCCGCACGTCCTGCTGGTAGGGGCGACCAACCACAGCGAACTCCTCGATCGGGCAGCATGGCGACGCTTCCAGATTCGCGCTGAACTCGAACCCCCGAGTCGTGCACAGGCCACCCGCTTCCTGGAACGCCTCGCCGCTCGCTTGGGTGGCGACCTCGGATTCGCCCCCCGGACCCTGGCGGACAAGCTCGCGGGAGCGAGCTTCTCCGAACTGGAGGAGTTCGCGTTGGACGTGCGCCGTAGAGCCGTCCTCGACCTGCCCGACAGCGACCTCCGGCGGATTGTCCAGGAACGTCTTGAGCACAGGCGAGATCAGGCGGCGGGGTGACCGCGGAGCGCCGGCCGCTCCTGGCGTTCGGGTCGCCAACGGTGGTAGATCGGCCCACACAAACGCCCCGGGACATGCCGCGCTTATCCAAACCCAACGCCGGTCGGCAGGGGGAGCGGCTGACGCCGCAGTTCGGTGCGCTGAGCGCAGCGTTCGACGCCGAGCGGGCACGTCTTTCTGCTGACACACCTGACGAGGTCGACCCGGCTCTGGTGGTCGTCTTCGACCTTGCCGGCAGCATCAAGGACTTCCGCAACGCGATCGACAAGATCGAAGGACTGGAGTTCCTGTCTGAGCTGATCGGGGACCGTTCGGACCCAGACGACGACTTCCACATGACCGAGTCCGAGAGCGGCCGCACGGACAAGCCTGTCCAGCACTCCCTGTACTTGATGATGTCGAACGCCAAAGCGATCGACGAACTCCTGCGCCTGTTCACCGCCTGGCAAGCAGACCCGTCAGCATCGTTCGCCCACGGCTTGGGCAAGTTCAAGACCGCGTTCCAGCAGCTCACCGCGATCCGACGGTGGGGACCAGAAGATCGCATCCGAGAGACCGGCCTGCGCGAGCAGTGGCAGGAGAACCTCGACGTCGTCGGTCAGTCCGTCAGCTCCGTGATGGTCGAAGTCGAGTTGTGGTACCGCCGCGACGCCGCAAAGCGCACCACAGCACAAGCACACGTCGAGCAGGTCATCTCGGACAGTGGCGGAGGTGTGCTCGACCGCTCCCAGATCGGCGAGATCAGCTACCACGCCCTGCTCGCGGAGCTGCCGATCCAACAGGTTCACTCGCTGCTGGCCGACGGGGCCGAGTCGATCCGGCTGCTGACCACCGACGAAGTCATGTTCGTCAACCCGTTCACTCCCATGAGCGTCGCACCACCGACCACAGAACCGGTCAGCGAGGTCCGCCTGCCTCCCGGAGAACGCACCGACGGCCTGCCCAGGGTCGCCCTTCTGGACGGGTTGCCGTTTACCAACCACGACGCCCTCGCCGGCCGGCTGGTAGTCGATGACCCCGATGGACTCGGCGAGAACTACCCGCTGGCCGCGCGCCACCACGGCACCGCCATGGCCTCACTGATCATCCACGGTGACCTCTCGTCCGACGGCGAACCGCTCGACCGGCCACTGTATGTCCGGCCCATCATGCGACCCCACGAGTTCATGACAGGACACGAGCAGATCCTCCCGGACCGGTTGCTCACCGATCTGCTGCACCGCGCGGTCAAGCGAATCGTCGAAGGAGAGGCCGGTCGGGGTCCGGTCGCGCCGAGCGTGCGCATCATCAACCTCTCCATCGGTGCGCAAGCCCGAGCGCTCGTGCGCCGGATGAGCTCCGTCGGACGGCTACTCGACTGGCAGGCCCACTCCTACAACCTGCTGTTCATCGTCAGCGCCGGCAACCACCTCGGCCCGCTCACGATCCCGGCCGATGCCATCAGCACCGCCGATTCGGCACGATCCGCCGTGCTCCGGTCCGTCTACGACGCCGCACTGCTGCGAGGCATCCTTCCTCCAGGCGACGCCCTCAACGCACTGACCATCGGCGCCACCCACAGCGATGGACTCGGCGACATCGACGTGCCGGACACCGCCTGGGACATCACCCACCAGGACGGCCCAGCCCACTACGGCGCGACCGGCCCCGGCGTCGACCGTTCCGTCAAGCCCGACCTCCATCACATCGGAGGCAGGGCGCTCTACGCCCGCCCTGTCACACCGCCGGGCGGGCAGGAGACCGTCGCGGTGGAACTGGCTCAGACCGCAACAACCGGGCCAGGTCTGCAAGTAGCCGCGCCCGGGCGAGCGGGCGCAACGAACAACACCGTCTTCACCATCGGCACGAGCAACGCAACCGCGTTGGCGGCCCGCGAAGCCAGCCGCCTGTACGACATCCTCGAAGCCGGCTCCGACGATCCCGACGACGCACCGCTGCCCGACCCGCAGTACCACCCGCTGCTCGTCAGAGCCCTCCTCGCCCACGCCAGCAGTTGGGGCGAATGGGAGGCGCGACTGCGCCGCGAACTCGGCCTCACCAACCAGCAAGCCCGCCGCCACCTGACCGTGCTCCTGGGCTACGGCCGGCTCGACACCGACCGGCTCGGAACCGCAGCCACGAACAGGGCAGTGCTGGTCGGCGGGGGACTGATCGCACGCGACCAACGCCACACCTACGAGTTGCCGCTGCCGCCTTCGCTCCGTTCGCGCGCAGAGTGGCACCGCTTCACCATCACCCTCGCCTACATGGTCCCCACCGTCGGCCGGCTCAACCGCTACCGAGGCGCCAAGGTCTACTTCGCCACGCCAGACACCCAACTCGCCGGCGGGGACCGGATCGACGCCGAACACAACTCGGTCAGACGGGGAAGCCTCCAACACGAGATCGTGCAGGGCACACGCACAATGGTGTTCGGCGGCGACGGCACCTTCCCGATCCACGTCGAGTGCATGGACGATGCCCAACGCCTCCGCGCCGGCAAGACGGTGCGATACGCGCTCGTGGTGTCCGTAGAGACCGCGGAGCAGACATCGACCACCATCCATGACGAGGTGCGGGCGAGACTGCGCCAGCGGGTTCGCGATCGGGCACGCGGGCGGGTGCAGAGCTGATGCGCACGACGACAGGCCGCTCAGCGTCCGCACCACGCGGAATCGAGGCCGCATGAGCGCGGAGGACGACCAGGCCGCCGCCATCGACCTCGCTCGGGCGCCGCGTGGCGAGCTGGCTGCCGCCCAGCTCGTCACTGCCGTCGCAGACACCGGCGATCTCGCAGAACGTCACTACCTCGAACTGAAGGGGCCGCCCGACCTCGCGACGAAAGTGAACAAGGCCAAGGTGGCGAAGTTCATCCTCGGCGCCGCGAACCGGTTGCCCGACCGCGCCGCTGAGGCCTTCGAGGGCTACGGCGTGATGATCGTCGGCATTACCAAGCAGGGCATCGAAGGTGTACCGCCGATCGAGATGCTCGCACTGTCCCAGGTGATTCAGCCGTTCCTCGGCGCGGCCGGCCCTCACTGGGACGTCGTGCGCGTCCCGGCGCAAGGTTCGACGAACCAGGTCTTGGTCATCCTCGTCGACCCACCGAAGGTAGGTCAGCCACCGTTCATCTGCCGATCCAACGGCGAAGGACTCCAAAGCGGGCGCATCTACTACCGGGGCGACGGTGAGACCCGGGAGGCAAACGCCGATGAACTCGATCTGCTGATGGCACGCGGAGCCTCACGCCCGCCGGCCCCCGTCGAACTCGACGTCGCGGTCGTCGGCACCGTCGTTCCCCTCATCGTCGACGAGCAGACCGTCGACGACCTCGTCACCAACGCGCGCCAACGCCTCCTCGCTGCGCTCCCGAAACCGGAACCGAAGCAGTCCCCAGCCACAGGATTCGCGATGGGGTCATCCGACGGCTTTCGCGCGGCCATGGGAGCCTCGTCTGCTCTCTCGCGCCTCCTGGCCGACCAGACATCGGCCGCGAGCCACCTTGCTGCCTTCACCGCCACGGAAGAGCCGGAGAAGCGCTCCGAGGATGAGTACCGCGCCGAGATCGATGCCTGGGAGGAACGGTTCCGCGCCGCATGGGCAGAAGCTGTCGAGCTGTTCGCCGTCCACGCCCTGCCCGCGAACGAGGTAACCGTCGTCAACAAGACCCAGACGTTCCTGCACGACGTAGAGGTGAAGCTGCACCTCGACGGCGCCGTTGAAGCCGAAGAGCGCCAAGGCTATGGAGACGGACCCGACTGGCGAGACCTGAAGCTGCCCTCTCCACCTCGCAAATGGGGCCCCATGAAACGAGACCTCGGCCTCCACGCCGGGTACTCCGCCGGCCTCGCGGCGTCGATCGCCTCCCAGCCCTACATGCCCCGCCCATACCTGCCACCGGACGCTTCCTGGAAGACGACCGGCTCGGTCGATGTCGAAGTTGTCGTCGGAGACCTCCGCCCGGACGCAACATTCCAGACAGACGATGGTGACGCGGTCCTCGTCATCCGCGGTGAGACGCCCGATCAGATACAAGGCACCTGGACAGCGACCGCCCGGGGTTACAACCAAGTGTTCACCGGCGCAGTCCATGTGACGATCGCCGAGCCGACTCATCTCACGAACCTGGTCCGCGACTTCTTCAATCTCGACTGAGACGACACCAATCGAAGTGGACCAATCAAGTGACCAACAGCCTGCAAACCCTGCAAAACGAGATGCCGAGAGCAACCGGCTGAAACATAAAACCCCAGCTCATGGGCGGTAGAGCCGTCGATTCCGGCACCTGGGGGTCAGGGGGTCGCAGGTTCAAATCCTGTCAGCCCGACGTAAAAGCCCAGGTGAGAGTAGGTTTCTCGCCTGGGCTTCTTCATGTCCGGGGTCGTTCTCTGTGGTCCGCCCTCTGGTCCCCCCGGCGCTCTCGCCGGTGGTCGCCTGTGGACGAACGGACCGCCTCGAACCCGGTTCCTGTGGATAAGGGACCAAGAGGGGACCAACCAGAACGCTTGCGGGAGCGCCCCCGAAGGGTCCGGGCGCATCACGGGTGGGGGAAGCCGCCGACGACGAGATGGTCGCCGTGAACACGAAGGGCCAGTACTTCACGTTGCAGAAGGCGCTGCCGCTCATGTCCGGGAGAGGGGCGGTCGTCTTCACCGTCGGAGTCGCGGCGAGCCGGGGTCTTGAGGAAGGAAGCGTAGCGGCGGGAAGCACGGCAGCACTTCTCGGAATGATCCTCACCCTCGCGCTCGAACTCGGCCCTCGCGGCATCCGAGTGAACGCCGCCGGCCCGGGAGGGATCAACACGCCGCTGTGGACCAAGTCGGGCATGACGCCCGAGATGTTCCAAGCCGCCGCTCCGTAGATGACAGCGTCGATCCCGCCCGGTCGCGTCGGCGAAGCCCCGGAGGTCGCGTCGGCGGTGGCATTCCTCCGCTCGCACGACTCCTCCTCCATCACCGGCGAGAACCTCGTCGTCGGGGGCGGCGCGGGCCTTCGCGCAGAGCGCGATCCGGCACTCCGCGAGGAGGAGGTCCGCTGCGTGGGTATCTGCTGGAGTGCCGCACCCCCGACGTGTCGGTGCAGCGCTCCGGCAGCGCACCCCGAACTGCTGCGTCTCAGGATGCGAGGTTGACGTGTGCGCGGGTGTGGGTGTTCTGTTCGATGAGGTCGACGAAGCCGAGGGCGTAGTCGGGGCCGGAGATCGCGCCGCCGTCCGGGTGCAGGGCGACGTCGTCGCCCACCCGGTAGGTGCCGAGGCGTTCGCCGGGTGCGTGCGCGCCGAAGCCGCCGGCGGGGCTGACGAACACCCAGGTCAGGCTCTCCGGGGTCGCGGGCAGATCGTCGGTGACGAGCGCGGACACTGAGGTCAACTCGGCGTGGAAAGCTTCGGGTGCATGGCTGAGGTCGGTGAGGTACCGGGGGGCGCCCGGTGCGGGCCGCAGGGAGGAGAACCCGCCTACGACGAAAAGTCGAGCTCCGGACTGGTTCGTGAGCGTCGTGCTGTCGCCGGATCTTGAATCCTGACCCTCTGGGGTTCCGGGAACGTTGACCCCCTCCCGACGCTGGGGAGGTGCTGAACGTGGAGGACTGGGCGGAGATCCGTCGGTTGCATCGGGCCGAGGGCGTGC
>NZ_JAERWK010000004.1 GCF_016918035.1 Nakamurella leprariae | reverse complement strand
GAACGGGCCCAGGACCCCGTCCAACACCAAACCTGATCAACGAGGCAGGCACACGCCGCCCCGCCGACCCCCCATACCCATCACCCAGCCAACACAGCACTTGACCTCAACCTCATAGGTTGCTCAGCCGACGACGTCCGTGCCTTCTGGTCCGCGCCCGGCTTCGCTCGTTCCTCGCTCAGCCGACGACGTCCGGGTCGACCTGAGCCGCGGCGTCCCGGTCCACGAACCACCACGTCGCGCTCCGGCCGATCGCCCCGGCGGCCGGCACGTCCTGCGGTGCCGCACCACCCACGGCCCGGGCCACTGCCTCGGCCTTGCCGCCGCCGGCGGTGATCAGCCACACCTGGTCGGCGAGTCCGATCGCCGGGAAGGTGAGCGAGATCCGGGTCGGCGGCGGCTTCGGACAGTCCCGCACCGCGGTCACCCAGTCCTGCGACGCGGCGGCAGGGGAGTCCGGGAAGATCGACGCGACATGGCCTTCCGGGCCGACCCCGAGCATCAGGACGTCGAACCCACGCTCGAGCACGCCCCGGTCCGCCAGCAGCTGCTGGTACGCGGCGGCCGCCGCGTCCGGATCGTCGCCCAGCGGTCCGTCCACCGGAGCCATGGCATGCACCAGCTCCGGGTCCACCTCGAGCTGGTCCAGGAACGCCTGCCGGGCCTGCCGGTCGTTGCGCTCGTCGTCGTCCGCGGGCACGAAACGTTCGTCGCCCCACCAGAACTCGACGTGGCTCCAGTCGACGGCCGCTCGCGCCGGGGATGCCGCCACCGCGGCCAGCACGCCGATCCCGGTGCCGCCGCCGGTGAGCACCACGCTCGGCACGGTGCCGCCGGCCTGCCGGGAGACCAACTCGGTGATCAGCCGGGCCGCGGTCGCGGCGACCAGAACGTCGACGGACGGGAAGACGGCGATGGACCGGGTGTCGCTCATGGCTGCTCCTCGTGCGGGCCGGGTCAGGGACGGGTGCGGGGGCTCCGAGCCCGGCGGGCCGGGACGGTGGCGTCGGCGACCGGAGCCGCGGGCGCGTCGCGCACGGTGGGCACGGCGGTCCGGGACCGGCGCGGGGCCTTCGTCCGTCCCCCGGACGGCGCCGGAGTCGCGTCACTCGCCGCGGAGTGCGCTCGCCCGGTCGACTCGGGCGCATCCGCGTACTTGGCCACCAGCGCCACCCCGCGGCACAGCACCTCGGCGTAGACGTCGTCCGGCTCGAGCCGGCGCAGCTCCTCGGCGATGCAGTCGCGCAGGCTGCGGCGGGGCAGGGCGACCTCCCGGTCCGGTTGCTCGGTGACCGACAGGGTCGCCGTCCGGGCATCCGGTCGGTGCAGTCGGATGCTGCCCTCGCGGCGGGACAGCGTGACTGTGTGCACCCCGGAGCCGGTGCGCCCGGCCTTGATCCGGCGCACCGGGCAGCGCAGCTGCAGGGCGAGCCAGGCCGCCAGCAGGTCGGTGGAGACCGAGTCGGACGCACCGGCCACCTCCACGGAGGTGACCTTGCCGTGCGGCGGCTGGTCCAGGGCAGCGGCCAGCAGGCCGCGCCAGGTGGTCAACCGCGTCCAGGTCAGGTCGGTGTCGCCGGGCCGGTAGCCGGACAGCCGATCGGCCAGGGCTCCGGCGGTCCGGCGGGTGCCCGCCGAGTCGGTGATCCGGCGGGTGGCCAGGGCTCCGATCGGATCGTCGGCGGGGACGGCCGGTGCGGCACCCGACCACCACGCCACCACCGGTGCATCGGCCAGCAGCAGCGGGACGACGATCGACGCGCCGTGGTCGACCAGGGCGCCGTAGAGCCGCAGCACCACCACCTCGCTGGCGCCGGCGTCACCACCCACCCGGATTTGGGCGTCCATCCGGGGCGCGCCCCGCTTGGAGCCGCGGGCGACCACGATGACGCGGCACGGGTGCTCGAACGACGCGCCGTTGGCCGCCTCGATCGGGTCCTCGGCCGACCCCTCCTCGGTCACGATGACCAGGGTCAGCACCCGGCCCAGGGTGACGGTGCCACCCTTCTCGCGCAGGTCGACCATCGCCTTGTTGATCTTGGACGAGGTCGTGGACGGCAGGTCGATGATCACTGTGCTGCTCCCAGGGCCGCTCGCGGACGGATGGTGTGCGCGGATCGCGGACGGCGCATCACGGACGCCGCCAGGCGCGCCCGTCGCGCGCCATCAGCGCGTCGGCCGACGCGGGGCCCCAGCTGCCCGAGCCGTACGGCTCCGGCTGGGTCCGGGCCTTGGCCCACGCCCGCTCGATCGGGTCGAGGATCCTCCAGGAGAGCTCGACCTCCTCGTCCTGCGGGAACAGCGACGGCTCGCCGAGCAGCACGTCCAGGATGAGCCGCTCGTACGCCTCGGGGGACGCCTCGGTGAACGACTGACCGTAGGAGAAGTCCATGGACACGTCGCGCACCTCCATGGCCGGACCGGGCACCTTGGAGCCGAACCGGATGGTGATGCCCTCGTCCGGCTGCACCCGGATGACCAGCGCGTTGGAGCCCAGTTCCGCGGTGTCGCCCTTGGCGAACGGCAGGTGCGGCGCCCGCTTGAACACGACCGCGATCTCCGAGACCCGTTTGCCCAGTCGCTTACCGGTGCGCAGGTAGAACGGCACACCGGCCCAGCGCCGGTTGTCCACCAGCAGCTTCACCGCGGCGTAGGTCTCGGTCTGGGACGACGCCGCGATGCCCTCCTCGTCGAGATAGCCCGGCACCTTCTCGCCGCCCTGCCAGCCCGCCGCGTACTGCCCGCGGGCGGTGCCGGCCATCAGGTCCTCGGGCAGCCGGACCGCGGCCAGCACCTTGACCTTCTCGCGCCGCAGGTTGGTCGGGTCGAACGAGCCCGGCTCCTCCATCGCGGTGAGCGCCATCAGTTGCAGCAGGTGGTTCTGGATGACGTCCCGGGCGGCGCCGATGCCGTCGTAGTACCCGGCCCGGCCCCCCACGCCGATGTCCTCGGCCTGGGTGATCTGCACGTGGTCGACGTAGTGGGCGTTCCAGATCGGCTCGTACATCTGGTTGGCGAAGCGCAGCGCCAACAGGTTCTGCACCGTCTCCTTGCCCAGGTAGTGGTCGATGCGGAACACGCTCTCGGACGGGAACACGTCCGAGACCAGCGAGTTGAGCTCCTGCGCAGTCTTCAGGTCGGAGCCGAACGGCTTCTCGATGACCACTCGGCGCCACTGGTCCTCGGAGTGGTCACACATGCCGGCCCGCTTGAGCTGCTTGAGCACCACCGGGAACGCGTCCGGGGGGATGGAGAAGTAGAAGGCATGGTTGCCGCCGGTGCCGCGCACCTCGTCCAGGTCGGCGAGGGTGGCGGCCAGGGTGTCGAACGCGACGTCGTCGTCGAAACTGCCCTGCACGAACCGGAACCCCTCGGCCAGGTGCCGCCAGACGTCCTCGGAGAACGGGGTGCGGGCGTACTGCTTGACCGCGTCGTGCACGACCGTGCTGAAGTCCTCCCGGCTCCAGTCGCGTCGGGCGAAACCGACGAGCGCGAACCCCGGCGGCAGCAGGCCGCGGTTGGCCAGGTCGTAGATGGCCGGCATCAACTTCTTGCGCGACAGGTCGCCGGTCACGCCGAAGATGACGATGCCGGACGGCCCGGCGATCCGGGGCAGTCGCTTGTCGCGTGGATCGCGCAACGGATTGGAGAGCGCAGCGGTCATGGGCGGTGCTGGTTCCTTCCACGCCGGATGCCTCGGAGAGGCATCACACCAGGTCGTCCCGGCCCGGGGCCACCGGACCGGACGGCGACGGGGCCCGGTCGGCCGGTGTGGCCGGCCGGGCCCCGTCGTGAGCCGTGCTCACCCGATCGCCGGATGAGCGTGCGGGCGGGCTGGCTCAGCCCTGCTTGGCCTCGTCCAGCGCCGTCTGCACGGTCTGCAGGAGTTCCTCCCACGACTGCTCGAACTTCGACACGCCCTCGTCCTCCAGCACGCTGAAGACATCGGTGACGTCGACGCCCACCGCCTCCAGCGCGCTGAAGGTGGACGACGCGGCGCCGTAGGTCCCGGCGATGGTGTTGCCCCGGATCACCCCGTGGTCGGCGACCGCGTCGATCGTCTTCTCCGGCGCGGTGTTGACCGTGTCGGGGGCGACGAGCTCGACCACGTACTGGGTGTCGTCGTAGGCCGGGTCCTTGACCCCGGTCGAGGCCCACAGCGGGCGCTGGGCGTGGGCGCCGGCCTCGGCCAGCGGCGTCCAGCGGTCCTCGGCGAACTTCTGCTCCCACAGCTGGTAGGCCAGCCGCGCGTTGGCGATCGCGGCCTGTCCGCGCAGCGCGCCGGCCTCCGGCGAACCGATGGCGTCCAGCCGCTTGTCGATCTCGGTGTCGACCCGGGAGACGAAGAAGCTCGCCACCGAGTGGATCTTCGAGATGTCGTGGCCGTTGGCCCTGGCCTGCTCGATGCCGGCCACGAACGCGTCGATGACCGCCGCGTAGCGCTCCAGCGAGAAGATCAGCGTGACGTTGACGCTGATGCCCTCGGCCAGCACGGCGGTGATCGACGGCAGTCCGGCCAGGGTGGCCGGGATCTTGATCAGCACGTTCGGCCGGTCGACGATCTTGGCCAGCTCCTGGGCCTGCGCGGTGGTCCGCTCGGTGTCGTGGGCCAGCCGCGGGTCGACCTCGATGGAGACCCGGCCGTCCACGCCGCCGGTGGCCGCGAAGACGTCGGCGAACAGGTCGCAGGCGTCCCGCACGTCATCGGTGGTGGTGGCCCGGACGACGTCCTCGACGTCGGCGCCCTGGGCGGCCAGCTCGGCGACCTGCTTCCGGTAGGACTCACCGTCCTTGAGCGCGGCGGCGAAGATCGATGGGTTGGTGGTGACTCCGACGATGTGCCGGTCGCGGATCAGCTCGGCCAGGTTGCCGGAGTGCAGGCGCTGGCGGGACAGGTCGTCCAGCCACAGCGAGACGCCGGCGGCGGACAGATCGGCCAGGGGGCCGGAGGACTGCGGTGTGGTCATGTCGCGCTTCCCTTCCGTTCAGTCAGATCAGGTCAGTGGATCCGGGCTGGGCAGGTCCAGCTCACTGCTGACCGAAGGTGTCCAGCACCGCCGGCTGCTGCTTGTCCTTGCTGCTCTCGGTGCTCGGCCCGCTGCCGATGGCGGCCAGCGACTCCTTGGCCGCGGCCACGGCCGCGGCCGAGGTGATGCCGAACTTCTCATACAGCGTCTTGTAGTCGGCCGACGCACCGTAGTGCTCGATCGACACCGGGCGACCGGCGGAACCCAGCCAGCGCCACCACGGCTGCGCGACCCCGGCCTCGACCGAAACACGGGCCTGCACGTCCTGCGGCAGCACGGAGGCGATGTAGTCGGCGTCCTGCACCTCGAACCAGTCCAGGCACGGCACCGAGACGACGCGGGCGTTGATGCCCTCGGCGGCCAGCAGTGCCTTCGTCTCGACCGCGATCTGCACCTCGCTGCCCGAGGCCATCAGGATGACCTTGTTGTCAGAGGAGTCGCCGGCTGCGTCGGCGTCGAAGTCCGCCAGCACGTAGGCGCCCTTGGTGACGCCCTCGTAGGAGGTCCCCTCCAGGGTGGGCACGTTCTGCCGGGTCAGGGCCAGGCCGACGGGACCGGTCTTCCACACCGTCTGCCGCTCCAGCACCGCGCGCCAGGCGAAGACGGTCTCGTTGGCGTCCGCCGGCCGCAGCATCGACAGGTTCGGGATGGCCCGCAGCGCGGCCATGTGCTCGATCGGCTGGTGGGTCGGGCCGTCCTCGCCCAGGCCGATGGAGTCGTGCGTCCACACGTAGGTGACCGGGGCCCCCATCACGGCGGCCAGCCGGACCGCGCCGCGCATGTAGTCCGAGAAGGTCAGGAAGGTGCCGCCGTACGGGCGGGTCGGGCCGTGCATGGCGATCCCGGTGAGGATCGCGCCCATGGCGTGCTCGCGGATGCCGAAGTGCAGCGTCCGGCCGTACGGGGTGGCGTTCCAGTCCTTGGTCGCCGCCGCCTTCGGGCCGGCCGAGTCGGCGCCCTTCATGGTGGTGTTGTTCGACTCGGCCAGGTCGGCCGAGCCGCCCCACAGCTCGGGCAGCACCGGCGCGAGCGCGGACAGCACCTCGCCGGAGGCCTTGCGGGTCGCGACCCCCTTCGGGTCGGCCGGGTAGCTGGGCAGCGCGTCGGTCCAGCCCTGCGGCAGCTCGCGCGCGGTGAGCCGGTCGAACAGCGCCTTGTGCTCGCCCTGGTCGGCGGCCCACTGGTCGAACTCGGCCTGCCAGGCGGTCTTGGCCGCCTCGCCGCGCTCGACGGCCTTGCGGGTGTGCGCGATGACCTCGTCGTCGACCTGGAAGGTCTGCTCCGGATCGAAGCCCAGGATCTTCTTGACCTCGACGATCTCATCGGTGCCGAGGGCGGCGCCGTGCGCCTTGCCGGTGTTCATCAGGTTCGGCGCCGGGTAGCCGATGATGGTGCGGACCTGGATGAACGACGGCTTGTCGGTGACGGCCTTGGCCGCCTCGATGGCCTCCAGGATGGCGACGACGTTCTCGCCGCCATCCACCTTCTGCACGTGCCAGCCGTAGGCCTCGTAACGGGCCGCGACGTCCTCGGAGAGGGCGATGTTGGTGTCGTCCTCGATCGAGATCTCGTTGTGGTCGTAGAAGACGATGAGGTTGCCGAGCTCCTGCCGGCCGGCGATGGACGACGCCTCGGAGGTCACGCCCTCCTCGATGTCCCCGTCGGAGGCGACCACGTAGACGAAGTGGTCGAACGGGGAGGCGCCCTCGGGGGTCTCCGGGTCGAACAGGCCGCGCTCGCGGCGGGCGGCCATGGCCATGCCGACGGCGGAGGCGAGCCCCTGGCCCAGCGGGCCGGTGGTGATCTCGACGCCCTTGGTGTGGTGGTACTCCGGGTGGCCCGGGGTGAGGGAGCCCCAGGTCCGCAGCGCCTTCAGGTCGTCCAGCTCGAGGCCGTAGCCGGCCAGGTACAGCTGGATGTACAGGGTCAGGCTGGAGTGACCGCAGGAGAGGACGAAGCGGTCCCGGGCGGGCCAGTGCGGGTCGGCCGGGTCGTGGCGCATCACCTTCTGGAACAGGGTGTACGCCAGCGGGGCCAGGCTCATCGCGGTGCCCGGGTGACCGTTGCCCACCTTCTGCACGGCGTCCGCGGCCAGCACCCGGATCGTGTCCACCGCACGGGTGTCCAGGTCGGTCCAGTCGTCCGGGACGTGCCGGGTGGTCAACGCTTCGATCTCGGCGGTCGTGGTCACGAACTGATCTCCTTCGTTGCGGGATCGCGTCGGCGCCGGCGGGACGGCCGGGGCCGGTGAGCGCCGGCAGGTCGTGCCGGGCGGTCGGACCGTCCGGGTCGGCTCGATCGAGCGCGGCCGGACGGGAATGTCGAGGACGTTCGGGAGGGCCCGGCGCTGGACCAGTGCGGTGACCGGTCGGTCTCCGGCGGATGCAGTCGGTGCGGTGCGGGCTCCTCGGTGCGAGTGGGTCGGGCGGTCCGGGGCCTCCCGGCCGGCCGGCGGGTCAGCTGCTGGCCGGCCGGTGCGGCGGCGGACTCCAACAGAGCCTAGTCCGTTGCGCACGCCCGTCGCTCAGCGGCGCGGAGGCGAGTTGTCGCAGGTCGCCGCGGTGACGACCGATCCGGCCCGGTTCGCGTGACTGCCGCCGGCCGTCCACTGCCCGGTCATCCCGGCGTCACCGTGAGCGGGCCGATGATCACGTATCGTCGCCGCCGGACCTGCGGCGGACCTGCGCGGAGTCGCGTCCGGACCGGTCCGCGCGCGCCGGTCCGGCGGTGGTGGCGGGTGGAGCACCGCGCGCGTTGCTTAGGATGGTCGGCGGACCACAGACGCCGGCGGCCGCCGGCAGGCAGGAGCAGTCAGCGCGTGGGGATCGCACCTCGGCCCGGGTCGGCCGCCTCGATGGCGCCGGACACGCCCGCGGCCGCCGTTCCTGATCGGGCCACCGGGCCTGCGCTGGTCACCTTCCGCGAGAAGATCGGCGCCTACGTCGCGCTCACCAAGCCGCGGATCATCGAACTGCTGCTCATCACCACCATCCCGGCCATGTTCGCGGCCAACCGCGAGGTGCCGTCGCTGTGGCTGGTGCTGGCGACGCTGGTCGGCGGCACCCTGGCCGCAGGCAGCGCCAACGCGCTGAACTGCGTGGTCGACGCCGACATCGACGCGAAGATGCGCCGCACCCGTGCCCGGCCGCTGGCCCGGCACGTGGTGACGCCGCGCGCCGCGCTGGTGTTCGGGGTGGTGCTGGGCATCCTGGCCGTCGGGTTCCTGTGGGCGACCACCACCTGGCAGGCCGCGGCGCTGGCGCTCACCGCCATCCTGTTCTACGTCTTCGTCTACTCGGTGTGGCTCAAGCGCCGGACCTCGCAGAACATCGTCTGGGGCGGTCTGGCCGGCTGCATGCCGGTCATCATCGGGTGGTCCGCGGTGACCGGGGGACTGGGCTGGGAGGCCTGGGTCTTCTTCGGCGTGATCTTCTTCTGGACGCCGCCGCACACCTGGGCGCTGGCCATGCGCTACCGCGAGGACTACGCCGCGGCCGGCGTGCCGATGCTGCCGGTGGTGGCCACCGAGCACACCGTCATCAAGCAGATCATCATCTACAGCTGGGCCATGGTGGCCTGTTCGCTGCTCCTGGTCCCGGGATCGTCCTGGATCTACGCGGCGGCCGCCGTCCCGGCCGGCCTGGTCTTCCTGGCCCTGGCCCACCGGCTGCACCTGCAGGTGGTCAAGGACGCCCGGTCCGACGACGCGCCGCACGGCACCTCGCCGTTGGCCGGCCAGTTCATGAGCCTGTTCCACTACTCGAACCTGTACCTGACGGCCGTGTCGGTGGCCTGGGCGGTCGACGCCGCCATCGGGCTGCAGACGGTCGGCTGGCCGGGCTGAACCCCGGGAGCACCCGCGACATGAATGAGTCGACCGACGGGGCCGGGTCGGCAGCGCAGGCTGCCGGGCCGGCCCGACGTCGTTCCTGGGGCGGCCTGACCGACGGCTTCCGCGGCGGCCCCGACGACCTGGACACCATCGCCGCGCACGCGCTGACCACCTTCGTCCGGACACACGGCGACGGGTGCGTGGCGGTCGTCCAGCCGCTCGGCCGACCCGGCGCCCGGGTCGTGGTGGTCGCGCCCGACGGTCGCTGGGGCGACGCGGTGGTGTCCACCCAGCAGGTCGGTGAGCAGCTCTGCGAGCGGACCGGCATCACCGTGCAGCAGTGGGACCGGGAGCTGTCCGCCCGGTTGACCCCGACGCCGGCCGACCGCCGACGGATGGCCGGCACCGGCCGGTGAGGCTCAACCCCGGACAGGCACCGCGTCGGCCGGCACGACGGTCCGCTCCCGTGTGGCCAGCACCACCGCGGCCATGGCCGTGGTGAGCGCCACCGCGCCGAAGACGTGCGCCACCACCAGGGCCTCGGGCACGCCGGTGGCGTACTGGACCAGGCCGATGAGCCCCTGGGCCGCGGTCACGGCGATCAGGATGCCCATCCGCACCTGCAGGCGGCGCGGCGCCTTCACCGCGGCGAAGCCGACGGCCATGGCGATGATGAGGCCGAAGTAGCCGAACATCAGATCGGCGTGCAGTTGGGCCAGCATGCGCACCGACACATCGAGCCGCGGCGTCTCCGAGTCGCCCGCGTGCGGGCCGGCCGCGGTGACCAGCGTGCCGGTGATGCACAGCGCGCTGAGCACGACGACGGTGGCCCAGGACAGCAGCCGCAACGGCCGGGGCACCACGGCACGGGCCGGTCCGTCCGGCTCGGCCAGCCGGACGTACACGGCGATGGCGAAGTACAGCAGGACCAGCGAGATGAGCATGTGCGGGGCGACCGTCCACCAGGTCAGCCCGGTCAGCACCACGATGCCGCCCCAGATGGCCTGGAAGATGACGCCGATCGGACCGGCCAGGGCCAACCGCAGCAGCTGCGGCCGGGCCGGACGGGCCCGCCAGATGAGCAGGAAGGTGCCGAGCGAGGCGATCAGCACCACGCCGGTGAGGGTGCGGTTGCCGAACTCGATGAACTGGTGGAAGGCCGAGATCTCGGCCCGCTGCGTGGGCACGAACGACCCCGGGTGGCACTCCGGCCAGGTCACGCAACCCAGACCCGACCCGGTGACCCGGACGGTCGCGCCGGTGACGGCGATGCCGCCGTTGGCCAGGACCGCGGCCAGGGCGAAGGCCCGCTGCAGGCGCAGGTTGGGCGACCACCGACGCCAGGCGGGACCGCCCTCGGGGGTGGCCGTGCGGGAGGACGCGGGGGTGGGGACGTTCAGAGCCATCGGAACCACCGTACGGTGCCGGCCCAGCCGATCACGATCCATCCGGCCAGCACGGCCAGGTGGGTCCAGCTCGGCGCGTGGCCGTGCTGCAGGACCTCACGCAGCCCGTCACTGAGCGCGCCCACCGGGGTGAGCGAGCCGACCGTCTGGAACCACTCCGGGCCGCGGTCCAGCGGCACGATGACGCCGCCGACGCCGACCAGGACGAGCCAGACGACGTTGGCCACCGCGAGCACCGCCTCAGCCCGCAGCAGGCCGCCGACCAGCAGGGCCAACCCGACCAGGGCGGCCGCGCCGAGCAGGACCAGCAGCACCGCCCACAGCGGGTTGCCGTGCGGGTCCCAGCCGAGGAAGGCGGCGATGACGCCCAGCACCACGATCTGGCCGGCGAGCACGGCGAGCACGGCGAGGACCTTGCCGGCGACCAGCTGACCGCGGCCGACACCGGCGGCGGCCAGTCGCCGCAGCACGCCGTACCGACGGTCGAACCCGGTGACGATGGCCTGCGAGGTGAACGCGGTGGACAGCACGGCCAGGCTGAGGATGCCCGGCACCACGGCGTCGACCCGCGGTTCGGGCAGGTCGACGATCGACGACACGGTCATGCCGATGAGTCCGGCCACCGGGATGACCAGGGCCAGCAGCAGCTGCTCGCCGTTGCGCAGGGTGATCCGCAGTTCCAGGCCGGCCAGGGCCAGGGCCCGGCGCCACGCGGCGGCCGGCCGTGGGGCCGGCCGGAAGGTGCCTGGCAGGAACGGCCCCGATCCGGCTGTGGTGCCCGGCACCGGGCGCGCCGACGCCCCGGACGGCACGGCGTCGGTCCTGCTCATCCGCGCACCTCTCGACCGGTCAGCTCCAGGTAGACCTCGTCCAGCGTGCGCCGGCCCACCGACAGGTCCGACGGCAGCACGCCGACCTGGGCGCAGAACGAGGTGACGGTGGCGATGGTGGCCGGGGCGATGTCGCCCTCGACCAGGTACCGGCCACCGGAGGTCTCGCTGATCGCGAAGCCGTCGGGCAGCGCGGTGCGCAGCATGGTCAGGTCCATACCCGGGCGAGCGGTGAACCGCAGCGTGGTCTGTTCGGACGTGGTCAGCTCGTGCGGCGTGCCGTCGGCCACGGCCCGGCCGTGGTCGATGATCAGCACCCGGTCGGCCAGCTGCTCGGCCTCGTCCATCAGGTGGGTGGTGAGCACCACCGCCACCCCGTCGGCGCGCACGGCCCGGACCAGGTTCCAGACCAGTCGGCGGACCTGCGGGTCCATCCCGGCGGTGGGCTCGTCCAGGAACAGCACCTCGGGTCGGCCGACCAGGGCCATGGCCAGGGTGAGCCGCTGCACCTGGCCGCCGGACAGCCGGCGCACCGGCGTCCGGGCCGCCGCGGTGAGCCCCAGGACGTCCAGCAGCCAGTCCGGGTCGATCGGGTCGGCCGAGCACTGGGCCAGCAGCCGCAGCATCTCGCGGGTCCGGGCCGAGGCCTGGGCGCCGCCGGACTGCGGCATCACGCCGATCCGCGGCCGGACCCGGGCGCCGTCGCGCCACGGATCGGCGCCCAGCACCCGGATGGTGCCGGAATCGGGCCGGGCGAACCCGACGCAGGCGTCGATGGTGGTGCTCTTGCCCGCGCCGTTCGGACCGAGCAGGGCCAGCACACTGCCGCGGGGCACCGAGAAGGAGAGGTCGTCGACCGCGGTGACCGAGCCGTAGCGACGGACCAGGTGATCGACGACCAGCGCCGGTTCGCCCGGTCCGGCCGGCGCATCGTCGAGGGTCACGGTCGTCCAGGATAGGCGCCATCAGGCCCGCTCAGACCGCTGATCCGCCCGCCGGCACGCGATGTCCGCCACTGGCGCTCCCGGCACCGGACCGCGCCGCCGACGGCGTGCGGTCGGTCAGGTCGGTGGCCGGCTGCGTGGTAGGCCACCGCGGGCCAGGAAGAACAAGGCCACCGCGGCGACGGCGGCGGCCACCGCGACCGCCCGGACGATGGTGAAGACCGGGATGGTCGCGCCGTTCGGCATGATGATCACCGCGAACAGCACGCTCAGCCAGACGGCCGCCTTGCGCAGCCGCGGCTGCGCCGTCGCGGCGGCGAGCGGGATCACCGCCCACAGCAGGTACCAGGGCTGGATCACCGGGCCGAGCAGCACCACGGCCCCCATGGCCAGGCCCAGGCCGAGCACCGGCTCGATCCGGCCGCGCCAGCTGAACCACATCACCGCGACGCCCAGCAGCAGACCGGCCGCCGTGCCCAGCGGCTGGGTCACCCCGATGGCGGCCTGGGTGTGGTCACCCAGGCCGAGCAGCAGCCCGATGGCGCCGGCGCCGGTGCCCAGGCTGGTCGACACCGACAGGAACGACTGCACGCTGCCCGGTGCGCCGAGCCCGGCGATCCAGCCGATGCCGCCACCGGCCAGCACCGTGGCGGCGGCGAACGCCAGGACCGCCGGGATCCCGATCCGCGCGGCCTGCCGGAACAGATCGGCCCAGCGTCCGCCGGCCCGTCGGGCCAGGGCGATGGCCAGGAAGGGCAGCGCCAGCAGGGCGGTGATCTTGATGGCCGCCGCCAGGCTGATCAGGACCGCACCGAGCAGCACGGCTGCGGTGCCGGTGCCCAGCCGCCGGGTGCAGCCCAGGGCGACGAGCAGCCCGGCCAGCATCAGGCCGATCATCAGCGCCTCGTTGTGCGCGCCGGCCACCAGGTGCAGCAGCACCAGCGGATTCAGCGCGCCGAGCCACAGCGCCGCGACCGGATCGAAGCCGAGCCGGGTGGCCAGCCGGGGCAGCGCCCACACGACGAGGGCGACCCCGGCCAGTTCGACCAGCCGTTGGAGGAGCACCCCGGCGATCACCGAGTCACCGGACACCGCCACCACGGCCCGGGCGACCAGCAGGAAGACCGGGCCGTACGGCGTCGGTGTGTGCTGCCACCGGGCGTCGACCTGGTGGGCGTAGGGGTCGCCGTCGCCGAGCACGTCGTACGGCCCGGACGCGTAGGGGTCGTGACCGGCGGCCATCATCCGGCCGACCGCCAGGTACGAGTAGACGTCGCGGCTGAAGATCGGCGGGGTGACCAGCAGCGGCACCGTCCACATGACCAGGGTGTGGACCAGCTGCCGGCGGGACAACCGTCGGGGCCGCCCGGCCACCGCCAGCCGGCCGATCAGGAACCAGCACAGCACCAGCAGTCCGATGCCACTGGCCGAGCAGGCCAGGGCGGCCGGCCCGACCCGGGACAGCACGCCGAGGATGCGCACGCCGTCCACCGGATTGGGGATCGGCGTGGCCGCGCCGTACGAGGAGCTGGATCCGACCATGAGCAGCAGCGATCCGACCGTGCCCCACCGGCGCAACCGGGACAGCGCGGATCGTTCGGCGGCGTCCAGCGGGGGAGCGGCGGCGGCATGGGACACGCCGCCGGGAATCACGGCCGGGAGTCTAGTGGCGGGCGTGCGGGCCATCGGCGGCTCGTCATCCGGACCGTCCGGACCGGGCTTGGTGAGGCTGGCCTGCGTGAGCGGACGCACAGGCGCCTCCGGCCGTGCACTTTGAATCACCGCCGGAAAAAGAACACACTGGTGTTGTGAAAACCGCCGCCGCACCGATGAGCCGCGCCCCGCGGCCGGACGGCGGCTGTCCGGACGTCGATCCGGACTCCGGTGTGCGCGCGCACTCGGGGAGCGCCATGCCCGCCGAGGGTCGCACCCGGGATGCCGTCATCCGTCTGCTCATGGCCGACGGCCCGCTGACTGCGGCCGACCTGGCCCGGCGGCTGGGTCTGACCAGCGCGGGCGTCCGGCGCCACCTGGATCAGCTCATCGAGGACGGCTCGGTGACCTCGCGGGCGGCCGGCGGGCCGTCGCGGTCCCGAGGACGGGGCCGCCCCGCCCGCGCGTTCCTGCTCACCGAGGCGGGCCGGGCTCGGCTGCCGCACTCCTACGACACGGTTGCCGTCGAGGCGCTGCGCTTCCTGGGTGAGCAGGTCGGCCCAGAGGCGCTGGAGCGGTTCGCCCGGCAGCGGGCCGAGACGATGCTGGCTCCGTACCGCGAGGCGCTCACCGACGCGCCCGACGTCACCGCCAAGCTCGAGGTGCTGGGCCGGGCGTTCACCGACGCCGGGTTCGCCGCCTCGGTGCAGGAGATGGCCGGCGCGCAGGCCGCGATCGGTCGCGCCGGCGCCGGCCGGCAGCTCTGCCTGCACCACTGCCCGGTGGCCTCGGTGGCCGCCGAGTTCCCGCAGTTGTGCCACGAGGAATTGGCCGTGGTGACCGAGGCGTTGGGAACGTACGCACAGCGGGTGGCCACGATCGCCCGCGGTGACTCCTTCTGCACCACGTTCATCCCGGTCGGCGCGCTCGGCGCCGGCCCGCCCAGCACGGCCGGCACCCTCAGCACTGCCACCCCGAACACCCCCAGTACCGCCGCACCGAGTTCGTCCGATGGAAGGACCTGTTGATGACGACTGCGCCAGAACGGCTGGACGTCCTGCCCGAGAGTGCCGATGGTCGACCGCTGACCCAGGCCGAGACCATCGACACCCTGGGTCGGTACGCCTTCGGCTGGGCCGACACCGACACCGCCGGAGCCAGCGCGCGGCGCGGGCTCTCCGACGAGGTGGTCGCCGACATCTCGGCCAAGAAGTCCGAGCCGCAGTGGATGCTGGAGCGCCGCCTCAAGGCCCTGCAGATCTTCGACCGGCAGCCGATGCCCACCTGGGGCGCGGACCTGTCGGGCATCGACTTCGACAACATCAAGTACTTCGTGCGGTCGACCGAGCAGCAGGCCACCTCGTGGGAGGAGCTGCCCGAGGACATCAAGAACACGTACGACCGGCTGGGCATCCCGGAGGCCGAGAAGCAGCGCCTCGTCGCGGGTGTCGCCGCGCAGTACGAGTCCGAGGTCGTCTACCACAAGATCCGCGAGGATCTCGAGGAGCAGGGCGTCATCTTCCTGGACACCGACACGGCGCTCAAGGAGCACCCGGAGCTGTTCGGTGAGTACTTCGGCACCGTGATCCCGTCCGGGGACAACAAGTTCGCCGCGCTGAACACTGCGGTGTGGTCGGGTGGCTCGTTCGTCTACGTCCCCAAGGGCGTGCACGTGGAGATCCCGCTGCAGGCCTACTTCCGGATCAACACCGAGAACATGGGTCAGTTCGAGCGGACGCTGATCATCGTCGACGAGGACGCCTACGTGCACTACGTCGAGGGGTGCACCGCGCCGATCTACAAGTCGGACTCGCTGCACTCCGCGGTGGTCGAGATCATCGTGCGCAAGGGTGGTCGGTGCCGGTACACGACCATCCAGAACTGGTCGAACAACGTCTACAACCTGGTCACCAAGCGGGCCAAGGCCGAGGCGGGCGCGACCATGGAATGGGTCGACGGCAACATCGGCTCCAAGGTCACCATGAAGTACCCGGCGGTCTGGATGACCGGCGAGCACGCCAAGGGCGAGGTCATGTCCATCGCCTTCGCGGGTGAGGGCCAGCACCAGGACACCGGCGCCAAGATGCTGCACCTGGCGCCGCACACCAGCTCGACGATCATCTCGAAGTCGGTGTCGCGCGGCGGCGGTCGCACCTCCTACCGCGGCCTGGTCCAGGTGAACCCGGGCAACCACCACAGCAAGTCGACGGTGAAGTGTGACGCGCTGCTGGTCGACACCATCTCCCGCACCGACACCTACCCGTACGTCGACGTCCGCGAGGACGACGTGGCCATGGGCCACGAGGCGACGGTGTCCAAGGTCAGTGAGGAGCAGCTGTTCTACCTGATGAGCCGCGGCCTGACCGAGGACGAGGCCATGGCCATGATCGTCCGCGGGTTCGTCGAGCCCATCGCCCGTGAGCTGCCGATGGAGTACGCCCTCGAGCTCAACCGCCTGATCGAACTGCAGATGGAAGGAGCGGTGGGCTGACGTGGCCACCGGTGCACTTGATCTCGAGGCCGGGACCCAGTCCGGCCAGCCGACCGGCCAGCACGGCCTGACCGCCCACTCGCACGGTGGCGAGGGACTGGCCTCGCAGCACCCGGGCGAGCGGCAGTCGCCGGGCACCCAGGTCCGTTCCGGCGTGGCCGCCGACCACCCGGTCACCACCGGCAAGGAGGAGGCGTGGCGGTTCACCCCGCTGCGCCGCCTCCGCGGTCTGCACGATGACGCCCCGCTGGACGGCGTCCCGCTGACCGTCTCCGCGACCGCCCCGGACGGCGTCACCGTCAGCGAGCTGACCGGTGCGGCGGCCCGCGAGATCCGAGGCGTGTCCGGGTATCTGCCCACCGAGCGGGTCGAGGCCCGGGCCTTCGAGTCCGCCCCGCGCAGCGTGCTCGTCGACGTGCCGGCGCAGACCGAGCTGACCGAGCCGGTGCGCATCGCGCTGGTCGGCCAGGCCGGTGAGGCGGCCACGGCCAACCACCTGCTGATCCGGATCGGCGCGCAGGCCACGGCCCAGGTCGTGCTGACCTCCACCGGCAGCGCCACCCTCACCGACATCGTCGAGATCGTCGTCGGCGAGGGCGCGCACGCCACCGTGGCCGTGCTCGGCGAGTGGTCGTCCGACACCGTCGCGGTGTCCCGCCACCACATCCAGGTGGGTCGGGACGCCACGGTCAAGCACGTGGCGCTCGCCTTCGGCGGCGACCTGACCCGGCTGTACACGTCGGTCGACTACACCGGCCCCGGTGGCGACGCCGAGCTGCTCGGCCTGTACTTCGCCGACGAGGGGCAGCACCTGGAGCACCGGCTGATGGTGCGCCACACCGCGCCGCACTGCCGGTCCAACGTGCTCTACAAGGGCGCCCTGCAGGGCAAGTCGGCGCACACCGTCTGGGTGGGCGACGTCGCCATCGAGCGCACGGCCGAGGGCACCGACACCTACGAGCTGAACCGGAACCTGCTGCTGACCCGCGGCGCCCGGGCCGACTCGGTGCCGAACCTCGAGATCGAGACCGGCGAGATCGTCGGCGCCGGCCACGCCAGCGCCACCGGCCGGTTCGACGACGAGCAGCTGTTCTACCTGCTGTCCCGGGGCATCCCGGAGGCCACCGCCCGCCGGCTGGTCGTTCGGGGCTTCTTCGGCGAGGTGCTGCAGCGTATCGGCGTGCCGGTGCTGGTCGAGCGCGCGACCGAGATCATCGAGCAGGAACTGGCTGTCACCGGCGCCTGAGCCTGCATCTCCCATCCTGAGCTCGCGAGACAGCCCGAGCTCGACAGACAGAAGGACACGCACACCCCATGGCAACCCTGGAGATCCGCGATCTGCACGTGAACGTGCTGACCGACGACGCGCCCAAGGAGATCCTCCGCGGCGTCGACCTGACCATCGCGGGCAACGAGACCCACGCCATCATGGGCCCGAACGGCTCCGGCAAGTCGACGCTGGCCTACTCGCTGGCCGGTCACCCGAAGTACCAGGTCACCTCGGGCACCGTCACCCTGGACGGCGAGGACGTGCTGGCCATGACCGTGGACGAGCGCGCCCGCGCCGGCCTGTTCCTGGCCATGCAGTACCCGGTCGAGGTGCCCGGCGTCTCCACCTCCAACTTCCTGCGCACCGCGGCCACCGCCGTGCGCGGCCAGGCCCCGGCCATCCGGACCTGGGTCAAGGAGGTCAACGCCGCGATGGCCGACCTGGAGATCGACCCCGTGTTCTCCGAGCGCTCGGTGAACGAGGGCTTCTCCGGCGGTGAGAAGAAGCGGCACGAGATCCTGCAGCTGGCGCTGCTCAAGCCGAAGATCGCCGTGCTGGACGAGACCGACTCCGGCCTGGACGTCGACGCGCTGCGCATCGTCTCCGACGGCGTGAACCGCTACAAGGCCGCGTCGGCCGAGGCCGGTGAGGCGGTGGGCATCATGCTCATCACCCACTACACCCGGATCCTGCGCTACATCACTCCGGACCGCGTGCACGTCTTCGCCGGCGGTCGGGTCGTCGAGTCCGGCGGCCCCGAGCTGGCCGAGGAGCTGGAGACCAACGGCTACGTGCGGTTCACCGGCGTGGGGGCGGGAGCCTGAGCATGATGATCGGGGAGGCCACTGACACTGCGCCGGAGCAGCCGGGTGCGGCCCGGCTGCCGCTGGACGCCATCCGGGCCGACTTCCCGATCCTGGAGCGCACGGTCCGGGACGGGAAGGCGCTGGTGTACCTCGATTCCGGCGCCACCTCGCAGCGGCCGGTGACCGTGATCGACGCCGAGCAGGAGTTCATCACCACCGCGAACGCCGCGGTCCACCGTGGGGCGCATCAGCTCTCGGAGGAGGCCACGGACGCCTACGAGGGCGCCCGGGCCCGGATCGCGGCGTTCGTCGGGGCATCCCGCCCCGAGGAGGTGGTGTTCACCAAGAACGCCACCGAGGCGATCAACCTGGTCGCGTACTCGCTGTCCAACGCGACCTTCGCCGACCCGGCCGTTCAGCCGGGTGCGGCGCGGTTCCGGCTGGGACCCGGCGACGAGGTCGTCATCACCGAGATGGAACACCACGCGAACCTGGTGCCCTGGCAGGAGCTCTGCCGCCGCACCGGGGCGACGTTGAAGTGGTTCGGGGTGACCGACGACTTCCGGCTGGACCTGGCTGACCTCGACGAGGTGATCACCCCCCGGACCAAGGTGGTGGCCTTCACCCACCAGTCGAACGTGCTGGGCACCGTCAACCCCGTGCACGTGCTGGTCGCCGCGGCGCAGAAGGTCGGCGCCCTCACCGTGCTGGACGCCTGCCAGTCAGTGCCGCACCAGGCGGTCGACATCGCCGCGCTGGGCGTCGATTTCGCGGCGTTCTCGGGACACAAGATGCTCGGCCCGTCCGGCATCGGCGTGCTGGTCGGCCGGTACGAGCTGCTCGAGCAGATGCCGCCGTTCATCACCGGCGGCTCGATGATCTCCCAGGTCTTCATGGACCGGACCACCTACGCCGCGCCCCCGGCCCGGTTCGAGGCCGGCGTGCCGATGACCTCGCAGGCCGTCGGGCTGGGCGCGGCCGTGGACTACCTGTCCGACCTGGGCATGAAGGTGGTCGCCGACCACGAGCACGAGCTGACCGGGCTGGCCCTGGACAAGCTGTCCGCGCTCGGCGGGGTGCGCATCGTCGGCCCCTCCGACCTGACCGACCGCGGCGGTGCGGTGTCGTTCGTGGTCGACGGCGTGCACGCCCACGACGTCGGCCAGTTGCTGGACGACGAGGGCGTCGAGGTCCGGGTCGGGCACCACTGCGCCTGGCCACTGCACCGGCGGTTCGGCATCGCCGCGACGGTGCGGGCGTCGTTCTACCTGTACAACACCCCGGACGAGATCGACGCCCTGGTCGCCGCCGTGCGGAAGTGTCAGGAGTTCTTCGGCGTTGCACCTGCTGTCGGCGCGGCACGAGGAGCCTGAACGCATGCAGATGGAGCAGCTGTACCAGGAGATCATCCTGGACCACTACCGCACCCCGCACCACGCGGGCCTGCGGGACGGGGACGCCGAGGTGCACCACGTCAATCCCACCTGCGGGGACGAGGTGACGTTGCGGGTGCGCCTGGAGGGCACCGGTCCGGATGCGGTGGTGGGCGATGTGTCGTACGACGCGGTGGGATGTTCCATCTCGCAGGCGTCGACCTCCGTGCTCACCGACCTGGTCATCGGCAAGCCACTGCCCGAGGCCTTCACGGTGCTCGGCGAGTTCAACACCATGGTGACCAGCCGCGGCGCGGTGACCGGGGACGAGGACGTGCTCGGCGACGGCATCGCCTTCGCCGGCGTGGCCAAGTACCCGGCGCGGGTCAAGTGTGCGCTGCTGGGCTGGATGGCCTTCAAGGACGCCACCGCGCAGATCTCAGATCGGCAGGACTCGGCGCACACGCAGACGGGAGCACAGCGATGAGTGAGCTGACCGAGCAGGACCTCGACCCGACCACCGGCGCCCGGGCCGGCCGCAGCGCCGCGGACCTGGACGCGGGCGCGATCGCCGCGCCGGTCACGGCCGCCACCGACACCGCGCTGATCGGCGACATCGAGGAGGCCCTCAAGGACGTCGTCGATCCCGAGCTCGGCGTCAACATCGTCGATCTCGGGCTGGTCTACGACATGTCCGTCGAGCGCACCGATGCGGGCACCAACGCCACCATCGACATGACGCTGACCAGCGCGGCCTGCCCGCTCACCGACATGATCGAGGACCAGGTGTCGGCTGCGCTGACCGGTGGCCCGGACGGCGGCCTGGTCAACGACTTCGCCATCAACTGGGTCTGGCTGCCGCCGTGGGACGTCTCGCGCATCACCGACGACGGCCGCGAGCAGATGCGGGCGCTGGGCTTCAACATCTGAGCACCGATCCGGACGCCGCCGGTCCGAGGTCCGGCGGCGTCCGGCATGGTGTCCGGGTTCCGGTTCGGTCGTGGGCGCTGGGCGCCGTCTGGAGGGCATCATGAGTGGTCCCACCCGCGGGTTCCTGGGCCGATCCCGGCAGCCGCGCGATCCCCGGTTGCCGCCGGGGCAGTACGACACCGGCGCCGACTGGCCGGTGCTCACCGCCGAGGTGACGCCTCGGCTGGACCCGCAGCGCTGGTCGTTCACCATCGACGGCCTGGTGCAGCGGCCGACCACCTGGTCGTGGGACGAGCTGCATGCGCTGGCCGCGCACGACAGTGCCGCCGGGGGGCACCCGCCGGAGTACCGCGGCGACATCCACTGTGTGACCACCTGGTCCAAGCTCGGCACCTGGTTCGGTGGGATCAGCCTGGACACCCTGCTCGACGCGGCGGAGCCGCTGCTCGACCAGGGCTTCGTGCTGGCCACCTCGACCACCGGCTACACCACCAACCTGCCGCTGGCCGACGTGCGCGAGCACCGGGCCTGGCTGGCCTGGAGTCACGAGGGCAAGCCGTTGTCGGCCGACCACGGCGGACCGGTCCGGCTGCTGGTGCCGCACCTGTACTTCTGGAAGAGCGCCAAGTGGGTCACCCGGCTCACCGTGATGGACCACGACGAGGCCGGGTTCTGGGAGCGCAACGGCTACCACGACCGCGGCGACCCGTGGCTGGAACAGCGGTACCAGGGTGACTGACCCGCTGTTCGCCGCGAAGGCTCCGACTCCGGCCGGGGGCTGGCGGACCGCCACCGTCGCGCTCGTCGACCATCCGACCCCGCGCACCGTCCGGCTGCGCCTGGACGTGCCCGACCGGGTCGACCACCTGCCCGGGCAGCACTACGTGGTCCGGCTGACCGCCCCCGACGGTTACACCGCGCAGCGGTCGTACTCGGTGTCGTCCGCGCCGTCCGACGAGCTGCTCGAGCTGCTGGTGGAACGCTGGCCCGACGGCGAGGTGTCCTCGTACCTGGCCGACGATCTGCAGGTGGGGGACCGGCTGCAGGTCCGCGGACCCATCGGCGGCTGGTTCGTCTGGCGCGGCGACGATCCGGTACTGGTGGTCGGCGGGGGGACCGGGGTGGTCCCGCTCGTCGCGGTGTGGCGGCACTCGGTGCACCTGGGTCGCACCGACCTGGTGCGCGTCGTCGCCGCCGGGCGGACGCCGGCCGACCTGCCCTACGCCCAGGAGCTGACCGCGGCCGGCGCCCGGATGCTGTACTCCCGAACGGCCACCGCGACCCGGCCGGCCGCGCGGATCGGGCTGGACGACGTGGCCGACCTGGTCGCCGCCGATCCCGTGGCCACCGCGCTGGTGTGCGGCTCGGCCGGATTCGCCGAGACGGCCAGCCGACTGCTCGTCGACGCGGGCAAGCCGGTCGGCGCGGTGCGCGTCGAACGGTTCGGCCCCACCACGTAGGTTGACCGGCATGGATCCGCGCCTGTGCCGACGCGACGGCGCCGGTGAGGCCGAGGTTGGGGGTCTGGATCCGAGCGCCGAGCTCGCGGCCGCGACCGAGGGCGCCTTCCGGGTCGACCTGGAACGGATCCGGTTCTCCCCGTACTTCTCCCGTCTGGCGGCGGTCACCCAGGTGGTGTCCCGCGATGCCACCGGCCAGTCCGTGCACAACCGGCTCACCCACACCATGAAGGTGGTCGCGGTGGCGCGGGCCATCGCCACTTCGTTGCGTCAGGGACCGCACGCCGAGCTGCTGGACGAGCTGGGCGGCTGCGACCCGGTCGTGGTGCAGGCGGCGGCCAGCGCGCACGATCTGGGCCATCCACCGTTCGGCCACCTCGGCGAGGCCGTGCTGGACCGCATCGCCCGGTACCGGTTCGGCCTGGTCGACGGGTTCGAGGGCAACGCGCAGACCTTCCGCATCCTGGTCGCCCTGGACGTGCACGGCGACAACGACACCGACACCGGCACCGCTGGGCAGGGGCTCAACCTGACCGCCGCGGTGCGGGCCGCCGTGCTGAAGTACCCGTGGGCGCGGGTCGCCCGTCCGGCGCCGCACCCCAGTGCGCTGCCCGTCCCGCCGCGCGGCGGGGGAGCCGACCCGACCGAGCCGCCCGGCAGCGGATCGGCCAAGTACTCGGCCTACCTGCTGGATGCGGCCGAGATGGCGTCGGTGCTGGCCGCCTACCCGGCCGTGGGCCCGCTGCGGCAGACCCCCGAATGCGCGGTGATGGACGTCGCCGACGACATCGCCTACAGCCTGCATGATCTCGATGACTTCCACCGGGCCGGCGTGCTGCAGCACGCGAGCGTGGCCGCCGAGTTCCGCACCTGGCTGCGGCACCGGGACCGGTTGCGGGACTGGGGCGATGCCCAGTTGGCCGCCCAAGACCGACGCCCGGGCGCCGCTCTGGAGCTGCTGCGGCGTCGACTGCGCAGCAAGGACGACTGGATCTTCGACGACGACGCGTTCGAGGTGGCCGTCGGTCGGGTCGGCACCGATCTGGTGGACGGGCTGCTGGCCGTGCCGTTCGACGGGTCGCTGGCCGCGGAGCGGGCCATCGGGTCCTTCACCGGGAGCTGGATCGCCCACCTGCAGGAGTCGGTGACGGTGCAGGCCGACCCGCCGGTCCGGTCGGCGTTCGTCGGCCTGGACCGGCAGGCCTGGCACGAGGTGGCGGTGCTCAAGTTCGTGCACCAGCGCTTCGTGCTGGACCGGCCCGACCTGGCCATGTACCAGCGCGGGCAGCGGCAGATCCTGCAACGACTCACCGGTGAGCTGCACGAGTGGCTGACCGATCCGGTGGACGCCGGGCGGGCGCCACGCCGGCTGCTCGACCTGGTCGAGCTGGCCACGGCCGGCTACCACCGGCTGCGTGACCGGGAGCCGGAGCTGCTGGCCCGGCCCGACGGTGCGCTCCCGGACGACGCGGGCATCGCCGAACTGGGGCGCGGTCGCGGGATCATCGACTACGTCGCCTCGCTGACCGACGACCGCGCCATGGCCGCCGCCGGGGCGCTGGGCGGGCGGGCCGGGCAGCGCTGGGACGCCCAGCTGGGGACCTGAGATGAGCCGGGTGCGTCAGGCCGCGGGCGGCGGTCGGGTCGTCGAGGTGGAGCTCGCGCGGGTCCCCGCCTGGCTCAACCGGTTCGCCGGTCGCAACGACGGTCTGGCCGACGTGGTCGCCGATCCGCAGCGGGTGCTGGCGCTCGCCGTCGACGGCACCACCGCGTCGCTGGCCGTGCCGTTCCCGCCGATGGGCCTGGGCCCGGCCGACGCGCCGCTGGAGCCGGTCGAGGCACTGATCGCCCATCTCGAACGCTTCCGCACCGTCGGGGTGATCACGGTGCGCTCCGGCGCCCACTCGGTGGGCCTGGCCCGTGACATCGCCCGCGAGGCGACCGTGACCGGATCGTCCACCGACCGCGCGTACGTCCAGGGCCGGACCGCGGCAGGCGGCTGGTCGCAACAGCGGTACGCGCGCCGGCGGACCGGGCAGCGGCGCGAGGCGATGGCCGACACGGCCGACACGGTGGCCCGGCTCCTGGTGCCGGTGGCGCGCGAGCTGGACGCGCTGGTGACGGCAGGCGACACCAGTGCCGTCAGCGAGGTGCTGGCCGACCGGCGGCTCGCCCCGCTGCTCGGGCTGCCGCGCCGGCACTTCGCCGACATCCCGGAACCGCGGCGAGCGGTGCTGGACGAGGTCGCGGCGCGGGCCGGCACGGTCGAGATCACCGTGGTCGACCCGGTGCGCTGAGGCCGCGGAGCAACCCGTGGGGTCATGGAGCACAGACGCGCACCGTCCCGGTCCAGACACCTGTCGAGAGCACTGATGTCGATGACTGCCCGTTCCGAGCGTGTCCGATCGACAACGTTCAGAGGCCGTACCGTTGGGTCCGCCCGTCGGGCCAGGTCCCGGTGACGGCGACGGTGGTGCCGCAGGCAGCGATGACTCCGTCCCCGGCGGCCTGGAAGGTGCCCTCGTCCAGCGTCACCGTCACGGTGTCCGGGTACGCCACGACTCCGCACGTCCGGCCCGGCTCGGATCCGCTCGACCACAGCGCGAGACCGATCCGGGCGGCCTCGGGTCCGGGCGCGCACGCTGATCCACCGGTGTTGCTCCACGGCGGTGTCAGGTCGACGACGAGGCACACCTGGTCGGCGGCGGTGTGGGCCAACCAGACTGACCCACCCGGCCAGGATGCCAGCCGTCGGCTGTCGGAGATGCGTACGAGGTCCGGGTCCAGCAGCTCCGGGATGCGGTCGCCGGCGGTGGCCTGCCGGGCGAAGGTGCCGAACGCGGCCCGGGAGTCGACAGCGAGTGGCTCGGCCCTGGTCGCCGTGCCGGGCATCTCCACGGCGCAGCCGGCGGTCACCACCGCCAGCAGCACGGCTGCGCCGGCCACCGCTGCGGCACCGCCTCGTCGTCGGGACATGCGGGGGGACATGCGGGAAGTCTGTCGCAGCAACCGCGTCCGGCCTGGCCCCGGACCGGGTGATCGGGGTACCGTTCCCGGCCGTGATCAATCCTCTGCGGCCTCCGGCCGGATCGGATCAGCGCGCCACCGTCTGAGGTGGGCCCCCGACGACCCCTGCGACCGGGCGCGATCGTCCCGGTCGGCAGCGACGAACTCTGGATCTTCGACTCCTGGCAGCCCGTGGCCGCGGTGCTCGATCGCGCCGACGGATCCCTGCGCACCCACGTCAGTTGGGCGGAGCTGCCCCGCCGGGTGGTTGGCGGATCGCCGGGCGCGACGACACAGTCTGGCTGCAGGCGGCCTCCGGCGGCGCCCTGGTCCGGTTGGACAGCAACGGCATCCGCAGTGCCCATTGGACGGACCATCGACAGCTGGTGGCCGCCGGTCCCGCCGGCGTCTGGTGCACCGCCTCGGCACCACGCCAGGATCTCGCCGACCTCGCAACGGTACCGCCTCGTGGGGGGACCCGGCCGCCAGGCGGGCTCAGGCTCATCCGTCCCGACGACACCCGGGTGGACGTCCAGCTCCCCGGACTGCCGCGGTCGATCCGACCGGTGGGCACCGGCGTCGACATCCAGCTCGACGTGCCGCCGTGGCACCGCCGTCCGCTGCACACGACGCCGCGGATCGTCGACGGCGTCGAGCTCGGCACCTGGGAACTGGTGTGGTCGAGCAGGACCGTGCATGTCGGCGAAGACGGGGAAGTGGCCGACGCGGTCGGACCTGCGCCGGTCGGTCCTCAGGCCGCTCGCGGACGCTGGCAGCACGTGCCCGATTCCGGCTTCCCGTGGCTGGACGCCCACTGGCTCGAAGGACCGCCGATCCAGCCGCCGCCGTGGTCGGCCGGCTGGGTGCGCGGCGGCCCGCGGCGTCGGATCTGGGATCGGCCGGTGCTGGTCATCGGTCGTGACCCGGCCACGGGCATCAGCCGGCCGTTCATCGACGTCGGGTCTGGCTCGCCCGGGTGCCGGGGCGCCGACGGGGAGGACTTCTGGCTCGTCGTCGACCGCGAAGTGGACCGGACGCCTTCACGGCTCCGGTCCGAACTGATCCGGGTCGCGGGCAGCACCGGAACCTGGTCGGTGCTGGCCGACCTGTCGACCATCGACCTGGGCGGCCACGGTTGGCCGTTGGGCTCCCGTCCGGTGGACGCGGCGTCGTACGAACGGGCGGCATTGGAGGAGTTCGGGTCGGCCGCCCAGTACTGGCGCTCCGAGGGGAAGCACCGGCCGCTGGTCGACGACCTGACCGACGTCCGGGCCGAACTGCTGGGTACCTGGCCGGACACCGTGGTGCGGCTGTCGTTCGCACTGGGCCGCACCCCGGGCCGGCGGTACGTGCACGCCCGGGAGGTGTGGGGGGAGCGGGGAGAGCCGGCGCTCGGCGAGTACGACCTCCTCTTCCTGCACGAGCGCCTGTCGACCGGGATGACGGACGTGCGCGAGGGGTCGGACGGCGAGCTCCTGGTCTGAACCACCGTCAGATGACCCTGGCCTCGCTGTTCGTGCCACGCGTAGCATCCGCACGGACCGGGGGCGACGAGGCCGCCGGCGGACCGGAGGTCACCACATGGCGAACCCCACCACTTCTGATCTCGAGCCCGCATCGCAGTCCACTGACGGGGGAGCGGCCGCCGACCCTCGTGTCGACGTGTCGGCTCCCGGCTTCCGCGGGCTGCCCTTCCTCGCGCCGCTGTACGGCCCAGGCCCGTACGACTACACCAACGGCATGGTCGCGATGGTCAACTACACCGTGACCCGCGAGTCCCTGCTCGAGGTGTTGCCGCGCGAGCTCGAGCCGCTCGGCGAGCCGACGGTGTCGATGACGTTCTTCATCTGGCCGGAGTGCACCGGCATGGGCCCGCACAACTTCTCCATGCCGGTCATCCCCGTCGTCTACGGCAAGGGCACCTCGGCCGAGATGAACGGCTCCTGGGTCCCCTACCTGTACACCTCGACCGACGCCAGCCTGGCCTGCTACCGCGAGGTCCAGGGCTGGCCGGCCGTGCTGGCCGATGTGCAGATGACCTTCGCCCGGCACGGGAACACCAACACCATCCGCGCCAAGGTGAGCCGCGGCGGCCGGACGGTCATCGCCGCCGAGGCCCAGGTCGGCGGCGAGCCGTTCGACAACACCGGCGGACCGGGCCTCCCGATCATCCTGTACAAGGAGATCCCGTCGCTGGACACCACCGGCACCGACGTGGCCACCTACATCACGTCGATGTCCAAGTTCACCCGGGTCAACTGGCAGGCCGGCGAGGGCGCGATCTCGTTCCCCGATCCCGGCCCGAACGACCCGATCTCCCGGCTGGTGCCGCAGCAGTACCTGGGCACCATCGCCGGCACGCTGGACGATCACTACCCGGAGTCCATCCGGGTGCTCGACCCGGTCCCGGCGCAATCCTGACCGACCGTCGCGACACGGCGGCGCCGACCGGTCGCTGGCCGGTCGGCGCCGGCCCGCGGCAGCCCCGGCGCACCCCCCCGAGCACCCCGGACGGC
>NZ_JAERWK010000003.1 GCF_016918035.1 Nakamurella leprariae | reverse complement strand
CCCCCCCGCCCCCCGCCCCCCCCCCCCCCCCGCGCCCCCCCCGGGGGCCCCCCCCGGGGGGGGGGGGGGGCGCCCCCGTCCCGGGTCATCCCTGACGAACCCCCGAGATCACCCTGGACGTCGTACGGACATCACTCGTGCTGGACATTGCGGCCCGTACCGTGGACGGCAATGTCTGCCATCGCGTTGCTGTCGACCGCCCGGCCCCTCGCCGCACCCGCGACGGGCTCGGCGGACGTCGGCGGCATCGCCGGGTGGGCCGTCGACCTGATGGAACAGCTCGGGGTCCTCGGCGCCGGGCTGGCCATCGCCCTGGAGAACCTGTTCCCGCCGCTGCCCAGCGAGGTCATCCTGCCGCTGGCCGGGTTCACCGCCAGCCTGGGCACCTTCTCGCTGGTCTGGGTCATCGTCGCCACCACGCTCGGATCGCTGGTGGGCGCGCTCGCCCTCTACACCCTCGGCCGCACCGTCGGTCAGGCGCGGCTACGGGCCATCGCCGAGCGCCTGCCGCTGATGGACGGCGACGACGTCGACAAGACGGTCGCCTGGTTCCACCGGCACGGCAGCGCTGCGGTGTTCTTCGGACGGTTCATCCCGCTGTTCCGCAGTCTCATCTCCATCCCGGCCGGGGTGGAGCGGATGCACGTGGTCAAGTTCACCCTGCTCACCACGGCCGGCAGCCTCATCTGGAACACCGTCTTCGTGCTCGCGGGCTACCTCCTCGGCCAGAACTGGCACTTCGTCGAGGGCTGGTCGGGCGTGCTGCAGTGGGTCGTCATCGGGCTCGTCGCCGTCGCGCTGACCGTGTTCGTGATCAGGCGGGTCCGCCGCAACCAGGCCCGCGCCCGGGAGATCGACGAGGTCACCGCGGACCTCACCGAGAACGTCGCCGGACCCGACCGCGGCCCGGCCTGATCAGACGCCGGCGGTCCGGCGGGACCGCACCAGGGTGAGTCCGCCGAGCACGCCCACCCCGAGGCCGATGGCCATCGCCGACACGATGAGCACGGCATGCACCCAGAGGAAACCGGTCGGGCTGGACGACCCGATCGGTCCGGACCAGGCCCGCTCGTCGTTCCAGATCGCCACGCCGAACCGCGGCCAGATGGCCACATTGAACACCCCGGCCAGCACCAGGAACACCGACCACCCGCGCGGAAGCTTCACCGGTCCAGTATCGCCGGGCCGGCTCCCCGCTCGGGCCCCCCGGTTCCGCCGATCGAGCACCCCGCCGGGGCATGATGTCGCGCGTGATGCAGCCGTCCAGCCCGCCCGGTGTCCCCGCTCCCGCCCGTCCGACCGTGCCCACCCCGCCGGTGATGCCGACCGTTCCGCCGGTCGCCGAACGCATCGCACAGGAGCTGGCCGTCGCCGCCCGGCAGGTGCAGGCCGCGGTCGACCTGCTGGACGGCGGGTCGACGGTGCCGTTCGTCGCCCGGTACCGCAAGGAGGCCACCGGCGGTCTGGACGACGCCCAGCTGCGGACCCTGCAGGAGCGGCTCACCTACCTGCGTGAGCTCGACCAACGACGTACCGCCGTGCTCGAGTCGATCACGGCCCAGGGCAAACTCACCGCCGAGCTGGCCGCCGCGCTGGGCGCGGCCGACACCAAGGCCCGCGTCGAGGAC
The DNA here is from genome assembly GCF_016918035.1 of Nakamurella leprariae. Taxonomy (GTDB): domain Bacteria; phylum Actinomycetota; class Actinomycetes; order Mycobacteriales; family Nakamurellaceae; genus Nakamurella; species Nakamurella leprariae. The sequence goes on along the minus strand of NZ_JAERWK010000003.1, from coordinate 293,480 downwards.
ATCTACCTGCCGTTCAAGCCGCGCCGCCGGACCAAGGCCCAGCTGGCTCGCGAGGCGGGTCTGGGACCGCTGGCCGAGCGGCTGCTCGCCGACCCCGGACTCGACCCGCGGCAGGCCGCGGAGGCGTTCGTGACCGGGCCGGGCGACGACGACACCCCCGGCGTCGCCGACGTGGACGCGGCCCTGGCCGGCGCGCGGGCCATCCTGACCGACACCTTCGCCGAGGACGCCGACCTGGTCGGCGAACTGCGCGAGCTGTACTGGCGGCAGGGCCGCATGGTCAGCCGACCCGCCGGCGGCGCCACCACCGGGGCTCCGGGCGACGCTGCGGACAAGTTCCGCGACTACCTGGAGTTCCAGCAGCCGCTGCGCGACCTACCGTCCCACCGCGTGCTGGCGCTGCTGCGCGGTGAGCAGGAGGGCGCGCTCGCCCTCACCGTCGACCCCGAACCCGACGACAGCGCTGCCGCCGCGTCCGGACCGTCCGCGATGCCGAGCCGGTACGAGGGCCGGATCGCCGCCCGGTTCGGCATCGCCGACCGCGGCCGGCCGGGGGACCGCTGGCTGGGCGAGACCGTCCGTTGGGCGTGGCGCACCCGCATCTCCGTCACCCTCGGCCTGGACTGCCGAGCCCGGCTGCGTGAGCAGGCCGAGCAGGACGCCGCCGCGGTCTTCGCGGCCAACCTCAAGGACCTGCTGCTGGCCGCGCCGGCCGGGGCGCGCACCACCATGGGACTCGACCCGGGACTGCGCACCGGCGTCAAGGTCGCCGTCGTCAGCCCAACCGGCAAGGTGCTGGCCACCGACACCGTGTACCCGCACGTCCCGGTGCGTCGCCGGGCGGAGGCGCTGGCCACGCTGGAGCGGCTGGTGCGCCGGCACCGGGTCGAGCTGATCGCCATCGGCAACGGCACCGCGTCCCGGGAGACCGACGAGCTGGCCCGCGAACTGGCCCGGACGGTGCGCGCCGGCGCGGACACCGTCGACGTGACGCCGGTGGTCGTCTCGGAGGCGGGCGCCTCGGTCTACTCGGCGTCAGCGCTGGCCGGTGCGGAACTGCCCGGCATGGACGTCTCGCTCCGGGGCGCCGTGTCGATCGCGCGCCGGCTGCAGGACCCGCTGGCCGAACTGGTGAAGATCGATCCGAAGTCGATCGGGGTCGGGCAGTACCAGCACGACGTCACCCCGTCGCTGCTGGCCCGGACCCTGGACGCCACCGTCGAGGACTGCGTGAACGCGGTCGGGGTCGACGTGAACACCGCATCGGCCCCGCTGCTGGCCCGGGTGTCGGGCATCGGCACCACGCTGGCCGAGAACATCGTCACGCACCGGGACACGTCGGGCGCCTTCGCCTCCCGGCAGGACCTGCTCGCCGTGCCGCGACTGGGTCGCAAGGCGTTCGAGCAGTGCGCCGGCTTCCTGCGGATCACCGGCGGCACCGACCCGCTGGACGCGTCCGGTGTGCATCCGGAGTCCTATCCGGTGGTCCGCCGCATCCTGCAGCGCGTCGGCAGTACCCCTGGCAGCACCCCCGGCAGCACCCCCGGCAGCAGCAGCACCGGCCCGGCCGCGATCGACATCCGTTGGCTGCTGGGCAACACCGCGGTGCTGTCCCGGCTGCGCCCGCAGGAGTTCACCGACGACCGGTTCGGTCTGCCCACGGTGACCGACATCCTGGCCGAGCTGGACAAACCCGGCCGGGACCCACGACCCGAGTTCGTCACCGCCGTGTTCGACGCGGCCGTGCAGACGGTCGGTGATCTGCGACCGGGCATGGTGCTGGAGGGGATCGTCACCAACGTGGCCGCCTTCGGCGCCTTCGTCGACGTCGGCGTGCACCAGGACGGCCTGGTGCACGTGTCCGCGCTGGCGGACACGTTCGTGCGGGATCCCCGCGAGGTGGTGCGGTCCGGTCAGGTCGTCCGGGTCAAGGTCCTGCAGGTCGACGTCGATCGCAAGCGGATCGGACTGACCATGCGGCTGGACGACCCGGTCGAGGGTGGGTCGGGACAGGACCGAGGTCGCGGGCAGAGCCAGGACCGGAGCGGCAACCAGGGCCGCGGCCAGGGCCAGGGTCGGGACCGCGGGCGGGGTCGGGACCGCGGGCAGGGTCGGCCGGAGCGCCCGGCCGGCGGAGCGCTGGCCGACGCGCTGCGATCAGCGGGGTGGACCTCCCAGGAATGATCGTCCGGATGCGATGATCCGCTCGGCCGGCCGGAGGGGTCCGGGGCGTCGGCCGACGGGGGAACGCGGGGGACTGTCATGGACGTGACCGGGGTCGACCTCGTGCTGGTGGTCGGCGCGGTCGCGGTCGCGCCCGTCCTGGCCCGGCTGGTGGGACGGGTCATCGAACTCCCGCTCATCGTCGTCGAACTGCTGCTGGGCGTGCTGATCGGCCCGGCGGTGCTGGGCTGGGTCGATCCCAGCCAACTGCTCGACTTCCTGGCCGAGTTCGGCGTGGTGATGCTGTTCTTCCTGGCTGGGTACGAGATCGACTTCGGTCGGATCCGCGGGCGGCCGCTGCGCAGGTCGGTGCTCGGCTGGCTGCTGTCCCTGGTGCTGGGCGTCGGCGGCGCGCTGCTGCTGGCCCCGGACCCGGCGACCGGCGTCTTCGTCGGCATCGCGCTGACCAGCACCGCGCTCGGCGCGCTGGTGCCGATCATGCGGGACGCCGGGTTGCTGGGGGCACCGTTCGGGTCCGCCGTGATGGCGGTGGGCGCCGTCGGTGAGTTCGGCCCGCTGGTGGCGATCGCACTGTTCCTGTCCGGTCGGAACCCGGGCACCGCCGCCGTGGTGCTCATCGGCTTCGTGGTCCTCGCGGCGGCCGCCATCCTGCTTGCCGCCCGGGGGACCCACCTGCGGCTGCACCGGCTCATCGCCGCCACCCTGGACACCAGCGGCCAGTTCGCCGTGCGCATCGTGCTGTTCGTGGTCGCCGTGCTGGTGGCGGTCAGCATGGTGCTCGGGCTCGACCTGCTCATCGGCGCCTTCACCGCCGGCGTGCTGGTCAAGATCATCTTCAACGGAGCGCCGCTGGACCACGTCCACCGGGTCGAGTCCAAGCTCGACGCGGTCGGGTTCGGGTTCCTGGTACCGCTGTTCTTCCTGAACACCGGGCTGACCTTCGATCTGCGCGCGTTGCTCGCCGACGGCGGCGCCATGCTGCTGGTCCCAGGCCTGCTGGTGGCATTGCTGTTGGTCCGCGGGCTCCCGGCGCTGCTCAGCGCGCCGGTCGGGTCGTCGCCCGGCGACCGCGGCGCGCTGGTGCTGCTCGGTGCGACCGGCCTGCCGATCGTGATCGCGGTGACCCAGATGGGGCTGGACGAGCAGGTGCTGACGCCGAGCCTGGCGGCGGCCCTCGTCGCCGCCGGGTTGCTGTCGGTGCTCATCTACCCGCTGGCGGGACTGGCGCTGCGCCGGCGGCTCGCAGGCTCCCGGTCCACGACCGCGGCACAGCCAGCGAGTCCGGAATCACCCGGCGACGCAGCCGGTCAGCCGCCGGTCGGCCGGTAGACTCGATCCACGTGATCACCGCAACCGGCCTGGAACTGCGGGCCGGGACCCGGATCCTGCTCGCCGACACCACGCTGCGCGTCCAAGCGGGCGACCGCATCGGCCTGGTCGGCCGCAACGGCGCCGGCAAGACCACCACCATGCGGGTGCTGTCCGGAGACGGCGCGCCCTACGCCGGCGCCGTGACCAGCTCCGGACCGGTGGGCTACCTGCCGCAGGACCCCCGCGAGGGCGACCTGGAGATGTCGGCGCGCGACCGGGTGCTGTCCGCCCGCGGCCTGGACGTGCTGCACGCCGAGCTGGCCAAGGTGCACATCCAGATGGCCGAGCTGACCGGCAAGGCGCTCGACGACGTCACCGCGAAGTACGGCCGACTCGAGGAGCGGTTCTCCGCCCTCGGTGGGTACGCCGCGGAGGCCGAGGCGGCGCGGATCTGCTCGAACCTGGGCCTTCCCGAGCGGGTGCTCGTGCAGCCGATGAAGACGCTGTCCGGTGGTCAGCGCCGCCGGGTCGAGCTCGCCCGGATCCTGTTCGCGGCCGCGACCGACGACGGCAGCAGCGGGGCCGCCGGGGTGGGCGCCACCCAGCTGCTGCTGGACGAGCCGACCAACCACCTGGACGCCGACTCGATCACCTGGCTGCGGGACTTCCTGAAGTCGTTCCAGGGCGGCCTGGTGATCATCTCGCACGACGTCGAGCTGCTCGAGGCCGTGGTCAACAAGGTCTGGTTCCTGGACGCCGTCCGGGGCGAACTCGACGTCTACAACATGGGCTGGAAGCGGTACCTGGACGCGCGGGCCACCGACGAGCAGCGTCGCCGGCGGGAGCGGGCGAACGCCGAGAAGAAGGCGTCCGCGTTGATCAGCCAGGCGGCCAAGCTGGGCGCCAAGGCGACCAAGGCCGCCGCCGCCCACCAGATGGTGCGGCGCGCCGAGCAGATGCTGTCCTCGCTGGACGAGGTGCGGGTGGCCGACAAGGTCGCCAAGATCCGCTTCCCGGCCCCGGCCGCCTGTGGGCGCACGCCGCTGACCGCGGCCAACCTGTCGAAGTCGTACGGCTCGTTGGAGATCTTCACGGGGGTCGACCTGGCCATCGACCGGGGCAGTCGGGTGGTCGTCCTGGGCCTGAACGGCGCGGGCAAGACGACCTTGCTCAAATTGCTCGGCGGCATCGAACGGGCCGACACCGGCGGGGTCGAGGCCGGGCACGGGCTCAAGCTCGGGTACTTCGCGCAGGAGCACGACACCATCGATCCGGACGCCACCGTGTGGGAGAACATCCGGCACGCGGCGCCGGACACCGGCGCCCAGGAACTGCGGAACCTGTTGGGCACCTTCCTGTTCACCGGTGAGCAGCTCGATCAGCCGGCCGGGACGCTGTCCGGCGGCGAGAAGACGCGGCTGGCCCTGGCCGGACTCGTGTCGTCCGCGGCGAACGTGCTGTTGCTGGACGAGCCGACCAACAACCTGGACCCCGCCAGCCGCGAGCAGGTGCTGGACGCGTTGCGCCGGTACGCGGGCGCCGTGGTGCTGGTGACGCACGATCCCGGCGCGGTCACCGCGCTGCAGCCGGAGCGGGTCATCCTGCTGCCGGACGGGACGGAGGACCACTGGTCCGCCGACTATCTCGACCTGGTCGAACTGGCCTGATCCGCGCGAGGACCGTGGATCGCGCCGATCTCCGGCGGCCGATCAACTCCGTGCGCTCCACGTCGTGTCTCGGGTGGCGCCCGGCGCGCCGGTGGCCAATCATGAACTGCAAGCAGACGTCGGTCAGCGCTGTCGCCGAGTGAACACCATTCGCCGCCGCGCCCGGATGCCGACGGACGGCTCGGAAAGGGCGGGAACATGGCCGCGGAGACCGGACCCAACGGGGCAGGCAAGCCCGGACGGAACAGCACGAAGACGGCGCCGCTGAAGAAGGGCGCTCGGATCACCGGGGTGGCGCGCGAGAAGCTCGCGGCGGAGCTGAGCAAGAAGTACGAGAAGGGGCAGAGCATCCGGTCACTCGCCGAGGCGACCGGCCGCTCCTACGGATTCGTGCATCGACTGCTGCTGGACTCCGACGTGACCCTGCGCGGACGGGGTGGCGCGACCCGGTCGAAGAAGAAGTAGGTCGATCAACACCGACGTCGGCGGCGGTTGTCACGCATCGTGTGTCGATGGCGACTGCGTCGAACCGGGGGCGGTCGAACCGGGGGGTCGATCACGGGACCGAGTTCGCGGGTCCGGGGGGCTTGACCGGGCGGCGACGGGGTATCTGTTTCACTGGGAGTCCGTCGCTCGTCCGTCAGCACCCCGGGTCTCCGGGGTCGATCCGTGGGAGGTCCTCGTGTCCTTCGCCGCCAAGCTCCGCCGTGCGCCGCTGCGCCTGACCGCCGGGGCGTACATCCTCAACTCCGGCATCGGCAAGCTGAAGGCCGACGAGCAGACCGCCGGCTACCTGCACCACGAGGCCGTCAAGACCGTCCCCGCGGTCAGCAAGGTCAAGCCCGCGGTCTTCACCAAGGGACTGACGTACGCCGAGATCGCCGTGGGCGGCGCGTTGCTGGCTCCGTTCGTGCCGGCCGGTCTGGCCGGGTTGGCGCTGACCGCGTTCGCCGGCAGCCTGGTGGCGTACTACGTGCGGTCTCCCGAGGCGCACGACGACAAGTACCGCCCGGTCGGTCAGGGTGTCGCGCTGGCCAAGGACGTCTTCCTGCTCGGCATCGGCACCGCCCTCGTGGTCGACGCTGCACTCAGCGAGTCACCGATCACCAACACGGAGTCATGAGAGTCGCTGAACGGCACCGTCACCCGACTCCGCTGACGATGATCATGCTTTGATGGGTGACCGGAGCGACGCCGGGTCCAGCTCGGCGCCGCTCCGGTCCCATCGGTCGAACAGCAGCCTCGGGGTGATCATGACGGATCGTCGTGCGCGCTCGCGTGCCGCGATCGGTCGGCGCACCCTGCTCACCGGCGCCGGAGCCGCTTGGCTGCTGACTGCGTGTGACGCCGGGATCGCCGCGGACGCCCCCGTCACCAGGCCCACCACCCGGGCCTCCGACGGACGTCCCCTGTTGTCGCAGTGGTACCACGAGTACGGCGAGGTCGGGACGGAGGCCGCTGCCCGCTGGTACGCCGAACAGTTCCCGGACGCCGCCGTGACCGTCGACTGGCGGACCGGTGACTACGAGAACGCCGTGACCACCGCGCTCGCCGCCGGCGACGGACCGGACGTCTTCGAGTACGCCAACGGGCCGACCGTCGAGCTGATCCGGTCCGGCCAGGTCGTGGAGCTGACCGATCTGATCGCCGATGTCCGCACCGATTTCAACGCCGCCATCCTCGACCGGATGACCTTCGAGGGGAAGCTCTACGCGATCCCGCAGGTGATCGACACCCAAGTGCTGGTCTACCGGCCGAGCATGCTGCGCGCCGCCGGTCTGGCGCCACCGAAGACCACCCTCGATCTGGTCCAGGCCGCGATCGCGCTGACCACGCAGGATCGGGCCGGGATCTTCGTCGGCAGCGACGGTGGGGTGGAGACTCTGATCGGGCCCACCCTGTGGTCGGTGGGGTGTGACTACCTCACCTCGGACACCGCGCCGGACGGTCCGGGCGTCGGCTTCACCGATCCTGCGGTGGCGGCGGCATTCGGTGCGCTGCGCGAGCTCTACCTCAGCGGGGCGATGCTGCTCGACGCGCCCGCCCACTGGGCGGAGCCGTCGGCGCTGGTCCAAGGACGCTGCGCCATGCAGTGGACCGGGTTGTGGACCTTCCCGACGCTGACCGCCGCGCTCGGCGACGACTTCGGCGTGCTGCCCTGGCCCCGGTTCAGCGACACCACCGGGGCCCCGTCCGTGCCGATCGGTGCCTACGGCGCGGTGGTGAACGCGGCCGGTGCCGACGTCGACCTGGCCCGTGAGTACGTGCGGTGGTTGTGGGTCGCCCAGACCGACCTGCAGTTGGACTGGGCGCAGTCCTACGGGTTCCACATCCCGGCCCGGCACAGCCTCAGCGCCGACGCCGACGCGCTGGCCGCCGAGCAGCCGGCGGAGGTCGTCGAACTGGTCGGGCTCTACGGGCATCCGCAGACGCCGTTGTGGTGGACGGCCGGGTGCGGCACCGCGTTGCGGGCGGCGGCGAGCCGGATCATCACCGCCGGAGCCGACGCGTCGACCGAACTGGCCGCCGCGGCCTCCGAGGTGACCGCCGAACTCGACCGCGTCCGCGGCTGATCCCCGGGATCAGCCGTGCGCCCGGACGGCGCCCTCCACCACATCCAGTACCGGGGTGATCCGGTCGGCGGGCAGGCCGGCGGCCAGGTGCGACATCAGGCCTTCCAGCACGAGTTCCAGGAACGCGGCCAGCACCTCGAGGTCCACGTCGGTGCGCAGCGCGCCACTGTCGAGCTGTCGGCGCAGCCGCCGGCGGACCGCGGCGGAGACCGCCTCGGTCCGGGACTGCCACCCGGCCCGGAAGGTCGGGTCGGTGCGTACCCGGCGGGAGATCTCCAACTGGGTGCCCAGCCAGCCCGGATCCGGGTCCGCGATGAGGTCCCGCATCACCTGCACCAGGCCCTGTTCCGCCACGGTGTCGGCCATCCGCTCGGCGTCCTCGACAGCGAGCGCGATGAACAGCGCCTCCTTGTCGGGGAAGTGGTGGAAGATCGCCCCGCGGGACAGGCCGATCTCCTCCTCGAGGACACGCACGGTGGCACCCTCGTACCCGAACCGCGCGAAGGCGGCCCGTGCGCCGTCCAGGATCTGCCGTCGGCGCGCCAGCAGGCGGTCGGGGCTCACCTTGGGCACGAGGACACCTCGAACCTCACCGCGGGCCGCCCCGACGCGGACGCCGCCCGGCGCGGGAGTGCGCACACTCCCGGCCGGGCGGACGTCGCGTCATCGGGCTCGATCAGTTGGTGCCGGCCAGCAGGTTCCGCAGCACGTACTGCATGATGCCGCCGTTGCGGTAGTAGTCGGCCTCGCCGGGGGTGTCGATGCGGACCACCGCATCGAATTCAACGACAGCACGAGACCCCGCCGAATCCTCCTTGGTCGCGGTCACGTGCACGGTCCGCGGCGTGCGGCCCTCGTTCAGCTCGGTGATGCCGCTGATGTCGAAGGTCTCGGTGCCGTCCAGGCCGAGCGACTCGGCGTTCTCGCCCGCCGGGAACTGCAGCGGGATGACGCCCATGCCGATCAGGTTCGACCGGTGGATGCGCTCGAACGACTCGGTGATGACGGCCTTGACGCCCAGCAGCGCGGTGCCCTTGGCCGCCCAGTCACGCGAGGACCCCGAGCCGTACTCCTTGCCGCCCAGCACCACCAGCGGCACGCCGGCCTCGGCGTAGTGCTGGCAGGCGTCGTAGATGAAGGCCTGCGGGCCTCCCTCGGCGGTGAAGTCACGGGTGTATCCGCCGGAGACGCCACCCGGCACGACCGCGTCGAGCAGCCGGTTCCGCAACCGGATGTTGGCGAAGGTGCCGCGGATCATCACCTCGTGGTTGCCGCGCCGGGACCCGTAGGAGTTGAAGTCCTTGCGCTCGATGCCGTGCTCGGTCAGGTACTGCCCGGCGGGGGAGTCCGCCTTGATGGAGCCGGCCGGCGAGATGTGGTCGGTGGTCACGCTGTCGCCCAGCAGCGCCATCACCCGCGCGCCCGAGATGTCCTGCACCGGCTCGGGAGTCGCCGGCATGTTCTCGAAGTACGGGGGCTTGCGGACGTAGGTCGACTCCGGGTCCCACTCGAAGGTGGTGCCCTCCGGGGTGGGCAGTGACTTCCACCGCTCACCGCCGTCGAAGACGTCCTTGTAGCTGGCCGCGAACATCTCCTGGTTGATCGCCGAGCCGATCGTCTGCTGGATCTCCTGCGGCGACGGCCAGATGTCCTTCAGGTAGACGTCCTGACCCTGCTCATCGGTGCCCAGCGGCTGGGTCTCGAAGTCGAAGTCCATGGTGCCGGCCAGTGCGTAGGCGATGACCAGCGGCGGGGACGCCAGGTAGTTCATCTTGACGTCCGGGTTGATCCGGCCCTCGAAGTTGCGGTTGCCCGAGAGCACCGAGACCACCGTCAGGTCCGCCTCGTTCACCGCGGCCGAGATCTCGTCCGGTAGCGGGCCGGAGTTGCCGATGCAGGTGGTGCAGCCGTAGCCGACCAGGTTGTAGCCCAGCTTGTCGAGATACGGCCACAGACCGGCCTTCTCGTAGTAGTCGGTGACGACCTGCGAACCGGGCGCCATGGTCGTCTTGACCCAGGGCTTGACCGACAGACCCCTGTTCACCGCGTTGCGGGCCAGCAGTGCGGCGCCGAGCATGACCGACGGGTTCGAGGTGTTGGTGCAGGAGGTGATCGCGGCGATCACCACGGCGCCGTGGTCCAGGTCGAAGGTGCCGTACTCGGCGGACTCGACCCGGGTCGGCTTGGACGGCCGGCCTTGGGCCCCGACCGCGGCGGAGTGCACGACCTGGGGCTCCAGCTCGTCGGCGTGACCGTTGGACACCGAGATCGGGTCGGAGGCCGGGAAGGTCTCCTCGACCGCCTCGTCCAGGCGGGTGGTGCCCTCCTCCGCGTCATCGGTGCCGACGTAGTCGACTACGGCGGCGCGGAACGCGTGCTTGGCCGCGGACAGCTCGATGCGGTCCTGCGGGCGCTTCGGGCCGGCGATCGACGGCACCACGGTGGACAGGTCCAGCTCGAGGTACTCGGAGAACTCCGGCTCGCGGGACGGGTCGTGCCACAGCCCCTGCGCCTTGGCGTACTGCTCGACCAGCGCGACCTGGGCGGCGGACCGGCCGGTCAGCTTCAGGTAGCCGATGGTCTCGTCGTCGATCGGGAACATGGCGGCGGTGGAGCCGAACTCGGGGCTCATGTTGCCGATGGTGGCCCGGTTGGCCAGCGGGACCTTGCCGACGCTCTCGCCGTAGAACTCGACGAACTTGCCGACCACCCCGTGCTTGCGCAGCATCTCGGTGATGGTCAGTACCACGTCTGTGGCGGTGGTGCCGGCGGGGATCTCGCCGGTCAGCTTGAAGCCGACGACGCGCGGGATGAGCATCGACACCGGCTGGCCCAGCATGGCCGCCTCGGCCTCGATGCCGCCGACGCCCCAGCCGAGCACGCCGATGCCGTTGACCATGGTGGTGTGCGAGTCGGTGCCGACGCACGAGTCGGGGTACGCGATCCCGTTGCGCAGCATGACGGTGCGGGCCAGGTGCTCGATGTTGACCTGGTGCACGATGCCGGTGCCCGGCGGAACGACCTTGAACTCGTCGAACGCGGTCTGGCCCCAGCGCAGGAACTGGTAGCGCTCGCGGTTGCGCTCGTACTCCAGCTCGACGTTGCGCTCGAAGGCGTCCGCGCGGCCGAAGACGTCGGCGATGACCGAGTGGTCGATGACCATCTCGGCCGGCGCCAGCGGGTTGATCCGGTCGGGGTTGCCGCCCAGCTCCACCATGGCTTCGCGCATGGTGGCCAGGTCGACGACGCAGGGCACGCCGGTGAAGTCCTGCATGATCACCCGGGCCGGGGTGAACTGGATCTCTGTGTCGGGCTCAGCGTCCGGCTTCCAATTGGCCAGGGCCAGGATGTGGTCCTTGGTGATGTTCGCGCCGTCCTCGGTGCGGATCAGGTTCTCGAGCAGGACCTTGAGCGAGTACGGCAGTCGGTCGGCGCGTTCCAGGCCGGCCACGCCGGTGATCTTGTAGATCTCCACCTGCTGGGTGGACCCGTCGTCAGCGGTGACGGTCAGGTTCTCGTGGGCCTTGAAGCTGTCCAGACTGGCTGGCACGGCACTCTCCTTCGTTGGCGGCGCGGCGGTGGGTGGTGCAGTCGGCGGGGCGGCCGGCGGGGTGGACCGGTGCTCAGAAATAACAGTACGCGTGTCCTGTTAGGCGGGCAATCCAAGGGTCGGCGCGGCGCGCGAGCGGTCCCGGACGCGCACCGCCCCGGTCCGGACGAAGCCGGACCGGGGCGGTGTGGGGGTCGCTCCGGAATGCGTCAGTTGCCCTGCAGCATCTCCAGGAAGAAGTCGATGTCGGCCGGCTCCATGCCGCGCATCAGCTGCAGCAGCACGTCGCCGCCGGAGCGCAGCGGCGACACGTACCACTCACCGTCGACCTCGACAGTGACGAACCCGATGCCCAGCAGCTGCTTGAACTCCCGCTTGATCAGATCCTGCAGCTGCGCCGGCAGCTCCTCGCCCTCGGCCAGCTCCGCGATGAAGGTGTCGATCGACGCGTCGTCCAGGGTGATGGTCGGCTGGCCGGGGATGCCGCTGATCTGCAGCGTCTCCGCCTCGACGTCGCGGCGCAGGCTCAGCGTGTCGCCGGCCCGGCTGATGTCGGCGGAGACCAGGGTCACCTTGCGGCCACCGGTCACGTCGACCACGTCCCATTCGGTGTTGGTGATGGCGAAGCCCTCGAGCTCGTCCAGGTCCTCCTCGGCACCGGCCCGCTGGGCCTCACGCAAGATGAGTCGGCCGTAGTCGTGCAGCACGCCCATCTCGTCCGGCGGCAGGATCGAGATCGCGCCCTCCCAGTCGCCCTTCTCCAGTGCGATCAGGAGCGCATCGACCGCCTCGGTCTCCGAGCCCGCACCGCGCGCCGGGATGATGTCCGCCGCGGTCGGATCCGGCAGGCGTGCGGCCTGGGTGGCCAGACCGGCCAGCGTGTAGAACATGCTCGCGTACCACTCGCCGTCCCGGTTCACCACGCCGACGCGGAGCGGCTGACCGAGCTGCTGGGTGATCTCCGCGACCTGCACGGTCTGGGTGACCGGCTCCTGGGTGGTCAGTCCGCCCATCGTGGCGTTCAGCGCGTCATTGATCTTGTCCGTGTACGGCACGCTCGACGGGTCGCTGGTGATCGTGATGGTGCCGCCGGTCAGCTGCACGAAGGCCAGGTGGCCCGGCATGGTCTCGGTGACCGAGCCGTAGGTGATGTCGGACATGGTGATCCGGCTGCCGGTGACGGCGTTCGGGTCGACGTCCGGCTTGATGATCTCCAGCCGCTCCAGCTCGCTGAGCAGGTCGTCGCTGAAGTCCTGGTACAGCGCCGCCTCGGCCGGATCCAGGGTGCTGGCCGCGCCGACCGGATCGGAGTCGTTCAGCGCCGACACCAGCGAGACCACGGCCTCCTGTGGGCTCGCCTGCCCCGAGGCGGTGCTCGTCTCGCGATCGGCCAGGAACCACACCAGGCCACCGGCCACCAGCAGGACGACCACGGCGGCCGCGGTGATCAGCAGGGGAGCCGAGCGCTTGCGCGCCGGGGTGTCGCCCGGCGGCGGACCACCGGGAACCGCGAACTGGGCGGTGCCGGACGGGCTGAACTGCTGGGGAGCGCCCTGGGGGTGCCCCCACGGCTGCGGCTGGCCCGGCGGCTGCCCCCACTGCTGCTGCGGCGGCTGCCCCCACTGCTGCGGCTGTTGCTGGCCCCACTGCTGGGGCTGGCCGTACTGCTGGGGCGGGCCGTACTCCGGCTGACCGTGCGGTGGCTGACCGTGCGGTAGCTGCTGGTTCCACGGCTGGGGCTGGCCGTACTGGGGCTGGCCCTGCGGCTGGCCGGGCGCGGCGTACCACTGACCGCCGACCACCTGCTGCGGGCCGGTCGGGGCGTCGGACCCACCCGGGGTCCCCCCGGACCGGTGCGCTCCGGTCGGCGGTGTGGGTCCGGGGCGGGCGCCCGGCTGGTTCGGGTCGCCCCCGTGCTCGGTCATCGACTCCTCCATCGTGGTCAGGGCTGTCGTCCGGGCTGTCGCGTGAGCCCGGCAGGTCGGCGGCGCTGGTCGGCGGCCGGCGATGGCTGCTGTGGGGAAATGGCTGCTGTGGGGAAGCTGTCAGCACCGAGCCTGCCACAGCAGACGGATCTTCAGCGGTGCCCGGTTGCCCGATCCGGGTGAACTTCGGCTGTCCGGTTCGACCGGATGGCGCCCCGCCGGCGGAGGGTGAGGACACCGGCCGTGACCATGATCGTCCCGACGACGGCCAGCAGCACGGGTCCCGGCAGTGCGACCCGTACACCGAACACCGACCGTCCCGCCAGGGCGAGCACGCCGACGGACGTCCCGAGATGCAGGACGCCGAGCGCGACGGCGGCGACCGCCGCGCTGCTCACCCGGCCCAGTACGACCAGCAGCACCGGCACCACCGACGCCGCGACCAGGACCGGCCACGCGGTGGCGACGACCTCGGGCCACGCCTGCAGCGGCCGGAGCCGGACGATGCCACGGATGGCTCGGTAGCTGTTGCGGTCGACCTCACCCGACGACAGCCAGGGCAGGAAGGACGCCAGCACGACCAGGGCCGCGGTCGCCGTGGTGGTCATGCCGAGGGCGAGCCGGGCGGTGCAGGACCGGTCGGCGGACAGGCGCAGCGGTTCGGTCACGGGATCGGGGCCGGTCACGCCGACCAGTGTCCCGCGCGGCCCGGGCGCCCCGGCGGCCAGCCGTGCAGGAGGACCGGCGTTCGTTCACGCCGACCCGCAGCGGCGCGCCAGGAGGACGCCTGGTTGCGCGGCGGAGCCGGCTGTGATCGCGGTCGTTCGATCGAGTGATGTGACCGGTACTACGGAGCGAAATCGGACGATCACGTCCGGTATGCCCGATTTGGTGTCTGTGTGACGGCAGAGGCGTCTGGTCAATCTGTGACGGCGGTGGCATGGTGCTCGCGGTGGTGACGCCGTCGGGCGTCGGCGCAGCTGGGGACGCAAACGTGATCGGGGGCCGGCCAGGCCGGCCGGCGAGCGAGGGGACGGATGCGGTGACGGGGGACGAGCACACGCGCGGGTCCGGGGCGACGGCCCGACGGCCGGTCGTCCACGGCGGACCGCGTCCGCGGCGGTGGACGCGGTCGGGTCGCGCCGTCCGGCGGGCCTCCGTGCGGCCGCTGGGCACACTGCTGATCGCCGTGCTCGCCGCCGGCGTCGCCCTGGTCGGTGTCCCGGCCGCAGCGGTCCCGCCGCCGCCGGACAACCCGTCCGACCAGGAGATCGCTGACAGTCAGAGCGAGGCCCAGTCGGCGGCCGCCGAGGTCGGCCGGATCGACGGTCTGGTCACCCGGACCGAGGGGGACATCGAACGGCTCCAGCAGAACCTGGAGATCAAGGCCGAGCTGGCCAACAAGGCACGGGTCGACCTGGACGTCGCCGAGGCCGATGCGCAGGCCGCCCAGTCGGCCGCCGACCAGGCCCAGCGCGACGCCCAGCAGGCCGGCAGTGACATCGACGACGCGCGAGCCGCGGCCCAGAGGTTCGCCGCGGCGTCCTTCCGGCAGGGCTCGGTGCTCGGATCGGTCTCCGCGTTCCTGGATGCGCAGAGTGCCACCGACCTGCTGCAACGCGACCAGCTCCTGCAGCAGGTGTCGTCCAAGCAGCTGAACGTGCTCGACCAGCTCGAGCGCACCCGGACCCAGAAGTCGAACCTGGATTCCGTGGCCCGGGCGTCCCTGGACGCCGCGACCGAGGCGCGGCTGCGCGCGGACGAGGCGCGGGTGGCGGCCGACCAGGCCCGGGCGGAGGCGTCGGCCGCCTTCGACGACGGTCAGGCGCAGCTGGCGTCGCTGCAGGCGCAGCTCGCCCAGCAGCAGGACGACTACCGCGCCGCCCTGGACCACGCCGCGACCCTGCAGGGTCAACGCGAGGAGTACAACCAGTGGCTCGCGGCCAAGCAGGCCGAGGAGGAGGCAGCCCGCAAGGCGGCCGAGGAGGCCGCGCGCAAGGCGGCCGAAGAGGAAGCGGCCCGGCAGGCCGCGGAGGCGGCCCGCATCGCCGCCGAGCAGGCCGCCGCCGCCGAGGCCGCGCGGGTGGCCGCTGAGCAGGCAGCCGCGCGGGCGGCCGCACAGGCAGCGGCCGACGCTGCGGCCGAGCAGGCCCGGGTGAGCGCCGCCCGGGCGGCGCAGGCCGAGCAGGCCGCGTCCGCGGCGGCCCGCACCCGGTCCGAGACGTACTACGCCAGCTGTGACGACGCCCGGGCCGCCGGCCGCGGTCCGATCGCCCGGGGCGAGGACGGTTACCGCGCCGCGCTGGACCCGAACAGCAACGGCGTCGCCTGCGAGGGTCAGGCGCAGGCCGCCGCTCCGGCGCTGACCTCGAACGAGACGGGCGCCGGATCGTCCCCGCCGAGCAGCGCCGGCTCGCAGAGCCGGGGGCAGCGTGTCGTCGACGCGGCCCTGCGCTGGGTCGGCACCCAGTACGCCTGGGGCGGCGGCAACGCCAAGGGGCCGACCCTGGGCATCCGGGACGGCGGGGTGGCCGACCAGTACGGCGACTACGCCAAGGTGGGATTCGACTGCTCCGGCCTGGCCCTGTACGCCTGGGCACAGGTCGGGGTGTCGCTGCCGCACTACTCCGCGTACCAGTACAGCGGCCAGCCGAAGGTCTCCAAGAGCAACCTGCAGCCCGGCGACCTCGTCTTCTTCGCCTACAACACATCGGACCCGACCACGATCCACCATGTGGCCATCTACATGGGGAACAACCAGATGGTCGAGGCGCCGAACTCCGGCTCGTACGTCCGGGTGGTGCCCCTGCGGACCAGCGGCTACATCGGAGCGACCCGCCCGGGCTCGTGACCGCCGGCCCTCCTCCGGCCAGGACACCCCGCGGATCGGGGGAGCGCATGGACCCACGGGTCGGCGCGGCCGTGGTGCTGGCCGGTGGCGCAGGCCGCCGGTTGGGTGGGGTGGACAAGCCGGGCCTGATCGTCGGCGGCAGCACATTGCTCGAGCGGGTGCTGGCCGCCGCCCGGGCCGCCGGCGCCACCGACCTGGTCGTGGTGGGCCCGGCGCGCCCGATCGCTGCGGACGTGCGTCAGGTGCAGGAGCGTCCCGCCGGCGCGGGGCCGGCCGCCGGGCTGGCCACCGGGCTGGCAGCCCTGGGTGCCGGCGAACACCCCGACGAGCTGGTCGCCGTGCTCGCCGCGGATCTGGTCGCACCGGCCGCTGACACCCTGCGCCGACTGGCCGCCGCCGTGCTCGACGATCCGAGCCGGGCGGACGGAGCGGTGCTGGTCGATCCGGACGGCCGCCCGCAGTGGCTCATCGGGGTGTGGCAGCGGACGACGCTGCACTCGGCCGTGCTCCGGCGCGCGGACTGGGCCGGGATGCCGGTCCGCGCCGTCCTCCCGGACGCGGTGGTCCTGGTCCCGGGTTCCGGTCCCGACGTCGCGGACATCGACCTGCCGGACGACCTGCACCGGTGGCCCGTCCGGCTGCCCGACGAACCCTCGATCTGAGGTTGAGGCTTTGCCAGGGTGACTCTCAACCAGAGGTCGAGGGTTCCGGTGCTGCAGAGGATCCGCCCCCGGTGCCTCCGGCATGATGGCAAGCGCGTTGCGCCGTCCACCGACCACCGACCGGCGACGGGCGGCCGGCGTCCGACGACCCAATCCACCAGGAGGAACGGGTGCCCGACCCGAACCACGGCCCGTACCCGGCACCGCACCAGCAGGGAGCGCCGGAGCGACCGGTTCCTCCGGCGACCGACGGAGCCCTGCTGGAGCGCACGCTGTTCGAGGTCAAGCGGGTGATCGTCGGGCAGGACCGACTGGTCGAACGGATGCTGGTCGGTCTGCTGGCTCGCGGGCACCTGCTCATCGAGGGTGTGCCGGGGGTGGCCAAGACGCTGGCCGTCGAGACCTTCGCCCGGGTGGTGGGGGGCAGCTTCTCGCGGATCCAGTTCACCCCCGACCTCGTGCCGGCCGACCTGCTCGGTACCCGCATCTACCGGGCCGGCCGCGAGCAGTTCGACACCGAGCTGGGTCCGGTCGTGGCCAACTTCGTCCTCACCGACGAGATCAACCGAGCTCCGGCCAAGGTCCAGTCGGCGCTGCTCGAGGTGATGGCCGAGCGGCACGTCTCCATCGGCGGTACGACTTTTCCGATGCCCGATCCGTTCCTGGTGCTGGCCACCCAGAACCCGATCGAGAACGAGGGCGTGTACCCGCTGCCCGAGGCGCAGCGCGACCGGTTCCTGTTCAAGCTCCAGGTCGGCTATCCGTCCCCGGACGAGGAACGGGAGATCGTCTACCGGATGGGCGGTAGCCCGCCGGTGGCCAGCCAGGTGCTGCCGTTGGCCGAGCTGGTCCGGCTGCAGCGGGTCGCGTCCGGGGTGTTCGTGCACCACTCGCTGGTCGACTACGTGGTGCGGCTGGTCTACGCGACGCGGACCCCGGCCGAGCACGGGCTGACCGACGTCGCCGCCTGGCTGGCCTACGGCGCGTCACCCCGCGCGTCGCTCGGGCTCATCGCCGCCTCCCGGGCGCTGGCCCTGGTCCGCGGTCGTGACTTCGTGGTGCCGCAGGACGTGCTGGACGTGGCGCCGGACGTGCTCCGCCACCGGCTCGTGCTGTCCTACGACGCGCTGGCCGACGCCGTGCCGGTCGAGGCCATCCTGGGCCGGCTGCTGCAGGCCGTGCCGCTGCCGCAGGTCAGCCCGTTCGCCGGGGCGGGCGCGCCTGGACCGGGTGGGGCGGGCAGTCGGTGACCACACCCGATCCGGGGACGCCGGATCCGGGGACGCCGGATCGGACCGTGGGACCGGGCACCGCGCATCTGGTGCCCGGGCACGACCTGCCGTCGACCGCGGACCCGGCGGCGCTGGACGCGGCGCTGACCACGCTGGAGCTGGTGGTGCGACGCCGGCTGGACGGCGTGCTGCAGGGCAACCACCTGGGCCTGCTGCCCGGCCCGGGGAGTGAGCCGGGGGACGCGCGGACCTACTTCCCGGGTGACGACGTGCGCCGGATGGACTGGTCGGTGACCGCCCGCACCACCGAGGCGCACATCCGGCAGACCGTGGCCGACCGGGAGCTGGAGACCTGGCTCGCCGTCGACCTGTCCGCCTCACTGGACTTCGGCACGGTGCACGGGGAGAAGCGCGACCTGGTCGTGGCCGCGGCCGCCGCCGTCGGTCATCTCACCTCCGGCGGCGGCAACCGGATCGGCGCGGTCGTCGCGGACGGCGCCGGCACCACCCGGGTGCCGGCCCGCAGCGGCCGAGCCCACCTGCGCCACCTGCTCCGCACGCTGGCGTCCAGCCCACGACGGTCACCGGCGGAGGCGACGGATGGCGGCGACCTCCCCGACACCGTCCGGGGGGACGTCGCGGCCGCGTTGGACCAGTTGCGGCGCCCGGCCCGCCGCCGCGGTCTGGTCGTGGTGCTGTCGGACTTCATCGGCCCGCTGGACTGGGAGCGGTCCCTGCGGGCGCTCGCCGGTCGGCACGAGGTGCTGGCCGTGGAGGTGCTCGACCCGCGCGACCTCGAGCTGCCCGCCGTCGGCGCCGTCACCCTGGTGGACCCGGAGACCGGGGCGAGCGCCGAGGTGCAGACCACCCGCGGCCTGCGAGCCGCTTTCGCCGACGCCGCGGCCGCCCACCGCACCCAGGTCGCGGCCGCGCTGCGCCGTTCCGGGGCCGCCCAGCTCACCCTGCGCACCGACCGGGACTGGATCGCCGATGTGGTCCGCTTCGTCGTGGCCCGCAAGCGCGGCTGGACCGGCGCTCGCGCCGACGCTCCCCGCAGCGCCGGTCCCGGTGCGGCCGTGGCGGGTGCGTCGTGACCTTCACCCATCCCTGGTGGTTCGCCGGCGGCGCCGCGGTGTTGGCCCTGGCCGTGGGCTACTGGTTCGCGCACCGGCGGCGGGTCCGGCACACGGTGCGGTTCGCCAACCTGGCGCTGCTGCGGTCGGTGGCGCCCAAGCGGCCCAGCCGGTGGCGGCACGCCCCGTTCGCCGTGATGCTGCTGGCCCTGATGGTGCTCACGGTGGCGCTGGCCGGGCCGACCGCGCAGGTGCGGGTGCCGCGCAACGAGGCCACCGTGATGCTGGCCATCGACACCTCGCTGTCCATGCAGGCCGCCGATGTCTCGCCGAACCGGCTGGTCGCGGCCCAGCAGGCGGCCACCCAGTTCGTCGACGACCTGACTCCCGGGGTCAACCTGGGCATCGTCTCGTTCGCCGGCATCGCCTCGGTGCTGGTCGCGCCGACCACCGACCGGGAGGCGGCCAAGCAGGCCATCAGCAGCCTGCAACTCGACGAACGGACCGCGACCGGGGAGGCGGTCATCTCCGCACTGCAGGCCATCGAGGTGTTCTCCCGGACGCTCGACCCCGCCGCGGCGACCGCCGGGTCCGACACCGGCACCGGCAGCGCCGGCGGGGACGTCCCCGAGCCCGGCAGCCAGGACGGCGGGCAGGACGGCAGCCAGAACGCCGATGAGCAGCAGGCCCGGTCGCGGGTGCCGGCCCGCATCGTGCTGATGACGGACGGCAAACGCACCGTCGGTCGCACCGAGGTGGAGGCGGCCGAGCGGGCGGCCCAGGCCGAGGTGCCGGTCTCGGTCATCGCCTTCGGCACCGACCACGGCTCGATCAACTTCGACGGGTCGCCGATCCCGGTGCCGCTGGACACCGCGGCCATGCAGGACATCGCCGAGATCTCCGGCGGCGACTTCCACACCGCGGCCTCGGCCGAGGAGCTGCGCGCGGTCTACTCGCAGCTCGGCGAGCAGATCGGGTACGAGACCAAGGACGAGGACGTGTCCCGGCCGTGGGTCATCGCCGGGACCGTGCTGCTGCTGGTCGGCGCGGCGGGCGCGCTCGCGTTCGGCGGTCGTATCCCGTGACGGGTCGTCCGGCCCGCTAGGGTCTGCTCCGGGCCGATCGGAGCGTCGGCGCCGTGCCCGACCCGTCCGCAGCCTGTGGAGGCCCCCACCGTGAGCAGTGCCAGCGTCCCCGATCAGCCGTCCCGGTCGGTGCTGGTCACCGGCGGCAACCGGGGGATCGGCCTGGCCATCGCGCGCAGCCTGGCCGCCGCCGGCCACCGGGTGACCGTCACGCACCGCAGCGGCCCGGCCCCGGACGGCCTCACCGGCGTGCCGTGCGACGTCACCGACGCCGCCTCCGTGGACGCGGCGTTCAAGCAGGTCGAGGCCGACCAGGGGCCCGTCGAGGTGCTGGTGTCCAATGCCGGCATCACCGACGACGGGCTGCTGCTGCGGATGAGCGAGGACTCGTTCGACAAGGTCGTCGACGCCAACCTCACCGGCGCCTACCGGGTGGCCAAGCGCGCGTCGTCCGGCATGCTGCGCAAGCGCTGGGGCCGGATGATCTTCATCGGTTCCGTGGTCGGGCTGACCGGTGGTGCCGGCCAGGCCAACTACGGCGCGTCCAAGGCGGGTCTGGTCGGCTTCGCCCGGGCCGTCGCGCGGGAGCTGGGCTCCCGCAACATCACCGCGAACGTGATCGCCCCCGGGTTCGTCGACACCGAGATGACCCAGGTGCTCAGCGACGAGCGCCGGGCCCAGATCGTGGGCCAGGTGCCGTTGGGTCGGTACGCCCAGCCCCAGGAGGTGGCCGCCGCTGTGGCGTTCCTGGCCTCCGACGCCGCCGGGTACATCACCGGGGCGGTGCTGCCCGTCGACGGCGGTCTCGGCATGGGCCACTGAACCCCTGCCCCGTCCGTCATCCGTCCCTGCCCAGTCCGTGATCCGTCCCTGATCAGTCCACACCCGGTCCCCGGCGATCCGGTCCGCTCGTTCCCGCAGTCCATCTCGTCCCCTCGGAGGCATCCGTCCATGTCCGGACAACTCGGCCGCGACCTGCTCGCCGGCAAGCACATCCTCGTCACCGGCGTGATCACCGAGGCCTCGATGGCCTTCCACACCGCGCGGCTGGCCCAGGAGCAGGGCGCGCAGCTCGTGCTCACCGGCTACGGGCGGCTGTCGCTGGTGGAACGGATCGCCAAGCGGCTGCCGCAGGAGGCGCCGGTGGTCGAGCTGGACGTCACCGACCAGGCCCAGCTGAACTCGCTGGCCGACCGGGTGAGTGCGCTGGGCCTACCGAAGCTGGACGGGGTGCTGCATTCCATCGGATTCGCTCCGGCCACCGCCCTCGGCGGCGTCTTCCTGGACACGCCGTGGGAGGACGTGGCCACCACGGTGCACACCTCGGCGTACTCGCTGAAGTCCCTGGCCATGGCGGCGCTGCCGCTGATGACCGACGGCGGCAGCATCGTCGGCCTGGACTTCGACGCCCGCCAGGCATGGCCCGCCTACGACTGGATGGGGGTGGCCAAGGCGGCCCTGGAGTCCACCTCCCGCTACCTCGCCCGCGACCTCGGCCCCAAGGGCATCCGGGTCAATCTCGTCTCGGCCGGCCCGATCCGGACCATGGCGGCCAAGTCGATCCCCGGCTTCGGCGCGCTGGAGGACGCCTGGTCGACCCGCGCGCCCCTGGGCTGGGACACCTCCGACCCGACCCCGGTCGCCCGCGGCTGCGTCGCGCTGCTGTCCGATCTGTTCCCGGCCACGTCGGGATCGATGGTGATGGTCGACGGCGGGTTCTCCGCGGTCGGGTTCGGCACCGGCGAGATCGCCCAGCCGGGGCAGTGACCCGGGCGTGAGCCGCGACCCGCTGGTGCTGACCGTCGCGCACGGCACCCGCCGGGCGGACGACAACCGGGTCGCCGCCCGGGTCACCGAGCTGGCCGGACACCGGCTCGGGCTCGAGACCCGCTGCTCGTACGTCGAGCTCGCCCAGCCGCTGTTCGCCGACGTGGTGGCGTCGCTGGACGGACGTGCCGGCGGCCCGGTCGTGGCCGTGCCGTTGCTGCTGTCCACCGGCTTCCACGTGCGGCACGACCTGCCCGCGATGATCGGCGACCGCGCTGTGGCATTGGGCCAGGCGCTCGGGCCGGACGCGCTGCTGGCCGCCGCCCAGGTGGCGCGCCTCGTCGAGGCGGGCGCCCAGCCCGGGCAGCCGCTGGTGATGATCGCGGCCGGCTCCAACGACCCGGCGGCGACCGCCGACCTGGAGGACGCGAGCGGGCTGCTGGTGCAGGCATGGTCGGGCCCGGTCCGATGGGCCACGCTGACCGGGCTGGGGGAGCGACCGGAGCTCGTCGTCCGGCCCGGCGACGCGGTGTCGCCGTACCTGCTGGCGCCGGGCTTCTTCGCGGACCGGGCGGCCGGTCTGGCCCGGGACGCCGGGGCGACGGTGGTGGCCGACGTGCTCGGTCCGCATCCGGACGTGGTCGAGCTGGTCGTCCGGCGTGCCACCGCGCTGCTCGATCCGGCGGCCTGAGCCAGGCCCGGGTCAGGAGCGGGAACCGACCCCTGAGCCGGTCAACTGCGCCACCGCGGCACCCACCGCGGCCCGCCGGCCGTGTCGGACGGCGGAACCCAGCGGCCGCAGCGCGTCGTCGACGGCGGCCAGTTCGAAGTTGTTCACCGCGGACGTCTCGTGGCCGTCGGCCACCGCCAGCACGGCCTGCAACGAGATGGCCTTGGCCAGCAGCGCCGACGCGGCCGCGGGCGTGCCGGGCGGACAGTCCACCGCCTCGGCCAGCATCAGCTGCCGGATCTGCTCCCGGACCTCGGGCGCGGACCGGGCCACGTCCAGGCGGGTCAGTTCCGCGGTGGCCAGTTCCATCGCCTCGGTGAGTTCCCACTGCGCCTGCCGCAGCGACGGCACCGGGTTGCCACCCGGACAGAAGTGCGCCCGCCACTGCCCGTCCACCGGGACCAGACCGATCCCGCGGCCGGGCAGCACGACCACGGCACCGGCGTCCAGCGCGGGCAGCACCACCGCGCCGCGCACCGGCAGCCCGCGCAGGTCACCGGGGGTGGGCATCAGCAGTTCGACCGGGCCTGGCCGCAACAGCGGCAACAGGGCGGCCGACCCGGCGCTGGAGGAGCCCGGTCCGGGCAGACCGGTCGCCTCGGCAACCTCCTCGGAGGCGGCCCGCACGCCGGCCCGGTAGCCGGTCCCGTCCAGCGCGGTCAACACGTCGTCGGCGTTGCAGCCACCCTGGAAGGCGGCACCCCACAACGCCAACGTGGTGGCGGCCCGGACGCTCGACATGGCCGCCACCGTACGTGACCCCGGGGGCCACGCCCGGGCCCCGCGTGGCGGCTTCGCCGGGGCGGGCGGCACCCGTAGCGTCCGGCCGGTGAGCACGCGACCCGGATCGTCCCGTCCCGCCGACCCGTACGGCCGGGACGTGCTGGCCGGGCGCGGATCGGACGGGCGGCGCGCCCGCCCGGCCCCGCAGCGGGTGGCAGCCACGGCCGAGGTGGTCGCCGAGGACCCGTTGTCCGGGTTCGTCGGCGCGGTCGTCGCCTGCACCTCCAGCGCGGTCACCCTGGAGGACCGGCACGGCCGGCGCCGGGTGTTCCCGCTGGACGACGGCGCGTTCCTGGTGGACGGGCAGCCGGCCACGCTGGTGCGCCCGACCGCCGCGCCGGCCGGCCCACAGCGGTCCGCGTCCGGCTCCGTGCACGTGACCGGCCTGAAGGCCCGCACCGCCCGTGCCTCGCGGATCTGGGTCGAGGGCATCCACGACGCTGCCCTGGTGGAACGGGTGTGGGGGCACGACCTGCGCGTCGAGGGCGTGGTGGTGGAGCCGCTGGACGGGCTGGACCTGCTGCCCGACGCGCTGGCCGAGTTCGGCCCCGGGCCGGGGCAGCGGGTCGGCGTGCTGGCCGACCACCTGGTGCCCGGGTCCAAGGAACAGCGGATCGCCGACGCCGTCGCCGCCGGACCGTGGGGCGCACACGTGCTCGTCACCGGGCACCCGTACATCGACATCTGGCAGGCGGTGCGACCGGCCGCGGTCGGGATCCGGGCCTGGCCGGTGGTGCCGCGCGGTCAGGACTGGAAGACCGGCGTGTGCCGCGCGCTCGGAGTGAGCGATCCCCGGACCATGTGGGGACGGATCAACGGAGCGGTGAGCAGCTACCGCGACCTGGACACACCGCTCATCACCGCGGTGGAACGGCTCATCGATTTCGTCACCGAGAGTTCCTGACTTCCGGGTCGGCGCGGCGCCGAGCATCCCTCCGTATGCGTGTCACGACTCGGTCACGAGGCCGCGCGGATGCCGTCGACCACGCACCGTGACGAAATCCCTCTGGCAGGATGGCAGTCATGGCTGCCTGGATCTGGCTGAGCGGAGCGGTCCTGCTCTCCGTCGCCGAGGCTCTGGGCGCCGAGTTCGTGTTGCTGATGCTCGGGGGCGGCGCGCTGGCCGCGGCGCTCAGTGCCGTCTTCACCGACTCGCTGATCATCCAGCTGGTGGTCTTCGCGCTGACCTCGGTCGCGCTGGTGGTCGGGCTGCGGCCGCACCTGCTGCGCCGGTTCAACCAGCGGCCGTCCATCGCCACCGGCATCGACGCTCTGATCGGCAGCCGGGCCACGGTGATCTCCACCGTGGACGCGACCGGGGGTCAGGTGAAGATCGGTGGCGAGGTGTGGTCGGCGGTCGGCGTGGACGGGCACCGCCCGATGCCGCCGGGCACGTCGGTGACCGTGGTGGAGGTCCGCGGCGCCACTGCCGTGGTGATCTGGGGACCGTGACGGCCGCAACGGCCGGGACAGGACAGGACGGGGTATGGAGTTCGACTACGCGTTACTGATCGTGGCGGTCCTGGTCGTGGTGCTGGTGGTGACGCTGATCGTCCGCTCGGTCAAGGTCATCCCGCAGGCGCAGGCCGCCGTGGTGGAGCGGCTGGGCCGGTTCAGCAAGACCAGCAACGCCGGCCTGCTCTGGCTGGTGCCGTTCATCGACCGCATCCGGGCCCGCGTCGACCTGCGCGAGCAGGTGGTGTCCTTCCCGCCGCAGCCGGTGATCACCGAGGACAACCTGACCGTGTCCATCGACACCGTCGTGTACTTCCAGGTCACCGACCCGCGGGCGGCGGTCTACGAGATCGCCAACTACATCGTGGCCGTCGAGCAGCTGACCACCACCACGCTGCGCAACGTGGTCGGCGGGATGAACCTGGAACAGACGCTGACCAGCCGCGACGCCATCAACGGCCAGCTGCGCGGCGTGCTCGACGAGGCCACCGGCAAGTGGGGGATCCGGGTGGCCCGGGTGGAGCTCAAGGCCATCGACCCGCCGCCGTCCATCCAGGACTCGATGGAGAAGCAGATGCGCGCCGACCGGGACAAGCGCGCCATGATCCTGACCGCCGAGGGCACCCGGGAGTCCGCCATCAAGACGGCCGAGGGCAACAAGCAGGCCGCGGTGCTCACCGCCGAAGGCGCCAAGCAGGCGTCCATCCTGGCCGCCGAGGGCGAGCGCCAGTCCCGCATCCTGCGCGCTCAGGGCGACCGGGCCGCCCGGTACCTGCAGGCCCAGGGCCAGGCCAAGGCCATCGAGAAGATCTTCGCCGCGGTGAAGGCGGGCAAGCCCACCCCGGAGCTGCTGGCCTACCAGTACCTGCAGACCCTGCCGCAGCTCGCCCAGGGTGACGCGAACAAGGTCTGGATGATCCCGAGCGAGTTCTCGAACTCGCTGGAGGGCTTCGCCAAGATGCTCGGCGCCAAGGGCGAGGACGGCGTCTTCCGGTACGAGCCGCCGAAGCCGGACCCGGCCGACGCCGCGGTGCGGCCGGGCGCCGACGATGAGGACGTGGCCGACTGGTTCGGCGGCACCTCCGCCGAGGAGGTCGCCCAGGCGGTGCGAGCCGCGGAGCAGGAGGCCGCGCTGACGGTGGCCGACCAGGACGCCGAGCGCGCGGCCCAGGTGCGGGCCGAGGTGGAGGCGCGGATGCAGTTCCCGCCGCAGCCCGGCATCGGCGCCCTGCCGCCCGGCGTGCAGGCTGCGGTCGACGACCCGGCGGTGCTGGATCCGGCCCGGCTCGACCCGGGCCCGCCGCCGCCGGCCGGGCCCTGAGCCCGGCCGAGCGGCACCCCGGGGCAGCGGCAGACCGGGGGCACGGCGACCCGCACGATCCGGAACACCGCCGGACATCCGGCGACATCGAGGTGAACAGCAGTCGACGCGCCGGTGTGAGTTCGATCGCCCCCGGCGCCCGGAAGGCCGGTCGACGGGCTCCGGTCGGGCAGGCTGTGCAGCGGCCTGACCAGCGGGCCGCAGGATGAGGCCGCGTGCGCCGTCCAGGCGTGCCCGGACCGTCCGGCGAAGATCACCGACCGGGTCGGCGCGGCCCGGGTACGAGAGGACCGACGCTCGAGATGACTGCGCAGGGCACGACGACGCACCGACGGGTCGTCCGGGCCGGCTCCCGGCGGAGCGGACGGATGCTGACCGGGATCGCCGCGATCACCGCGGGCGTGCTGCTGGCCGGCTGCTCGGCCGGGGCCTCGACGCAGAGCTCCACCACCGCGACGTCGGGCGCCACCACCAGCACCGGCGCGGGGACCGGCAGCGGCACCGACTCACTGGCCATCGGGTTCGTGCTGGAGCCGGTCAGTCTCGACTTCACCCAGGCCGACGGGGCCGCCATCCCGCAGGTGCTGCTGGACAACGTCTACGAGACGCTGGTGACACTGGACGACGACGGCGCGCTGGTGCCCGCGCTGGCCTCGTCCTGGGAGGTCAGCGCGGACGGGCTCACCTACACGTTCACGCTGCGGGACGGGGTGACCTTCTCCGACGGTGCGCCGTTCACCGCCGAGGATGCCGCCTTCTCGATCGACCGGGTGAAGACCGCCTGGAAGCCGTCGATCAAGGCCGGCATGGACGTGGTCGGGTCCGCGACCGCCACCGATCCGACCACGCTGACCGTGACGCTGAACCGGCCGAGCAACTCGTGGCTGTACGCGATGACCGGCCGGATCGGCGCGATGTTCTCGCGGACGGGCGTCGACGACCTGGCCAACACGCCGATCGGGACCGGCCCGTACACGTTCGCCGACTGGACCCGCGGGAACTCGATCACCCTTGAGCGCAATCCCGAGTACTGGGGTGAGGCACCGGCGTTGGCCTCGGTGACCTACCGGTACTTCCAGGACCCGACGGCGATGAACAACGCGCTGCTCACCGGCGGTATCCAGGTGATCTCCACCGTGCAGACCCCCGAGACGTTGGGCCAGTTCTCCGATTCCGCGAAGTACCAGATCGTGGAGGGGACGACCAACGCCGAGGTGATGATGGCGCTGAACAACAGCCGGGCGCCGTTGGACGATGTCCGGGTCCGGCAGGCGATCAACTCCGCCCTGGACAAGCAGGCCATCCTGGACGGCGCCTGGGACGGGTACGGCACCGTCATCGGCTCGCACGAGGCGCCCACCGATCCCTGGTTCGTCGACCTGTCCGGCGAGTACCCGCACGACGTGGATCGGGCGAAGGCGTTGCTGGCCGAGGCCGGACAGCCGAACCCCACGCTGACCCTGACCCTGCCGCCCGTGCCGTACGCGCAGGCCGCGGCGCCGATCATCGTCTCCCAACTGGCCGAGGCCGGCATCACGGTGAACGCCACCACGGTGACGTTCGATGTGTGGCTGGACCAGGTCTTCGGCAACGCCGACTACGACATGACGATCATCGCCCACGTCGAGCCGCGGGACCTGGCCACCATCTGGGGCAATCCCGGCTACTACACCCGCTACGACAACCCACAAGTGCAGCAGTTGCTGGCCGAGGGCGATGCCGGCACCCCCGAGGAGTTCGTGGCCGACTACCGCGAGGTCGTCGAGCTGCTGGCCCAGGACGCCGCGGCGGTCTGGTTGTGGTCGCTGCCGAACCTGCTGGTGGCCGACGCCGACGTGCACGGGCTGCCGCAGAACTACCTGGGTGAGTCCTTCGACCTGGCCGACCTGTCGGTGGAGTGACCTCCGACGGAACGTCCGTCCCCGGTGGTGACGGCTCGGCATGACGGCGGGAGGCGCGATGGCCTGGCAGGTGCTGCGTCGCTGCGGCATCTTCCTGCTCAGCGCGCTGGCCGCATCGGTCGTCGTGTTCCTCCTGCTGTCGGTGCTCGGCGACCCGGCCCGGACCGCCCTGGGCACCGGGGCCACCGACGAAGCGGTCGCGGCGCTGCGGGTGCAGATGGGCCTGGATCGGTCGCTGCTCGTGCAGTACCTGGACTGGATCGGCGGCGCGCTGCACGGCGATTTCGGGACCTCGTACGTCACCCGCGCCCCCATCGGCCCGCAACTGGCCGACCGGCTGTCGGTGACGCTGTGGCTGGTCGTCGGGGCGATGGTGCTGGCTGTGCTCATCGCGGTGCCGCTCGGCGTGCTGGCCGCGGTGAAGGCCGGCCGGCCGGCCGGGAACGTGCTGTCCGCGGTCAGCCAGCTGGGTGTGGCGGTCCCGGCCTTCCTGGCCGGCCTGCTGCTGGTCAGCGTGTTCGCGGTCGGGCTGGGCTGGCTGCCCGCGAACGGCTACGTGGTGCCCGCGGACGACCCGGGCGGCTTCCTGGCCCACATGCTGCTGCCCTGGGTCTCCCTCGGCGCCATCCAGGGCGCAGTGCTGACCCGGTACGTGCGCAGCGCTGTGCTCGACGAGCTCGGCAAGGACTACCTGCGCACCGTCCGGGCCAAGGGGCTGACCCGGACGCAGGCCGTGCTCCGGCACGGGCTCCGCAACGCGGCGGTGCCGGTGCTGACCGTCCTGGGCGTGCAACTGGTGACCATCCTGATCGGTGCGGTCGTGGTCGAGTGGGTGTTCGTCATCCCGGGCGTCGGCTCCTGGCTGGCCGACTCGGTGAGCCGCCGGGACCTGCTGGCCGTGCAGGCCATCGTGCTGACCGTGGTGGTGCTGGCGCTGCTGGTCTCGTTCGTCGTCGACGTGCTGGCCAGCGTCGTCGACCCGCGGCTGCGGACGGACCGGACGGCATGACCGGCCCGGGAGCCCTGACCGCGTTGCCGGCGGTGCAGCCGCGGCGCGTGCCCGCGACGGTGTGGATCGGCGGCGCGGTGGTCGCCGTCATCGTGGCCGCGGCACTGGGCTCGTTCGTCTGGACGCCGTGGTCGCCGCTCTACACCGACGTCGCGCACCGCTCCGTCGGGCTGTTCACCGCCGGCCACGTGCTGGGCACCGATCTGCGCGGACGGGACGTCCTGACCCTGCTCATGGTCGGCGCCCGGACCACCCTGTGGGTCGGCGTCGTCGCCGTCGGTATCGCCGCGGTCGTCGGGACGCCGCTGGGCATCCTGGCCGGGATGGCCCGCCGTGGGCCGGCCGAGTTCCTGATGCGGGTCACCGACCTGTGGCTGGCCTTCCCGGCGTTGCTGATGGCGCTGATCCTGGCCGCCGTGTTCGGCGGCTCGGTGACCACCTCCATGGTGGCGATCGGCGTGGCCACGGTGCCGGCCTTCGTCCGGGTGGTGCGGGCCGGGACGCGCCAGGTGATGACGAGCGAGTTCGTCGCCGCGGCGCGGGTGGCCGGCCGGTCCGGCCCGGCCATCGCGGTGCGGCACGTGCTGCCGAACGTGGCGCCGCTGGTCATCGTCCAGGCGTCGGTGGCGTATGCGATCGCCATCCTGGCCGAGGCGTCCCTGTCCTTCCTCGGGCTCGGCGCCGGCCCGACCACTCCGTCCTGGGGCCGCATGCTCTACGAGGCCCAGCCGGCGCTGAGCTTCCAACCGTGGATGATGCTGTGGCCGGGCCTGGCCGTGCTGGCCGCCGTGCTCGCGTTCAACCTGCTCGGCGACGGGCTGCGCGACCGCCTCGATCCCCGGTTGGCCGGCCGGTGAGCGACCCGGAACAGCACCCGGTGCTGCGGGTCGAGGACCTGACGATCCGGACGGGGGACCGCGCCGGCGAGCGGGACCTGGTCCGGGGCGTCAGCTTCGCCGTCGGGACGGGGGAGCGGGTCGGGATCATCGGCGAATCAGGGTCGGGCAAGACGCTGACCTGCCTGGCCGCGGCCGGGTTGCTGCCGGACGGCCTGACCATGACCGGCTCGATCGCCGTGCGGGGGTCCGACCGCGATCTGGTCAGCGCCGGCGAGCGGGAGCTGGCCCGGCTGCGCGGCGAGCTGGTCGGCATGGTGTTCCAGGAGCCGATGACCGCGCTCGACCCGACCATGCGGGTGGGCCGGCAGGTGGCCGAAGCGATCCGGTTGCACGCCCGCCGCACCTCGGCTGCCGGCGGGACACGTCGGGTCCGGGGCGCCGATCCGCGGGTGCTGGCACTGTTGGCCGAGACCGGCCTGGACGATCCGGACCGGGTGGCCCGCGCCCACCCGCACCAGCTGTCCGGCGGGCAGCGGCAACGGGTGGTGCTGGCCATGGCGCTGGCCGGCCGTCCCGGTCTGCTGGTGTGCGACGAGCCGACCACCGCCTTGGACGTCACCGTGCAGGCCCGGGTGCTCGATCTCATCGACCGGCGGGCGAGGGAGGTGGGCGCCGCGGTGCTGTTCATCTCCCACGACCTGGCCGTGGTCGCTTCGTTGTGCGACCGGGTGCTGGTGCTGTACCGCGGGGAGCTGGTCGAGCAGGGACCGACCGTGCAGGTGCTCACCGATCCCCAGCACGACCACACCCGGCGGCTGCTGGCCGATTCCGACCTCACCGGCCCGATGCTGGACGGCGGGCCGGTTCGATGAGCGTGCCCGAGCCGGTACCGGCCATCGAGGTGCGGGACGTCTGGCGGCGGTTCCCGCAACGCCGGACGTCGCTGCGGGGCGGGCGTCCGGCCCCGGTCGACGCGCTGGCCGGGGTGAGTCTCACCGTGCCCCGCGGCGGCCGGTTCGGCATCGTCGGCGAGTCTGGCTCCGGCAAGAGCACGCTGCTGCGCATCCTGGCCGGGCTGGACCGGCCGACGTCCGGGACGGTGCTGTTCGACGGCTCCCCGACCGGCTCCCCGACCGGTGACGCAGCGCGCGGCCCGGTCGGCCGGGTGCAGATGGTCTTCCAGGACCCCATGGGCTCGCTGGACCCCCGGATGCGGATCGACGCGGTGGTGGCCGAGCCGTTGCTGGCCCAGGGGCGCCGCGACGTGGCCGAGCCGGTCGCGGCCGCGCTGGCGGCGGTCGGCCTGGACGCCGACGCCGGCCGCCGGTACCCGCACCAGTTCTCCGGCGGTCAGCGGCAACGGATCTCGCTGGCCCGGGCTATCGTCGGCGACCCTGCCGTGCTGCTGGCCGACGAGGCCGTCTCGGCCCTGGACGTCACCGTCCGCGCGTCGGTGCTGGCGCTGCTCGACCGGCTGGTGACCGAGCGCGGACTGACCCTCGTGTTCGTCTCGCACGACCTGTCGGTGGTCCGGCGGGTGTGTCAGGAGGTGATGGTGCTGCGGTCCGGCGAGGTCGTCGAACACGGTCCCACCGACCGCGTCTGGGCCGATCCCCAGCACCCGTACACCCGGGAACTGCTCGCCGCGGTGCCCACTCTGGCCCGGTCCCTGGAGCTGGCCCGAGACCGCGCCGACCGGCAGGCCCGGGCCGGCAGCCGCGCCGATACCCGCGTCGATACCCGCGCCGATATTGATCACCAGCAGGAGGAACGCGAGTGAGCGAGACCAGCACCGGAGCCGAACGGCAGGTGGCAGATCGGGCGTCGCGACCCGGGCCGACCAACTCGCTGGCCGACGTGGCCGGCATCCGGGTCGGGCACGCCACGCTCGTCGGCGACGGCCACCTCACCGGCACCACCGTCGTGCTCGCCCCACCGCCGGCCGACCCGGCCGATCCGCGACCGGTCGGCGGCATGGTCGCCGGCGTCGACGTCCGGGGTGGCGCTCCCGGCACCGTCGAGACGGATCTGCTCGACCCGAGCGCCTTGGTCGAGCAGGTGCAGGCCATCACCCTGACCGGTGGCAGCGCCTACGGACTGGCCGCCGCGGCCGGGGTGGTCGGGGCGCTGGCCGAGCGGGGCTGCGGGCTGTCGGTGGGGACCGCGCCGGACGAGGTGGTGCCCATCGCCCCCGGCGCCGTGCTGTTCGACCTGGGTCGCGGCGGCCGGTTCACCGCCCGGCCGGTGGCCGCCGCCGGCGCCGAGGCCGTGGCCGCCGCCCTGCGGGACACCGATCCCGTCCTGGGTGCGGTCGGCGCCGGCACCGGCGCAGTGGCCGGCGGGCTCAAGGGTGGCGTCGGACAGGCGTCGACCGTGGTGGAACTGCCGGACGGTCCGGTCACCGTGGCCGCGCTGGTCGTCGTCAACGCAGCCGGCTCGCTCGTCGCGTCGGAGACCGGGGCACTGTGGGGGGCGCCGCTGCTGCAGCCCGGTGACGTGCCGGGCCTGGTCGGCCCCCCGTCCACGGCGGACCGGGACCGGTTGCTGCGCCTGGCCTCCGGGGCCATGGAGCCGACCGACGACCCCGCCGATCCCGATCCGGTGCACCCGGCCGGGGCCGATCTCGGCCACTCGGCGCGGCCGCTGCCCCGGGTGGGTCCGCAGGACCGTGGTCCGGGGATCCCAGCCGGTCCGGATCCGAACGCACCCCGGCACACCACGCTGGCGGTGCTGGTGACCGACGCCGCGCTGACCAAGGCCCAGTGCCACCGTCTGGCCACGCTCGGCCACGACGGGATGGCCCGGGCGGTGAACCCGGTGCACACCCTGTTCGACGGCGACGTGGTCTTCGCCGCGGCCACCGGAACGAGGACGCTGTCCGGGCGGGCCCGGGCGCTGCCCGGCAGCCGGGCCGGTGACCCGGCCGAGACGCACCCGGCCGACCCGATGAGCTGGCACCGGCTGCTCACCGCGGCGGGCGACACGGTCACCCGGGCCACCGTGCGCGGGGTGACCGAGACCGAGGGCGTCACCACCGCGGCGGGACGCTGGTGGTCCTACCGGCAGGCCGCGCCCAGCGCGTTCCGCGCTGACTGACCCGGCACCCACGCGGTCCGACCCGGCCGACCCACGGAGCGGGTCGAGCGGGCCGGATCAGGCTGGGGCGGTCGGGCGTCAGCCGGCGGCGACGGCCTCGTCGTGCCGGCGCCGGGCCTCGGCGATCTGCTGCTCCAGGCCGGGCTCGTCCTTGACCAGGACGTGGTACTTGGCGTCCATGGAGTGCAGCTGATCGGTCTCGATCTGCATGCGGCGGAAGACCCGCTCCCGCTCGGCCAGGTCGGCGGTGTACTCCAGGTCCAGGTACTCGTGGGTGTGCCGGCGCAGGTTGGCGATGGTGGTCCTGGCCTTGCCCTTGGGGCTGATCAGCGACGCGACCACGGTCACCAGCAGCACGCCCATGATGACGCCCAGCGAGAGTCCGGTGCTGATCTCGGGGACCGTGACGTGCTCCCCGCCGTTGATGAACGGCAGCGTGTTCTCGTGCAGCGCGTGCAGGACCAGCTTGACCCCGATGAACCCGAGGATGACCGCCAGCCCCCACGACAGGTAGATCAGCCGCTCCAGGAGCCCGTCGATCAGGAAGTACAGCTGCCGCAGGCCCATGAGCGAGAACGCCGTGGCGGTGAAGACGATGAACGTCTCCTGGGTCAGCCCGAAGATGGCCGGGATCGAGTCCAGGGCGAAGAGGATGTCGGTGCCTGCGATGGCCACCATGACCAGCAGCATCGGGGTGAGCACCCGCGTGCCGTTCTCGATGGTGAACAGCTTGTCGCCGTCGTAGTGCTCGGAGGTGTTGAACCACCGGCGGGCCAGTCGGACCACGAAGTTCTCGCCGTCGTCGTGCCCGCCGCCGGAGAGTTGGCCCTTGACCAGGTTCGCCGCGGTCAGGATCAGGATCAGCCCGAACAGGTAGAACACCCAGGCGAAGGAGTTGATCAGGGTCGCGCCGACGAAGATGAACGCGGTCCGGGCGAACAGCGAGAACACGATGCCGAACAGCAGCACCTTCTGCTGGTCCTCCCGGGGCACCGCGAAGCTGCTCATGATGATCAGGAAGACGAACAGGTTGTCGACGCTGAGCGCTTTCTCGGTGACATAGCCGGCGAAGTACTCGCCGCCGAAGGTCGGGCCCGCGAAGACCAGCACGCCCAGCCCGAACAGGATCGCGATCCCGACGTAGACGGCGGACCAGACGGCCGCCTCACGCAACGTCGGAACGTGGGCCTTGCGGACGTGGAAGACGAAATCGAAGATCAACAGCAGTACGATCCCGGCCACGGTGACCAGCCACACCCAGGTGGAGACGTTCACCAGTGCTCCTTGCGACTCGGCGCGGACTCGGACGACGGGGTCGGTCGACGAGTGACACCGGTCGCCACCCCGTGAGGTGTACGAACGATGCCACCGGATGGTTCCGGCCGGTCCGGACGCGATCACTGGCAGTGATGGTCCGGATCCGCCCGCGTTGGTCACGGAACTGTGCCAGGCTGGCCTCATGTGTCGGAACATTCGTGTGCTGCACAACTTCGACCCGCCCGCCACGGACGACGAGGTCCACGCGGCTGCTCTCCAGTACGTCCGCAAGGTGGCCGGGACGGCCAGGCCGTCCGCAGCCAACCAGCAGGCGTTCGACGCCGCCGTGCACGAGATCGCCCACATCACGAGACATCTGCTCGAGGATCTGGTGACCGCGGCGCCGCCCAAGGACCGGGAGGTGGAGGCGGCCAAGGCCCGCGCCCGCAGCGCGGCCCGGTACGCCGGCATCCGATGAGCAGCGACGGCACTGCCCAGCGCCGGGCGGACCATGCGGGACCGGCGGCCGACCAGGACCACCGGCTCACCGCCGAGGACGTGGTCGAGCTGGTCGGCTGGTGGCAACGGGCCGACGTCCGTTTCTGGCTGGACGGCGGCTGGGGCGTCGACGCCCTGCTCGGCCGGCAGAGCCGACCGCACACCGACATCGATGTGGTGGTCGAGCACCAGGACCTGGCCGCGTTCGCGCAGGTGATGGTCGAGCACGGCTTCCGCCGGGTCGGCGACGACGACGCCTTCACCCACCGGCTGTGCGACGGCACCGGCCGACGGGTGGTGGTCGCCCTCGTCGACCTGGAGGTGCCCGTGCTGCAGGAGCCGGACGGCACCCGGGTGTACGGCGGCAACGGCCTGGCCTACGAGGAGGGCTCGCTGGCCGGCACCGGCACCGTCCTCGGCGTCACCGTGCCCTGCACCACGCCCGAATTCCAGATCCGCGCCCGGACCGATGCCGCCCGCGTCGATCTCGGCCGGCTGGCCCGGGTCGACCCGACCGGCGCGGTCGATCGATCCGAGCGGGCCGAGGCCGTCTCGGCCGCGTCGCGCTCCGACATCGCCCTGCTCGCGACGCGCTTCGGGCTGGCCCTGCCGACCGGACTGTGACCCACCGCCGGATCGGCGGCCCGGAGCCGACGGGGTGACGCCGCCGGGGAGAATGAGCGGGTGCTGCCGATCAACGACTCGCCAGGAGCGACCGTCCGGTCCGGTGCCCGCCGCCGCTGGGTGGTCGCGTCGCGGGTGTGCACCGCGGCGATCTGGGTCGGCTGGCTGATCATGCAGCTGGTCTCGGGGGACTGGCTGACCCCGGAGATCTCCATGTCGCA
The DNA here is from genome assembly GCF_016918035.1 of Nakamurella leprariae. GTDB lineage: Bacteria > Actinomycetota > Actinomycetes > Mycobacteriales > Nakamurellaceae > Nakamurella > Nakamurella leprariae. The sequence goes on along the minus strand of NZ_JAERWK010000003.1, from coordinate 257,866 downwards.
GTACGGCGTCGGGTCGGCGGGCTGGATCTTCTCGGTGTGGTCGGCCGCCCTCGGCATCACCGTGATCGTCCTGGTGCGCGCCAGTCCGGGCGTCTCCCGGATGACCCGGGTCGTGGCGTGGCTGGGGCTCGCCGGAGCCCTGGTGATGGCCGTGGTGCGCACCGATCCCGGCGGCGCCCAGGACTCGCTGCAGGCCAAGGTGCACGCGGTCGGTGCCACCGTGGCGTTGGTCGCGCTGCTCGTCGCCTGTGTGCTGTCGCTGGACCGGACGCGACAGCCGTGGCGCGCGGCCGGCTGGACCCTGGGACTCGTCTCGCTGGCGGCGGTCGCCTTCGTCGGGGTGACCGCGTTCGGCGTCGACCTGTTCGGCCAGGACTCGCACGCAGCCTGGGCGTTCTGGCAGGGCGTCTCGGTGATCGTCGACCTCGTGCTGATGGTGATCTGGGCGACCGCGGTCGGCCGGCCCGACCGGTGGCGGACGTTCGCGACGTCGCGCGCCGGCCGGGCGGACCGGTTGGGTCGCACCGGTCCGCCGGAGCGAGATCACACCGCGCTGCCCTCCTGACCGCGGCCGGGTCCCGCTGCTCGCACGGTGAACTCGTCCACCGGACGATGCGGCGACGTCCGCGGCCTGCGCCGCACGGCGCGGGGCGTCCGGCCACCAGCGACCCGCCAGCGCCCGAGGACCAGCCGTGACCCGCCCCGACCGTTCGACCAGCCGCACCGTGGTGCTCGGCCTGGTCGTGGTCACCGTCCTCATGGCGCTGTTCCCGCTGGCCGTGCGGACCCCGGTGACCGCGGCGCTGGCGGTGCTGTGCATCGGGGCGGTGTCGGCGGCGATCGTCCCGGCGCTGCAGGCCCGCTGCTGGACGTGGGTGGCCTGGTCATCACCACCGGGCTTGGCTGTTCCGGGACCGGCGTGGTCGGCGGGGTGCTGGCCGCGATGGGACTGGTGATCGCGGTGATCTCGTTCCGCCGGCCGGTTCCGGCTCCGGGCGCGTGCGACGTCGCGATCGCGGCCGGGACGGCCTCCACCCGGGAGTAGGCTTCGCGGGCCGGACGACGCCGTCCGACCGGACCGGCCGCGAGCCGGTACCGATTCCGGAGCGCCGGCGTCCTGCGCCTGCGGTCGCGAACCCGGCAGACCCACGCTGAGCATGGGCTGCGCATGTTTCCGGCCGGTTGCACGGGGCCGTCGGGATGCGACTACCGTTCGTGTTCGAGTGCCGCGTCAGATCCGGAACCGGTTCCGTCGTCCCGGTCCGATCGATGTGGGTACCCCATCCTCTGGCAGCAGTCCGATGTGAGTGAAGGATGACGATGAGCCAAACCAGCCCCGCCGTGCCGAGCACCTCGCCGGCCACCGCCCGTCGACGGCCGCACGTGGTCATCCTGGGTGGAGGATTCGCGGGTCTGTCCGCCCTGCGCGCGCTGCAGAAGTCGGACGTGGACATCACCTTGGTCGACCGGCACACCTACAACGCCTTCCAGCCGCTGCTCTACCAGGTGGCGACGGCCGGCCTGAACCCCGGCGACGTCACCTACTTCCTGCGGGCCGCCCGGATGCACCAGCGGAACGTCAGCTTCCGCCAGGGCCTGGTCGTGGACGTCGACCCGAACGAGCAGGTCGTCTCGTTCCAGGACGGCGAGCGCATGCGCTTCGACTACCTGATCATCGCCGCCGGTGCCACCACGAACTACTTCGGTACCAAGGGCGCGGAGGCCAACTCGCTGGCCATCTACACCCGGGCCCAGGCGCTGACCCTGCGCGACAAGATCTTCACCAACCTCGAGCACGCCGCCGCCTCGAACACCGGCGAGGACGTCGCCGTGGTCGTGGTCGGGGCCGGCCCGACCGGCGTCGAGATGGCCGGGGCGCTGGCCGAGCTGCGCAACGACGCCATGGCCGCGATCTATCCCGAGCTGGATCCGCGGCGCACCCACATCGTGCTGGTCGAGATGACCGACAAGGTGCTGGGCCCGTTCGCGCCGCCGCTGCGCGAGTACGCGGCCAAGGCGCTGCGCGAGCGCGGGGTCGAGCTGCGGCTGAACACCTCGGTGGCCGAGGTCCGCGAGGACGGCGTGCTGTTCGGCGACGGCAACTTCCTCAAGGCCGGCGTGGTCATCTGGGCCACCGGTGTGGCCGTGCCGAAGATCGTCGGCGACTGGGGCCTGCCGCAGGGCCGGGGCGGCCGGATCACGGTCGACGCCGATCTGCGGGTCACCGGCTTCCAGAACATCTTCGCCGTCGGCGACGTGGCGCTGACCCCGGAGCCGTTGCCGCAGCTGGCCCAGCCCGCGCTCCAGGAGGGCAAGCACGCCGCCCTGCAGATCGCGGCCCTGGTCACTGGGCGCGGCACCACGCCGTTCCACTACAAGGACAAGGGCACGATGGCCACCATCGGCCGGCGCTCCGCGGTGTGTGACATCGCCCTGCCCAAGGGCCGGTCGCTGAAGCTGACCGGCACGCTGGCCTGGCTGGTGTGGCTGTTCATCCACATCATCATGTTGCTGGGCAACCGGAACCGGCTGGCCACCTTCGTGAACCTGCTGACCAAGTACCTGGCGCCGTCGCGCCGGACCAACCCGATCGTGGGCGACGTGCCGGTGTTCGAACACCAGCGGGTGGACCAGCGGCCGCTGGACCGCTGACGTCCGACAAAGCTGACGTCCGACAGAGCTCAGGCCCGACAGAGCTGACGTCCGACAGAGCTGAGGCCCGACGTGTCGGGCGCCGCCGGTGGCCACACCGAAGCGCCTGACACGTCAACCATTCCCTGGGTAGGATGGACGCGTGACCGACGCGCAGACTCCCTGGCTGACCCCCGAGCAGTTGCGTGCCTGGCGGAACCTGCAGTACCTGCGGGGGCCGTTGGCCGCCGTGCTGAACCGACAGCTGACCCAGGACAGCGGCCTGTCCACGGCCGATTACGAAGTGCTGGTGGTGCTCTCGGAGTCCGACGAGGGCATGCTCCGGGCCGGTGAGCTGGGCCGGTTGACCGGCTGGGAGAAGAGTCGGCTGTCCCACCACATCAAACGGATGCAGACGCGCGGCCTGGTCAGGCGCCGCGAGTGTCCGACCGACGGCCGCGGCGCCTTCGTCGAGCTGACCCCGCAGGGCCGGGAGACGATCGAGGCGGCGGCCCCCGGGCACGTCCGGGCTGTCCGTCGGCACGTCATCGACCGGCTCACCCCTGAGGAGCTGCGGGTGCTCGGCGACATCGGCGAGAAGGTGGCTGCCGGGCTGGAGTCCGAGTGCACGGCCGCGTGCCAGGAGATGGACGCAGACGAGGTCACCGATCGACGCGTCCCCGTGCCGACTGCCGGCTGACCGCCGTGACCGACCGACCGGATCCGTCGCGGCCCGCCGCCGGGGGGCTGAGCGGCGATCACACCCCGGAGGCAGGGCTCGAGATCCCCGGCGCGCCGCCGCGGTCGCGCATCGGCCGCGCGGTCGACGCGGTGGCCGCCGGACGCGACCGGTCGGCCGAGGCGCTGGCCCGGGTGCTGGCCCCCACGGTGCGACTGGCCGGCAGGGCCCTGGCCGGGCTGGTCCTCGTGCACCTTGTGCTGCTGATCGGCCTGCTGGTGGTGGCCGCGCTGCCCGGTGGCTTCGGCTGGTTCGCGCTGCTGCTGGCCGGGCCCGCGCTGGTGCCGGTGCTGGCCCTGGTCGGGCAACGCCGTCAGTTGGTGCGCCGGTCCGGTGACGCCGCAGCGCTGCGCGCCGACCTGATCGCCCTGACCAGCGGGGCGCGGCTGTGGCGGGAACTGCGCGGCAACCTGCAGCTCGCGGCGACCGCGGCGACCTCCGACGCCACCACGGACGTCCCCTCGACCGTGACGCCCGAGCCGTCGGGCGGCGGCCGGGTGGGCGCCGTCCGGGCCTGGCGGCTGCTGCGCGGGCTGTGGACCGGCGTCGGGGCCGGCACGGCCCTGCTGGAGGCGTTCGCGGAGCGCCCCGCGCTGGCCCCGCTGCTGCCCGGCCGGTTGCGGTTGCTCGGGCTCACCGTCGTCGTCACCGCGATCGTGGCCGGGGTGCTGCTGGTCGCCGACGTGCTCGGACTGCTGGCCGTGCTGTCCTCGGCCGTGCTCTGACCGGCTCGACCGGGTCCTAGGGTGGTCGGTGAGCCCCTGCCAGGTGTTCGGAACCGAGAGGACTGACGTGAGCAGCAGCAATCCGTTGGAGCAGCCGGAGCAGATCGACGAGACCGTGCCCGGCACCGAGTACCACGGCGCGGACGGGGTCGCCGAACAGCTCACCGAGGGCGACACCCTCAACCCGAGCGGTCTGGACGACCAGCTGGACGAGGGCTACAACCCGCCCGACCGTGAGCCGCGGATCGACGTGCCCACCGAGGCCGAGGAGGCCCGCGGGGCGAGCATCGAGACGCTGCTGGCGGCCGAGACCCCCGAGGTGTGGGACGAGGACGAGCGGCAGTCGTTGTTCGACGAGACCGGCAACGAGGTCGGCGGCCGGCGGTCCGGTCGGCTGGTCGATCCGGACTACGGCGACGGCGAGGACACCGAGAGCGAGCTCCTGGCCGAGGACGTCGGCATCGACGGCGCCGGCGCCAGCGCGGAGGAGGCCGCCGTCCACATCGTGGACGAGGAGGACGTCTGACGCGGAGCACCGTCGGTCGGCCGGTCGCTGATCGGCGCCGTCGGTGAGTGGCTGGGACTTCGTCCTGCTGGTCGTGGCCGGCGTCGGTGGCGGTCTGACCGGCAGCATCGCCGGGTTGGCGTCGTTGTGCACCTACCCGGCGCTGCTGGCGGTCGGCCTGCCGCCGGTCACCGCCAACATGGCCAACACCGTGGCACTGCTGTTCGGTGGGATCAGCGCGACCGCGAGTTCCCGGCCCGAGCTTGCCGGCCAGGGACCCCGGTTGCGGCGCTGGTGCGCCCTCGGGCTCCTCGGCGGTGTGGTCGGCGCCGTGCTGCTGCTGCTCACCCCGGCGCAGGGGTTCGAGCGGCTGGTGCCGTTCCTGATCGCGTCGGCCTCGCTGACCATCCTGATCCCGCGCCGCCGGCCGGTGGGGGACGAGGCGCTGGCGGCTCGCCCCCGCCGGACCACCGTGCTGGTGTCGGTGGGCGTGTTCGCGGTCGCCGTGTACGGCGGGTACTTCGGCGCCGCCGCGGGCGTGCTGATGCTGGCCATGCTGCTGTTCATCGACGGCGACACGCTGCCCCGGGCCAACGCGGCCAAGAACGCGATCCTGTTGTGCGCCAACGGGATCGCCGCGGTGTGGTTCATGGTCGCGGGCGACGTGCAGTGGAGCGCGGTGCTCCCGCTGGCCATCGGTGCGATGACGGGGTCGTGGATCGGCCCCAAGGTGGTCCGGCGGGTGCCGGCGAAGCCGCTGCGTGCCGTCATCGGCGTGCTCGGCATGTTGCTGGCCGTGCGGCTGGGCGTCCAGGCCTTCGGCTGAGCGGGCTTCGGCGGAGCGGCGTGCAGCGGGGCGGCGCCGACGCCGGACGCCCCGCCGGTCCGGTCGGACCGACGGGGCGTCGGGGGTGGAACGATGTCGGATCGGGCGGTCTCAGACCCGGTTGCCGGCCGAACCACCGGCCGGCACGTAGGACCACAGCTCGCTGGACACCCCGACGTGGGCCTGCGGGGCACCACCGGACCGCTCGCTCTCGGACCGGTGTCCGTGGGAGAACGCCGGCGAGCTGACCCAGGCCTGGAACGACTCCTCGTCCCGCCAGCGGGTGACCACCAGCCAGGTGGTGCGCTCGTCGGTGGGCTGCAGCAACTCGAATCCCTCGAAACCGTCCTGGTCGTCGACCGCGCCGGCCCGCGCGGCGAACCGCTTGGCCAGCTCGTCGCCGCTGTCCGAGGGCACGGTGATGGCGTTGATCTTGACGATGCTCATGGCCCGATTCTGCCCGACGTGCCGCGGGCCGGGCACCTGTCCGGGCGACTCAGATGTGCTTGACCAGCTCGAAACCGCCGACGATGCCACCGGCGGCGGCCACCCCGGAACCCAGACCCCACAGCAGGGTGGGAATGAGCAGCGGGCCGGTGCCGGCCGACGCCTGGGCCAGCGCGTCGTCGTCCAGTTCCAGGTCCTCGGGCAGGGCCGGCGGGACGGCCAGCACGAACTCGGTGGGAGTGGACTCCTCGATGCGCACCTCGACGTCGTCGGGCAGCGTGATCCCGTGTTCGGTCAGGACGGCCTTGGGGTCGGCCAGCAGCGCGGCGCGGAAGGCGGGATCGGTCGCGCTGCGGATGATGATCTCGTTGGTGTCCACGAGGGGCCTCTCGGCTGGGGCCGACCCGGACGGGCCGGCGGGTGGGGATGGACTCGGAACGGGCGTGGGCGGACCGGGGGCCGCTCGGATCAGAAGATCTTGCCGAGGACGAAGCCGACGCCCACCGCGGCCGACGCCCCGAGCGGGACGATGCTGGTGAACGTCACCGGCGTGGTGCCGCCGGAGGCGGCGGCCAGCGCGTCGTCGTCCAGCGGCACGTCGTCGGGAACGACGGGTGGGATCGCCAGCACGAATTCGGTGGGGGTGGACTCCTCGACGGTGATGGTGATCCCGTCGGGGACCTCGACACCGAGCCCGGCGAACACCGCGCGCGGATCGTCGAGCAGGGCAGCGCGGAAGGCCGGGTCCGTGGCGGACCGGATCTGGATGTCGCTCAGGTTCATGGCGGGCTCGTTCCCGGACTCAGAGGATGTTGGTCAGCTTGGCTGCGCCGAAGCCGAGGCCGACGCAGGAGCCGTAGAAGATGATCGGCAGCACCGGGGTGGTCCCCCCGGAGGCGTCGGCCAGGGCGTCCTCGCTCAGCTCGACGTCATCGGGGAGCGCCGGCGGCAGCGCGATCCGCAGGTCGGTGACGGTCGACTCGACGACCCGGACGGAGACCTCGGCGGGCAGCTCGAGGCCGAGCTCGGCCAGCACCCTCCTGGGGTCGGCGAGCAGCGCGGCTCTGAACTCCGGGTCGGTCGCAGCCCGCAGGTTGAGGTCCTCCAGCGTCGCGACGGGCGGGGTGGCGGCCGGTGTGTGGTCGGTCATCGGGTACCTCCGGGCAGCGGGCGGATCGGTGGGTCGGTCGGGCGGAGGCGCAGCGCGGGAGTCACTTGGCCCAGCGGTCGTAGGCGCCGTAGCCGGCGCCGCCGAGGATGCCCAGGCCGCCGGCGATGCCGAGCCACTGCAGCCCGAGGGCGACGGGGAACGCCGGGGTGGTGCCGCCGGAAGCTCCGGCCAGTGCGTCCTCCCCGAGCTCGACGTCCTCGGACACCGGGGCCGGGATGGACAGCACGACCTGCTGGGGGGTGCTCTCGACCACGCGGACGGTGAGGTCGTCGGGCAGCTGGATGCCCTCCGCGGCCAGGGCGGCCCGCGGATCGGCGAAGAGAGCGGCCCGGAACTCCGGGTCGGTGGCGGCCTTGACCTGCAGATCGGTGACGTTCACGTGCGGGTGCCCTTCGGACGGGGACGGACTGGGACGGGCCGGCTCCGGTGGACCGGATCGGAGCCGGACCGCCGGGTCGGTCAACGGTGGTGCCGGACCGTGGTTGTCGCGGACGCGGATGCTGGCCGGTGGCGATCGGGATGCGGCGCCGGAGACTGCGGGCGACCCCCCATCGGCAACGGTAGGACTCAATACTCTGCGTGCGCAATCACTACGAAGAGTGATCAAGTGCACCGGTCGGCGGTCGCCCTCCGTCGCTCAGTGATCACCCGCAGGACGCGGCCGCGGTGGCTGCGCCGGGTCCAGCAGCGGACCCACCACGTCCGGTAGGGAGTCACCCAGCAGGACGAGCCCGACGCCGGCCAGCCCGTCGCCCAGGCCGCAGACCAGCCACGGCGCCACCTGCGGACCGATCAACCGCAGCCGGTCGACCGGGGTGAGCAGCATCGCGGTCAGGTCGTGGACCGGTGCCGGGGCCGATCCGCTCCCGGTTCCGGACGGGTGATGGGTCGCCGTGGTGCGGGCCAGGTCGAGCCAGCCGGCCACACCCCGCCGCAGGCCGTGCTCGGCGGGGGCGGCCGGCTGCCCGGACGCGACAGCTCCGGGTGGGGCGGTGTGCAGGGCCCGGGCCGCGTGGCCGACGGTGACCAGCGCCCGGGCGGTGTCCAGGTCCGGGACTGCTCCGGCCGACCGCGCGGGTGTCGATCCCCACCGTGTCGCGGAACCCGCCACGACAGCGGTGATCTCGTCCCGCAGGCCGGGTGTGACCTCCGCGGCTCCGGCGAGCGCCCGGAGGATGCCGGCCTCGTCGACGAGCGACCCGGGCCGGGACGTGCGGTCATCGCCGTCGGCGCCGCGGCTCAGCAGCGCCCGGGTCAGCGTGTCGACCAGCGCGGCGATCCCGGAGTCGGCGGCAGAGCCGGTCGCGGGGGTCGGCCCGTCCGCGGCGACGGCGAGGGCGGTGGTGCGGGCGAGCTCGGTCAAGCCGGTGATCAGGCCGGCGATGCCGCCGGCCGCGTCGGCGCGGACCCGGCTCAGGTCGGTCCGGACCACCGCGGCGGCCGCCAGGTCGGCGGCGGCTCCGACGAGCCGGTGTCCGTCGGCGGTGTCCAGGCGTCGGGCGATGCGGGCCAGGGTCCACACCACGCCGCCGATGCCGTCGTCCAGGCCGAGGTCGATCGGCGCCCCGGTGTCCGGTGCGGACGGACCGAGCAGGAACCGCGTCCCGTCGAGCACGGCGGTGATCGCGCCGTCGCGGCGGTCGTGCCATCGTTCGGTGCGCAGTGCGTGCCCGGCCTCGGTCAGGAACAGGGCGATCCCGGCGCCACCGTCGAGCAGTCCGCAGCCGGCGGGACCGGCCGCGGTGGTGGAGGTCAGCGGGTCCCGGCGCACGGCCAGCCACGCCGTGCGGCCGGCCGCGGTCACGCCGGCGCCGTCGATGACGTCGGCGAGATCGGCGACCCGACCGTCGATCTCCGCGGCCGTGCGATGACCGGGCCGCGCCGCGACCACCGGGAGGGCGCCGGTCCACGGGGCTGTCAGGGTCGCGCGCAGCAGCTCGGTCTGCCGGATCAGGTGTCGGTCGTCCCAGTCCTCCAGCCGGTTCCTGGACACGGCCGCGGGCGCTGCGGTCAGCTGCACCGCGGCGGGCTCGTGGCCGGGGTCCGCAGCCCCGGTCCCGTGCGCCGTGTCCACCGCCGTCCGTTCGGGGTCCGCCGTGAACAGTGGAACGTCCAGCTGCTGCAGCGCGTCCAGCTCGGCCGTCCGCAGCGCTGCGGACGCCGGTGCCGCATCCAGGCCGAGACGGTCCTGCAGACCGGCGGTGCGGACCGCGCCGGAGCGCAGGAACCGGCGGCCGGTGGTCCGCCGGAGCGCCGCGGCGTAGGTGGCGGTGTTGCGGGGCACCACCCGCACCCGGGTGGCCCGCAGCTCCGCCAGCACCCCACCGGCGGACTCCCAGGCGTTCCGGTGCCGCAGCAGGGCGGCCGCCGCCGCCCGGAATCCGTCCTCGACCTGCTCGCGGGCTTCGTCGGCGGTGTGCACCCGATCGTCGAGTACCGGCAGGTTGCCACCCCGGGCTCGTCGGACGGCGACCACCTCCCGCCGCAGCGTGGCGCCGCTGCCGGTCCAGGCCAGTCCGGGCTGGGTCCCGAGGTCGATCGGGCCTAGCCCGCCGAGCTGGACGACGTGACCGGACCGCTCGAGCCGTTGGCGGTGCACCGGGATCCAGCGGGGGAGCAGCCCGGTGCCCAGCACGGTGGCCGGGTAGGCCTCGGCCGCCGGATCGAGCCCGGCCCCGGGCCGGCCGAGACAGACCGCCGGCAGGAGGGTCTCGGCGTCGATGACCACGGGCCGGTCGCGCCGCGCGATCACGTTCTCGGAGTGCAGGTCGTCCATCCCGATCGCGTGCGCCGTGGCCAGCAGCATGCCGGCGCGGCGGAAGAAGCGGTCGACGTCGGCCGGTGCGGTCGCCGGCAGGGCCTCGACGAACTCCATCCAGCCGGCGTCGGCGAGGTTGCCGGTGTCCAGCGCGACGACCGGGTCCCAGCCCGGATCGCCGGCGGCCAGGGCGACCGCGTGCAGCAGCGCCTCGAGCACTCGTTCCGGCCGGACGGAGCGGGGCTTGGCCACCACCCGGCGGCCCGAGCCGAAGGTCAGCAGCACCACGGTGCGGCCGCCGCGGTGGCTGTCGCCCGCGCCGGCCCGCAGGTCCACCAGGGGGTCGTCGGCGGCGATGCCGAAGCCGGCCGCCAGCTGCGGCCGCGCCGAAGCCAGGCGCTCGTGCAGCTCGACGGCCGCGGCCGCCGCGTGCCCGGCCAGGACGCCGACCAGTCGGGCCGCCTCGGGGTACCGGCGAGTCAGCCACGCCGGGTCGTCGGTGAGCACGTGCGCGGTGAACCCCGCCAGCAGGCGGGTCTCGGCGGCCGGGCCGGTCCCGGCGAACGGGCCCCGGACGGCGCACCAGGCGGTGAACTCACCGGCCAGCACCTCCTGGAGCAGGTCGTGGACACGGCCGGCCAGCAGATCGGCCCACCCGCGGACGGCGGCGTCCGCCCCGGCCGGGTCCAGGTCGTGCAACCGCGGCGCCAGCCGTCGCGCGGTCGGCTCGACCAGGGCGGCCAGGACCGGTGCGAACGGCGGCATCGTCGGGTCGGCCGGAGGTGCGGTGGCGGGATCAGCGCGCTCGCCGGAGGGCTCGGATACGATCACTTGCGTACTCACCGTGACGAAGACTAAACGCTGTGTCACGATCTTGCCGAGGCCCTCCCGCCGCGCTCGTCGCGCTGAGGGAGTGTGCCGTTCCGACCTCCCCGTGCCCGGCCACCGAAGAGGAACCCATGTCGACCCCCACCACGTCGCCCGGACCGACCGGTCCGGCCCCCGGCGGGCTCTTCCGGCCGGAGGCCGTCGCGCAACTGGACGCGCAACGACGGCTGGACAGCAGTCTGACCGTGGCGCCGCCGCGGTCCTGGCTCGCCCTGATCGTGGTCGGTCTGGTCGCGGTGGCCGCGGTGGTCTGGGCAGTGTTCGGCCGGGCCCCCGTCACGGTCGCCGGGGCCGGGATCCTGCTCCCACCGGAGGGTCTGGTCGCCGTGACCGCTGCCGCGGGCGGCGTGGTGGCCGACGTCCCCGCCATCGACGACGCCGACCCGACCATGCCCGGCGTGACCGTGCAGGCCGGTCAGCGGCTGCTGACCGTCCGGACCCCCGACGGGGGCACCAGCGACGTCACCGCCCAGGTCGATGGCGTCCTGGTCGCCCGGACCCCGCTCGCCGTCGGCACCCCGCTGACCGCCGGTGCCGTCGTCGGACAGCTGCTGTCCTCGGCCGAGCGGTCGGTGGCGTTGCTGTTCATCGATCCATCCGCCGGGTCCAGGGTGCTCCCTGGCATGCCGGTGCGGCTCACCCCGTCGACCGTGTCCGCCAGCGCCTGGGGGGAGCTGCGCGGCACGGTGCGCTCGGTCGACCCGTTGCCGTACGACCGGGCCGACTTCGTCCAGCTGGCCGGGGGCAACACCCAGCTGGCCGCCTCGTTGGGCGGTGTCGGGTCCGTCCGGGTGGTGGTGGACCTGATCCGCGCCGACACAGCGTCCGGCTACGCCTGGACCTCGGACGACGGGCCGCCGTTCGCCGTCGCGCCGACGACCTCGCTGACCGGATCGATCGAACTCGGCACGCGCGAACCGCTCAGCTACCTGCTGGGCGGCTGAGGCGATGACGCGAGCCGCGACCGTGCCCCGCGGGACGCCCGTCGGCGACGCACCGGCGTCGACACCGGCCGAGCCGGCGGTGCCGGAGCGGATCCGCGTCCGGTGTCCCACCGTGCTGCAGATGGAGGCCGTCGAGTGCGGCGCCGCTGCCCTGGGCATCGTGCTGGCCCACTTCGGGCGCTGGGTGGGCCTGGAGGAACTGCGGGACGCCGTGGGCGTCTCGCGCGACGGCAGCAACGCCCGCTCGGTGCTGCGGGCCGGACGGGCGTACGGGCTGCAGGTCAAGGCGTTCCGGCGCACGCCGCGCACGGTGCGACGCACCACGGTGCCGTTCATCGTGTTCTGGCGGATGGACCACTTCCTGGTCGTCGAGGGCTGGAAGCGCGGCACCTGGTACCTCAACGACCCGGCGTCCGGTCCGCGGGAGGTCGACGACGCCGAGTTCGACCGGTCGTTCTCCGGCATCGTCCTGGAGTGCACGCCGGGCCCGGAGTTCGAGCCGGGCGGCCGACGTCCCGGGCTGCGCCGGGCCCTGCTGAGTCGGTTGCAGCCGTTCCGGTGGGCCCTGCTGCACGTGGTGCTGGCCAGCCTGGTCCTGCTGGTGCCGGGACTCGCGGTGCCGGCCCTGTCGCGGGCCTTCGTCGACGGCTTCCTGGTCGGGGGGCGCACCGGCTACCTCCCGGTCATCCTCGGGGGCATGGCCGCCGCGGCGGTCGTCCAGCTGACCATGACGTGGTGGCAGCAACGGGTCATCAACGGGCTCCGGACCGCGCTGACCAGCGGCATCTTCGCCGCCCAGACCCAGCGCATCCTGAGGCTGTCGATGCGGTTCTTCGGGCAGCGCGCCGCCAGCGACGTCGCCTACCGTGCGGGCCTGGGCACGGCGGTGGCCGGACTGCTGTCGGGGCCCCTGGTCTCGGCGCTGCTGAGCACCACCGTGGCGGTGGTCTACCTGGTGGTCATCGTCGTCATCAGCCCGGTCCTGGGCGGCATCGTGCTGCTGGCCGCCGCGGCCGTGCTGCTGCTGCTGCGCTGGACGGGGCGACGGCAGCGGGACCTGAGCACCCGGCAGATGCGCGACCAGATCGACGCCGCGGTGGTGCAGTCCGGATCGCTCAACCTGATCGAGTCGATCAAGGCCCAGGGTGGCGAGGAACAGGCGGTGCTGACCATCAGCGCGGCCCGGAGCCGGCTGCTGGCCGTCCGGCAGCGGCAGGACCTCGCGCTGCTGCCGCTCACCGTCATCCCCACCGCGCTCACCAGTCTCGGCACGCTGGCCCTGTTGTCCGTCGGTGCGGTACTGGTCATGCAGACCGACCTGTCGCTGGGCGGGCTGCTGGCCGTCCAGGTGCTGATGGGCAGTGTGCTGGCCCCGCTCAGCCTGCTGGCCGCGCTCGGTGGTCAACTGGAGGCGCTGTCGGCCACCGCGGTGCGGTTGCAGGACGTCGACCGGGCCGCGGTCGACCCGGAGATCGCAGCGTCGCTGGCCCGCTCCGCCGGTGGGGCCACCGTCCGGGACCGGTGCGAGCGGAACAGTTCCGAGCCGGACCGGGTCGAGCCGGTGCGTGGCCGGATCACGCTTCAGCAAGTCGATTTCGGGTACGCCCCGTTGGAACCGCCGCTCATCCGGGACCTGGACCTCGACCTGGCCCCGGGGTCGCGGGTCGCCGTGGTCGGGGCCAGCGGCAGCGGCAAGTCCACCGTCGCCCGGCTGGTCGCCGGACTGCAGCAGCCGACCGCGGGTCGGGTGCTGGTGGACGGCCGCCCGCGGTCGGACTGGGACCGTCGGCTGCTCACCGACGGCATCGGGTTCGTGGACCAGGACGTGTGCCTGTTCGAGGCGAGCATCCGCGACAACATCACGCTGTGGGATCCGACCGTGCCGGACGAGGCCGTGGTCCGGGCCGTGGCCGACGCCGGTCTCACCGAGGTCGTCACCGCCCGACCCGGTGGGTACGACAGCCTGCTGGGCCCGAGCGGTCTGGGGCTGTCCGGCGGTCAGCGGCAGCGGGTGGAGATCGCCCGGGCGCTGGTCCGGGATCCGGCGGTGATGGTGCTCGACGAGGCGACCAGCGCGCTGGACACCGTGACCGAGCAGCGCATCGACCTGGCCCTGCGCCGGCGCAACTGCACCTGTCTGATCGTGGCCCACCGGCTCAGCACGGTGCGCGACGCCGACGAGATCGTGGTGCTGGACGCGGGTGTCGTGGTGGAACGCGGCGCCCACGGCGAGCTGCTGGCGCTCGACGGCGCCTACGCCCGGCTGGTGCGCTCGTGACCGCCGTGTTGCCCGCCGGCCACGCCGGAGGCCGTGGCACCAGGACGGTGGCCGCCGGCTCGGCGTGGCTGCTGGTCACCGGCGGCCAGGCGTTGGTCCGGTTGGCGCCTCCGGAGGTCCCGGTCGGCGCACCGCCTGAAGCAGCGCTGGACCGACCGGCCGACCGGCCCGCGGTGGCCGTGCTGGACGCCGGGGACCTGCTGGTGCCGCCGACCGGCCGGGCACTGGTCGTGGACCCGGTCGGGACTGTGCGACTGACCCCGTTGCCGGACCCGGACCCAGGGGATCCGGCCACCGCGGCCGCCCTGGAGCGCTGGTTCGCCGCCCTGGCCGAGGCGGCCGACCTGGTGATCGACCCGACCGAGCCGACCGACCCGACCGAGCCGACCGAGCCAGCGGCGTCGGGCGGGACGACGGGGTCCGTCGAACGGGTCCGCCGGCACACCGACGAACTCATCGAGGCCGTGGTCGAGCGACAGGCCGGGCGGGCCGAGCTGCGGCGCCGGCCCCCTGCGCTCCCCCCGGGGGGCACCGCGGTGGTGGACGCCGAGGCCATCGACGAACTGGCCGCGGCGGTGCCCCGGTTGCGTGCCCGGACCGGCGCGGCGGTCGTGGACCCGGTGCGGGCCGTGCTGGCCCGGATCGGTGCACCCGTGCCCGCGCTGGACCCGGCGCCGGTCGGCCCGGCTCCGGTCGGGACCGATCCGCCGACGGCGGGCGCGGTCCCGGCGCACACCGACCTGACTGCCCGGGCCCGGGCCGCCGGTCACCTGGTGCGCACGGTCGACCTCGGCCCGGATTGCCGGCGGAACCTGCTCGGTCCGGTCGCGGCCGAGCTGGCCGGCCGCCCGGTCGCGCTGGTCCCGCGCCTGCGCGGCACGCTGTTGATCGATCCCACCGCCGCGGTCGAGCGGCGACTCACCCACGAGGATCTGGCCGGGCTGGCGCCCACCGCGGTCGGCGTGATCGCGGAACTGCCGGAGCGCGCCGGCTGGCGCGCGCTGGGGCGGCTGGCGGTCCGCGGGGTCCGGCCGGACCTGGGCCTGCTCGGGCTGATCGCCCTGGTCGCGGGCCTGGCGTCGCTGCTGCTGCCGTTGGCCGGGGAGGCGATCTTCGGCTCGATCGTGCCGGGCAACCAGCCGGACCGGCTGGCCGCTCTCGTCGCGGCCCTGACCGGTGTCATCGCGGCCACCGCGGTGCTGACCCTGCTGCAGGGACGGATCGCGGCCCGGGTGCGCACCCGGCTCGACGCCGCGGTCGGCGACGCCGTGTGGGCCCGGCTGCTGCGCCTGCCCGCCGCGTTCTTCAACCGGCACGGCAGCGGCGAGCTGCTCATGCGGGCCTCGGTCGTCGACACGCTCCGGCAGGTGGTGGCCGACTCGCTGGTCTCGGCCACGGTGGCCGGGGTGAGCGTGCTGGTCAGCCTGGTGCTCATCCTGCTGCAGAGCTGGCAGGCCGGCCTGCTCACCCTGCTGGTGGTGGCGGTGCAGGCCGCGGCGTTCTGGTGGGTGGTGCGCCGGTGGCGGCCGCTGGTGCAGCAGCAGGTCACCGAGCAGCAGCAGCTGGCCGACCTGACGCTGCAGACGATGCAGGGCATCGCCCGGATCCGCGCCTTCGGGGCGGAGGAGCGGGCCATGCGGCAGCTCACGGCCCGGTTCGCGCCGTTGACCGACACTTCGTTCCGGTCGGCGACCTGGTCGTCGGTGCTGAGCACCGGGTTGGCCGCCTGGCAGACCCTGGGCACGCTGGCCATCACGGCCGGTGTGGTGCTGGCCGGTGGGGACACCCTGTCCGGGACCGGCCCCGGCACCGCCGCACAGTACGTCCTGCTCACCACGGCCCTGGGCCAGGTGCTGGGCGGGACGTCGTCGCTGGTCACCACGGCGGCCCAGCTGGTCGGCGTCGGTCCGCAGCTGCGGCAGCTGACGCCGATCCTGGAGGCGGTCCCGGAGAGCGTGCACGACCGGGCGGGTGGACGACCGGGGGCGGGCGGCGCGTCGGGGGCAGGGCTGCGGCTCCGGGGCGCGGTCGACCTGTCCTCGGTCACCTTCCGGTACACGCCGGACGGCCCCGACGTGCTGCGCGGTGTCTCGCTGACCGTTCGTCCCGGTGAGTTCGTCGCGGTGGTCGGGCCGTCCGGGTCGGGCAAGTCGACGCTGGTGCGACTGCTGCTGGGGTTCGAGCGGCCACAGCAGGGCGTCGTCGCCTACGACGGGGTCAGCCTCGACCGGTTGGACGTGCGGGAGGTGCGCCGCCGGATCGGCACCGTGCTGCAGTCGTCACCGCTGTTCCCGGGCAACCTGGCCGACAACATCCGCGGCTCCCGCCCGATGACCCAGCAGCAGGTCTGGCGGGCGGCCGAGGCGGCCGCGGTGGCCGACGACATCCGGCGCATGCCGATGGGACTGCAGACCGTGGTGGTGGAGGGGGCCAGCACGCTCTCCGGCGGGCAGCGGCAACGGATCGTGCTGGCCCGGGCGCTGGCCGCGGAGCCGGCCGTCCTGCTGCTCGACGAAGCCACCTCCGCCCTGGACAACGTGTCCCAGGCTCAGGTGGCGGCCTCGCTCGACCGGCTTCGGGTGACCAGGATCGTGGTGGCGCACCGGCTCTCGACCATCCGGCACGCGGACCGCATCGTGGTGCTGGACGCGGGCCGGGTGGTGCAGCAGGGCAGCTACGACGAGCTGATCGCCGAGCCGGGCCTGTTCGCCGACCTGGTCGGCCGGCAGCTGCTGGACCGATGAGGGCTCGGCGCCCGTCCAGAGGTCGAGCACGAGCGCGCTCGCCGGACATCCGGGGACTCCGTTCAGGTGAACACGACCGTCTTGACCCCGTACCGCAGCACCCGGTGCTCGCTGTGCCAGGTGACGGCGCGGGCCAGGGCGAGGGCCTCCAGGTCGCGGCCGCGGGCGGCCAGGTCAGCCGGGTCGTGGGAGTGGTCGACCCGGACGAAGTCCTGCTCGATGATCGGGCCCTCGTCCAGCTCGGCCGTCACGTAGTGCGCCGTCGCGCCGATGACCTTGACGCCACGGTCGTAGGCCTGCGCGTAGGGCCGGGCACCCTTGAAGCTGGGCAGCAGGCTGTGGTGGATGTTGATGATGCGGCCCTCGTGCTCGCGGCACAGCCGGTCGGAGAGCACCTGCATGTACCGGGCCAGCACGATGGTGTCGGCGCGGTACTCGGTGAGCACCTCCCGCAGCGCGTCCTCGGCCTGCGGCTTGGTGTCGGCGGTGACCGGGATGTGGTGGAACGGCACACCGTGCCACTCGGCCAGGTCGCGGAAGTCGGGATGGTTGGACACCACCGCGGCGATGGTGGCCGGCAGCGTCCCGGACCGGGCCCGGAACAGCAGGTCGTTGAGGCAGTGGCCCTGCTGGGACACCATCACCACCAGCCGGTCGGGCACCGCCGTGTCGTGCAGTTGCCAGGTCATCCCGAACTCGCGGGCCAGCGGCTCGACGACGGCCTCCAACTCACCGAGGGGGATGGGGCCGATCTCCCGGCGGACGTGCACCCGCATGAAGAACTGCCCGGTCGAGGCGTCCCCGAACTGCTGGGAATCCACGATGCTGCAGCCCGCCTCGGCCAGCAAACCGGACACTGACCAGACGATGCCGCGCCGGTCGGCGCAGGACAGTGTGAGCACGAAGGAGTGGCCGGGTGCACCCAGGTCACGCTGCTGGCCCGGCAACCGACCGGCCGCCGGGGTCGGGGAGCCGGGTTGACGGGCGGCGGGGGACGTGCTCAACGCGGGGCGCTCCAGCGGTCGGGACGGGCGGCTTGTCATGATCGTCCTGCCTGCCCGGGGACGGAACGGACGAGCCCGATCACCGGGCCACGCTACCCGCCGTCCGCCCCCGGTCGGCGCAGCCGGGCGCGCTGGTCCGGTGTGAGGCAGCGGCTGGGAGGCACGTCAGTGGAACGTCCGGTCCGGACCGTCGTCGGCGCCGCCGTCGTGGTGGTGGCAGGCACCGTGGTGCACCGGTTGCGGTACGCGCGCAGCCCGGTCGTCCCGCGCCGCGGCCCGGCCGTGCTGGTGGTGAACCACCTGGCCACCACCGAGACGCTGGCCGTGGCGCGGATGGTGGTGACCCACCGCCGGTTCCCGCACTTCCTGATCATGGATCGGGCGTTCGCCTGGCCCGTGGTGGGTCGGTTGCTGCGGATCGCCCGGCAGATCCCGGTGCAGCGGGGGAGCGCCGCGGCGGCGGCGGCGGTGGAGGCGGCGGCCGCCGAGCTGGGTCGCGGTCACCTGGTCGTGCTGTACCCGGAGGGCCGGATCACCCGCGACCCGGACCTGTGGCCGGGCCCCGGCCGCAGTGGTGCCGCGCGGCTGGCGCTGCGGTTCCCGGCTGCGCCGTTGATCCCGGTCGGGCAGTGGGGTGCCCGACCCGGCGCCCGGCACCTGTGGCACCGGCACACCGTCAAGCTGGTGGTCGGGGCGCCCATCGACCGGACGCGGTGGGCCGGGCGGACGGACACCGCCGCGGCCCGGGAGCTCACCGACGTGATCATGGACGAGATCCGCGCGCTGGTCGGCCGGCTGCGCGGTGTCACACCCCCGGACCCCGGGACCACCGTCGACCGGGAGGGCTGACGCCGGTCAGTCGTGATCCCGGGTCGGCCGCCGGGGCCGCTCGGCCGGATCCAGCTGGGCGCCGGCGTCGACCCGGGCCTGCGCGTCCACCCGGTGGCCGGTGCCGACCAGGACCGGATCCGCGGTGGTACCCGCCAGCCGGGCATCCCGCCCGACGACCACCTGCTCGGCCAGCACCGACCGCACCACCCGCGCCCCGGGCTCGACGACCGCGTCGGCCATCAGCACGCTGTCCCGGACCTCCGCCCCGGCCGCCACCCGGGCGCCCGGTCCGACGATCGAGTTGATCACGGTGCCGGCGACCGCAGCGCCCGGTGACACCCAGGTCCTGTCCAGCTCGGCGGTGCGCTCGATCCGGGCCGGAGCGCGCACCGGCATCGAGGTGAGCACCGGCCACCGCGGGTCGTCCAGCCGCAGCGGCGGGGGATCGGCGAGCAGCGCCAGCTGACCGTCCAGATAGGCCTCCGGCGTGCCCAGATCCCGCCAGTGACCGTCGTGCCGGACGGCGCGGACGGAGGCGTCGGCGACCAGCGCCGGGATGAGCCGGTCGCCGTGGTCGCCGAGATCTTCGTCCTGACCGACCAGCTCGTGCAGGACCGCGCCGAGCCGGTCGGGCCGGTACAGGAAGATCTCGGTGCCGACGACGTGCCCGGCCGGGTGCTCCGGCTTGTCGTCCACCGCGGTGCCCCGCCCGTCGGTGTCCTGCACCACCATGGCCCGCGC
Source organism: Nakamurella leprariae (assembly GCF_016918035.1). Lineage (GTDB taxonomy): Bacteria > Actinomycetota > Actinomycetes > Mycobacteriales > Nakamurellaceae > Nakamurella > Nakamurella leprariae. Next base: position 238,634 of record NZ_JAERWK010000003.1, on the reverse strand, counting down.
GGCGTCGGCGTCCGTCGTCACCTCGGTGGTCACCACGGTGGCATCGGCCCCGGTGTCCAGGTGTTCGGCGATGACCGGCCGATGGTCGATCAGCACCAGGTGGTCGGCGCTGCACACCAGCACCCAGACGTCCGACAGCCCGCTGTGGGCCGCGTTGGACAGGGCGATGTCGATCAGCCGGTGGTGCCCGCCCACCGGCAGGGACGGCTTGGCCCGGCCGTCGGTCAGCGGGCCGAGCCGGCGCCGGATCCACCGGCCAGGACGATGCACAACACGGTGGGAGGGGGCATCGGTCCATCCTGCCCGCTCCCACCGTGCACCGGACGACACCGCGTACCGGACGACACCGTGCACCGGACGACACCGTGCACCGGACGATCAGTTGCCGGACGGCCGCACGATCAGGTTGGACCGCTCGAGGTTGTGCCGGGTGTCGACCAGCCGGCGGGCCCGGGATCGGGACCGCATGGACAGCGACTGCGTCCACACCTCGCCCTTGCGGTACTGCACGCCCTTGAGCAGCTCACCGTCGGTGACGCCGGTGGCGGCGAAGAAGACGTTGTCGCCGGCGACGAGATCGTCGATGGTGAGCACTTTGTCGACGTCGTAGCCCGCGTCGACGGCGCGCTGGCGCATGTCGTCGTCGTCGGGCTTGAGCCGGCCGAAGATGGCCCCGCCCATGCACTTGAGCGCGCAGGCGGCGATGACGCCCTCCGGCGTGCCGCCGACGCCGACGAGCAGGTCGACGTCGTGGTCCGGGTCGGCGGCCAGGATGGCGCCGGCCACGTCGCCGTCCAGGATGAACTTGATGCGCGAGCCGGCCTTGCGGATCCGGTCGACCAGGTCGGCGTGCCGCGGGCGGTCCAGGATGCACACGGCGAGGTCCTCGACGGCCACGCCCTTGGCCTTGGCGATCCACTTGAGGTTGCGCTCGATCGGCGCCTCGAAGTCGACCGCGTCGGCGAAATCACCGCTGACGGCCAGCTTCTCCATGTAGAAGACCGGGCCCGGGTCCAGCATCGAGCCGCGCTCGGCCAGGGCGACCACGGCCAGCGCGTTCGGCATCGCCTTGGCCGTCAGCGTGGTGCCGTCGACCGGGTCGACCGCGATGTCGACCTCCGGGCCGGTGCCGTTGCCGACCTGCTCGCCGTTGAAGAGCATGGGGGCGTCGTCCTTCTCGCCCTCGCCGATGACGACGGTGCCACGCATGGAGACGCCGCCCAGGATGGGGCGCATCGCGTCCACCGCCGCGCCGTCGACCAGGTTCTTGTCCCCGCGGCCCAGGTGCCGCACGGCGGCGATGGCGGCGGCCTCGGTCGCCCGGACGAGGTCCAGGGCCAGGTTCCGCTCCGGATCGAGATTCACGGCGGACTGCATGATCGAACTCCCTGGACGAGGCGGGCGGGTCCGGATCGACGACCCTCGGGCGCCGAACTCCGTGCCCATCCGCGGCCGGACGGCGGGACCGGCCGGCGATCGGGGGCCGACAGGACGACGTCGGCGCCTGGCCAGGATATCGGCCGGGTGTGCGCCGCACCCGGCTGGGGTCCAGTCGGTTCAGCGCTCGAAGGCCGGGCGTTCCTTGGCCAGGAACGCGCGCACGCCCTCGGTGAAGTCGGCCCCGGCGTAGGCCTGGCGCACCAGCTCGTGGTCCTGCTCGGCATCAACGGTGAGCGCGGTCAGCCGCTGGGCCTGGGTGAGCAGTTGCGCCTTGGTCGCCCGGATGGTGGCGCCGGACAGCGGCTCCAGGTCGGCCAGCAGCGAGGCCAGGGCCTCCTCCAGTGCCGTCGCGTCGTCCACCAGGTCGGTGAGCGCGCCGACCCCGTGCGCGCGGTCGGCCGGGACCAGCCGGGCGGTGAGCAGCATCTCCCGGGTCAGTGGCTCGCCGAACACGGCGGCGCAGCGGGCCAGCAGGGCGGTGGGCAGCGCGTTGCCCAGGGTCCGGGCCACCGGGTAGCCGAACCGCGAGCGGCGGGTGGCCAGTCGCAGGTCGCAGTGGGAGGCCAGGGCCAGGCCACCCCCGGCGCACACCCCGTCCACCGCGGCCACCGTCACCTGGGGCAGCGCGAACAGGGCCTGCACCAGGGCGCCGGTCCGGTCCTGGTGGGCGACCGGTTCGTGCTCCAGGAAGTCGGCGATGTCGTTGCCGGCCGCGAACGCCCGACCGCCGGCCCCGCGCAGCACCAGCACCCGGGCGGTGCGGTCCGCGGCGAGGTCGGTGATCAGCTCGTGCAGCTCGGCGACCATGGCGTGGGTGAGGGCGTTGTGCCGGTGGGGCCGGTTCAGGACCACCTGCACGATCCCGTCGGTGTGGGTCACCAGCAACTCGTCCGACACGGGGAAGCAGCCTAGTGCGGGCCTGGTGCGCGCTCGGTGAGCGACGGCCCGGAGCGGCCCCGGCGTGCGCCGCGCCGGGGAGGGCGCCCACACTGGGGCGTCACCGAGCGTGTCGGAGGATGCACCGGCGCGTCCGCGGTGCGACTCCCGTCGCACCGGACCGACCGATCGGACCCACCGAGCCAGCCAGGAGGCCAGCCGTGAACCCCAGTCCCGTGCCGGCGGTGTTCGACACCGCCGGTTCGCCGCAGTGGTCGGCGCTGCAGCAGCACTTCGCCGAGGTCGAGGGACTGCACCTGCGTGAGTTGTTCGCCCAGGACCCGGACCGCGGATCCGAACTGGTCGTCCAGGCGGCCGACCTGACCGTCGACTACGCCAAGCACCGCATCACCCGGCAGACCGTGTCGCTGCTGCTGGACCTGGCCGAGGCGGCCGGCCTGCGGGAGCGGATCGACGCCATGTTCGCCGGTGCGCACATCAACGTCACCGAGGACCGGGCCGTGCTGCACACCGCGCTGCGATTGCCGCGCACCGCCGAGTTGACCGTCGACGGCCAGGACGTGGTGGCCGAGGTGCACGAGGTGCTCGACCGCATGGGTGCCTTCGCCGACGCGGTCCGCACCGGCCGCTGGACCGGTGCCACCGGCAAGCGCATCCGTGCTGTCGTCAACATCGGCATCGGTGGCTCGGACCTCGGTCCGGTCATGGCTCACGAGGCCCTCAAGCAGTACGCCATGAGAGAGCTGGAGTGCCGCTTCGTCTCCAACATCGACCCGACCGACATCTTCGAGAAAACGCGCGATCTCGACCCCGCGTCGACGCTCTTCATCGTTGCGTCCAAGACGTTCTCCACCCTGGAGACGCTGACCAATGCGCGCCTGGCCCGGACCTGGCTGACCGAAGGGCTGCGCACCGGTGCTGGTCTCGACGATCCGGCCGCCGCCGATGCGGTGGCCAAGCACTTCGTGGCCGTGTCCACCAACGCCGACCTGGTGTCCGAGTTCGGCATCGACACCGACAACATGTTCGGGTTCTGGGACTGGGTCGGGGGGCGGTACTCGTTCGACTCCGCGGTGGGCCTGTCGCTGATGCTGGCCATCGGACCGGACCAGTACGGCGAGATGCTGGCCGGCTTCCGCGCCATGGACGAGCACTTCCGCACCGAGCCGTTCGCCGGGAACGCGCCGGTGCTGCTCGGGCTGCTCAACGTCTGGTACGTCGACTTCTTCGGGGCGCAGAGCCATGCGGTGCTGCCGTACTCGCAGTACCTGCTGCGCTTCCCGGCCTACCTGCAGCAGCTGACCATGGAGAGCAACGGGAAGTCGGTGCGGTTGGACGGCTCACCGGTGCAGGTGCCCACCGGTGAGGTGTTCTGGGGGGAGCCCGGCACCAACGGACAGCACGCCTTCTACCAGCTGATCCACCAGGGCACCCGGATCATCCCGGCCGACTTCATCGGGTTCATCGAGCCCAACCACGAGCTGACCGATGCCGATGCGCCCGGTGCGACCACGCCGGTCGACGTGCACGACCTGTTCATGTCGAACTACTTCGCGCAGAGCGCGGCGCTGGCCTTCGGCAAGACGGCCGACGAGATCGCGGCCGAGGGCGTGGCCGCGGCGGTGGTGCCGCACAAGGTGATGCCGGGGAACCGGCCGTCCACCTCGATGCTGGCCCAACGGTTGACCCCGTCGGTGCTCGGCCAGCTGGTGGCGCTCTACGAGCACATCACCTTCGTGCAGGGCGTCATCTGGGGCATCAACAGCTTCGACCAGTGGGGCGTCGAGCTGGGCAAGGCCATGGCCAAGCAGCTGGCGCCGATGCTCACCGGCGAGGAGAGCACCAGCGGCCAGGACAGCAGCACGGCCACCCTGGTGTCGCGGTACCTGCAGGGTCGCGGCCGCACCCAGGCCTGAGCCGGGACGCACCCGGACACAGCACGGCGGGCCGCACCGGTGATCGGTGCGACCCGCCGTCCGCGCTGCTGACGTCGCCCGGTTCAGCCGGCCAGCGCGTCCTGCACGGCGCCCTTGATCGCCTCGGGCGTCACCGTCGGCTCGAACCGGGTGATGACGCGACCGTCCCGCCCGATCAGGAACTTGGTGAAGTTCCACTTGATCTCGTCGGTGCCGATCGCCTCGGGCCGGGTGTTCTGGATGTGCGGATAGAGCGGGTCGTCCGGGCCGAAGTCGCCGGGAGCCTCCGAGCGGAGGTACTGGTACAGCGGGTCGGCGTCCGCGCCGTTGACGTCGATCTTGGCGAAGATCGGGAACGTGACGTCGAAGGTCCGGGTGCAGAACTCCTGGATCTCGTCGTCGGTGCCGGGCTCCTGGCCGCCGAACTGGTTGCACGGGAACCCGAGGATCTGCAGGCCCTGGTCGGCGAACTCCCGGTGCAGTGCCTCCAGTCCCTGGTACTGCGGCGTCAGGCCGCACTTGCTGGCCACGTTGACGATCAGCAGCACCTGGCCGGCGTAGTCGGCGAGTTGCTGCGGTCGGCCGTCGGCGGTGGTCGCGGCGAACGAGTGGGTGGTCTGACTCATCGGTGAGGGCCTTCCTTCGGCCGCGCAGGGCGGGTCGGGGCGTCCTGGGGCTGGTCGCTGTGGTCATCCTGCTCGGCGCGGCCCGTCGAGGATCGCCGCGGGGATGAGACGCGCGCCACACCGACGATCTGGGCGTCCCAGAGTGCGCGATCGGGCGCCGTTCCCACAGGAACCGTCCAGACAGGCTCCGCCGATCGGGTGAAGTTACCCCCGGATTTTTGAACGGTCACGATCTCTCGACGTTGATAACGGAACCGCAACGGAGCTGCAGGAATGGGACATCCGAAGCGCTCTCGACCCGTCGTGACACGCCTGTGACCTGTGATCCGGCGCTCTTGCGGTTCCCGGGCCGTTCCGTAGTGTCGCCGTCGGTCAGGGCACCGCCCCGACCGCGAGCAGAACCTCGGAGCACCGCGCCGAACGCTGTCCACGGCTCCGAGACCCGACCGAAACGAACAGCTCAGGACAGTGGCGGGGAACCCAGGTTCCTCGGGACCCACCATGCCCGGATCCACGGGTTGCGGCAGGTCCCTCGGGGTGAAGCCGGCGACAGCCGGCCGGGCGCTCACGATCCCCAGGCACGGGCCGATGGTCCGCGCCGGCGTCCGAACCCGACAGCTCACCTCGTAGGCGCAGCTAGGGGAAGACACATGTTCAACCACAAGGGTCGCCACCGCGCGCCGTCGAAGTTCCGTTCCGTGGCTCTCAAGGGCTCCGCGGTCGTCGCCGTGGCCGGCGCCGCCGCGCTGGGTGCCGGTGCCGGCACCGCCTCCGCCGCCCCCATCTCCACCTGGGACGCCGTGGCGCAGTGCGAGAGCTCGGGCAACTGGTCCATCAACACCGGCAACGGCTACTACGGCGGGCTGCAGTTCTCGCAGTCCACCTGGAACGCCTTCGGTGGGCAGGAGTACGCCTCCCGCGCCGACCTGGCGACCAAGGAGCAGCAGATCGCCATCGCCGAGAAGACCCTCGCGGGTCAGGGCTGGGGCGCCTGGGCGTGCGCCTACGCCGGTGGCGGCGAGGGCCCGACCTCGCGGTCCGCCGCTCCGTCGTCGAGCTCCAGCAGCAGCGAGGCCAGCAGCTCCTCCAGCCGCTCGACCTCCAGCAGCAACTCCAGCAACTCGGAGCAGCAGGCCTCCCGGTCGCGCTCGTCCGAGTCGTCCGAGAGCAGCGCCCCGCGCAGCTCCTCGCGTGCCGCCGCTCCGGTGGCCGCCCCGGCCAGCGCGGCCGACGGCACCTACACCGTCAAGTCCGGCGATGCGCTGTACAAGATCGCCGCGGCCAACGGTCTGTCCGGCTGGGAGGCTCTGTACGAGCTGAACAAGGACATCATCCCGAACCCTGACCTGATCTACCCGGGCCAGGTCCTGCGTCTGTCCTGACGCCGGCGCCGGGCCCAGGCCCGGCCGCGACGAGGCGCCCCGCTGCTGATCCGTGGTCGGGGGACCGGAGGCAGCGGCGCCTGCGACGTCGCGCAGCAGTGCACCCCGCAACGGCGGGCACCCTCGGTGCCCGCCGTTGCGGCGTCCCGGCCCAGTGCTCAGCCCGAGTCAGCCGGCGAAGAGCCCGGCCAGCCGGGCCGCCCGCGGGTCGGTGAAGATCTCCTCCAACCAGATCGGCCGGCCGTCGGGGCCGGCGAGCGGCACCCGCCAGTTCGGGTACTCGTCGCTGGTGCCCGGCTGGTTCTGCGTGCGGACATCGCCGACCAGGTCGGGTAGCGCCACCCCGAGCAGCCGGGACGGCGTGGCCAGCAGGAAGCGGTGCAGCGCGACGACGAGCTCCTCGGAGTCGGGTTCCCGGTCGTCGGGCAACAGCCCGCGCTCACGCAGCACCGCCACCCAGGACGCCCGCTCCGCCTCGCCCTCGGCGCGTTCGTCCTCGACCGGCCGGGTCAGCAGGCCCAGTTCGTCGCGCAACCGGATGTGCTCCCCGGCCAGGTAGCCGGCCGTGGGCGGCAGGTCGTGGGTGGTCACCGTGGCCAGGCAGTACTCCCGCCAGGTCTCCGCGGGCAGCGGTGCGCCGTCCCCCGCGTAGTCGCGCTCGAAGAACAGGATCGATGTGCCCAGCAGCCCGAGTTCGGCCAGCATCCGCTGCACCCGCGGCTCCACTGTGCCGAGGTCCTCGCCGACCACCAGCGCCCCGGCCCGGGAGGCCTCCAGCGCGAGCACACCGAGCATCGCCTCGGCGTCGTAGCGCACGTAGGTGCCCTCGGTGGGCGGACGGCCCTCCGGGATCCACCACAACCGGAACAGCCCGAGGATGTGGTCGACGCGCAGGCCGCCGGCGTGCCGCAGCATGGTGGCCACCATGTCGCGCAGCGGTGCGTAGGCCAGCTCGGCCAGGGCGTCGGGCCGCCACGGCGGCTGCCCCCAGTCCTGCCCGGCCTGGTTGTAGCTGTCCGGGGGAGCGCCGACCGTGACCCCGCCGGCGAAGGCGTCCTGCAACGCCCACGCGTCCGCTCCGCCCGGGTCGACGCCCACGGCCAGGTCGTGCAGCACGCCGAGACTCATCCCGGCCCGCCGCGCGGCGCTCTGGGTGTCGTCGAGCTGTTCGTCGAGCTGCCACTGCAGCCAGCGGTGTAGATCGACGAGGGTTGCGTGCTGGTCGGCGTAGGCGGCGACGGCCGGGGAGTCCGGTCGCTGCAACGGTTCCGGCCACTGCCGCCAGTCGGGCCCGTGCTGCTGGGCAATGGCCGACCAGGTGGCGAAGTCCTGCAGCCCCCGGCCCTGCTGCCGCAGGTACGCGCGGTACGCGAGATCCCGTCCGGGACTGCGCGACACCGCGTGCACCAGGGCCAGGGCGGCCAGCTTGGCCGCCCAGGCGGTGTCGCGGTCGATGCGCCGGGACGGCCGATCCGCGCCGTCGGGTACCCCGGCGTCCCGGCCCCGGGCCTGCTCGGCCAGGTCGGCGACGTGCTGCCGGTCGGCCTCCGACAGGCCGGCGAACTCCGGGAGGCGCTCCGGCCGGAGATAGATGGGACTGGCGAACCGCCGGCTGGTCGGCAGGTACGGGGACGGTGTCAGGGGCGGCACCGGCTGGGCCGCGTGCAGCGGATTCACCAGGACCCAGTCGGCTCCGTGCTCGGCGGCCGACCACGCGGCCAGGTCCGTTAGGTCGACCAGATCCCCGGTGCCCCAGCTCTGCCGGGACCGGACGCTGTACAGCTGGGTGGCCAGCCCCCAGGCCCGCGCCCCGGTCCTCTCAGGCGTTCCCACCCAGTCCGGCGTGACGATCACCGTCGTCTCGCCGCGCCGTCCACCCGCTTCGGCGATCAGCCGGTGGTACCCGAGCGGCAGATCGGCCGGCAGTGGCACGGTGTGCTCCAGCACCACGCCGTCGGGGCCGTCGAACGACGCCGGTTCCCCGGATGCGACGGCGAGATCGGTGATCACACCGCCGCGCTCGAGCTCGATCGAGAGGGTGACCGGGACGTCCGGCGCCGCGTGCACCCAGCCGCTGCCCGGCCGGCCGGGCCGGGACACCAGGCACGGCGGCAGCATCCGCGCCCACCGCGCGGCGGTGCGGGTGACCAGGGCCTGCTCGGCCCGCTCGGGCGTGGACGCGTCGACCCCCAGGACGCCCAGCACGGTGCGGACCGTGTCGGCCTGCACCGTCACTCTCCGCTGGCGCTGGTCCTGGTACTCGACCGAGACCCCGCAGGAGTCGGCCAGTTCGCGCAGCACCGGATCGAGGCCGTCCGGGTGTCGCTGAGGTCCTGCGTCGACCACGTCGGCCGTCACCACCTTCCATCCGCCGGTGCACGTCCCCGGACGCCCGGCGCGCGCGGGCGGAGTCTTGCATCCCTCTGCAGGCGCGGTTCCCGCGGGACGCACCCGGCAACCGGGCACTGGACGTGGTCCTGCCTACGATCGGTGCATGAGCTGGTGGGTGTGGACGCTGCTGCTGGTCGTCATCGTCGTCGTGGTGGTGGTGCTCGTCGGCCGCCGCGCGGTGCGGACACTGGCCCGACCGGGCGTCGATCCCACCGAACTCAGCATCGATCCCGAGCTGATCGCCGAGATCCGCCGGCTGGGTGCGGCCGGTCAGAAGCTGCAGGCGATCAAGGTGCTGCGGGAGCGCACCGGCGTCGGGCTGGCCGACGCGGTGCGGTTGGTGGAACGCTGGACGGCGCCGAGACCGGATGGCAGCGCCGGACTCTCGTCCTGATCGCACAGATCAGCCGGTGCGCAGGCCGATCTGCCCGCGCAGCGCCTCGGCGACGGCGGTGGCGCCGGCATCGGTCATGACCACCGTGTAGTGGTTGGTGTGGTCGACCTCCCGGACGTCCAGACCGGGCAGCGCCTCGGCCAGGGCGGGCACCAGCTCCGGCGGGTACAGCCCACCGGCGCGGTCCAGCAGGTCCCGCGGCGCCCGCAGGAACAGCACCGGCACGGCGGCCCGGACCACCGCGTCGAGCACCGCCGTCTGCTCGGGACTGCGGTACAGGTCGGCGGCGTCGCGCAGCATCGTCTCCGGCCGGCAGGACGGCCGCAGGTCGGGTTCGACGCCGTCCAGGTCGTGGTCGAAGAAGGCGAGCAGCCGGGGATCGTCCCGGTGCCCGGCGAACGCCGGGTGGTCCCGCCAGAACGCCTGGTACGCCTCACGACTGGGGAAGGTGCGGGTCAGCCGTTCGGCCGCCGGGCCGAGCGTGGCGTCGATCGCCTGCGCCACGGTCGTCTCCGGCGGCAGCGGGAAGGGCAGGCCCCCGTCGACCAGCAGCAGCGATGCGACCAGGTCGGGCCGGTGGGCGGTGAGCGCGGTGGCGACGAAGCCGCCCATCGAGTGACCGACCACCGGCACCGGGCCGGGGGCGGCGCCGAACGGACCGCCGGCGGCGGCGATCAGGGCGGCCAGGTCCTCGGCGTGCCGGGCCATCCCGGTGGGCCCGGGCAGGTCGCCGGACCGGCCGCGACCGCGCAGGTCGGGCGCGACGATCCGGATCCCGGGCAGGGCGTCGGCCAGCCACTGCCAGGCCAGGTGCGATGCGGTGATGCCGTGCACAGCCAGCACGGTGGGCGTCGGCCCGGTCTCCGGCTCCGTGAGGTCAGGGCGGTCCGGCTCCCAGACCCCGCCGTGCAGCATCCCCCCGGCGACCGGGACGGCGAAGGTCCGGTACTGGGTCACCGGGCCAGCCACCCGCCGTCCATCGTGTAGGACGCGCCGTTCACCATGGCCGCGTCCGGGCCGGCCAGCCAGCCGACCAGCGAGGCGACCTGATCGGGCTCGACCAGCTGTTTGATGGCCGACTCGGCCAGCAGCACCTCGGCCACCACCCGGGACTCGTCGATGCCGTGCGCCTTGGCCTGGTCGGCGATCTGCCCTTCGACCAGCGGGGTGCGGACGTACCCGGGGTTCACGCAGTTGCTGGTGACGCCGTGCGCGCCGCCCTCCAGGGCGGTCACCTTGTTGAGTCCCTCGAGGGCATGCTTGGCCACCACGTAGGCGACCTTGTTCGGCGAGGCGATGAGCCCGTGCACCGAGGACAGGTTGATGATCCGGCCCCAGCCCTGTTCGATCATGTGCGGCAGCGCGGCCCGGACCAGCAGGAAGGGCGCCTCCACCATCAGCGTCTGGATGCGCCGGAACACGGCGGGGTCGAACTCGACGATGGGCGCGACCTTCTGGAAACCGGCGTTGTTGACCAGGACGTCGACGTCCAGGGTGAGCTCGTCCAGCGCGGCCGTGTCGGTGAGGTCGACCGCCCAGGCGGTGCCGCCGATCGGTTCGGCGACCGCGACGGCCGCGTCACCGTCGAGGTCGGCGACGGTGACCCGGGCGCCCAGGGCGGCGAGGCGGCGGGCGCAAGCCGCGCCGATGCCGCTGGCGCCTCCGGTGACCAGTGCGTGTCGGCCCTGCAGGGTCGTACCGATCTCGTCCACCGATGCTCCGTTCGTCCAGTGCGCTCCCGGCTGGCCGGGCGGGTCCCGGTGGCCGGGACCCGCCCGGCATTCAACCAAGGATCCGGCGGGTCAGTGCTCGACGAGGGTGCGCTCGGGGCTCGGGGCGGTCGGTGACGGGCCGGTCGGGGGTGGGGCGTCGGCCGAGGACGGCGGCCACGGCGCACAGCACGCCCAGGAACAGCAGCACGGCGAGGATGGCGGTCAGGGACGTCACGGGTACTCCCTTCGCAGGTCGCGCCGGTGCTGGCACCGGCAGGACCTCCATGGGACTCCCCGTGTCTGGCGATCCGCCGAGCGGATGACGAGAGCCGTCAGAGCGCCGTCTGAGCAGTTCCTGAGAACGCGGGGCGACGTCCTTGAGTCCCACCATCGGGTGGCTCGTCACGCGGCCGGCGCGGCCTCGATCGCCAGATCGACGGCCATCGAACGGCCGATGAGCTTCTCGAACCCAGGTTGCGACAGCAGCCGCACGGCGTCGCGGGAGCCGACCGACCCGGTGGCCCGCAAGGTGATGCGCTCGGTGCTGGCCTCCGTGCAGCACAGCGCGAACCGGACGGCCAGCGTGCCGCGCCCCGTGAGCAGCGTGCCGTCCAGCTCCCAGCGTCGCGCCGCCCATCCGGTCGCCGAGCCGGCCCGCAGCGCGGTCGAGGTGAAGGCGATCTGCGGGTTGGTCCGGACGTCCACCAGGCCGGCGTGGGTGAGCACCGCGTCCCAGTGGCTGCTGCCGCTGGTCAGCGAGGCGGTGGCGACCCGGGCGCTGATCTGCGTCCGCTCGGGGTCGGCGGTGAGTTCGACGGTGCCGGCCAGCTCGGCGAAGCGGCCCTGCACGGGCACCAGCCCACCCACCTTGACCCCGACCCGCAGGTCCGAGCGGTGCGGGTCGATGACCCACCGACCCGGTCGGGGGGTGGCAGCGGCCCGGGTGGGGCCCAGGCTGTCGGCCGGGGTGTCGGTCGGCCGGGTGGGGACGGCGGTACGGCTCATGGACGCGCTCCTCGCGGGCGGGCGATCGGGACCTCAGGGGAGCGGAGCGGGCCACCGTGCCCCTGATACCCGTCCCGGCGGCGCACCGGCACCATCGAGGAATGGGGGGACCCGGGGTGCAGCTGGATCGGGCCGGTCGGCTGGCGCTGGCCGTGGCGCGTGACGGCGACCACTGCCTGTGGTGCGGCCGCACCTTCACCCGGCTGGTGCCGCCGACCACCGACCATCTGGTGCCCCGGGTCAAGGGCGGCCCGTCCTGGGCCGAGAACGAGATCGCCGCCTGCCGTCGGTGCAACGCTCACCGCGGGCACCAGGCCCCGGCGGCGTGGCGGGACGAGTGCCTGCGCCGCGGCTGGCAGCCCGACGTCGCCGCGTTGACGGCTGCGGTGCACCGGCTGGCCGCGGCGGTCGATCGGCGGGGCGGCCAGCGCCGGGCCGCGCAGTACCTGGCCGGCCAGTTGCGCCGCTGGTGAGACGTTCTGCCCCTGGAGAACCGGCCTGGTCGCGGACCGGTCGTCGCCCTACCGTCGGACCCGGACCCGACGAAGGGTGTCGCCGGGCCGGACGGGCGGAGGTGGCTGCCGTGGCGAGCGGACGAGCACACAGGAACGCGTCGAGACCGGGTGCCGTGCCACCCCGGATCACCGTGCCGGACCTGATCGGGTTGATCCCGCAGGCGGTGCTGCGCATCGCGGACTCCGGGGGATTCACCCTGGCCATCAGCTCACCGGAGCTGCCGATCGAGCAGTTGACGTCGTCGGCGCGCTGGCAGGTCACCGGTCAGGACCCCGAGGCAGGCGCCGGGCGGTTCCGCGGCGACACGGTCGCCGTGACGTTCCGCCACGAGCGTGGGCCGGACGCCGGGGACCGGGAGCCGAGCGGACCGCCGCCGCCGCGACGCCGTCGGGCGGTGCTGCTCGACCCGGACGACGAGGCCGACGGTCCGGACCGGCCGGCCCTGCGGTCCGTGGACCACTAGGTGTACTGCTCGGGGACGTTGGTTGAACGCGTGTGACGACGCGATCTGATTGATCTTGTTCGGGAGGACCTCCGGGCGTGGAGTGGAGCTGCTGAAGGCGACCACTGACACCACCCGGAGGTCCTCGTGTCCCACGCTAATGCCGCTCTGACGCCACGCCACCGTCTCAAGCTGGCCCGCGCCGTGGTCGAGGACGGCTGGACCATCCGGTACGCGGCCGCGGTGTTCAACGTCTCCTGGCCCACGGCCAAGCGGTGGGCCGACCGCTACCGCCAGGGCGGCCCGGACGCGATGGACGATCGCAGCTCCCGGCCGCACCGCTGCCCGCGGCGGACCCCACGCCCGGTCGTGCGCAGGATCGTGCATCTGCGGTGGCGCAAGCGGCTGGGCCCGGTGCAGATCGCCGACCGCCTGGGCCTGGCGCCCTCGACGGTGCACGCGGTGTTGGTCCGGTGCCGGCTGAACCGGCTCTCCCACATCGACCGGGTCACCGGCGAACCGATCCGCCGGTACGAGCACGACCGGCCCGGCGCGTTGCTGCACGTGGACGTCAAGAAGCTCGGCAACATCCCCGACGGCGGCGGCTGGCGCTACGTCGGCCGCCCCCAGGGCCGCAAGAACCGGGCCGCGACCCCCGGCAAGCCGCGCAACGCCCACCACCATCCCAAGATCGGGACGGCGTTCGTGCACACCGTGCTCGATGACCACAGCCGCGTGGCCTACGCCGAGATCCACGACGACGAGACCGCCGCCACCGCGATCGGCGTGCTGCGCCGCGCCGTCGCCTGGTTCGCGACCCGCGGTGTCACCGTCCACCGCGTGCTCTCGGACAAGGGCTCGGCCTACCGCTCGCACGCCTGGCGCGATGCCTGCCGGGAGCTGGGCATCACCCCGAAACGGACCCGGCCCTACCGTCCGCAGACCAACGGCAAGATCGAACGGTTCCACCGCACCATGGCCGACGGGTGGGCCTTCGCCCGCATGTACCTCAGCGAGTCAGCCCGCCGCCGCGCCCTCCCGGGCTGGCTGCACGAGTACAACCATCACCGGCCCCACACCGCGATCGGCAACCAGCCCCCGATCACCCGCTTGACCAACCTGTCCGAGCAGTACAACTAGGGCAGTCGCCGCAGCGAGGGAACGATCGACGCGGCGGCCGGGCCGCCACGCCCGACCGGCTACCGTCGCGACCCGTGGTCAAGTCACCCCTGCCGGTCCGCGACGGGCTCAACCCGAGCCGGATCCGGCTGCCGGTGACCGGACCGTGGGCGACCGTGGCCGAACACCTGCTCGAACGGTTCGCCGACGACCGGGTCCGGGTTGCGGAGAAGATCGCACTCGGTGAGGTCGTCGACGTCGACGGGTCGGTCATCACCGCGAGCACGCCGTACCAGCCGGACGCGTTCGTGTTCCTCTACCGGGATCCGGCGCCGGAGCGCCGGGTGCCGTTCGAGATCGAGATCCTGCACCGGGACGACGATCTGCTGGTCATCGACAAGCCGCACTTCCTGGCGACCATGCCGCGCGGGTTCTACATCGTGGAGTCCGCCCTGGTCCGCCTCCGACGCGACCTGGGCATCCCGGAGCTGTCACCGGCCCATCGGCTGGACCGGGTGACCGCCGGGGTCGTGGTGTTCACCCTGCGTCCCGAGGTCCGCGGCGCCTACCAGCAGCTGTTCGCGCACCGGCAGGTGGTCAAGGAGTACGAGGCCGTCGCCGCGGTGGACCCGCGGCTGGAGTTCCCGCTCACCGTGCGCAGCCGCATCCTCAAGGAGCGGGGCACGCCGACGGCGCGGGAGATCCCTGGCGAACCGAACGCGGAGAGCTGGATCGACCTGCTCGACGTGCGTCCCGACACCGACGGGACCGGTGCGATCGGCCGCTACCGGCTGCGCCCGCACACCGGCAAGACCCACCAGCTGCGGGTGCACATGAACTCGCTGGGGGTGCCCATCCGCAACGACCACTTCTACCCGGAGCTGGTCGAGGTCGACCCCTACGACTACTCCACGCCGTTGCAGCTGGTCGCCCGATCCATCGAGTTCACCGACCCGCTGTCGGGCCGACCGCGGCGGTTCGAGACCCAGCGGCGGTTGTCCTGTTGGACGGCGTGAGTGCGGAGCGGCCGGACTCAGCCGTCCTGATCGCTCATCAGGTGCAGCAGCCAGCCCTGCGGCGTGCGGATCATCGCGTACCGCCGGTCGTCCGTCCGGCCGTGCAGGGTGAACACGAACCGCCGCTCGGTGCGGTCCTCCTCGGTCCAGGTGCCGATGTCGGCGATCGACTTGTCCTCGTCGGAGTACGTCAGGTGGTCGAGGTCGTGATCGGGAACCGAGATGGCGAGCCGATTCTCGTCCGGGTCGACGGGGAGTCCCTTGGGGACGGCCCAGGACCGCAGCACCCCGTCCTGCTCCAGTCGCAGGTCGAAGTGCGGACGGGGCTTGCGGTGGTCGTGCAGGACGAACGCGGCCACGCTCATCCTTCCGGCCGCGCCGACTCGGTGAGGACGGTGTACGGCACCGGGTTGCCGCCGCCGTCGCGGACGGTCCGGTCCAGCCAGTCCCGCAGCTCCCAGACGTCTGCGGGGTCGGCACCGGTGGCCATCTCGACCGTGTGGTGCAGGCGGTCCTCGGTCCAGCCGAGGGCGGCTGCGACCTCCGGGAGTCCGCGCCGGGACTTGTCCAGATTGGCCGACAGCTCACGTGCGGTCTGCGCCTTCTCCGAGCGGGTGAGCGACACGCGTGACCCCCTGACGTCCGGTCGGGCGCGGCACCCCCGTGGTGCCACCGTCCGGCCGGGGCTCCCACCAGTGTGCGACGTGCGGGTGTCGGCTGGCGGTATCGCCCCGGAATATCCCGGTCGCGGAATTGGCTGAACCAGCCAGCGCCGGCGTGTCTGCGAGCCCAGGCTCAGCACCCGGCCCCGGACGCCCACCATCCGTGCGGTCCGGCCGAGCACCTGATCCGGGAGCGATCCATGAGCACGCAGACCCTGACCGCGGGCAACTTCGAGCAGACGGTGACCCAGGACGGCATCGTCCTGGTCGACTTCTGGGCGTCGTGGTGCGGGCCGTGCCGCCAGTTCGCACCGACCTTCGAGAAGGCGTCCGAGACGCACCAGGACATCACCTTCGGCAAGGTCGACACGGAGGCCGAGCAGGCGCTGGCCGCGGCCGCGCAGATCCGCTCCATCCCGACTCTGATGGCCTTCCGCGACGGCATCCTGGTCTTCTCCCAGCCCGGTGCCCTGCCCGCCCCGGCGCTCGAGGAGGTCATCGGCGCGGTCCGTGGCCTGGACATGGACGAGGTCCGTTCGAAGATCGAGGCGGCGACCCCGCAGGCCTGAGCCTGACCGGGCCGGCCGGCTCGCGTTCGCTACCGTCGGGCGAGTGACATCGTCGTCCCCGGTCCGGACCGACCGCCGCACCCTCGCCAGTGCCGCCGCGGTCGAAGGCTTCTTCGCCGTCCTGTGGTGCAGCTGGGGGTCGCCCGACCCACCGCGATGGCTGGGCACGGCGACCCTGGTGGGCGCGCTGCTCGGGCTGGTGATCGGCGTGGGCGGGCTCCTCGCCGGCCGGCGACTGCGCGGCAGTGCCAGCACCATGACCCGGCCGGTCACCCGCCGCGGCTACCTGCGGGTGGTGGCCATCGAGTTCGCGCTGCTGATCGTGATCGGTGTGATGCTGGGGCTGACCGTCGGTGGGGAGTGGGCCGCCGTGTGGATCTGCGCCGTCGTCGGCGTGCACTTCTTCCCGCTCGCCAGGGTGCTGCCGGGGCTCATGCTCACCGTGCTCGGCGCCGCGATCACCGCGGTCGCCCTGATCGCCCTCGTCCTCGGCCTGGCCACGGACGTCGCGGCCACCGCGGTGATCGGCCCGGGCACCGGGTTGGCCCTGTTGGTCGCCGCGGCATGGTCGCTGGCGCAGGCGGTCCGCCGCACGGCCTGAATCCTGCGGCCGCGCCTGGGTCAGTCCCGCCCCAGCGGCGCATCCAGCACGCTCGGCCCGTTCCCCGGCAGCGCGTCCAGCCCGACGTCGGCCTTGAGGTCGACGCCGGACCGCCCCAGCTGCCGGGCGCACAGCGCCAGCCGCACCACCGTCTCCGCCGCCACGGCGTACTCCAGTCCCTCCGGCGGATGGATGTTGGACACGCAGTTGCGGTCGGCGTCGGTGGTCCCGAGTCCCGGGGCGTGGGTCAGGTAGGCCCCGAGGCTGTCGCTGGTGGTCAGGCCGGGCCGCTCGCCGATCAGCACGACCACGGCCGGCGTCCCCAGCAGCTCGGCCACCCGATCACCCAGCGCGACCCGGGCCTGCAGGGCGATCACCGGGGTGGCCAGCCGCAGCCGGCCCGCCGCCGCGCGGCGCAGCGCCCCCAGCAGCGGGGCACCGTGCCGCTGCAGCGCGGTGGGCGACAACCCGTCGGCCAGCACCACCGCGAGATCGGCGTCCTGCCGGGGCAACACGGTGTCCGGGGCCAGCCGCCGGCCCAGGTCCGGCCGGCGCAGGTACTCGCCCCGCGATCCGGCCGCGCTGTGCACCACCGGCGCGGCACCGCCGCCGCTGTCGGTCTGCAGGTCGGCCTGCAACCGCGGTACGTCCAGCACCGTGTGCACGGCGTCCCGGGCAGCGGCGTGGTCGGTGCGCAACTCGAGCACCCGGCGGGTGGGCAAGGCGTCCCCGGAACGCCCCAGCCCGATGCGGGCGCGGGTCGTCCGGCTCAACGCGCTCCAGAAGTCGGAGACCGCGGGCAGCGCTCCGTCATCCGGCCGGTCCGGGTTCATGCGGTCAGCTCCGACAGACCGGAGCGGCGCGGGTCGATCTCCAGCACCGAGCCGTCCTCGGCCAGCAGACCCATCCGCAGCAGCCAACGCTCGAACTCCGGCGCCGGGCGCAGGCCGAGCGAGCGCCGCAGGAACAGCGCGTCGTGGAACGACAGGCTCTGGTACCCGAGCATCACGTCGTCGCCGCCGGGCACGGTGATGACGAAGTCCGTCCCGGCCACCGCCAGCAGCACGGCCAGGTCGTCCATGTCGTCGGCATCGGCGTCCGCGTGGTTGGTGTAGCAGACGTCCACGCCCATGGGCAGGCCGAGCAGCTTCCCGCAGCAGTTGTCCTCCAGCCCGGCCCGGGTGATCTGCTTGGCGTCGGCCAGGTACTCGGGGCCGATGAACCCGACCACGGTGTTCACCAGCAGCGGGTCGAAGGCCCGGGCCACTGCGTAGGCCCGCGTCTCCAGCGTCTGCTGGTCCACCGGCCGGCCGCCCACGCCCAGGTGAGCGCCGGCCGACAGGGCCGAGCCCTGCCCGGTCTCGAAGTACATGACGTGCTGTCCGACGGTGCCGCGGCCCAGCGACCGGCCCGCATCGTGCGCCTCGGCCAGGAGGGCCAGGTCGATGCCGAAACTCCGGTTCGCGGCCTGGGTCCCGGCGATCGACTGGAACACCAGGTCCACCGGGGCACCCTGCTCGATCAGCTGCAGCGTGGTGGTGACGTGGGTGAGGACGCAGGTCTGGCAGGGGATGTCGTACCGGGTGCGGACCTGGTCGAGCAGCTCGAGCAGCCGCCGGGTGGTGGCGGGGGAGTCCGACGCCGGGTTGATGCCGATCACCGCGTCCCCGCAGCCGAGCAGCAGCCCGTCCAGCACGGCGGCGGCGACCCCCGTGGCGTCGTCGGTGACGTGGTTCGGTTGCAGCCGGGTGGCCAGCCGACCGGCGCCGCCGATGGTGGTGCGGAACGCGGTGGTCATCTGCACCGCTCGGGACACGGCGATCAGGTCCTGGTTGCGCATCAGCTTGCTGACCGCGGCCACCATCTCCGGCGTCAGCCCGGGCGCGAGCCCCGCGAGGGTCCCGGCCGCATCCGGCCGAGTGGCGGTGGCCAGCAACCAGTCCCGGAACCCGCCCACGGTGAGCGAGGAGACCGGGGCGAACGCGGCCCGGTCATGACCGTCCAGGATCAGCCGGGTCACCTCGTCGGTGTCGGACGGCACCACGTCCTCGGTGAGGAAGTCGGCCAGCGGCACGTCGGCCAGCGCCCACTGCGCCGCGGTGCGTTCGGTCTCGGACACCGCCGCACACCCGGCCAGTTCGTCGCCCGAGCGGCGGGGTGACGCCTTGGCCAGCAACTCCACCAGCCCGTCGAACTCGTGGGACTGCCCCCGGATGATGCTCGAGTAGCGCACGCCTGCTCCCGTCCTGTTCGTGCGGATCAGTCGTGGGGGACCAGCCGGATGCGGGTGGCCGCGTGGGCCGCCACCGCCTCCTGGCTGTACACCAGCGGGAAACTACCGCCCGCAGCCCAGGTGTCGAACAGGTCGGTGTAGTGCGGCGACCGTGGGTCGCCGGACTGTCCCGGGGCGTTCACCGCCCGGCTGGCGTCCCAGTTCCCCACGTCCAGCACCATCCGGAAGGTGGAGCCGATGGTCTGCCGGAAGTCCGGCCCGTAGCCGGTCATGCCGACGGTGTCGCCGCTGCCCGCCCGGGGCGCGGGACCGACCTGCACCCAGGCCGGGTCGACGCCGTCCGTGCCGTCCCGGCCAGCCAGCGCGGTGTTCACCAGTCGGGTGTGGTGCAGCGCGCCCCAGCGCCAGCCGGTGCGGTCGGTGCCGAGCCGCTGCTCGATCTCGCCCAGGGCGGACCGCAGTGAGCCGTCGACGATGGCGGTCAGGTCGGTCACCTCGGCGGCCGACCCGGCGTCGAACGAGGCCAGCATGCGCAGGTCGCCGCGCAGGTCCGAGTCCATCGACTCGTCACGCAGCAGCATCGCGGTGGCCCGCTCGCGCAGCTCGGTCGGCACGCCCTCGCGGTCCAGCAACCGGGCCACCAGCGCGGGGCGCAGGTGCCGCCGCAGCCAGATCTCGAAGACCAGCGCCTCGGTCGAGTCGACCGTCTCGACACCGTCCCAGGCGCGCAGCGCGGCGAGCACGTCGGCGTCCCGGACACCGTCGGCCGGCACGGCGGCCAGCGCCGCGATGATCCGTAGCGCGTGCACGCTGACGCAGTCCCACTGCATGCGGAGGCTGTCCTGGACGCTGATCGGGTCGCCGGCGCCCAGCCAGGCGGCCAGCCGCTCGTACCGGGCGGAGGAGTACCAGTCGTAGGTGACCGGGAGCCCCGGATCGCGATCCTCGGGCAGGTTCATCTGGTTGGCCGAGGCGAACCAGCCGCACGCCGGGTTCCGCACCCCGGGCAGCTCGTCGAGCTGGGCGAACCCGTCCCAGTCGAACCGCCCGTCGCCCGGCACCGGCACGCTGCTGTCGTAGCCGACCCGGCGGGGGATGAGGGCGCTGGCCTGCCAGCCGATGTCCCCGTCCACCGTGGCGTAGACCTGGTTCACCCCCGGCGCGCCCCAGCGGCTCAGCGCCTGGACGAAACCGTCCGCGTCGGCGGCATCCTGGTACTCGAGGCTGGCCAGGTACGGCGACATGCCGGGCTGCAGCCACACCGCCCGCAACGCCACCGCGATGCCGCGCTCGGCGTCCCGGAACAACACCGGGCCGAGCACGGAGTACTCGAGCTCGACGTCGGTCGGGTCCGCGCCGGCGACGTCGATGGTGGCCGTCTCGCGTTCGAAGGACACCCAGTCGCCCCGGTACCGGTAGCGGCCCGGGTCGGCCGGGTCCAGCTCGTGCACGACCAGGTCCTCGTGGTCGGCCGACCAGATGGTCAGGCCGAACGCGACCCGTTCGTTGTGACCGATCGAGATGCCCGGCAGGCCGGGCTCACCGGCGCCGATCACATCCAGGCCCGGCGCCCGCAGGTGGGCCAGGTACCGCAGCGACGGCAACCCGACGGCTCGGTGCGGGTCGTTGGCCAGGATCGGTCGGCCGGTGGTGGTCCGGTCTCCGGCGATCACCCAGTTGTTGCTGCCGGAGAGCTGCTGCTGCGGCTCACCGGGCCGCGGGCCTGCGCCGGTGAAGTCGACCGGGGAGAAGGCCAGTCGGTACACCCGGAGCACCTCGTCCGAGAGTCCGACGAGCGCCTGCGCGTCCGGCAGCACGAACGGGTCGGCCGGTTCCCGCACGTGCCGGACCTCGGCCACCTCCTCGCCGAAGTCCCGGACGGCCAGGCCGCGGGCCAGTTCGTGCTCGGCGTTGGAGAACAGGCCGTGGGTGCGGAACCGCACGACGTCCTCTGGCGCCCAGAACGCCGGCCGGTGGCCGTGGACCCCGAACTCCGGCGGCATCGCCTCCGGGTGGTCCAGCACCCACCGCACGTACGCGTTCACCCCGGTGGTGAAGGCGGTGACGATGCGGCGGGTGGCGGTGCCGTAGGCCAGCCACTCCGCACGCAGGTCGCCGCGGTACCGCAGCAGCCGGCTGGCCCGGTCCTGCTCGACGAAGGCGGGTCCGAACACCTCGCTGAGCAGGCCGTTGCCGCGCCGTCGCCACAGGTCGATCTGGAAGAGCCGGTCCCGCGCCGCGTTGAACCCCTGCGCGACGTAGACGTCCTGCTGGCTGGCCGCGGTGATGTGCGGGACACCCCAGGTGTCCACCACGATCTCCACCTCGGCGGTGAGCCCGGCGACCGGGTACTCGAGGTCGTACTCCTGCGGCACGGCGCCGCTCCTTCCTGGACTGCCGGTGCTGGACTGCCGGTGCTGGACGGCCGGTGTGGGTCAGCCGCGCTTGCGGTGCCGGATGATCGCGTCGACCGCCACCGCGGCCACCACGATGCAGCCCTTGGCGATCAACTGCCAGTGTTGCGAGACGTTGAGGCTGTAGAACACGTTGGTGAGCGTGGCCAGGATGAGCAGGCCGACCGCGGACCGCCAGATCGCGCCCTCACCGCCGAGCAGCGAGGTGCCGCCGACGACCACGATGGCGATCGCGTCCAGGGCCATCGACCCGCCCACGTCAGCCTGGCCGACGCCGAGCCGGGAGGCGTCCATCATCCCGGCCAGCGCGGCCAGCACCCCGGTGAGCACGTAGACGCTCGCGTTGAGGCCCTTCACCCGCAGGCCGGACAGCCAGGCCGCCTCGTAGTTGCCGCCGACCGCGTAGATGTTGCGCCCGAACGTGGTCCGGGCCAGCAGCAGCGCCGCGACGATGAAGGCGATGACCAGGATCCAGATGGGCAGCCGCACCCCGGCGATGGTGGAGAGGGCCAGGTCCTGGAACTGCGGATCGTCGTTCACGATGAACGGCGAGGAGTCCGAGTAGATGTAGGCGATACCGCTGACCACCGACGAGGTGCCCAGGGTGGCCACGAACGGATTCACGTTCAACCGGGAGACGATCACGCCGTTGATCAGGCCGACGACGACACCCGCCGCGATGGCACCGATCCCGGCCACCACGATGGATCCGGTCTGGATGGTCAGACCGGCGAACAGCACGGCGCCCAGGGCGTAGGTGGCGCCGACGGACAGGTCGAACCCACCGCTGATGATCACGAAGGTCATCCCGATGGCGATGATCCCGACCGCGGAGTTCTGGGTGAGGATGTTGCCGATGTTGGCCGGGTTCAGGAAGCCCGGGTAGAGGATCGTCGCGACGATGATGAGGACGACCAGGACGCCGACCATGCTGTACCGGGTGGCGTACTGACCGATGCCCGGCCGGGTCGCGGCGCCGTCCGACATCCGCGGCGTTGCCCCCGGTCCCGACGGCGTGGGGGTCTGCGGGACGGTGCCCGTCCCGCCCTGCGGGGTGGTGCTCATGCTGCTGCCTCACTCTCTCCGAACCCGAACCTGACGATCTCCTCGACCGACACGTCGCCGTCCCGGGTGTCCAGCTCGTGGACGACCCGGCCGTGCGAGAACACGAGGAGCCGGTCGCAGATGGCCAGGACCTCCTCGAGTTCGGAAGAGGTCACGATGATGGTGGCGCCCTCACGCGCCAGATTGACCAGTGACGCCAGCACCTCGGCCTTGGCACCGACATCGATGCCGCGGGTGGGCTCGTCGATGAGGAACACCTTGGGGCGGTAGCCGGCCCACTTGGCCAGCAGCACCTTCTGCTGATTGCCGCCGGACAGGGTGCGGACGGCCTCGGTGACCCGCTTGGTGTTGAAGCCGAAGAACGCCGAGTCGCGCACGACGTCGCCCCGCTCCTTGCGGAACGAGAGCAGGCCACGGGTGCGGCTGCGCCGGCCGAGCCAGTAGTTGGACACTGCGTCCATGCCCATGACCAGGGCGTGCCGGCGGCTCTCCGGGACCATGACCACCCCGGAGGAGACCGCGGTGCGCATCGACCGGGGCCACGGCACCGGTCGGCCGGCCAGGGTCAGCTCGCCCCGGGACCGGTGCTCCAGCCCGCACAGCGATCGGAAGAAGCTGGTCCGGCCGGAACCGACCAGGCCCCACAGGCCGACGATCTCGCCGGCCCGGGCGGTCACCGAGATGCCGTCGAGCACGCCGGGCCAGGTCACGTCGCGCACCGCGATGGACTCCTCGCCGAGCGGGTGCCGCTCGGTGCGCTTCTCGATGACCACCGCCTTGCCGACCATGCGCTGCACGATCGACTGCTTGGTCCACTCGCTGCGCGGCGCGGACACCACCACCTGGCTGTCCCGCATCACGGTGATGTGGTCCGAGAGCTGGAGCACCTCGTCCAGGTTGTGGCTGACGAAGACGATGGTCGTGCCACCCGCCCTGAGCTGGTCCAGGATGCGGTAGAGGATCTCCCGCTCGTGCTCGGCCAGCGCGGCACTGGGCTCGTCGAGCATCAGCACCCGGCTGTCGGCCTGGACGCCGCGCATGATCTCGACGATCTGCTGCTGCGAGACCGACAGGTCGCGGGCCGGGACGTCGGGGTCGATGGCGACGTCGAACTGCCGGCACAGCTCGAGGTAGCGCTGCCGCATCGCCCGGTCCAGGGTCATCCCACCGCGCGAGTCGAGCTGACCCAGGAAGACGTTCTGCGCCGCGGTGAAGGCCGGCACCATGGTCAACTCCTGGTACACGACGACCAGCCCGTGCCGGCGGGCGTCGCGTGGGCTCGAGGAGTGCAACTGGTCGCCGAACACGCGGATGACGCCCTCGTCGGCGGCCAGCCGGCCGCTGATCATGCCGAGCAGCGTCGACTTGCCGGCACCGTTCTCACCGACCAGTGCGTGGATGGTGCCGGGCTCGACGACCAGGTCGGCGCCGTGCACGGCGTACTTGCCGGCGAACTTCTTGGACGCGCCCACGCACTGGATGGCAGGCGGGACGGACGGATCTGCGGGGTGAGCCACGGCTCCTCCTCACGACTGGGGGGACGGCCCGGGCGGTCGGCGAGCGGTCGTGGCTCGGCCGACCGCCCGGGGTCATGGGGGATCAGGAGGTGCGGATCAGTACTCGGCGGTGTACTCGCCGACGTTCTCCGGCGTGACGAACGGGGTACCGTTCGGCAGCACGTCGGACTCGGCCAGGTTCACGAAGCGCTCCGGCTGCTCGCCCTCGACCAGGTCGACGACGGCCTGCAGCGCGTCCCGTGTCTCCTGCCGCGGCAGCATGATGATCGTGCCGGCCAGCGCACCCGACTGCACGTTGTCCAGCGCCCACTGGTCGCCGCCGAAGTCGTGCACGGCGATGTCGGTACCGGCGGTGGCCTGCACCACCCCGCGGGTCATGCCCGAGAAGTTGGACATCAGGATGTCCAGGTCGGGGTTGGCCTGCACGATGGTCTGTGCGGCCTGGAACGCCTGTGGGGTGGTGTAGTCGGTCGTCTGCTGGGCGACGATCTCGAAGCCGTTGTCCTCCAATTTCTTCGCGGCGTCGAAGAAGCAGATGGAGTTGGCGTTCAGGTCGGGACCGGAGATCAGGGCGACCTTGCCGCCGTCCGGGTAGGCCTCGATGATCTGGTCCATCCAGGCCTGGTAGACGTCCAGCGTCTGGCCGCCCACGTAGGTGACGGTGCCCGGCTGCCAGGTCTCCTCGCCCAGGTTGGTGGCCCGGCCGCAGATGGGCAGGTTGAACACGCTGACCATGACCCCGGCGGCCGGCGCGTCCCGGGTCAGCAGGTTGCAGACCAGGTTGCCGTCGTTCGGCTCGACCACGAAAGTGTTGTACTTGCCACTGGTCAGAGCGGTCTGCATCTGGTCGAACTGGACCTGGGCGTCGAACTGGCCGTCGAAGACGTCCAGCTGCACGCCGGTCTCGCCGGCGAAGGTCTTGGCCTCGTCGATCGCGGCCTGAAGGTACTGGTTGCTGCTGCCGGCCGAGAAGTACGCGATCTTCAGGTCGCTCACCGCGTCGACGGTGGGCTCCGGCTGCGCCGCCGCGGCGGCGCTGCTGCTGCCTCCGGACGCCGCGGCCGAGGACGAGCTCTGTTGCTGGGAACTGGCGGTGCTGCACGCGGTGAGGGTCAGGGCCGAGACCGCGGCGACGGCGGCGACGGTGGTGCGGACGGTGCGCTTCATGAGCAGTGCCTCTCTGGGCAGATGCGCTGGGGGAGTCGCAGGACGGAGATGGGGCGTCGGGCCCGGTACGAGGACCTCAGTCCTCGCCCCAGGTGTCGTAGATGTCCGACAGCGGTGCGAACCAGGTGCCGGGGAAGCCGGCCATGTAGTCGATGAGCCGCTCGAACCCGAGCATGTGGTGCGCCCGGCCGATGGTCTGCGGGTGCACGGTGATCGACAGCACGCCGCCCGGGACGTGCTGGTAGGCGTAGTCGAAGTGGTCCTTGAACCGCTGGAACATGACTTCGCTGGAGCCCAGGCCCGGGTTCACACCGGGGATGTACTCGGCGACCGGGAAGTCGTCCAGGAACCAGGAGACGGGGAACTCGAGGATCGGGCTGGCCGGCCCGAAGGTGCTGCCCTCCTCCCAGCCGACGTTCACCGGACGCGGGTGGTAGGGCTCGAAATCGCGCCCCATCAGCGAGGAGTCCCACTCGAACCCGAACTCCTCGAGCAGGCCCAGGGTCTCCTCGGTGAAGTCCCAGGCGGGGGAGCGGTAGCCACGCGGGCGCTTGCCGACGTACTTCTGGTGCAGCTCCAGCGTCTTCTCCATGAGCCGCCGCTCCGCGTCACCCTCCAGCTTCGGCACCGGCTCGTGCCAGCAGCCGTGCGCGGCGATCTCGTGGCCACCCTCGAGGATCGAGTTGAACCGGTCGGTGAAGGTGATCATGGTGTGGGCGGGGGTGCACCACGTGGTGCGGATGTCGTAGCGGGAGAACAGCTCCAGCAGGCGGGGCACGCCCACCTCCGCGCCGAACTCGCCGCGGGACAGGTAGCTGGGGCTGGACAGCCCGAAGGTGCCCATCCACACGCTGTGCGCGTCGAAGTCGGCGCCGATGCTGACGGCGAGCGTCTTCCCGTCGGGGAGTTGCAGGGTCATGATGTCCTCTTCCAGGATGCGGTCGTGCGAGGCGGTGTCGGTGTGGGTGGCCGTCAGGTGGCCAGGAACCCGCCGTCGACGACGAAGTCGGTGCCGGTGACGAAGCGGGACTCGTCCGAGGCGAGATAGACGCATGCGGCCGCGATGTCGGACGGACTGCCACCGTGGCCGACCGGCGTGGAGCCGATGACCCGAGCATTGGCGTCGGCGGGCTGCCGGTCGGTGAGCGGGGTGCTGATCCATCCGGGCACCATCGCGTTGACCCGGACGCCCTGGGCCGCGTACGTCACCGCCGCGTTGCGTGACATCGACCCGACGGCGCCCTTGGCCGCGTTGTAGGCGGTGACGCCGACGCCGCCGACGACGCCCCAGTCGGACGAGAAGTTGATGATCGACCCGGACCCGGCTGCCAGCATCGCGGGCAGCATCGCCCGCATCCCGAGGAAGACACCGGTCTGGTCGACCCGGATGATGCGCTGCCACTCGGCCAGGTCCAGGTCGGCGATGGCGTCGTAGCCGATGACCCCGGCCACGTTGGCCAGCACGTCGACCCGGCCGTAGCGGGCCGCGAGGTGGTCGGCCAGCTCGGCCCAGGCGTGCTCGTCGCCGACGTCCAGCCGGCGCTGCTCGACCAGGGGATAGGGTCGACCGAACGGGGCGACGTCGGCGGCGATCACCCAGGCACCCTCGTCGGCGAACGCCCGGACCACGGCGTGCCCGATCCCCATGGCCGCACCGGTGACGACGGCGACCTTGCCCTGCAACCGCTGCGTGCTGCGGATCCCGTTCATCGGGCCAGGTACCCCCCGTCGACCGGCAGGTCCACGCCCGTCACGAACGACGCTTCGTCCGAGGCGAGATAGACCGCTGCCCAGGCGACGTCGTCCGGATTCCCGGCCCGGGGGATCGGCGTGTTGTCGATGTACCGGGCGTTCACCTCGTCGGTCTGGTCCACGGTCATCGGCGTGCGGATCCAGCCGGGCAGGATCGCGTTGGCCCGGATGCCGTCGGTGGCGTACGTGACCGCGGCGTTCTTGGTCAGCGTGCGGACGGCGCCCTTGGCGGCGTGGTAGGCGGTGATGCCCGGGACCGCCACGGCACCCACGATCGACGAGATGTTCACGATGGAGCCGCCGCCGGTGCGCTGCATCGACGGGATGACCGCCTTCATGCCCAGGAAGACGCCGGTCTGGTCGATGTCGATGACCCGTTCCCAGGCCTGCAGGCTGGTCTCGTGCACGACGTCGTAGTCCGCGACACCCGCGTTGTTGACCAGGATGTCGACCGCGCCGTGGTCGGCGACGACCTGCTCGACCAGTGCGGTCCAGCCGGGCTCGTCGGTGACGTCCAGGTGCACCGACGCCGCCAGCGCGGAGTCGCCCTCGAACGGCAGGACATCGGCGCCGATGACGGTGGCGCCCTCGGTGGCCATGAGCTCCGCGATGCCGCGGCCGATGCCGCGGGCGGCCCCGGTGACGATGGCGGTCTTGCCCTGCAGGCGTGGCATCGGGCCTCCCTTCCTGGTCCCGCAGCCGGGGTGGTCCCGGCTGGTGTGGGAGCAGGTTAGGAACGGCGCAGGGTCGCGGGGATCGTCGAGATTACGTATGCCGTGTAACGCCTGGGAGAGCGCCGGTCAGGACGCCGCGAGCCGGGTCCCGGCCGTCCGGGTCAGCCACGGCTGCGGACGGAACACGGTGTCCGCGTACGGCGTCGGGCTCAGGATGCGCTGCCGGCCGTCCTGGATCTGGAACACCAGGTGCGCCTGGGCCAGCGATGGATCCATGGTCCGGTTGGTGTACGACAGCGCCGTCTGTGAGTCGTTGTCGAACCAGTACGCGCCGTTGACCCCGCGCACCGCGCTGTGTCGCAGCTCGATCGCCACCGCGCCCCGGTCGCGCGGGTTGGCCACCTGTGACCACGCACTGGCGGCCAGCCGCACCCGGTCGTAGGCGATCCCGGCGTGCGACCGTCCGGGCTTCACGCCGAACCGCGAGGTGTACTTGGCCACGAAGGCCCGGGCCAGCGGATCGGAGTAGGTACCGGTCACCGTCGCCCAGAGCAGCCCTTCGGCCCGGGCGCCCAGTTGCTCGCGGAAGGCCGGCACGCTGGGCGCGTAGATGGAGTAGACCAGCGTGTCCGACGGCGCCCGGTGGAACGCCTCCAGGAACGCCGCGGTGCCGTCCACCAGGTAGTGCCCGAGCATCACCGCGGCCGGCTCGCTGTGCACGATCCGCTCCGCGACGCCGGCCCAGGTGGTGATGCTGTGGTCCATCGGCTGCACCAGTTCGAGCGCCCAGCCGTGCCGCTCGGCCAGCCGGGCGGCCTCGGCCACGCCCAGGTCGGTCGGGCTGGCCTGCAGGTCCATGGCCCACGGGCTCATCACCACGGCGAGCCGGTCCGAGCTGGGTACCCACTCACCGCGGTCCCGCAGCGCGGTCATCTCCTCCACGAACCGGGGCGCGTAGTGCCGGTCGCTGGGGCAGACCTGGAAGATGCGGGCGTGCCGGACCGGGTCGTCCAGCACCCGGCGCTCCATGGCGGCCATGGTCGCGGCGTGCAGGTACGGGATGCCGCTGTCGGCCACGATGTCGTGGGCGACGTCCTGGTACGGGACGTAGCCGGACGTGATCACGTCGACGTCCCGCTCGGTGAGCTCGGTGAACGTCCGCCGGACGCTGTCCACGTCCATGATGTCGACGTCCATGATCTCCATGGACAGCAACCGGCCGTCGATGCCGCCGCGGGCGTTGATCTCCTCCACCGCGAGCTGGGTGGCCCGGGCCATCTCGATGCCGTCCGCGGCGGCCCACCCGCGCAGCGGCAGGGCCGCCCCGACCACCAGGGGCGTCCGGGTGAGCCGCGGCCAGCTGATCACCTCGGTGGCCGGGCCCGGCGCCGCGTCGCGCCCGCTGAGCTGCCGGCCCAGGCGCAGCGCGTCGAAGCCGTCCTCCCCGCCGGGGAACGGCAACCGGATCAACCCTTCCTCGGCGGCGATGACCGCGGCTGAGGTGCGGTGGGAGACACCGAGTTTGCGCATGATGCGGTCGACGTGCGTGGTCACCGTGCGGGTGCTCAGGAACAGCCGCCCGGCGATCTCGGTGTTGGTGGCGCCGATGGCGACCAGCGACAGCACGTCCAGTTCGCGGACGGTGATGCCGAACGGCAACTGGAAGGCCTGGCGGCCGGAGACGTCCGCGGTACGACGCGGACCGCTGCCGTGGACGTCGACGGTGACCAGGTACCGCTCCGAGGCCGCGTCACCGACCCAGACGAACCGGGCCTGGGTGTCGCCGTGCCCGGTCGCGGCGAGCCGCCCGGCCGCCTCGAGCACGCCGTCCGGCACGGCGTCCGGGCGTCCGGCCTCCACCGATGTGATGCTGCCGCGGGCACCGACCAGCACGGCGAAGTCGTCGTGGTCGTCGTGCTTCATCGCGCGCCGGCGAGGGACGACCGGTGCGCAGCGTGGGACATGCGATTCCTCCCGGGACGGCGGCGCGCGCGGGCGCGCAGATCGCGGGGGAGTCTACGGAGACGGCCGCCGTTCCGACAGCGTTCGGCCGATGTTGACGTCAACCCCTGTGAGTACCACGGTCACCGGTCCTCCCGACCCGCCGGTCGGTGTGCCGTGCCGCACACCCGAGATGACCGACACATCACTGACCTTCGACGACACACCGGTCACCGCCCGCCACTCACGTCGACGAAGGTGCCGGTGACGTAGGAGGCATCCGGCGACAGCAGCCAGGCGACGGCCGCCGCCACCTCCTCGGGCTCCCCGGCCCGACCCATCGGCACCGCGGGGCCGAGCCGGTCGGCCCGGCCGGGCTCGCCGCCGAGGGCGTGGATCTCGGTGCGGATGATGGCGGGCCGGACCGCGTTGACCCGGATGCCGTCGGCGGCCACCTCCCTGGCCAGCCCGACGGTCATCGCGTCCACCGCGGCCTTGGACGCCGCGTAGTCGATGTACTCACCGGGCGCGCCGAGCACGGCCGCCCGGGAGGACACGGTGACGATGGCACCGCCGGGTCCACCGGACCGGGTGGACATGGCCCGGACCGCCTGCCGGGCGCACAGCAGTGCGCCGAACGTGTTGACCGCCAGGGTGCGGGCGATCCGGTCGGCGTCGAAGTCCTCCAGCCGCGACTGCCGTCCGAGGATCCCGGCGTTGTTGACGAGTCCGGTGACCGGCCCGAGCTCGGCGGCCGTCGCGAACAGGGCGATGATGTCGGCCTCGACGGCGACGTCCGCGGCGACGACCGCGGTGCGCGCACCCAGCTCCCGGCAGTCGGCGGCCACCTGCTCGGCCCGGTCCCGGTTCCTGACCCAGGACAGGGCGACGTCCCAGCCGTCCCGGGCCAGCCGCAGGCAGGTGGCCGCGCCGATGCCCCGGCCGCCACCGGTCACCACGCACACCCCGCGACCGGGCACCCCGTGACCGGGTTGGGCGGACTGGGAGGCGGCGGGGATGTCGGTCATCGTGGCTCCTGTCGCGTCGTCGCGGGTCACGCTGCAGTGGATCACCCGGGCCGCGTCACCCGTCAGCTGCTATCGTCGGCCCCGGTCACGAGATCCAGCGTCAAGCCCTGGCTTGCTGGACGGCAACCCTCCGGTGCGGGCGGGGTGCTCCAGGTGACGACCCGGCGGAGGCAGCCTCTCCGCAAGCCGTGGACGCCGATGATCCGGCGGAGTGCATCGGAGGTCGACCGTGGGTCGTCCGGGTTCCTGCCCTGATCAGGCGGCCGTGCTCGTCTCGCGCCGGCACATCGATCTCGCGCTCACCTGCAGCGCGCTCTGTCGCTGAGCGATCCCACCTCGCCCGACCGCCCGACCGCCCGACCGCCCGACCGCTCGCACGGCCGGCCGATCCGCCGTCCCCGATCCCGCTCTGGAGCGTCCATGACCAGCACACCGACCGTCCCGACCGACCCCGGCGCCGACCGATCAGCGTTCGCTGCTGAGTGGCGAGCCTGGCACCGCGACCACGAGACCCGGCTGGCCGACCCGCACGGGTTCCTGGCCGTCACCTCCCTGCACTGGCTGACCGACGAGCCGCAGCGGTTCCCGGATGCGCCCGGGACCTGGACCACCGGCCCGGACGGCCCGGTCGTGGTGCTGGACGAGGGCGAGGCCATCACCGTCGACGGGGCCCGGGTCACCGGCGAGCACCGGTTCGGGGTGATCGTCGAGCGCGGCGGCGTGCTGGCCGGCTGGCGGGACAGCGTGCTCGAGGTGGCCAAGCGCGGTGGACACGACATCCTGCGACCGCGGCATCCCGACCACCCCCTGCGGACGGCCTTCACCGGCACTCCGGCCTACGCCCCGGATCCGCGCTGGGCGGTGCCGGCCCGGTACGTGCCGTTCGACGCACCCCGGCCGACCACCGTCGGCGCGGCGGTGGAGGGCCTGGAGCACGTGTACGACGCCCCGGGACGGGTCGAGTTCGAGTTCGAGGGCGAGCCGCTGGCGCTCACCGCGTTCCCCGGCTCCCGGCCGGGCTCGCTGATGATCCTGTTCACCGACGCCACTTCGGGCGTCACCACCTACGCCGCCAACCGGGTGCTCTCGCTGGACCCGCCGGCCGCGGACGGGAGTGTCCGGCTCGACTTCAACCGGGCGACCAACCTGCCCTGCGCCTACACCGACCTGGCCACCTGCCCGCTGCCGCCGACCGAGAACCGGCTGGCCATCGCGGTCGAGGCCGGCGAGCAGCTGCCGCGCGAGCGCAGCGGTGCTCGATGAACGGACCGGCATGACGCAGCCGGATGCCGAACATCCCCGACCGGTCGACCCGGCCTTCTCGCGAGCGCTGCAGCGCCGCACCCAGCGCAAGCAGGCGGCGTTCACCCCGCTGCACTCGCCGTTCGTCGGTGCCGATGCCGCGGCCGCGCAGCTGGTGCGGGACGGCGCGGCCGCGGCCGACGCCGACGTGGTGGCGCTCAGCCGGCGCATCCACGCGCATCCCGAAGAGGCCTGGCAGGAGCACGGTTCGGTGGCCGCGATCGCGGATCTGCTGGGGCGACACGGTGTCCGGCCGACCGTCGGCTGGTCCGACGTGGCCACCGCCTTCCGGGCCGGCCTGACCGCGCACGGAGTCGACGACGGGGCGTCGGACCCGGACCGTGCCGTGCCGGCGGGACCGACCATCGCCGTGCTGGCCGAGTACGACGCCCTGCCCGGGGTGGGGCACGCCTGTGGGCACAACATCATCGCCGCGTCCGTGGTGGGGGCGTTCCTGGCCCTGGTCGCGACGGTGCGGGGTGGTGCCCGGTTCCCCGGTCGGGTGCTGCTGCTGGGCACCCCGGCCGAGGAGGGCAACTCCGGCAAGGAGGTGCTGGCGCGCACCGGCTTCTTCGCCGGCGTGGACGCCGCGATCATGGTGCACCCGTTCGGCTACGACGTGGTCGACCAGCCGTTCCTGGGCCGCCGGCAGCTCCGGGTGACGTACCACGGCGTGGCCGCGCACGCTTCGGCCAGCCCGTTCCTGGGTCGCAATGCGCTGGACGCGGTGGTGCTGAACTACCAGGCGGTGGGGCTGCTGCGGCAGTACCTGCCGCCCAGCGACCGGGTGCACGGCGTGGTGGTGGACGGCGGGACCCGGCCGAGCGTGGTCACCGAGCGGGCCACGGTCGAGTACTACGTCCGCTCGGCCGATCCCGAGACGCTGCGCGACCTGTCCGACCGGCTGGCCGATCTCGCCCGCGGGGTGGCGCTGGCCACCGGGACCCGCGCCGAGCTGTCCTGGGATCCGTTGCCGTTCACCCTGCCGGTCCGGACCAACGGCCCGCTGGCCGCCCGCTGGGCGCAGCACCAGGCCGACCGGGGCCGGACCGCGACGGCCGGCGGGGTGGTGCCCGAGATCCTGGCCGCCTCCACCGATTTCGGGAACATCAGCCAGCGCATCCCGGGCATCCACCCGATGATCGCGGTGGGCCCGCCCGACGTCGCCCTGCACACCCGGGAGTTCACCGGGTTCGCGGGCGGACCGGCGGGGGATGCCGCCGCCCGCGACGCCGCGGTGGGCCTGGCCCTGACCGCGCTGGACTGGCTGAGCGACCCCGCGCTGCGTGAGGCGGTCCAACGGGACTTCGACGAGGCCGGCGGAGTGATCGACGTGGAGGGGTACTTCGGATGAGCAGCGTGATCGGGACCGGGATCGAGCAGCGGGCGGCCGGCGAGCTGCCCCGGGCGGACCGTCCCGCGGTCTACGCCATCCACGAGAACCCCGACTGGTTCGGTCCGTTCGCCGCGGCGTTCGCGCGCGAGGGCGTGCCGGTGGTGGAGTGGCTGCTGGTGGGCGGCAGCCTCGACCTGACCGAGCCGCCGCCGGACGGCGTCTTCTGGTCCCGGTTCTCGGCGTCCAGCCACACCCGCGGTCACCTGGGGTCCAAGGACCAGACCCGGTCGGTGCTGTCCTGGCTGGAGGCCGCCGGGCGGCGGACGGTGAACGGCCGGGCCGTGCTGGAGTTCGAGGTGAGCAAGGTGGCGCAGTTGTCCGCGCTGCGCGCGGCCGGGATCGACACCCCCGTCACCACCGCGGTCTTCGGCACTGACGCCCTGGTGCCGGCCGCCCGGCGGTTCGCCGCCGCCCGACCGGGCCAGCCGTTCCTGATCAAGCACAACCAGGGCGGCAAGGGGCTCGGGGTGCAGCGTTTCGACTCGGTCGCCGAGCTGGAGGTACACGTGGCGTCGGCGGCGTTCGAGGAGCCGGTGGACGGCGTGACCCTGCTACAGGAGTACGTACCGTCGGCCGACGGCAGCATCACCCGGCTCGAGTTCGTCGCCGGTGAGCTGGTCTACGCGATTCGCGCCGACACCGTGATCGGCGGCTTCCAGCTGTGCCCGGCCGACGCGTGTGCGATCGGCCCGGACGGCGCGCCGATCGCCCCGCCCGGGGCGCTGCGGGCGCCGGCGCCAGGGGAGCAGGTGTTCAGCCTGCGCGAGGACGTCACCGGCTTGCCGGTCGAGGCGATCCGCCGGTTCCTGGCCGGCGCCGGCATCGAGATCGCCGGAGTGGAACTGATCCGGACCGCCGACGGCCGCGTCGTCGTGTACGACGTCAACACGAACACCAACTACAACCCGGTGGTCGAGGCGGTGGCCCCGGCCTCCGGCCCAGGGGCCATCGCCCGGTACCTGGGTCAGCTGCTGGCCGCGGTCACACCGAAGCCCGGGCGGGCGTGAGGACGAATCCCTCGTACCCGTCCTGCGCGACCTGCTCGCATCGGCTGGTGTAGCGGTCGAACCCGCCGATGTAGATCATGAACTGCCGGGGCTTGCCCGGGATGTTCGCGCCGACGTACCAGGAGTCGGCGTACTGGTAGAGCGTGTGCTCGGCCATCTCGTCCATCTCGGCGCCCCAGCCCTGCTCGGCCTCGGGTGTGGTGTCGATGC
The DNA here is from genome assembly GCF_016918035.1 of Nakamurella leprariae. GTDB lineage: Bacteria > Actinomycetota > Actinomycetes > Mycobacteriales > Nakamurellaceae > Nakamurella > Nakamurella leprariae. The sequence goes on along the minus strand of NZ_JAERWK010000003.1, from coordinate 204,240 downwards.
GGCTGATCCCGCGTTCCCGGAGCTCCCGGATCAGCCGGGTGACCCACTCGACCTGCCATTCCCCGCTGCTGATCATCTGGGACAGCACGCCGGGACTCCCGGGGCCGTGGATCATGAACAGGTTGGGGAACCCGGCCACCATCAGGCCCAGGTAGTTGGTGGCGCGGTGCTGCCACTTCTCGCGCAGGGTGATCCCGTCCACCCCGGTCACGTCCAGCCGTAGGAACGAGCCGGTCACCCCGTCGAAGCCGGTGGCCAGCACGACCACGTCCAGGTCGTGGTCGCGATCGGCGGTGCGGATGCCGTGCTCGGTGAACGCCACGATCGGGGTCTCGCGCAGGTCCACCAGTTCGACGTTCGGGCGGTTGAACGTCTCGTAGTAGCCGGTGTCCATGCAGATCCGCTTCGATCCCACGGGATAGGTCCGGGGGCTCAGTCGCTCGGCCACCACCGGGTCGGTCACGGTCTCGCGGATCTTCTGCCGGATGAACTCCGCCACCACCTCGTTGGCCTCGAGTGAGGTCATGGTGTCGGTGAAGGTGGTCAGGAACAGCAGCCCGTTGCGCATCGACCAGGCCTGTTCGAGGATCTCCCGTTGCTGCTCGGGGGTGTGGTCGAACACGCTGCCGTGGTTGACCTCCGACGTCCGGTAGGACGCCGCCGTGTTGGTGCGCATCTCGGCGCGCCGCTGCCGGTAGTTGGTCTTCCAGTCCTGCTCGTGGGCCTCGTCCAACGGACGGTTGAACGCGGGCAGGGTGTAGGCCGGCGTCCGCTGGAACACGGTGAGATGGTCGGCCGCCGCGGCGATGACCGGGATCGACTGGATGCCGGTGGATCCGGTGCCGATGACCCCGACGCGCTTGCCGGTGAAGTCGACGCCGTCGCGCGGCCACGCCGACGTGTGGTGCCACTCGCCCTGGTACCGCTCGAAGCCGGGGAAGTCAGGGACGTTGCGGGCGTTCAGCGCACCGGTCGCGGCGATCACGGAGCGGGCGGTGACCGGGGCGCCGCCGGCGACGGAGACGTGCCAACGGTCGGTCGCCTCGTCGAACCGCAGACCGTCCACCCGGGTGGAGAACCGGATCCGCTCCCGCAACCCGAACCGGTCGGCCACGTGGTTGGCGTAGGCCTCGAGATCGGCCTGTGGAGAGAAGTACTCGGGCCAGCGCCACTCCTGCTGCAGGTCGTCGTCGAACGAGTAGGAGTACTGCATGCTCTCGATGTCGACCCGGGCGCCGGGATAGCGGTTCCAGTACCAGGTCCCGCCCACGCCATCACCCGCCTCGAAGCAGACGACGTCCAGGTCCCGCAGGGTGTGCAGCGCGTACATCCCGGTGAAGCCGGCACCGATGACCACGACATCGTGATCGACCGGCTGCGCAGAACTCGCAGTGCTCGCCATGGCGACTCCTGTCTCCGTTGACAGTGATCACGCGAGTCTCCCGGGCGAGGTGACGGCAGTCACCCGCCAGCTGGCCGCGGGTGATCGCTGCATCGAGCCAGGTGGCGAGCGTCCGTGCTGGGTCGCGGTGCGCGAGGCGCAAGCAGGCTCGTGACGGGGAACAGGGTCCAGGACCGATGACCCCGCTGCACGGACGGAGCCCCGCCATGGCTGACACGCTCGTCGCCGACCTCATCGTCGAGCGGCTGGAACGCTGGGGCGTGGACCGGGTCTTCGGGTACAGCGGCGACGGGGTCAATGCACTCATGGGGGCGCTGCGCCGGGCCGCCGACCGGATCGAGTTCGTGCAGGCCCGCCACGAGGAGAACGCCGCGTTCATGGCCGTCGGGCACGCCAAGTACACCGGCCGGGTCGGCGTGGTGACCTCCACCCAGGGACCGGGCGCGGTCCACCTGCTGAACGGGCTCTACGACGCCAAGCTCGACGGCGTGCCGGTGGTCGCGATCGTCGGGCAGCAGAACACCAGTGTGCTGGGCTCGGCGTACATGCAGGAGATCGATCTGCTGGGTCTGGTCAAGGACGTCGCCGCGCAGTTCGCCCAGCAGGTCAGCACGGCCGAGCAGCTGCCGATGGTGCTGGACCGGGCTTTCCGCGCCGCGCTGGCCACTGGGTCACCGGCGGTGGTGATCGTGCCGCACGACGTGCAGCAGCAGCCGGCGCCGGAGCCGGCCCAGGAGCACGGCGTGGTGACCACCGCCCCCGAGTGGCGGCGGTCGCAGGTGCTCCCGTTCGACGCCGACCTGCAGGCCGCGGCGGACGTGCTGGACGCGGGGGAGCGGGTGGCGCTGCTGGTGGGTCAGGGTGCTCGGCACGCCCGGGATGAGGTGATCGCGGTGGCCGAGCGGCTCGGGGCAGGCATCGCCACCAGCCTGCTCGGCAAGCCGTTCGTGGACGAGTCGCTGCCGTTCGTGGTCGGCACCATGGGTCATCTCGGCACCACGGCCAGCGCCCACCTGCTGGGGCACTGCGACACCCTGCTCATCGTCGGATCGAACGATCCGTGGACCGAGTTCTACCCGCCGCCCGGTGCCGCCCGCGCCGTGCAGATCGACCTGGACGGTCGGAACGTCGGCAACCGGTACCCGATCGAAGTGGGTCTGGTCGGGGACGCCGCGGCGACGCTGGCCGCCCTGCTGCCGCGGTTGCGGGAACGCACCGACCGGGGCTGGCGCGACGATGTGGAGCGGCACGTCCGCGACTGGCATGCGCTCGTCGAGATCCGCGCCCTGACCCCCGCCGATCCCGTGAACCCGGAGCGGGTGGTGTGGGAACTGAACCGCCGGCTGCCCGCCGACGCGCAGGTGGCGGTCGACGTCGGCAGTTGCGTCTACTGGTACGCCCGGCAGTTGCAGCTGCCGGCCGGGGTGCCGGCCCACCTCTCCGGAACGCTGGCCAGCATGGGCTGTTCGGTGCCGTACGGCATCGCGGCCAAGCTGCACCGCCCGGACCGGCCACTGGTCGCGCTGACCGGGGACGGCGCGATGCAGATGACCGGGCTGGCGGAACTGGTGACGGTGGCGCGGATGTGGCCGCGCTGGTCGGACCCTCGGTTCGTGGTGTGCGTGCTGCACAACGGCGACCTGGCCGAGGTGTCGTGGGAGCAGCGGGAGATGGAGGGCGACCCGCGGTTCGCCGACAGCCAGGACCTGCCGGCCTTCCCGTACGCGGCGTACGCAGACCTGCTGGGGCTGCGCGGGATCCGGGTCGACGATCCCGAGCGGCTCGGCGCCGCCTGGGACGCGGCACTCACCGCGGACCGGCCCGTCGTCCTGGAGGTGCTCACCGACCCGGCCGTGCCGCTGCTGCCCCCGTTCCCGGCGGGGGCGGCGAAGCTGGAGCAGATGCGGACCGGACTGCAGCAGGAGGGCGCGGCCGGGCGGCATGCGGCGGAGCTGCTGGAGACCTACGCCGCGCAGGAGGGTGCCGGGCGGTGAGGGACCCGCGGGCGGCGCGGTCGAGCACCCGCCGCCGCCCGCGGACCGGCGGTCAGTCCTCGATCGAGGAGTACACGACCGCCCGGAAGTCCTGCTCCGGCAGGTCGAAGCCGATCATGTACTGCGTCATCAGCACGCCGACGACCTCCTCGACCGGGTCGACCCAGTAGTAGGTCTTGGCCGCCCCGGCCCAGCCGAACTCGCCCGGGGAGCCGGCCTGCCCACTCTGACCGATGTCCATCGCGACGCGGGAACCCAGCCCGAACCCGTAGCCCAGCGTCGGTGCGCCGCCCGTGGCGTAGGGCAGCAGCGCCGGCGCGAGGTGGTTGGTGTGCATCAGTTCGAGGGTCTTGCGGCCGATGATCCGCGTGCCGTCCGGCGCCGTGCCGGTGAGCAGCATGTTCGCGAAGCGGAGATAGTCCGTCGCCGTGCCGAACAGGCCGATGCCGCCGCGCTGGAACACGTCCGCCGCGTCGCTCGGGTACGTGGGATCCACGTCGCGGCGGCCGATGTCGCCGGCGGCGAAGGCGGCCGCCAGGGTGCCGAACGACATGTTCTCGGCGAACAGGTCCGGCAACCCGTACATGGCCGAGATGCGGTGACGCTCGGATTCCGGGACGCCGAAGGCGGTGTCCGTCATGCCCAGCGGTCCGAAGAGGCGCTCCTGCAGGAAGTCGCCGAGCGACTGGCCCGAGATCACCTCGACGAGGCGGGCCGTGACGTCCGTGCCGAGGCTGTAGGCCCACCTGGTCCCGGGCGCGAAGGCCAGCGGGATGGTCGCGAGCTCGTCGACGAGCTTCTCCAGGGTGCGCGTCGGGTCGTGCATGAGCTGCTTGGCGCGGTACTGCTCCGCGACCGGGAAATCGTCCAGGAAGTCGTAGGTGAGGCCGCTGGTGTGGCTCATGACGTCCCGGACCTGCATCGGGCGCAACGGCGACTGCTCCTCCAGCGTGCCGCCCGGCCCGGCGATCTTCGTGGCCGCGAAGGCCGGGATCCACTTGGCGACCGGGTCGGTGAGCTGGAACCGGCCCTCCTCGAAGAGCGTCATCAGCGCGGTGCAGATGATCGGCTTGGTCATCGAGTAGAAGCGGTAGATGGTGTCCTCCGCGACGGGGACGCCGGCTTCCCGGTCCTGGTAGCCGACCCGGGTGGCGTGGACGAGCTGGCCGCGGCGGGCGACGAGGGCGGTGAAGCCCGGATAGCCGCGTTCGTCGACGTACTTCTGCAGCGCGGGCGCGATCCGCTCGAGCCGGTCGGCGCTCATCCCGACCTGATCGGGTGACGTCAGCCGCGTTTCGACCTGAGTCATGCACGAACTCCTTCGTTCGAGAGGGCGACAGCCTACGAGCCGAGCGCGTCGGGGGCGCGTCGGGGTCTCGCCGGGCGTCCGTGGATGGCCTGACCAGGTGTCGACGCCGCCGCGGAAGGACCTGCCGATCAGCACCATCACCCACACCGCCACGGTGACCCGGAGGGGTGGGTGGTGGGTGGTGTCGATCCCCGCGCTCGACGTCGTGACCCTGACGGCCCGGGCCGCGGACATCGAGGGGGCGGCTCGCGAGGCCGTCGCTGCGCATCTGGAGGTCCCGCTCGCCACCGTCAGGGTGCAGGTGATCGGCGGCGTCGATCCGGGCAACGAGCCGGCGGACTGAGTCCCGCGGTGATCGCGAGTCGTGGAGCGCAGTGTCCGAGGGGGGACTTGAACGCATCGGCCGCCATGGTCGATGCGCGTCGATTCGGGTCGAAACTGCACGTCGGCGCCGGTGAGCGGGGGCCGCCGCAGCCTCCCGACGTCGCTTCCGGTCGATTGTGGTCGCCCGCGCCGGTATCACGCGCGGTATCGCGGCCAACGAAGGAGGCCGGCCCGGGTTGCCCCCCGGACCGGCCAGCAGGTCCCCACTCCCATGGCTGAAAGACAGGACCCACTCCCATGTTCGCACGCACCGTCCCTGCCCTGCCCGTTCAGCGCCCGGCGCTGCCCACCTGCCCCCAGGGCGTCCCGTGGTGCACCAGCCACACGATCACCCGCGACGTCGTGGGTGACGTGCTCACCCACGAGCACAGCTCCAGCACTCTGTGCCTCCTGACTGCGAGCGACAGCCACGAGATGGTGTCGGTGCAGGCGCTCCAGTACGAAGGCATGGAGAGCTATGCACTGCTGGAGATGAAGGTCGATGGCCGGTTCGTGGCCGAGCTGCAGGCCAGCGAGGCCCGGGCCGTCGCGGCCAGCCTGCTGCACCTGGCCGACGTGCTCGACCAGGACGCCACTGAGGGCGTCGAGGTGTCCCGGTGACCGCCCGGGTCGGTCGAGTGCTGTGCCCGACGCGGCGGCGGGCGATGACCCTGCGGCCGGCCGCGGTGACCGGCGCGCACGCCGTGACGATGGGCCTGACCCCGCGCGAGCGGGAGGTGCTGCAGCTGATGTCCGACGGGCTCAGCAACCGGGAGATCGGCCGTGCCCTGTTCCTGGCCGAGGACACCGTCAAGACGCACACGCGGCGGCTGTACGCCAAGCTCAGCGCCTCGGACCGGGCACACGCGGTGGCCATCGGGTTCCGCAAGGGCGTGCTGCGGTAGGCCCCCCGGAGAGCAGTCGGCTCCCGCAAGGCACACCGTGCTGCGCGGGAGCCGACTGTCCACGTACGTTCCGTCCATGACATCTGACGATCTGATGGGGCGCACCAACTGGTCAGTGCAGTCGTGGCCGGACGAGTGGCCGACGACGAAGAACGGACAGGCTCTGTGCGCAGCGGTGGGGGTGTTCCCCGACCAGCCGGCCGTGGTGGTCTACCTGAACGAGGCCAGCCGCGAGTGTGACCTCCGGCACCTGCCGGAAGCCGTCGACCGCTTCGTGCAGGACTACGTCGACCACGGCCCTGACGCCGGCTGGGACGCGCTGCCCGGCGGTGGCCATGTCACCGGGGTTGCTCCGGCGCCCGACGCCCATCCGACGCGAGGGCAGCGGATGAGCCCGGTGGAGCTGCAGGCGGAACTCCTGATCGCGCGTCGGTGATTCTCGGATCAGGCGTTCTTGGAGCCCTTGGTGACCAGGTTCATCACCACGGGCGCACCTTCCATGAAGGCCACCGCGACCCACTCACCCATCGCAGGACGACCGAGGTTCGCCACCTCCGTCTCGAACGTGGCGAACCAGTCGCAGTCCGCGAGGGAGTCGCTGGCGAACAGGCGGACCTGCAGCCGTCCGGGCACACCGGCTGAGGGCGGGGACCAGGCCTCGACCGTCGCCCACTGCAACGGGCCGGCGGACCCGCGCGGGCGCGTCCGTGCTCGCGCGCGGCGACCAGCCGCGACCCACGCGCTCACCGGTCACCGGTCCACCAGGGACGAGCCGGAGAGCTCGCCGTGATCCAGGCGGCGCGCTTGGACGGCTCGATCGTGGCCAGCTCGGCGGCCTGCTTGGTCGCGGTGTCCAGCCACTGCTTGCCGGTGGCGACGCCCGAGTAGTGAGCGCCGGCCACCGTGACCGACTGAACTTCGTTGCCCTGGCTGAAGTCGACGTGGTTCGCCGGGTCCAGGTCTGCGGGCTCTTCGTCGATGTGGGCCCAGGTGCGGACGGTCCACCCGGCCCGACGCATCGCGACGCCCTGACGCTGGACTGCCTGACGGTGAGCCTCGGCGCCCTCGAAGAGGGCCACCAGTGCATCGAGGGCGGCGTCGAACAGCTCGGGGACGGCGGCCTTGAGTGGTGCCAGCTCGGCGGTTGCGGCGGCCCGCGCATCCGCGAGCGTCTGCAAGGCCTGCTGGCGGTTCGCTTCCTGCTGGCGCTCGGTCTCGCCCTGCTCGGCGAGGGCGGCGACACGGTCGGCGGCCCCGACGGCGGCGAGTGCCAGCGCCATCTCCTGGGCGTCGACCGGGTCACCCGCTCGGGCCTTGGCCTCCAGTGCCTCCAGGGCTGCACGGGGATCGGTGGCTGTGGTCATCTGTTGTTCCTCCGTTCCTGGCGGGCGATGCGCGCCGCGCCGATGGGGTCGTTCGGGTCTGGTGCGCCGGCTCGCCGTGCGCGCTGGGCGGCCCGGATCTCGTCGACGCTCCGCTCGGCCGGCTGGTCGGACGGTGGGGTGGTGGGCTGGTCGCTCACTGATCGCTCCTGGGTGGTTGGAAGCCCATGGACGCCATGGTCTTGACGTAGCCGTAGAGGGCCGGGTGCTCACGGTGATAGGCCCAGGCGGCGCGGCCGGCGGCGAGGACGGTGGGGATCGAGACCCCGTCGCGGCGCGTCGCCTCGACCGTCCGCGCTCCGAGGCTGACGCTGTGGTGCACCGCGTCGGGCACGAAGACCTGGCAGAGCAGCAGCCCGACGGTCCAGGACTCGGTGTCGGTCAGCTCGACGAGGTAGTCCCGTGCCCGGTCGGTCCGGTCGGGCACCTGGAGGGTGAGCTGATCGAACAGCTCGGGTGTGGTCTCACGCGTCAGTGGTGGGAACCTCGGCATCGGTGGTGGGCACCTCCTCCGCTGTGGCTTCGGTGGGCTGGTCGGGTTCGGCCGGCTGGATGCGGAGGGTGGGCGTCCAGGTCCAGGCCGACAGGGCGACCTCGTGGTTGCACCCGCTGGCCTGCCACAGCACGGCGGTGGCCTGGGCGCGAGCCAGGTCGTGAGCCGAGATGCCGTCGGCGACCATCTGCAGGTAGGTCTCGGTGCCGAGGCAGACCTGGCGGGCCACCTCCTCGCGTCCGGTCAGTTGCTCGAGCAGCGCGTAGTGCTCGTCGGCCACCTTGGTGCCGAACATCTGTGATGCGCGCACGGCGCCGAGGGCGGCGATCAGGTCCAGGTGCTCGGCGGACGCCGGCTGGACGGTGTACTCCCGGATCTCGCCGTCGGCGCCCCGGATGGGCAGCACCAGGGGGTCGACCTCGGGCAGGACGGTCAGGGTGGTCACGGTTGGTCTCCTCGGTGGTGGTGGTGGTTGGTGGGTCACGACATCCCCGGTCCGTCCCAGCCCTCGGAGAAGTCGACGGCCGCGCGGTCGATCTCGATGTTGGCGATCCGGGTGATGCGCTGATCCAGTGGTGCGCTGTCGTAGCGCACGGTGACGGTCATGTGGCGGGGGCTGCTGGCCGCCGGCATCAGGACAGCCGGGGCACTGCTGGCGGTGCGGTCGCCGACGGCGTAGCCGGCGACCCGATTGAGGTAGGCGGCGGCGCCGGCCAGCCCGCCGGAGTCCAGGGCGGCACGGAAGGCGTAGACCTGGGCCTGGCCGCCGAAGGCGTCGACGTTGCCGACGGTGAGCATGTGCTCACCGGGCGCCGACGGAGTGAGCACCGAGTCGATGCCCCTGGGACCAGGCCCGTAGATGGCACCGCCCCCGGCTCGTGGTGGGCCGAGGTTGGCAGCGAGGTTGTTGACCGCGGCGGCCGCGCTGGCCGCTCCGGTCACCACGGCGTTGAACCGGACGGTCCGGGGCTGGCCAAGGGCGTCGAGTTCCTGCTTGGCCACGTACGTGTCGGCCTCGGCGCGGATCGTGGTCTCCACGTTGGCCGGGATCAGGTCGTACTCGTCGGCCAGGGCGACGGCGGCGTCGCGTGCCATGCCGCTGGCGACCTGGGCCTCGATGAACTGCGACCGGAGTTCGGCCATGCGCTGGGCGCCGGCCTGCGCGGCGGCGTTGAGGTCACCGTTCGCGCCGGCCGCCCGAGCAGCAGCAGCGGCCTGCTGAGCGGCGGCGCCGGTGACGCTGTTCAACGTGTCGGCCTGCCGGTCCCCGGCGTCGGCGGCCTTGGCGATGGCCTCGGTCTCGGCCCGCTTGGCCGCGGTGTACTCCTCGCCGGTGGTGATGCCCTGCTCGGTCAGCCGGTTGACCGCCTCCGTGGCCGCCTGCTGGGCCGCGTCGGCGTCGACCTTGTCCCGGGCCGCCGCGGCGGCATCCCGGATGGCGGCAGCAGCCGCGCGCTGCGCCACCTCGGCATCCACGTTCCGGCCGGACATGGTGGCCAGCGACAGCTGGAGCAGCTGGGCGGCGGTGTCCAGCTCGCTGGCGGCGGTCTTGCTGTCCTCCAGGGCCTGCTGCATCGGGCTCAGCGACTCGGTGACACCCTCGGCTGCGGTGGCGGTGTCCTCCAGGGCCGGCGGGGCGATCACGCCCAGCTGGCGGTATCCCTCCGCCACGTCCTTGGCGTGCCCGCTGGCGACCAGCAGCTCAGCGTTCGCGGTGTCCTGGGTGGTGGCGACCCGGCCGTTCGCGGCGGCGACCGCATCGGCGTTCGTGGCCGCGACGGCCTGCTCCTGGTTGTACTTCCGCTGCGCGTCGGCGCCGCGCTCGGCCTCGCCGCGGACGTTGGCCAGCGCGGCGGCCTGCCGCATCAGCCCGGTGCCGTCGAGTGAGTCGCCCAGGCTCGACCAGGCATCGGAGCGGGCCAGTTCCTCGAACGCTCCGAGGTCACCGGTGAGGGCGCGCATGGTGAGGCCCCAGTCGGCGCCGGCCGCGATCAGCGCCTTGAACGCCTCGGAGTTGCGGACGGAGGCCTGCTGCTGCTCCTCCGCGGCCTTGGTCCACGCTCCGCCGGAGTCCACCAGGGAGGTAGTGAGCTGGTCGGCCGACTGCCGGGCGACGTCCATCCGGGCCGACATCTTGGCCACGTCCGAGGTGATCGCCGAGATGATCAGCCCGACCCCGACCAGGCCGGCGCCACCGGCGACGGTCTTGAGCAGCCCACCCCACCGAGCCGAGGCGGTTGCGGCCGCCGCGCCCATCGTGCCGAGCGACTGCCCGGACGACGTGGCCAGCGCCTGCTGGAGGCGCATCTCGTCGCGGAACCCGCGGATGTTGTCCTTGAGTCCGGAGAAGACCGGGGACAGGGCCTTGAGACCGAGGAACGCGCCGATCACGAGGGGGACCTCGATCCGGGATGTCGCCGAGCAGGCCGAGCACCGGGCCGAGCGCGTCGACCAGACCACCGAGGATCGAGATCCCGCCCTGCAAGGCAGGTGTCAGATCCTCGGCCACCCCGGCGCCGAAGGACTTCACCTTGCCGAGCAGGGTGTCCAGGCTGGACTGCAGCCCACCGGACACGGTCTCGTCGAACTCCTTGGCCGAGCCGTTGATCGGACCGAACGCGGCCTCGAACTCGGCCGCCGCCGACCGGGGATCCAGCGACGAAAGCGCCGCCTGGGCATCCTCGGCTAGGGAGCCGAACAGCTGCACCGCGATGCCGTTCTTCTCCACCGACGGCGGCAGCGCGGTGAACGCGTCGAGCAGCTGGCCCGTGGCCGTCTTGGCCTGCTCCCCGCCGGCCGCCATCGCCCGCTGCAGCGCACCGAAGTCCAGGCCCAGCTTGGAGATCGCGTCCCGGGAGTCACCGGACTGGACGCCGAGCAGCATCTCCTTGAGCGCATCGGCCACCTGGTCGGCGTCGCGGGCACCACCCTGGAGCCCCCGCTGCAGCAGACCGAGCGCGTCCTCACCCTCCAGGCCGAGCGTCCGGAAGATCGTCGAGTACTCGTTGAAGGTGTCCAGCAGGTCACCGGCGGCATTCACCGGGGACTGGAGCCCGGCGGTGACCAGGTCCAGCGCCTCCTGGGCGTCCTTGGCCATCCCGGTCTTCATCATCACGCCGACGGTCCGGGCGACCTCGCCGAGGTCTTCACCCATCGTGGTGGCGAGCGAGATCACCTGACCCGTAATGGATTTCAGGTCGTCCTCGCTGGCGTCGCGCATCCCGCCGATGTTGCGGACCACGGCGGCGATGCCCTCGTTGACGTCCTCCAGGCCGGAGCCGTACCCGGACGCGAGCAGCTCGCCGCCGAGCTTGCCGAACCTGGCCGCCTCGTCCTTGGTCAGGCCGAGCTGCGCGGTGAGCTTGCGGTTCGCGGCGTCGGTGTTGATCGCCGAGGCCACCGCGGCACCGAGGGCCAGGCCGATGCCGGCGCCGGCCGCCGTGGCCCACTTGCTCATGCCGCCTTCGAAGCGGGACATCTTGCCCTCGGCCTCGTCGAACGACTTGTCCATGCCGGACAGGTCGAAGTCGACGTACCCGACCAGGGTGCCGACATCAAGAGTTCCCGACACTGCTCACCTCCACTTCCGAGTCGTCTACATGCGCCGGATTCTACTCGAAAGATGCTGATTTGTAACGCATGTCGTTACGTTGGTCGCGGCCATCTGGTGCCGCGTCGACGGGGAGTGGCGGGCCGTCCACCAGGCGGATCAGGTCGCGGCCCGGGACCCAGTCGTTCCAGAACAGGCCGACCATGAGCGCGGACGCCAGGTCGCCGTGACCGTCCTCGGTGCGAGGGATGTCGTAGCTCGTCGAGCCCGACGGTCGGATGTTCTGCTGGAACCGCAGCAGCTCCGAGCGCAGCGCGTCGCCGAGTGGCAGGCCGGCAGCGATCTGCAGGCGGCCCTGCTCGAAGGCCAGCATCGTGGTCGAGACCATGTCCGCCTTGGACTGCTGGGTGATCGTGACCGGCGTCGGCGGGTACAGCGAGATCCGCGAGTGCTCGCGGTACTCCTGGTACAGCAGGTCGCCGACGCCACGGCCCACGCCGGTGGCGTCGTACAGCAGCGACGAGCGGCCCCGCAGTGCGGGGGAAGCCAGCACGGCCGAGACATCCTTGGCCACAACGGTGTACGGCGTGCCGAGCGGCCAGCGCTTGAGCGACCGGACCTGGAACACCCGCACTGCGTCGGCCAGCGCGCTGACCAGGTGGACCCGGTGCGCGTGACTGGTCATCCCGGGCGGCAGCTGGGCGACGTGCTCGATCACGCACAGCGCCGAGAAGTCGGCGGCCTGGCCGAGGTCCAGCCCGACGGTGAAGGCGCCGGGGACAGTGCGGTCGATCATGGAATCTCCAGGGGCAGAACGTCGGAAGTGAAAGCCCGGTCAACCATCTCGGTCGAGAACAGCTGCGAGGTGGTGTCGCCGAAGACGCATTCGTAGTCCGATGACCAGGCGAACGACCCGATGGACGCCCGCACTCGAGCCCGGCGGGCCTCTGGCCATCGCGCCGACTCGTAGACGGTGGTTCGGTGCCGCTCCCATGCGTCCGTCTGATCGAGCTCGGCCAGCTCGTAGAAGAAGCCCCGGCGACCCCACGGAGTGCTCATCATCATGAACTGCCCGCCGGTGGCCACCATCGGCACGACCGCAGCCAGCAGGTCGTCGGACGCTCGGGACGCCTCGTCCAGGATGAGCAGTCGGGCGGCCGAGAAGCTGCGGACGCCGGACTCCGAGCCAGGCAACGACACGATGCGAGAGCCGTTGGTCAGCTCCAACTCCGACTCGTTGTTCTTGACCGGGACGTCGTCGTTCCTGACCGGTCGACCCGCGTGGCCGGTCAGCGCCCGGTAGTAGGTCCGCACCTTGCGGAGCAGCTCATCCGACTGTCGCTGTCGCGGGGAGAAGATCAGGCACAGCGAGCCCGGCTCGTAGGTGGCGACGTGCAGCGCCTTGAGCGCCACCGTGCTGGACTTGCCCACCTGCCGGGCGGCCACGACGAGCACCTGCTCGGCCTGGGTCCGGAGCAGGTTCTCCTGCCACTCCTCGGCTACGAAGCCGAGACCGCGCGCGAACAGCACCGGGTCCAGCGCGGCGGCCAGCGTGCCCGCCACGGCGCTCACGGGATCAGTTCCGGCGGATGACCCTGCCCCTGGCCCACCCCGGCCAGGGCGGCAGCGACGGCCTGAGCGGCTTCGGGATAGGGGCGGAGAGCGGCCATCATCGCGGACTGCGCGGCCAGGAACTCCGGGCTGGTGGCGACGTTGAGCACCTGGACGGTGGGCCGCTCGTCCAGCTCACCGGTGATCTTGGCCAGCAGCTCCAGCGTGGACCGCATCTCCTTGGCGGCGCCCAGCACCGTGCGGTCGTCCTGGGCGGTCTCGGCCCGGTCCAGGACTCCGCGGATGCTGGCCAGCACGGTGCGGACCTCGTCGATGACCTTGCGGGCACCGGCGGTTTCCCGTTTCGTCAGCTGGGCCTTGAGCGCCGGGGACAGGTGGGCCTTGCGGTGGCGGGCGAGGCTGGCCCGGTCGATGCCGTACTGGTCGCCGAGCTGGCGGAGGGACGGCTGCCCGGAGGCGAGACCGGCGGCGAGAGCTTGGTCGATGGCCACGAGGTCGGGGTGGGTGCAGGTTGCGCAGGGCGGGGCCATGGGTCAGGCCTCCGTCCGGATGGGGGTGGGGCGGTGGTGCTGCTGCTTGCGGTGGCGGACGAGCGCGTTCCAGTTGAGGCCGTAGGCGTCGCCGAGCTGGCGTTCGGTGGGTGCGCCGGCCGTGAGGGCCTGGTCGATGGCGGGGCGCTGGCTGTGAACGCAGACGGGGCAGCGAGTCAGGGTCATGGGTCAGGTCTCCCTGGAGAGTTGGTGGAGCAGGGCAAGGACGGCGTCGGCGTGCTGGTCCTGGGCCAGGTGCCGGGCCGCCTTGCGGTAGCGGGCGACCTCGTGGCGGAGTCGGCGGATCTCCCGCTCGACGACGTCGGCGTCCCGGGTGTCGAACGCTCGGAGGTTGGCCAGTGCGTCGACCAGCAGGCGGCGGGGTGGTGGGCGGCGGAGCGCGCCGGTGTGGCGGGTCATGGTTGGCCAACCGAGCCGGCGCGAGCGGTGGCGGAGGACAATCGGTCCCACGCCTCAGCAGCGCATCGCTGCACGTCAGCGGCGGGATCGGTCAGCTCACCGGCCGTCGTGATACCGGAGCTGATACCAACGAGCGCCGACGCGCCTGCGGATTCCGGGAGATGGCGCGGAAGGACAGCCGGGCCGCCGCAGCGGCATGAGCACCGGCTGTCAGGTCGGCTGTGCAGGCATCCGGAGGTGCAGGAGCCGAGGAGCCGGACCATCCCCGGACTGAGCACTTCATGCCCGAGCACGCGTCGCCCCCCTCTTTCAGAGGGGGTGGCGATCGTGACTGCTCCGCGCGTGACTGCCGTGACTGCAGGCGTGAACTGCCTGACCTGCGGCAATGCGCCGTCCGTGACTGCGCCGTGAGTGTCGTGACCGGTCACGGCCGACAGGGGTGCGTGACTGGATTCCGTGACTGCTCGGCGGGTGCTCACGCGGCCTTGTCCGGAATCACGTAGACCGACTCGGGAGTGCCGCCGGAGGTGTGAGACGGGTCGGGCACCTTGACCGCGGCGCCGGCCCGGACGAGGGCGTCGAGCTTGCGGCGGGCCTTCTCGATGGCGTTGCGGTCGGGGGTGCCGAACAGCGCCTCGGCGAGCGTCTTGGCCGTGACTCCTCGGGCGCCGGACGCCCGGAGCAGGGTGCGCGGGTCGGTGTCGCCGACGACGGTGGTGGAACCGTGGGCCGCGTCGTGCTGCAGGGTCAGGGGGCCGACGACCTCGGCGGGCTGCTTGAGGTGATGCATGGACACCACGGGGTCGCCGGCATCGCCGATCAGCATCAGCACCGAGCCGGCGCCGGCGGTGATCCATGCCGAGCCGTAGACGTCGGCCAGGGCGGTGGGCTTGGCGCCGTTCGGTCCGCGCTTGGTGGTGTGGTGCAGCTCGAGCACCTGCACTCCGGCGGCAAGGGCGACCTGTCGGGCGCGGTTGTACGCGGCGCCGACGATGTCCTCGGTCAGACCGACCGCAGCGTCCTTGAGGGAGTCGACGACGACGGTGTCAGCGCCGTGGATCTCGGCCAAGCGCAGGAGTGCACCGTCGTCCTGGGCGAGGTCGACGGGCGGCGGGCCCTTCCAGATCACAAGGCGGTCGGCGAGGACGCGCTCGTCGGTGTGGTGGAACTGGCGGCGCAGCGAGCGCACCACCTGCCCGGGTCGGTCCATCGCGAGGTACAGCACGCGGCTGCTGGTGGCTCGGATCGGGTACCCGAGAAGGTCGTCGGACAGTCCGAGTCGACCGCGGAGCAGCTGGCCGGCGAGAGTGGTCTTGCCAACGCCGGGGGTGCCGACCAGGAGCAGCGACTCTCCCTCGGCCCAAAGCACTTCGCCGCGGTGTCCCCACATGGCCGGTGGTTGCTCGGGTGTGGAGAAGATGATCGAGCCGGGGTGAGCACCGGCCCGCCAGGGGTCCGGTCGCCGGGCAGCGGGAGTGGGAACCGCTGCGACAGCCGCGGTCACGCGGTGAGCGCCGGGTCGAGCTCAGGGACCAGGCAGGCCGGCATGGACCAGATCCGGACGGCGGCCCGCAGCTCATCGCACGCGGCCTTGACCGCGCGGGCATCCGCGGTTCCGGTGACCTTGTAGCTCAGGCGGTCCGGGTGCTGAGCGAAGTCGGCGAACGCCTGCAGGAAGACGCCGGCCGGCAGCCGCGCGGCCTGTGGCAGTCGGATGCTGACGTCGGCCCGGGCCGGGGCGAAGGCGAGAGGGGAGAAGCGGCGGGCGATCTCGCCGGGGCAGTCCGGTGTCCGCCAGCTGAGGTCGGAAAGGTCGACCTCCAGCTGTCCACGGACCTCGCCCGCCTGGGGCAACTGCTTGGGCACGGTGGCCCTCCTATCGGGTCAGGCGGCCGAGTTGGTCGCGGGAAGGCCGGCCAGCTCGCGGACCTTGGCGACGGGGATCCGCCACCGGGCGCCGATACGGACGGCGGGGATGTCGCCGGAGGCGCAGGCGTTGCGCACGGCCCGGCCGGTCAGGTTGAGCAGTGGGGCAAGTTCGTCGGGGCTCATCCAGAGGCGGTCAGTCAAGTCGACGGTCACGTCGGCCTCCCATTCCGGTCGGTGGTGGTCACCGAGGTAGGAAGATTGTCGCGGACGGTCACTTGCGGAAGCAAGCCAAAACGGGGCAGACTGTCCACCGTTGTAGGAAGCGGATGGGCAACTGGTGCCGCTGGAATGGGTGGATTAGGAGGGGTGGACGGGTGCCACGACCGAACAAGCCGCGGAGCATCTCGGCTGAGCGCAACCTAGCCGCGCGGATCGCCACGGAGCGCGAAAAGCGCGGCTGGAACTACGAAGTCCTCGCCGATCACATGGCCCGAGTTGGGTGCGCGATGCACCCGTCGGCGCTTTACAAGATTGAGAAGGGCACTCCGGCGCGACGAATCACCGTCGACGAGCTGGTCGGCTTCTCGAAGGTGTTCGACAACTTCGATCTCAATCAGATGGTGGCTCTGGAACCGGACCTGGTCCGCGCGAGCGACCTGGTGCAGCTTCTGGCCTTGGCGTGGTCGCTCATGGACGACGCGCTCGAGGAGGCCGAGAAGGCGCGAGTCAAAGGCGTCGAGGTGGCCGAGGACCTGTTCAACCACATCCGGGACCACGACATCGACCCTGAGAGCGTCCTGGTCGAGCTGCGACGGATGGTCGGGCAACTGTTCTTCGCTGGCTTGTTGGCGGATCAGGCTGGGACGCCGAAGCCTGCGGTCCAACGGCTGATCGATCGTCTGGAAGCACTGAAGGGCGGCGAGCCGTCGTGACCGGCTCGCGTCGTCGACAAGCCGGTGAGGGCACCATCTCGGAGTACCGCACGGCGGCCGGTACCCGGTACCTGATCAAGGTGACCGTCACCATGGCCGACGGCACTCGGAAGCCTGTGCTGCGTCGCGGGTTCACGACGCGAAAGGCGGCGGCAGCGGGCATCCGGGACCTGCTGGCCAAGGGCGAAGCCCCAGGCGGCTACTCGGAGCCGTCAAAGATCACTGTCGGTCAGTATCTGGCCGAGTGGCTGGACGGTCTCCGGCTGGCGCCGTCGACGATGGCCAGCTATCGCAAGAACGCCCGGCTGCACCTGGAGCCGCGCATCGGCACGGTCCGGCTGGCCGCGCTCACCGGCTCCCGGCTGTCGGCGCTGTACCGGTCGCTGGAGGCCGACGGCCGCGCGGACGGGTCCGGGGGACTGTCGGCCCGGACGGTCCGCTACGTGGCGATGATCGTGCATAAGGCGATGAAGGACGCGGTCCGTCAGGGCCTCATCCCGGTGAACCCCGCCGACGTGGCCGACCCGCCCAGCGCCAAGGACGCCCGGCCACCGGAGATGGTGACCTGGTCGGCCGCCGAGCTGGGCACCTTCCTCGGATGGGCAGAGCAGCACGCAGACCCGGAGCAGCGGACCGCGTGGCTGGTGCTGGTGGCCACCGGGATGCGCCGCGGGGAGCTGCTGGCGTTGCGCTGGCGCGACGTCGACCTGGATGCCGGGGCGATCAGCGTCCGCCGGTCGGTCGGCACCATCAAGGTGAAGGGCCAGCCTCAGCAGCAGGTAGAGGGGCCGACGAAGACTGGCCGCGCCCGGGTGGTCGACATCGACCCGGCAACCGCCGCCCTGCTCCGATCGCACCGCACCCGGCGCGCCGGCCTGGCGTTCCAGCTCGGCGCCCAGGACGCGCTGGCGTTCGGCGACCTGGAGGGTCGGCACCGGCTGCCGGAGTCGGTGTCCCGGTCCTTCCGGGAGTCGGTCGCTCGGTGCATCCGGTGGCAGCTTGCGGAGGCCGCCAAGTCGGTCGCTCCGACCCAGGTGCACACCCTGCCGGTGATCCACCTGCACTCACTGCGGCACACGTCGGCCACGCTCCAGCTGGTGGCCGGCGTCCACCCGAAGATCGTCCAAGAGCGACTGGGCCACCAGACCATCAGCATCACGCTCGACACCTACTCGCACGCCCTGCCCACCATGCAGCGCGAGGCCGCGACGGCCCTCGGCGCACTGATCCACGGAGGATGACCTTGACCGAGTTCCGACCCGTCCCGTTCGACCCGGAAGAGAACGCAGCGGCGCTGGTGCGCAACGCTGCCGAGCAGCCCCAGCGGCTCCGCGAGCTGGCCGACCGGTTCGACCTGCTCGACGTCAGCAACGAGCTGGACGACATCCTCAAGGGCATCGCGGAGGGCGACCGATCGCCGGAGGCTCTGGCGCTCGGCCACGCCCTGGTGGCGTTCCTGCGCACGGTCCGGTGACCACCGGAGTATCACCGCGGTATCACCGGGCTCATTCTGCGCCCGCCGGCTCGATGTCTTCGCAGGTCACGCAGTGTCATGCTGAGTGTCCGAGGGGGGACTTGAACCCCCACGCCCTTGCGGGCACTAGCACCTCAAGCTAGCGCGTCTGCCATTCCGCCACCCGGACCGGTGTCCGCCGGGCTGATGGAACTCCGAGCCCGGCGACGCATCACTCTACTCGATCCGGCACGCCGATCTCACCACTCGGCGGCGTCCGATCGAGCGTTCGGTGGCGCCCGGGTGCAGGAGGCGATCGGAGCCGGTGTAGGAACGGCACATGTCTGACATCTCCCTCCCGCCGGCCGAGCAACTGTCCATCGCCGAGCAGGAGGTGGTGCAGCTGTGCAGCGAGCTCATCCAGATCGAGTCGGTGAACACCGGCGACCCGGCCACCGTCGGCGACGGTGAGGCTCGCGCCGCCCGGTACATCCAGGCCAAGCTGGAGGAGGTCGGGTACGAGACCACCTACGTCGAGTCCGCCCCCGGCCGCGGCAATCTGGTCGCCCGGCTGGCCGGCGCCGACCCGTCCCGCGGTGCGCTGCTGGTGCACGGGCACGTCGACGTGGTCCCGGCTGATCCGGCCGAGTGGACGGTGCACCCGTTCTCCGGCGCCGTCCAGGACGGCTACGTCTGGGGCCGCGGCGCGGTCGACATGAAGGACATGGTCGCCATGACCATCGCCGTGGCTCGCGAGTTCAAGCGCTCCGGCGTCGTGCCGCCGCGGGACCTGATCTTCGCGTTCATGTCCGACGAGGAGGCCGGTGGGCTCGTCGGCTCGCAGTGGCTGGTCGACCACCATCCGGAGCTCTTCGACGGCGCCACCGAGGCGATCTCCGAGGTCGGTGGATTCTCCGTCTCGCTCGACGAGACCCGTCGCGCCTACCTGGTCGCCGCGGCCGAGAAGGGCGTCGGCTGGGCCACCCTGCGGGCCCGCGGCACGGCCGGACACGGCTCCATGCGGCATGACGACAATGCGGTCACCCGGGTGGCCGCGGCGGTGGCCCGCCTCGGCGCGCACCGGTTCCCGATCACCCGCACCGCCACGGTCGACGCGTTGCTGGCCTCGATCACCGAGCTGACCGGGTTTGAGTTCCCCGACGAGGACCTCGAGGGTGCGGTGGCCAAGCTCGGCCCGATCGCCCGCATGATCAACGCCACCCTGCGCAACACCGCCAACCCGACCATGCTCAAGGCCGGGTACAAGGCGAACGTCATCCCGTCCACCGCTGAAGCCGTCGTCGACTGCCGGGTGCTGCCCGGTTCGGAGGACGGTTTCCGCGAGCAGGTGGCGGAGCTGGCCGGCGACGACATCGACATCGAGTGGGTGTGGCTGCCGCCGCTGGAGTTCCCGTTCGAGGGTGACCTGGTCGGCGCCATGCAGGCCGCGGTCCGGGCCGAGGACGAGGGCGGCGTCACCGTTCCGTACATGCTCTCCGGCGCCACCGACAACAAGGCCTTCGCCCGGCTCGGCGTGGCCGGGTACGGCTTCGCTCCCTTGCGGCTACCGGCCGACCTGGACTTCTCCGGGCTCTTCCACGGCGTGGACGAGCGGGTCCCGGTCGACTCGCTGCAGTTCGGCGTCCGGGTGTTGGACCGGCTGCTGCGCACCTGCTGACGTCAGCTGCGCACCTGCGGGACATGGCGGCGAGGGCGCGGCGGTGCATCTGAGGCGGACGCGCCCAGATCTGCGCCCGGAACGTGCATTCGCGCCTTCAATTGACGGCGCAGATGCACAACCACGGCGCAGGTGTGCCGCAGACCCGCGTCAGCTGCGCACCTGCAACCGCACGCGCCATGGACCGGGCGCAGCCGCGGCGCGGACGCACATTCACGGCGCAGCTGTGACGACCCCGTCCCAGGTGCGCCCGGGATGCGCACCCGCGCCCGGAATTCGCGGCGCGGATGCGCACGCCGGGCGCGGCTGAGCGGAACGCGGCCGCGCTGCGCCCGCACTGTGCACCTGCGCCCTCGATCGAGCCCCGCCTCAGCTGCCCGGCCACACCAACCGGACCAGCGCGGTGGTCGCGGCGGCGAGCACCAGCACCACCAGGAACGGCCACCGCCGCCACACCGCGAACCCGGCCACGGCGACGCCGGCGATCCGGGCGTCGAACACCAGCCGCCCGCCGTCGGTGATGGTCTGCACCGCGACCAGCGCGGCGAGCAGCACCACCGGGAGCAGCGCGGCGATGCGCTGCACCCGGACGTTGGCCAGCACGGACGCCGGCAGCGACAGTCCGGCCAACTTCAGCAGGTAGCAGCCGATCGAGCCGACCAGCACGCCGATCCAGAGGGTCATCGGAGGGCATCCTGTCCGGCGAGCCGGTTAGGCACCCAGCCCACGACCACGCCGACCAGCGCGGCCAGCAACACCGGGATGCCGACGGGGACGAACGGGCTGGCCGCCACCGCTACCGCGGCGGCCAGCAGCGCCACCACCACCGGCCCGCCGTGGCGCAACCGGGGCGCCAGCAGGGCCAGGAAGGCGGCGGGCACGGCGGCGTCCAGGCCCAGCACGGTCGGGGCGGGCAGCCACTCCGCGCCCAGCGCCCCGATCAGCGTGCCCAGGTTCCACAGCGTGAACAGTGCGATCCCGGTGGCGAAGAACCCGAACCGGCCGGCCCGGTCGGCCAGCTCGGGGCGTCCGGCGTCCACGGCCTCCTGCTGACCGGCCAGCGCCATCGCGGTGGTCTCGTCGATGACCAACTGGGCGACGGCGGGTCGTCGCCAGCCGCCGGCCCGCAGCAGCGGCGCCATCCGCAGGCCGTACAGACCGTTCCGGACGCCGAGCAGCACGGCGGTGAGCGCCCCGGCCAGCGGGGCACCGCCGCCGGCGACCACGCCGACCAGCCCGAACTGACTGCCACCACTGAACATCACCGCGGACAGCGCCACGGTCTGCCAGACGTCCAGGCCGCTGGCCACCGAGATGGCGCCGAACGACACCGCGTAGGCGCCGGTGGCCAGAGCGATGCCGAACGCGTCCCGTCGCAGCCGGGTGCGGATCGGCGACCAGGCTGCCAGCGCGGCGGACGGGGGTCGCGGATCGGAGGAGGCGTCGTCGCTGGGCACGGCAGCAGACCGTAGTCCGGGTGCACGATCGACAGGCACAATCAACCCGGTCCGTGATCGGCCGCGTCGCCCGAGCGTTCCTCGGCTGCGCCCTGCACGGCCCGTCCTTGCCCCGTCGACCGGAGGTGATCCGCCCTCGTGCTGTCCTCGCGCCCCGGTGCCCAGCCCCGCTCAACCTCCCTGACCGCCGTTCCCGGGCCGAGCGCCTCGGCTGCCGGCGCCTGGCCGCCCGCCCGCGGGCGCATCCACGACACCCCGGCGGACGGGTACGAGTACCAGCCGTTGCGGATCGCGGCCGACATGTCCCGCTCCGCAGCCGCCGGGATGCTCGCCCTGCGCGCCGAGTTCACCGGCTGGGAGCTGGCCCGTGTGCTGCGCTACCCGGACGGCAGCCGGCAGGTGTGGCTGCGGCGCAAGCCCAGTCCCGGAGGTCTGCTGCCCGACGTCACACCCTGACCGGCGGGCGCGCGGGTTCGGCGGCCGACCGGTCGGGAACTGTCGTCGGCATGACCGAGTCCGTGCTGCCGCAGACCCGTCTGCCCGAGACCCGGTCCGCCTGCCCGGTCGACCACACCGCGCTGCTGCTCCGGTCCGGCTACGACTTCGCCGATCGCATCGGTTCGCGACCGGAGGTCACCGCGGTGCCGATCCGGTTGCTCGGTCGTCGAGCCGTGGTCGTCGGCGGTCCGGGTGGTGTCGAGCTGTTCTACGACGGTGACCGGGTCCGCCGGACCGGCGCCACCCCGCAGCCGATCCGGGGCACCCTGTTCGGTCGCGGCGCGGTGCACGGCCTGGACGACGAGCCGCACCGGCACCGCAAGTCGCTCTTCGTGCAGGCGGTCGAACCGGACCGGGTCGACGCGCTGGCCGGTCTGGTCAGCCGCAGCTGGGCCGAGGCGCTGACCGCCGGGGGCCGGGTCACGGTCTACGACACCGCGGTCGAGGTGTTCGGCGTCGCGGTGCAGCGGTGGGCAGGGTTGCCGTTCGCCGAGGCGCGGCTGCGCGCGCACGCCCGCGACATGGCGATCGTGGTCGACGGTTTCGGTTCGATCGGGCCCCGTGGGGCGCGCGCGTACGCGGCCCGCCGGCGCAGCGACCGGTGGGCGCGCTCGGCGGTGCGGGCGGCTCGTGCCGGCCGGTTCCCGGTCCCGGACGGCAGTGCGCTGGCCACGGTGCTGGACCATCGGGACGGGCAGGAACGGCCGCTGCCGGAACGCACCGCCGCGGTCGAGCTGCTCAACATCATGCGGCCGACGGTGGCGGTCGCCTGGTACGCCGCGGCGGCCGTCGTGCAGTTGGACCGCCACCCGGACTGGCGCACCCGGATCGCCGACGAGGCCCGCGCCGCCGGGCCTGCCGACGCGTCGCGGGCGCTGCCCGGTCCGGTGGTGACCGCCTTCGCGCACGAGATCCGGCGCACCACCCCGTTCGTCCCGGTCCTGGCCGCCCGGACCCGGCGGCGGATGCAGGTCGGGCCGGTCACCGTCCCGGCCGGCCGGCGGATCATCCTGGACGTCTGGGGCACCCACATCAGTCGGGACGGCTGGGCGGATCCGGAGCGCTTCGACCCGGCGCGCTTCTTGAGCTTCCCGACCCGCAGCCAGTCCGGCTGGTTCGTGCCCCAGGGCGGCGACGCAATGCTCACCGGGCACCGGTGCCCCGGGGAGGGCATCACCGGGGCGCTGATCAGCCGGACCGCGATCGAGCTGGCCACCCGGAGCTGGGGGCTCCCGCCTCAGGACCTGACCGTCGATCACCGTCGGATGCCCACCCGTCCGCGCGATGGCGTGATCCTCCAGGTGACGGCATGACCGGCCGGTACAGTGAACGCCAGGTGAACAACAGGTGTGTGTTCGGGGAACGGAGGGGAGTCGGTCGATGGGTGCCACCGCACGTCCGGCGCTGCTGCTCCGACCGCTGCCGTCCTGGCTGCACCGCATCGTGGCCTGGTTCCGGGACGGTTACCCCGCTGCGGCGCCCCGCACCGGCTTCGTCCCGGCGCTGGCGTTGCTGCCGCGGCGGATGAGCGACGATCAGGCCGACGGGATCGCCGCAGCCGCACGAGCTTCCGGTCGCGAGGAGTTCAGCAGCGTCGACGTCGGGGTGCTGATCACCCGGCAGATCCAGGAGCTGCCCACCCCTGCCGACCTGCAGTGCGCATCGGACCGCTTGCGACACAGTGGCTTCCGCGTCAGCACCACGGTCTGACGCCCGTCCGGTCAGTCCGCGTCCAGGTCGTCGGCGCCGGCCTCCTGATCCCGTAGCAGTGCCGCCAACCGGGTCCGCCTGGGCACCGAGCCCACCTGCTGGACCGCCCGGGAGACCGCCGGTCCGGCCGCGTGCACGATCGACAGGTGCCGGCGGGCCCGGGTCAGCGCGGTGTAGACCAGTGGGCGGGACAGCATGGCGGACGCCTCGGGCGGCAGCACCGCCACCACGGCGTCCCACTCCGAACCCTGGGCCCGGTGCACGGTGATCGCCCAGCCGTGCAGCAGGTCGTTCAGCGCCTTGCCGGGCACCTCGGATTCGCCGCCGGTGAACGCGACCCGGACGACGTTGTCACCGGTGGCCACGACCGTGCCGACCTCGCCGTTGGCGTAGCCGGTCGGTTCCGCGTCGAGGTGGTTGGCCGTGGCCACCACCCGGTCACCGACCTGGAATCCCCGGACGGCGTGGCCGGCCTCGGCCGGCGGGTTCAGCCGCGCCTTGAGAGCCGCGTTCAGCGCCTGGGTCCCGGCCGGGCCCCGGTGCACCGGGGTGACCACCTGCAGCGCGTCGCCCGACGCGTCGAACACCCGGGGGATGGAGTCGGTGACCAGCTGCGTGACCCGGTGCGCCGCCTCGGCGGAGCCGGAGGTCGGCACCACCACGACCTCGTGGGTGGGGTCGTCGACCTTGGGCAGCACCCCGTCGCGGATCTCCGCGGCGAGCCGGGCGATGGCGCCGCCCTCGGTCTGCCGGTACAGCGTGCGCAGCTCGGTGACCGGCACGGCATCGCTGTCCAGCAGGTCGCCCAGCACCCGGCCCGGACCGATCGACGGCAGCTGCGCCGGATCGCCGACCAGCAGCAGATGAGTGCCGTCCCGCAGCGCGGACAGCAGCGCGGCCGCGATCTCCACGTCGAGCATGGACGCCTCGTCCACCACGACCAGGTCGGCCTCCACCGGGTTGTCCGCGTCGTGTTCGAACCCGGCTGCGCCGGAACGGTCGTCGCCCTCGTCGTCCCGGAACGACCGGCGGGCGCCGAGGAGTCGGTGCACCGTGCTGGCCTCGGCGCCGGTGAGCTCCTCCAGCCGCTTGGCGGCCCGACCGGTCGGCGCGGCCAGCGCGAACGACACGTCCACCTTGCGGCACAGGGCGACCACCGCGGCGACGGTCCGGCTCTTGCCGGTGCCCGGCCCGCCGGTGAGCACGCTGACCCCGTGGCCGGCCACCTGCCCGACCGCGCCGGCCTGCACCTCGTCCAGGTCGCCGGTGACGGCCTTGACGGCCCGGGCGCCGGCCAGGGATCGCGCGGTGCGGATGAGCCGCCGCACGCCGTCGGCCACGTCGGACTCGGCCCGGGCCAGCAGCGTGCGGGACAGCCAGGGTTCCCCGGCTCCCGCGCCGGTCGGGTCGGCCACCGGCGTGACCAGCTCGTCGGCGACGGCCGCCTCGACCGCGGCGACCGGATCCACACCGAACGGCCGGATGGCTGCCTCCACCTGCGACTGCGAGGTGACGGTGTGCCCGTCCCGGGTGAAGCGGGCCAGGGTCCAGTCGACCAGTGCGCGCCCCCGCCGCGGGTCGGTGCGCCGCACGTCGGCGTCCAGTGCCCGGGCCACCCGATCGGCCTGGGCGACCGTCGCCTCCGGCAGGGTCAGCAACCGCCACGGGTCGGCCCGCAACTCGGCAGCGGCGTCGTCGCCCAGGGCGTCGACCAGCCGCAGCGACCAGCGCGGCGGCAGCTCGTGGGGGATGAGGAGCTGGGCGACGGCCCAGAGGTGACCGGCGCCGACCCAGCTGTTGAGGAGTCGGTTGGCGCGCCGCTCGGTCATCTTCGGCAGTGCCGCGAGCCGGCCCGCGGACACCGTGCCGGGGCTGGTGACGCCCACCCCGGCCAGCTGGCCGGCCAGCGCCGGGCCGACGCCCGGCCACAGTCCGGCCGCGCAGAACTCGGCGAACACGTCCGCCGCGGAAGCAGGTCGACCGTCCGCCTGCGGACCGGACGTCACGGCACCAGCACGGTCAGGCCGGCCACGTCCGGTCGGCCGCCCAGCGCGGCCAGTGCCGTCGGCGCCTCCGTCAACGGCGCGACCGTGCCGACCAGCAGGGTGGGATCGAGGCTGCCGTCGGCGATCTCGGCCAGCATGGCCGGATAGTCGCCGGCGGCCATGCCGTGTGACCCGAACAGCTGCAGCTCCCAGGCGATGACGCGGTCCATCGGCACCGCCGGGGCGGCGTGCTCGCCGAGCAGCAGCCCGGCCTGCACGTGCCGGCCGCGGCGGCCCAGCGACAGCACCGAGGCGGCGAGCACGTCCGGCCGGCCGATCGCGTCGACGGCCACTGCCACACCGTCGCCACCGGCGAGACTGCGCACCTGCTCAGCGATCTCGTGCGCCCTGCCCAGTCGGCCCGGATCGACCGCGGCGATCGCGCCGAAGCGGACGGCGGCCTCCCGGGCCACCGGCGCGGGATCGACGGCGATCACCGTCGCACCCGCCGCGACGGCGATCATCACGGCGGACAGGCCGAGGCCGCCGCAGCCGTACACCGCCACGGTGTCGCCCGCCCGGACGGCTCCGTGGTGCCGGACGGCGCGGTGAGCAGTGGCGAACCGGCAGCCCAAGGCCGCCGCCGCGGTGTCGGCGATGCCGTCGGGCACCGGCACCAGGTTGACGTCGGCGTGGTGCACGACGACCCGGTCGGCGAACGACCCCCAGTGCGTGAACCCCGGCTGCGTCTGCCGTCGGCACACCTGCTGCTGGCCGGTCCGGCACGCCGGGCACGACCCGCACGCGTACACGAACGGCGCCGTGACCCGGTCGCCGACCACCCAGCCGGTGACCTGCTCGCCGAGTTGCACCAGCACACCGGCGAACTCGTGGCCGGGCACGTGCGGCAGCCGCACATCGCGGTCGTGCCCCAGCCAGGCGTGCCAGTCCGATCGGCACACGCCGGTCGCCGTCACCTCGACGACCGCCCCGTCCGGCGGACACTCCGGTTCGGGGACCTCCGCCACCCGCGGCAGCTCCCCGTACTCCTCGATCAGGATCGCGCGCACGGCTGGATCAGGCCCGCAGCAGGGCCTTGATCGACCGACGCTCGTGCATGGCCGAGTACCCGTCGGCCACCTGGGCCAGCGGCAGTTCCAGGTCGAACACCGGGGAAGGATCCAGCGAGCCGTCGAGCGTCTCGGCCAGCAGGTCGGGCAGGTAGGCGCGGACCGGCGCGATGCCGCCGGCCACGGTGACGTTCTTGTTGAACAGCGGCCGCACCGGCAGACCCTCGGTCACGCCGGTGGGGACGCCGACGTAGCCGATGGTGCCGCCCGGCCGGACGATGTCCATGGCCGTGCGCCACGCGGCCTGCTCGCCGACGCACTCGGCCACCGAGGCGAAGCCGTTGCCGCCGGTGAGCTCGGCGGCCTGCTCGGTGGCCGCGTCGCCGCGCTCGCGGATGACGTCGGTGACACCGAACGTCCTGGCCACCGCGATGCGGTCCTCGTGCCGGCCGAACAGCACGATCCGCTCGGCGCCCAGCCGCTTGGCCGCCAGCACCGCCGACAGGCCGACGGCACCGTCGCCGATGACCGCGACGGTCGATCCGGCGCCCACGCCGGCCTTGACGACCGCGTGGTGCCCGGTGCCCATCACATCGCTGAGGGTGAGCAGCGCCGGCAGCAGCTCGGAGTGCTCTTCGACCGGCGCCGCGACCAGCGTGCCGTCGGCCTGCGGCACCCGGACGTACTCGCCCTGGCCGCCGTCGACCAGACCGCCGTCGCCCTGGGCTCCCCACCCGCCGCCGTGCCGGCAGGAGGTCTGCAGGCCCGCGGCGCAGAAGTCGCAGCTGCCGTCGCTCCAGACGAACGGTGCGATGACCAGCTGGCCGGGCTTGATCGAGCCGACCGCCGATCCCACCTCCTCGACCACGCCGACGAACTCGTGACCGATCCGGGTCGGGCCGGACGGCGGGGGAGTGGTGGCCCGGTAGCGCCACAGGTCACTGCCGCAGACGCAGGCGACGACCACCCGGACGAGTGCGTCGGAGGGGGCGATCAGCACCGGGTCGGGGACCTCCTCGAATCGGACGTCCTCGGGGCCGTGCCAGACCGTCGCGCGCATGCGGACTCCTTCTTCTCGCTCGCTCTTGTTGCTCGCTCTGCCTCGCCGGGCTGCGGGATGCCAGCCGTGCAGTCTGCCGTGCCGGCGCGGGTCAGTGCGCCGGACCCCCGCTGACCTCGTCGAGCGCGGCGACGATCTCCGGTGGCAGCACGGTGGCGTCGGCGGCGAGCACCGCGTCGAGCTGGGGGGCGGTACGGGCGCCGGCGATGGCCGTGGCCACCCCCGGACGGTCCCGAGCCCAGGCCAGGGCCACGGTGAGCGGGGCCAGGCCCAGACCCTGGGCCGCGGTGACGACCGCGTCCACCACCCGGTCGGCGCCCGGCGCGCGGTGCCGGTTCACGTACCGGGCGAACGATGACGAGGCGCCGCGGGAGTCGGCCGGTGTGCCGTGCCGGTACTTGCCGGTGAGCACGCCACGGCCGAGCGGTGCCCAGGCCAGCACGCCCAGCCCGAGGGCGGCCGCCGCCGGCAGCACCGACTCCTCCGGGCTCCGTTCCAGCAGCGAGTACTCCACCTCGGCGCTGACCAGCGGACCGCCCTGGGCGCCCGCCCAGCCGGCCACCGCGGCCAGCTCCCACCCGGTGCACCCGGAGATGCCGACATAGCCGGCTCGGCCGGTCCGGACCGCCAGCTCGAGCGCTGACACTGTCTCCTCCAGCGGCGTGCCGGTGTCGAAGCCGTGCACCTGCCAGAGGTCGACCGAGTCGGTGCCCAGCCGGCGCAGCGACTCGTCCAGGGCGGTGATGAGCGCGCGTCGTCCGCCACCCACGCCGACGGTGGTCGCGGCGAGCACCACCTGGGCCCGCCGGGCCACGTCGGGCAGCAGCGTGCCGAGCATCCGCTCGGCGTCCCCGTCGCCGTACACGTTGGCCGTGTCCACCAGGGTGCCGCCCGCGGCCACGAAGGCGGCCAGCTGGGCGGCGGCGTCATCGGTGTCGGTGCCCCGGCCCCAGCCCATGGTGCCCAGGCCGAGCCGGGACACGATCAATCCGCTGCGTCCCACCCGCCGTGCCTCCATGAGCTGCGACCCTACGGGCCGGCGGCGCCTCGCCCGTCCCGGACCCGCGGGCGAGTAGCGTGACGCCCCGGTCACCCTCTGTCGGGTCGGTTCCGCGGGCCGCAGGTGCGTCGGACCGGGAACGAAAGGTCCTCACGCACGCATGACCCTGCTGCAGGCGATCATCCTGGGCGTCGTGGAGGGACTCACCGAGTTCCTCCCGGTCTCCTCCACCGGTCACCAGACCATCGTCGCCAAGATGATGGGACTGACCATCGACGACCCGTCGATCACCTCGTTCATCGCGGTCATCCAGGTCGGCGCGATCGCCGCGTTGATCATCTACCTGCGCAAGGACATCATCCGGCTGGCCCGGGCCTGGTTCCGCGGTCTGTTCCGGGCCGAGCACCGCGCCGACATCGACCACCGGCTGGCCTGGCTGACCATCGCCGGCTCGGTGCCGATCGTGCTGGCCGGGGTGCTGGGCCGGGACCTGATCAAGGGGCCGCTGCGTTCGCTGTGGGTCGTGGCCATCGGGTTGATCGTCTGGGGCATCGTCATGTGGATCGCCGAGGGCGTGGCCAAGCAGACCCGGGCCGAGCGTGATCTGACCCTGCGAGACGTGCTGATCATCGGCGCCGCGCAGGCGCTGGCCCTGATCCCCGGGGTGTCCCGGTCCGGGGCGACCATCTCGGCCGGCCTCATGCTCGGCTACCGCCGGGCCGAAGTGACCCGGCTGGGCTTCCTGCTCGGGATCCCGGCGCTGGCCGGCGCCGCGGTGCTGGAGACCCCGGACGCCCTCTCCGGCGGGGTCGGTTGGGTGCCCACGCTGGTCGGCACGGTGGTCAGTTTCGTGGTGGCGTACTTCTCGGTGGCGTGGATGCTCCGGTTCGTCGCCCGGCACACGATCCGGGTCTTCGTCTGGTACCGCTGGGCACTGGGCGTCGGGCTCGTCGTCGCGTTGTCAGCCGGCTGGCTGAGCGCCACCTGAGCGGTCCTGCCCGACCGCCGCACGCGGATGGCGGACCCACCGCCGGACCTCCGCTGCCCGCTGCGGTGATCGACGGGCAGACTGGACGCCGACGCGCCGCGGCCGCCGGGCCTCAGGCGACGCGACGAGAGGACGGGTGGAGCAGCGTGAGCAGTCGACCGGAGGAGAACGGGCGGGCTGCGGCCGTACCGACGCCCGTGCCGGTGACCACCGTCCTGTTGCTGCGACACGGCCGGTCCACCGCGAACACGGCCGGGGTGCTGGCCGGACGGACACCCGGTGTGGACCTGGACGACGTCGGCCGCGAGCAGGCGGCCCGGGTGGTGACGCGGCTGGCGAGCGTGCCGCTGCACGCGCTGGTGACCTCGCCGCTGCAGCGCTGCCGGCAGACCATCGCCCCGCTGGCCGAGGCCACCGGCCTGCCCATCACGGTCGACGAGCGCCTGGCCGAGGTCGACTACGGCTCCTGGTCCGGACGGCCGCTCAAGGACCTGGTCAAGGAGGAGATGTGGCGCACGGTGCAGCAGCACCCGTCGGCCGCGGTCTTTCCCGGCGGCGAGGGCCTGGCCGAGGTGTCCAGCCGAGCGGTCCGCGCGGTGCGCCAGTGGGCGGGCGGACCCGGCACCGAGCCCGACGCGCTGCCGGTGACCTCGTCCACGGCCGACCGGGACGCCGAGGCGGGACACACCATCGTGCTGTGCTCGCACGGCGACGTGATCAAGGCGATCCTGGCCGATGCGCTCGGCATGCACCTGGACTGCTTCCAGCGGATCGTGGTCGGACCGGCCTCCATCTCGGTGATCCGCTACACGCCGCTGCGGCCGTTCGTCGAGCGGATCAACGACACCGGCGACCTGGCCGCCGAGCTGCGTCCGGCTCCGGCCACCGCGCCGCCGGGAGCCGGCGGTGCCGACGGGCAGACCCCGACGCTCGATCCGGCGACCGCGGCCTCCGAGGCGGTGCCCGGCGGCGTCACCCGGTGAGCCGGGGTCGTTCCTCGATGAGCACGTACTGATGCACGACTAGGGTGGGGCGGTCATGGCTCGTCAGATCCACATCTTCAGGTCGCCCGAGCGGTTCCTCGCCGGGACGATCGGTCAACCCGGCGAACGGGAGTTCTACCTGCAGGTCGTCGACGGCCGTCGGGTGCTGTCCGTCTCGTGCGAGAAGCAACAGGTCGCGGTGCTGGCCGACCGGCTCGGCTCGCTGATCACCGAGGTGGAGCGCCGCTTCGGCGCCGCTCCGACGCCCGCCCCGGTCGAGACCCCCGGTCCTGATCTGGGCACTCTGACCACCCCGGTCGACGCCGAGTTCCGGGTCGGCACCATGGGGCTGGCCTGGGACGGCGAAGGTGCCCAGGTGATCGTCGAGCTGTTGGCCCTCTCCGAGGAGGAGGTCGGCGAGGACATCGTCCTGGAGGACCGGGAGGACGGGCCGGACGCGCTGCGAGTCTTCCTGTCGCTGGACGAGGCGCTGCAGTTCGCCCGGCACGCCGAGCGGATCGTCGCCGCGGGTCGTCCGCCGTGTCCGTTGTGCGGCAACCCGCTGGACCCCGACGGACACGTCTGTCCGCGACTGAACGGGTACCACCGCGGACTCGGTGGCTGACCGGGTGCCCGGCGGGAACACCGACGGGCGGCAGCGGTTCGACCGGGTGCCGGAGGCGCCGTCCGAGGACGTCCGCCGCCTGCTCACCGAGGGCGACCTGGACATCACCGGGCGGCTGTCCGACGCCTCGAACGTCACGCTGCTGGCCACCGCGTCGCTGGACGGGCAGAGCGTCCAGTGCATCTACAAACCGGTGCGCGGCGAGCGGCCGCTGTGGGACTTCCCGGACGGGACGCTGGCCGAGCGTGAGTACGCCTCGTACCTGCTGTCCGAGGCGGCCGGCTGGCACTGTGTGCCGCTCACCCTGCTGCGGCCCGGACCGCTCGGGGCGGGCATGGTCCAGGTGTGGATCGAGGACGCCGATCCCGACCTGGTGGTCGACCTCCTGCCGGTCAAGCGGGTGCCGGCCGACTGGATCTCGGTGTTCCGGGCCGTCGACTACTCCGGGGACGACGTCGCCGTGGCGCACGCCGACGAGCCGCGACTCGCCGTGCTGGCCGGGTTCGACGCCGTGGCCAACAACGCCGACCGCAAGGGCTCGCACATCCTGCCCACCGCGGACGGTCGCATCTACGGCGTCGACCACGGCCTGTGCCTGCACCAGGAGGACAAGCTGCGGACCATCCTGTGGGGGTTCGCCGGACGGAAGCTGCCCGCCGCGGTCGCCGACGGACTGGAGCGCCTCTCGACGGAGCTGGACGGAACGCTGGGGGAGCAGCTCGACGAGCTGATCACCACCGCGGAACGGCGGGCGCTCGACCGACGCCTGCACCAGCTGCTGCAGACGCGCCGGTTCCCGAAGCCGCCGGGGCACCGGAACCCGATCCCGTGGCCGCCGCTGTGAGCGGTCCGGGTGGCCTGGGACGCCGGGTCACCGGCGCGCTGAGTGGACTCACCCGGGCGCTGACCCACACCAGCGCGGCGCTGGCCGCCGATCTGGGCAGCGCGCTCGCCCGGGCCGGAGAGGCCGTCGGTGAGCTGGCCGGCCGCGACCGGGAACCGGGAGTGCTGCGCCTGCGGGTGCTCATCCTGTCCGACGAGCGCGGCCGGCCGCTGACCAGTGAGGCGAAGGTCCGGCCCGCTCTGGACCGGGCCGAGACGGTGCTGCGCGCGGAAGCCGGGATCCGCACCCGGGTGCTGTCGGTGGACACCATCACCGAGCCGGCGCCGGCCGAGGCGCTGGACCCGCACGCCAACCGCCGGCTGCTGCTGGACGACGTGCTGCTGGGACGGACCGCCTGGTACCACCGGCACCTGGACGAGTACGCGGACCCGGACACGGTCGGGGCGCCGGTGACGGTGATCGTGGTCCGGCAGATCACCGGGCGGACCACCGGGTGTTCGCTCGGCGTCAACGCCGACTGGGTCATCGTGCAGGCGTCGCTGTTCGACCGGGCCCGGGACCACACGTACGACGAGACGGTGCTGGTCCATGAGCTGGGCCACGCGCTGAACCTGCCGCACACCCGGGACCGGGAGAACCTGATGTTCCCCTCGTCCTCACCACCGCGGGACGTCCGCGGCACCCGCCTGCAGCGGTGGCAGGCCGCGGTCGTGCAGTCGAACCGGCACGTGGTGCCGGGGCGTCCGGTGCGCGGGTGAAGGCGCCGGAGATCGCCCAGTAGGCTCCCGCAGGTGCAGGCCTGGAACTCCGTCACCGTCCCCTCCCTGCCCGGCCCGGGCGTCCCGTTGCGGTTGTACGACCACGCGGCCGACGAGGTGCGGCCGACCCGTCCGGGTCCGGTGGCGACCATGTACGTCTGCGGGATCACCCCGTACGACGCGACCCACCTGGGCCACGCCGCGACCTACCTGACGTTCGACCTGGTGCACCGGCAGTGGCTGGACAACGGCCACGAGGTCCACTTCGTCCAGAACATCACCGACATCGACGACCCGTTGCTGGAACGCGCCCACCGCGACGGCGTGGACTGGCGGGTGCTGGCGGCCCGCGAGATCCAGTTGTTCCGCGAGGACATGACCGCGCTGCGGGTGCTGCCGCCCCGCGACTACATCGGCGCGGTCGAGGCGATGGACGAGATCACCGTCGCGGTGGCCGATCTGGTGGAGCGGGGAGTCGCTTACCGGGTGGACGACGAGTTCCCCGACGTGTACTTCGATCTCACCGCGGCCAAGGGCTTCGGGAGTGAGTCCCGATACGACACCGCCACCATGCTGGCGCTGTCGGCGCAGCGTGGTGGCGACCCGGACCGGCCCGGCAAGCGGGATCCCCTCGATCCGCTGCTGTGGCGGGTGGAACGGGACGGCGAGCCGGCTTGGCCGTCCCCGATGGGGCCGGGGCGTCCCGGGTGGCACATCGAGTGTGCCGTCATCGCCGGCAACCGGATCGGCCCGACTGTCGACGTGCAGGGCGGCGGCAGCGATCTCGTCTTCCCGCACCACGAGTGCTCGGCCGCCCACGCCGAGGTGCTGTCCGGCGTCAGCCCGTTCGCCCGGTCCTACACGCACGCGGCGATGATCGGCCTGGACGGCGAGAAGATGTCCAAGTCGCGCGGCAACCTGGTGTTCGTCTCGCGGCTGCGGCAGCAGCGGATCGACCCGATGGCGCTGCGGCTGGCGCTGCTGGCCGGCCACTACCGCACCGACCGCGACTGGTCGGACGCGCTGCTCACCGCGGCGCAGGACCGGCTGGCCCGCTGGCGCGCCGCGGCCCGGCGCACCGGGGCGGACGCGACCGCGACCGTGCAGGCGGTGCGGACCGCGCTGGCCGACGACCTGGACACGCCGACCGCGATCGCGTCGCTGGACGCGTGGGCGGCCGACGACACCCTCGACGGGACGGCCGTGGCCACCGCGGTCGACGCCCTGCTGGGTGCGGATCTGCGCTGAGCTGCGCGGACGGGTGAACCCGGCCGTCCGGTGACCGACCGTTAGGTTGAGCGGATGGACCTCCGCATCTTCACCGAACCGCAGCAGGGTGCCTCGTACGCCGACCTGCTCGCCGTCGCCACCGCCACCCGCGACGCCGGCTTCTCGGCCTTCTTCCGCTCCGACCACATCCTCAAGATGGGTGGGGTCAGCGGCGACCCGGGACCGTCCGACGCCTGGGTCACCCTCGGCGCCATCGCCGCCCAGGTCCCGGACATCCGCCTCGGCACGCTGGTCACCTCGGCCACCTTCCGCCATCCGTCGATGCTGGCCATCGCAGTGGCGAACGTGGACGACATCTCCGGCGGTCGGGTGGAACTCGGCCTCGGGTCGGGGTGGTACGCCGACGAGCACACCGCCTACGGCTTGCCGTTCGGCGAGTCGTTCGGACAGCGCTTCGGCTGGCTGACCGAGCAGCTGGAGATCATCACCGGTCTGTGGGACACCCCGATCGGTGCGACGTTCGACCACGCAGGGGAGACCTACCGACTGGCGGGCGCACCGGGCCTGCCGAAGCCGGTGCAGACCGGCCGGACCGGCACGCCCCGGGTGCCGATCATCATCGGCGGGCACGGCCCGAAGAAGACGCCGGCGCTGGCCGCCCGGTTCGCCGACGAGTTCAACGTCGCGTTCTCCTCGTTGGACGTCACCACCACCCAGTTCGGCCGGGTCCGAGCCGCCGCGGAGGCGGCCGGTCGCGCACCGGGGGAACTGGTGTACTCGGCCGCCCAGGTGCTGTGCGTCGGCCGCGACGAGGCCGAGGTCGCCCGGCGGGCCGCCGCGATCGGTCGCGAGGTTCAGGAGCTGCGCGAGAACGGTGCGGCCGGCTCGGTGGCCGAGGTCACCGACAAGCTCGGTCGGTGGGCCGAGGCCGGGGTGGAACGGGTCTACCTGCAGGTGCTCGACCTGGCCGACCTGGACCACCTGGCGCTGGTCGGCGAGCAGGTGCTGCCGGCCCTGCGCACCGCCTGAACCGTCCTGGTCGCTGGCCCGCGGCCGCTGCCGCTGACCCGCGGGCGCTGACCCGGGCGGCGAGGGGATCGGGTCAGCGGCCGCCGCCGGGGCGGGGGCCGCGACGGCGCAGGTAGCGCTCGAACTCGGCGGCCAGCGCCTCGCCGGACTGCATCTTCAGCGGCTCGTCGGCCTCCTCGCGCTCCTCGAGCGCGCGGATGTACTCGGAGATCTCCTCGTCGTCGGCCGCGATCTGGCTGACCTCGGTCTCCCACTCGGCGGCCTGCTCGGGCAGCGCGCCCAGCGGCACCTCGATGTCGAGCATCTCCTCGACCCGGTGCAGCAGCGCCAGCGTCGCCTTGGGTGACGGTGCCTGCGAGACGTAGTGCGGGACGGACGCCCAGAACGACACGGCCGGGATCCCGGCCCGCACGCAGCTGTCCTGGAAGACGCCGGCGATGCCGGTGGGGCCCTCGTAGCGCGAGGTGATGAGACCGAGCCGCTGCGCGGTGGCCTCGTCGGCGGCCGAGCCGGTGACCTGGATGGGCCGGGTGTGGGGGACGTCGGCCAGCAGGGCGCCGAGACCGATCACCGTCTCCACCTGCTGCTGCATGACGACGTCGAGCAACTCCTGGCAGAACGCCCGCCAGCGGAAGTTCGGTTCGATGCCGTGCACCAGGATGATGTCCCGGTCGGCCCCGGTCGGGCGGCAGACGGTCAGGCGGGTGGTCGGCCATTCCACCGTGCGGGTCACCCCGTCGACGAGTTTGACGGTGGGGCGGGTCACCTGGAAGTCGTAGAACCCCTCCGGGTCCAGCTCGGTCAGCGGCTTCGCGTCCCAGGTGAGGCTCAGATGCTCGACGGCAGCGGTGGCGGCGTCGCCGGCGTCGTTCCATCCCTCGAAGGCGGCGATCATCACCGGATCGCGCAGACGGCTCGGCTCGGTCACCGAACAAGCCTACGTCCGCGGCCCCGAGCGGACGCGAGCATGCGCGCTCGCGCCGCCGACTACCCTGGTCCGGTGACTCGGACGCCCTCGGATCCCCTACTCGCGGCGCTGGCCTCCCGCGTCCTGGTGGCGGACGGTGCGATGGGCACGATGCTGCAGGCGCACGACCCGACGCTGGAGGACTACGCGGGGCTCGAGGGCTGCAACGAGATCCTCAACGTGACCAGGCCGGACATCGTCCGGCAGGTGCACGCGGAGTACCTCGACGCCGGCGTCGACCTGGTCGAGACCAACACGTTCGGGGCGAACCTGGCCAACCTGGCCGAGTACGACATCGCCGACCGGATCCGTGAGCTGGCCGAGGCCGGCGCCCGGCTGGCCCGGGTGGAGGCGGACGCGGCCGGCACCGCCGAGCAGCCACGGTTCGTGCTCGGGTCGGTCGGCCCGGGCACCAAGCTGCCCTCGCTGGGGCACGCGCCGTTCGGCGCGCTGCACGACGCCTACACCGAACAGGTCGTCGGCATGCTCGACGGCGGCATCGATGCGGTGATGGTGGAGACCGCGCAGGACCTGCTGCAGGCCAAGGCCGCGGTGCTGGGCGCGCAGCGGGCCATGGACCTGGCCGGCCGCCGGGTGCCGATCCTGACCCACGTGACCGTGGAGACCACCGGCACCATGCTGCTGGGATCGGAGATCGGCGCGGCGCTGACCGCGCTGGAGCCGCTGGGGATCGACCTGATCGGGCTGAACTGCGCGACCGGCCCGGCCGAGATGAGCGAGCACCTGCGGTACCTGTCCGAGCATGCGCGGATCGGCGTGTCGGTGATGCCGAACGCGGGGCTGCCGGAGCTCGGACCGCACGGCGCGGTGTATCCGCTGACGCCGGACGAGCTGGCCGAGGCGCTGTCCGGATTCATCCGCGAGTTCGGCGTCGGGCTGGTCGGCGGCTGCTGCGGAACCACGCCGGAGCACATGCGGCGGGTCATCGCGGCGGTGCGGCAGGCGGAACGAGCCGACCGCCGACCGACGGTGGAGCCCGGGTTGTCGTCGCTGTACCAGGCCGTGCCGTTCCGGCAGGAGTCGTCGGTGCTGGTGATCGGCGAGCGGACCAACGCCAACGGCTCCAAGGCGTTCCGCGAGGCCATGCTGGAGGGCCGGTTCGAGGACTGCCTGGAGATCGCCCGCGGGCAGATCCGCGACGGTGCCCACGTGCTGGACCTGAACATCGACTACGTGGGACGCGACGGCGCCGCCGACATGCGCGAGCTGGCGTCCCGGTTGGCGACCGCGTCGACGCTGCCGATCATGATCGATTCGACCGAGCCGGAGGTCATCGGCGCCGGGCTGGCCGCCCTGGGGGGTCGGTCCATCGTCAACTCGGTCAACTTCGAGGACGGCGACGGACCGCAGTCCCGGTACGCGCGGATCATGCCCCAAGTCATCGAGCACGGCGCCGCGGTGGTCGCGCTGACCATCGACGAGGAGGGCCAGGCCCGGACCCGCGAGACGAAACTGGCCATCGCCGAACGACTGATCGCGGACCTGACGGGTCGCTGGGGCATGGCCGAGTCCGACATCATGGTCGACTGCCTGACCTTCCCGATCGCCACCGGCCAGGAGGAGACCCGCCGCGACGGCATCGAGACCATCGAGGCCATCCGGGAACTCACCCGGCGGCACCCGGACGTGCAGACGACGCTGGGTGTGTCGAACGTGTCGTTCGGGTTGAATGCCGCGGCCCGGCAGGTGCTGAACTCGGTGTTCCTGGCCGAGTGTCAGGCCGCCGGGCTGAGTTCGGCCATCGTGCACGCCTCGAAGATCTTGCCGATGAGCCGGATCCCCGACGAACAGCGGCAGGTGGCGCTCGACCTGGTCTACGACCGGCGGCGGGAGGGCTACGACCCGCTGACCCGGATGCTCGAGCTCTTCGAGGGCGCCACCGCGGCAGCCGGGCGGGCCGGCCGGGCGGCCGAACTGGCCGCGCTGCCGCTGGACGAGCGGCTGCAGCGGCGGATCGTCGACGGCGAGCGCAACGGCCTGGAGGCCGATCTCGACGAGGCACTGCAGACCCGGTCGGCGTTGTCGATCATCAACGAGACGCTGCTGGCCGGCATGAAGACGGTGGGCGAGCTGTTCGGCTCGGGGGCCATGCAGCTGCCGTTCGTGCTCACCTCGGCCGAGGTGATGAAGACCGCGGTGGCCCACCTGGAGCCGCACATCGAGCAGGAGACCGAGGGCGGGCCGAGCAACAAGGGCACCATCGTGCTGGCCACCGTCAAGGGCGACGTCCACGACATCGGCAAGAACCTGGTCGACATCATCCTGTCCAACAACGGGTACTCCGTGGTGAATCTCGGCATCAAGCAGCCGATCTCCACCATCCTGTCGGCCGCGCAGGATTCCGGCGCCGACGCCATCGGCATGTCCGGGCTGCTGGTGAAGTCGACCGTGGTGATGAAGGACAACCTGGCCGAGATGAATGCCCGCGGCCTCGCCGAGAAGTACCCGGTGCTGCTGGGTGGCGCGGCGCTGACCCGCTCGTACGTCGAGCAGGACCTGGCCGAGATGTTCGAGGGCGATGTGCGGTACGCGCGGGACGCGTTCGAGGGACTGCGCCTGATGGACGGGCTGATGGCCCGCAAGCGGGGCACTGTCGACCCGGCCGAGCTGGCCGCCCAGGACCAGGCAGCGGCCGAGCGCAAGGCGCGGCACGAACGATCCAAGCGCATCGCCGAGCAGCGCCGGGCCGCAGCCGAGCAGGCCGAGCCGGAGCCGGTGGTGTCGCGCTCCGATGTGGCGATCGACAACCCGGTGCCGACGCCGCCGTTCTGGGGTTCGCGGGTGATCAAAGGCATCCCGGTGGCGGAGTACGCCGGCATGCTCGACGAGCGGGCCACCTTCATGGGGCAGTGGGGCCTGCGCGGTGCCCGGGGTGCGGACGGCGGCCCGAGCTACGAGGAGCTGGTGGAGACCGAGGGCCGGCCCCGGTTGCGGGCCTGGCTGGACCGGCTGGCCCGCGAGCAGGTGCTGCACGCCGCGGTGGTCTACGGCTACTTCCCGTGCGTGTCCGAGGGCGATGACGTCGTGGTGCTCGCCGAGCCGCAGCCGGACGCCCCGGAGCGCCTGCGGTTCAGCTTCCCGCGGCAGCGGCGTGATCGTCACCTGTGCCTCGCCGACTTCTACCGGCCGCGCGAGCAGGCG
This sequence comes from Nakamurella leprariae, assembly GCF_016918035.1. Classification (GTDB taxonomy): domain Bacteria; phylum Actinomycetota; class Actinomycetes; order Mycobacteriales; family Nakamurellaceae; genus Nakamurella; species Nakamurella leprariae. The sequence continues at coordinate 165,022 of NZ_JAERWK010000003.1, read as the reverse complement.
ATCGCCGAGGGGGTGGTCGACGTGCTACCGCTGACGGTGGTGACGATGGGCCAGCGCATCGCCGACTACGCCAACGAGCTGTTCGCGGCGAACAGCTACCGCGACTACCTCGAGGTGCACGGACTGTCGGTGCAGTTGACCGAGGCGCTGGCCGAGTACTGGCACTCGCGGATCCGGCGGGAGCTGCGGTTCGCGGACGGGACGGACGCGGGTGCACAGGACGCCGCCGACGTCGAACGGTTCTTCGACCTCGACTACCGCGGGGCGCGGTACTCGTTCGGGTACCCGGCCTGCCCGGACCTGACCGAACAGACCAAGCTCGTCGAGCTGCTGGATCCGTCCCGGATCGGGGTGGAGCTGTCCGAGGAGTTCCAGCTGCACCCTGAGCAGTCGACGTCCGCGATCGTCGCCCACCATCCGGAGGCCAAGTACTTTGCCGCCCGCTGACGCCCGCCCCGAGATCACCGTGCCGCTGCGGGCCGTGCTGTTCGACATGGACGGCACGCTGACCGACTCCGAGAAGCTCTGGACGGTCGCGCTGGAGCGGCTGGCCGAGGAACTGGGTGGCTCGCTGTCCGAGGCGGCCCGCGCCGCCATGGTCGGCCAGGCGATCGAGGCGTCGATCCGGTTGCTGTTCGACGATCTCGGCATCGACGGCGACCACGCTGCCGCGACCCGACGGTTGCTGGACCTGACCGAACAGATCTTCGGTGAGGGACTGCCGTGGCGGCCGGGCGCGCGGGAGTTGCTGCATGCGGTGCGGGAAGCGGGGCTGCGGACCGCGCTGGTGACGGCGACCCACCGGCGCCTGGTGGAGACCGCGCTCGAGACGTTGGGCCGGGACCGGTTCGACGCCGTGGTGTGCGGCGACGAGGTGTCCCGCGGCAAGCCCGATCCGGAGCCGTACCGACGGGCGATGGAGCTGCTCGGGGTCGGACCGCAGGACTGCCTGGCCGTGGAGGACTCGCCGACCGGGACGCGGGCGGCGGCCGACGCCGGCGCCGTGGTGCTGGTGGTCCCGAGCGAGGTGGCGGTGCCGCAGGGCCCGGGCCGGGTGTTCGAGAGCACCTTGGAGACGGTTGATGTCGCCCGCCTGCGGGAGATCCACGCGACGGGACGGGCGTTGTCGCCGGTCCGGGCCTGACGACGGGGGAGAGCAGCGATGCGCAGCGTGCTGACCGCAACGGGCCCGGTGCCGGTCGAGGTGACGTGGCTGCGGTACGTGGAACCGGCCCGCTGGCCGGGTTGGTCGCCGCAGATGCGCCGGGTCGACTGTTCGGATCCGGTGATCCGGGCGGGCAGCACCGGCCGGGTGCACACCATCGTTGGCCTGGCGCTGGACTTCACCGTGCTGTCGGTCGACCCGGTGCGTCGGCGGTGGTCGTGGCGGGTGCAGGCTCCGCTGGGCATCGAGATGACGCTGGACCACCTGGTCGTCGCGGCGCCGGTGGACGAATTCCCGGACGGGGGTTCGTGCACCGCGTTGCGGGTGACCGGGCCGGCGCCGCTGGTGCTCGGGTACGGACCGATCGCGAAGTCGGCGCTGCGCAAGCTGGTCGACGCCTGAGAGTTCGGTTCCCGGCGCGTCGCCCGGCTTCGTACGGTCGGGGCATGAGTGATCCACAGATCTGGCTGATCACCGGGGCCGGCCGCGGACTCGGGCGGGCACTGACCGGGGCCGCGCTGGACGCCGGGCTCGAGGGGTTCAGTGAGGCGATGGCCGCCGAGGACCAGCGGTTCGGGATCCGGGTCACAGTGGCCGAGGTCGGGGGCCTGGACACCGAGTGGGCGACGTCGAGCATGCAGTTCAGCCGGCCCGACCCGGCCGACGACGACCTGCGCGAGGCAGCGCACTCCATCGTGCCGCACGTCGCCGACTCGGACGACGACCGGCTGCGGCTGCTGGTCGGTGATGATGCGCCGGGTCAGGTGGCTGCGGCGCTGGGGGCGCGGATCGCCGACGACCGCCGGGATCAGCGGTTCTCGCTGGAGTGAGGAGCGGCCCAGTCGTGCTCCTCGATGAGTGGGGGGACGGCGCCCGAGCGCTGCAGGTCGCGCAGGACCGGCCGGAGTGCCTGCTGCATCGCCTGGTGCACCGACGCAGCCTTCCAGACGGATCGCGAGCCGCTCGGTCACGTCGCGCTCACCGGTCCAGCCTGCTGATCGAGTGGACTGCCCCCGGGGGCCGACATGGGTGGCTCGGGTGGCACGCTGCGGTAGCGGTGGCCGGTGGGAGTGGTGACGACGGTGGTCGGGCCGGTACCGGTGGTGCGCCACCCGTCGTCGTCCTTGGTCAGGTTGCAGCGGGCGCAGAGGCCTTGGCCGTTGTCGAGCAGGGTCGGGCCGTCGGCGGCGTGGGGGTGGATGTGGTCGGCGTGGCGGATGGGGGCGTCGCACCAGGGCGTTCGGCACGTCTGGTCGCGGGCGATGAGGAACTGCCGATCCAGGTGACCGAAGCGGCGCCTCCGTGGGTCCGCGTGCGTGAGTCCGCCGGTCGTCGGGTCGGTGAACAGACGCCGGACGAAGATCCGCGCTGTTTCGGGGGCCTCACGGATGATGTGCCGGGCGAGGCGGGCCGGGATGGGGCCGTGACCCACCACGACGGCCGGCTCGGTGTCGCCGTCGAGCAGGGTGCGGTCGGTCATGACCAGGTTGATGGTGAGGTCGACGCCGGTCGGCACGGTGGGCAGTTCGCTCACGTCAGCGTCGTCGCTGGTTTCGGCGGGGGCGGCGCCGGCGGTGACGCGGGCGACGAGTTCGTCGGCCATCACCTGCCCACGGCCACGCTCGTCACCGGCGGCGAACACGGTGTCGGCGTGCCGTTGCAGGGCCGCGAACACCGCGACGCCCTGCATGACGGGCAGCAGCGCGGTCAGGTAGGTCATGCAGTCCGGCGCCGGGCGGAGGCTGACCCGCCGATCGTGGTGGGCCTTGGCGTCCCGGGCCACTGCCTGCTTGGGGTCGAGTCGGTAGGCGATCCGGGTCGCGGCGGCGGCCAAGGCGCGGTCGCCGAGGCCGGCGTACTGGTCGGCGAGTTCTCGGTCGGCGGCGCGGCGGAGCTCAGGGTTGAGGCAGGCGGTCTCGCGGGCGACCAGGGTGGCCTTCCATTCGCTGACCGCCCCGCGGCGCAGCGCCGCGCCCAGCTCGGGCAGTTCGTCGCGGAGGGCGACGGCCAGACCGAGGTGCCGGCCGCCCTGGTGCGGGGACACTCGGCGAGCCAACGCGACCTGCGCCCCGACCGACCGGCGCACCGCCGCCCGGCGGCGCTTGGCCACGTCGCCGGACTCGTCGGCGGAGGCCGACGCGTCGGAGATGGTGAGTTGACGGTCCAGCAGGGCGGTGGTGGCACTCGCCTGGACCGCGGCGCCGGCGGCCTTGAGCCGCTCGATCGCGGTGATCAGTTCGACCAGGGCGTGTGCGTCCAGGCGAGACGCGTCGGCGTCGCCGAGCTGGTCGACCCATGACGCGACCACGGACGGCAGGGCCGGCGTGGTGGTCGTGGTGCTGGACATGCGTACGAGGATACCGCCGCCAGCATCGGTGATCGAGGTGAACGTCGGGCGCGGACGAGTGGTCGATCGACGTCGCAGCGAAGCCCGGGCGCGCAATTGCGGCGCGTTCTCAGCGCGTTCCCAGACTCGAGACCCGTTCGCAAGCAGTCGATGTCGAGGCGACGAAACGACCGGAACCCCTGCGTTGCGGGGCTCGGCACGTCGCAATGTGCACGTACCAGAGGACGGCGATGACCACTGCGCTCGCCGCCCGAGATTCCGATCCCGCTCAGCCTCGGGCGGACGACACTCGTTGACCGCAGCCCGGTGTCGGCATGGCTGATCAGCACAGCGACGGCCGGACTCGAACGGTCGGCCCTTCGCTGACGCGCGGTCGAAGGTCATGCCGCCGCCGGTCACTCAGCGGGCCCCGGCCACCCGACCGGCATCGTGACCCGGCCGCGCCGATCAGCGCGACGCCCTCACCAACCACCCGGCCCGGGCAGCGTCACGACCTGCCCGCCGGTCGGGACGGTGGGCACCATCGCGTCGCACAGGATGCACCGCACGCACAGGCTCGACGTCACCCATTGATGTTCGTGGGCGTCGGTCGGCACCGGACCGTACAGGTCCTCGGCGATGCGGTCGGCCTCCTCCCACTGCGACGCGGCCGACGCGCGGGCAGCATCGCTGCTTGGCGCGGTCGTTCCCTGGGCGTGACTCCGTTCGGCGTCCATCGCACACCCCCATGCCGGTCGTCCTCGACCCGCCGATTGTCGCACCGGCGCCCCGCGGGCACTACGGCCCGCGGGAGCCGCGGTGTTCCTCCTGCTCGACCAGCGCCTCCAGATCCCGCAGCCGGTCCAACCCGCGGATGGCCTGCCGCATCCGGTGGTTCCCGGCGAACCGGTCGCGGTGCCGGTGCACGAACCACCAGTACCCGGCCGCGAACGGGCACGCCTGCTCACCGACCCGGACGGTCGGGGAGTAGGGGCACTGCCCGCAGTAGTCGCTCATCCGGTTGATGTACGCCCCGCCGCCGGCGTAGGGCTTGGTCACCATCCGGCCGCCGTCGGCGTACTGCGACATGCCCACCACGTTGGTCAGCATCACCCAGTCGTAGCCGTCCACGAACGACCGGTGGAACCAGTCGGTCAGCTGGTCGGGCCGCCAGCCGCGCTGCAGCGCATAGTTGCCCAGCACCATCAGCCGCGGGATGTGGTGGACCCACCCGTGGTCGCGCAGATCGCCCAGCACGTCCGACAGGCACCTGGCCTGCACGGCGTCCGCGTCGAGTTCGACGAACCACTTGGGCAGCGGCTTCGTCGCCCGCAACTCGTTGAGGTGCCGGTACTCCGGCCCGAACCACCAGTACAACTGCCACATGTACTCGCGCCAGCCGATGACCTGGCGGACGAACCCCTCGACGGCGGCCAGGCTGTACTGGTCCGGCCGGTCCCGGTACGCCGACTCCGCGGCGTGGACCACCTCGACCGGATCGAGCAGGCCCAGGTTGATCGTGGCGGACAACAACGAGTGGGCCATCCACGGATCGCCCGACATCATGGCGTCCTCGTAGCGTCCGAAGGCCCGCAGCCGGTGGTCCAGGAAGTGCCGGAGCGCGGTCAGCGCCTCAGTCCGGGTGGCCGGGAACTGACGCGGCCCGTCCCGCCCCACGAACGTGACGTCACCGTCGGCCTCCCACCGGTCCAGGTCGGCGCGCACCTGCTCGTCGATCTCGTCCTCGTCCGGCCACCACGGACCCGGCACACCGAGCACCGACCGCTGGTCCGGGTCGGTCAGTTCGGGCCGGGCCTTCGGCTTGGGCGGGGGTTCGCGATTCTCCGCGTCGTAGTTCCACCGCCCACCCAACGGCTCGTCGCCGTCCATCAACAGATCGAGCCGCCGCCGGGTGCCGCGGTAGAAGTCCTCCATCCGTAGCTGATGCCCGCGCCGCCCCGCCGCCCAGCGGGCGAACTCGTCCATCTCGGTGGCGTACCCGCGCGCCGGCAGCATCTGCACCCGGTCCAGCGACTGGACGAAGTCTCTGGCCGCGAAGGTGGTCGGGTGGCTCACCGTCAGCGGCCCACGCACCGCCCGCGGCCGGTGGTCGAATACGTCGCGGTACCGGTCCGCCTGCCGGAAGGTGCACCGCTCGCCCAGCTCCGCCGCGCGGTGCCGCATCGCCGACAGCACCAGGTGCGCCTTCTGCCGGTGGAACCGTCGGCGTGCGAACACCCGCCGCGACTCGACGAGCAGCACCCGCTGGTCGTCTCCGTCCAGGAAGTGCGGGCCCAGTTGGTCGGCGAACAACCAGCGGACGTCGTTGCCCTCGGTCGGCACCAGCGGTCCCGGCTCAGAGCTCGGACGCCGGCCCGAGCACGACGGCCGACGCCGCCGGCAGCGTCACCGACGCATCGCCGGGCTGGACCGTCACCGCGCCGGCCGCCTGCGTCGCCAGCAACACCGGTCCGCCGCCGGCGGCCAGCGGTACCATCCGGGCCTGGTCGGAGAGGTTGGCGACGATCCGGACCCCGCCGCGGTCGATGGCGATCCAGCGTTCCGTATCGTCGAACTCCGCGGTGATCTCACGGAAGCGCGGATCGGTCAGCTCGAGCCGCTCCCGACGCAGCCGGGCCAGCCCGCGATACAGATCCAGCACGGCGCGGTGCTCGGGTGCCTCGACCTCGGACCAGTCCAGCTTCGACCGCTGGAACGTCTGCGGGTCCTGCGGATCAGGGACCACGGCCGGGTCCCAGCCCATCCGGGCGAACTCCGCGATGCGGCCCTTGGCGGTCGCCTCACCCAGCTCCGGCTCGGGATGGGAGGTGAAGAACTGCCACGGCGTGGACGCCGCCCACTCCTCACCCATGAACAGCATCGGGGTGAACGGTCCAGTCATCATCAGCACCACGCCCACGGCCAGCAGCTCGGGCGAGAGGTCGTCGCTGATCCGGTCGCCGGTCGCCCGGTTGCCGATCTGGTCGTGGTCCTGCAGGTACCCGACGAAGGCCCACGTGGGCACGGTCCGAGTGTCCAGCGGGCGGCCGTGCGGCCGACCGCGGAAGCTCGACCAGGTGCCGTTGTGGAAGAAACCCTCGGTCACCACCTTGGCGATGGCGCTCATCGAGCCGAAATCCGCGTAGTAGCCGGTGGTCTCGCCGGTCAGCGCAACGTGCAGGACATGGTGGAAGTCGTCGTTCCACTGGGCGGTGAGCCCGTACCCACCGCCCTGTGGCGACGTGATCAGCTTGGGGTCGTTGAGGTCGGATTCGGCGATGAGGAACAGCGGGCGGCCCACGTGCGCCGACCACGTGGCGGTCCGCTGCGCCATCTCCTCCAGCAGGTGCACGGCGCTGTGGTCGGCCAGGGCGTGCACGGCATCCAGCCGCAGACCGTCGACGTGGAAGTCGAGGAACCACATCCGGAGGTTGTCCAGGATGTACTCGCGGACCGGGGTGGAATCCGGTCCGTCCAGGTTCAACGAGTCACCCCAGGTGTTCGCCTTGCCCTGGGAGTTGAGGTACGGCCCGAACTCCGGCAGGTAGTTCCCGCTCGGTCCGAGGTGGTTGTAGACGACGTCCTGGATGACGCCGAGCCCGCGGGCGTGGCACGCGTCCACGAACCGCTGGTACCCGGCCGGCCCGCCGTACGGCTCGTGCACCGCGTACCAGAGCACGCCGTCGTACCCCCAGTTGTGCACGCCGTTCACCGCGTTCACCGGCAACACCTCGACGTGGGTGACGCCCAGGTCGACGAGGTGGTCGAGCCGTTCCACCGCGGCGTCGAACGTTCCCTCCGGGGTGAAGGTTCCGATGTGCAGCTCGTAGATCAACCCACCGGGCAGCTGCCGGCCGGTCCAGTCCGGGGTCTGCCAGGTGTGCCGGGTGGGGTCGAAGCTGCGCGACCGCTCGTGCACGCCGGCGGGTTGCCGGCGCGACCGCGGATCGGGCAGGACCCGCTCGCCGCCGTCGAGCCGGAACCCGTAGTCGACCTCGACCTCGGCCAGGTCGGCCGGCGCCGAGGTCGACCACCACCCGTCCGCACCGGCGGTCATGGCCAGCTCGGTCGCTTCGTCCACGGTCCCACCGGCCGGGCCGATCACCAGAGCCACCCGCTCGGCTTCCGGGGCCCACACCGAGAACGACTGCGCCATGACGGATCTCCTTCTGCGGGGACGGACGCGGGTCAGGACGCCGGGGCCAGCAGGGCGACCGGGTATCGCTCCAGGACGTCAGCCAGCCGGACGGATCCACCGTCGTGTTCCCGCCCGGTCAGCTGATCAACCCAGCGACCCTCGGGCAGGGTCACGGTGGTGTCCGCCCAGCCGCCGCGGCGGGCCAGGCCGACGGGCAGCCGGGTGGCCAGGGTGATGGCGCCGCCGCGGTCGAACCCGACCAGGTGCTCGGCGGCGGACCCGTCGCCCGACAGCGGGGTGTACCCGGTGAACAGGTCCGGTCGGTCGCGCCGCAACCGCAGCGCGTGGGAGACCACCAGCAGCTTGGCCGCCCCGGAGTCGTCGATGTCCGGCTGCCATCCGTCGTCGAGCCGGGCCAGCAGGTCGGCGCGCCGGCGGTAGTCGACCGGCCGGCGGTTGTCCGGGTCGACCAGCGACAGGTCCCAGAGCTCGCTGCCCTGGTAGACGTCCGGCACGCCGGGCGCAGTGAGCTGGATCAGCTTCTCGGACAGCGAGTTGGACCGGCCCGGGCCGGTCACCCGGTCGGCGAACGCGCGCACCGACACGTGCAGCTCGTCGTCGTCGAACACCGCGTCGACCAGCGCGTGCATGCGCTGTTCGAACGCCTCGTCCGAGTCCGTCCACTGCGTCGAGGTGCCGGCCTCCCGGGACGCCTTCTCGGCGTAGGCGTGCAGCCGCTCCCGCTCGATCGGCCAGGCGCCGACGGCGGCCTGCCACAGCAGGTTGGCCAGCGGTCCGTCGTCCAGCGGGGCCCAGCGGTTCCAGCGCCGCACTGCGGCGGTCCACTCGTCGGGCACCTCGGCCAGCACCGAGATGCGGGACCGCACGTCCTCGGCCCGCTTGGTGTCGTGGGTCGACAGGGTCGTCATGGCCACGGGGGAGCGCTCCTGGCGCTCCGCCTGCAGGACGTGGAACTGCTCGACCGGGATGGAGAACTGGGCCGGTTCGGCGCCCACCTCGGTGAGCGAGGTCAGCCGGGTCCACCGGTAGAACGCGCAGTCCTCGACGCCCTTGGCCATGACCATGCCGGAGGTCTGCTGGAACCGGCGGGAGAACTCGGTGCCCGTGTCCCGCAGCCGGCGGGACAGCTCGGCCAGCAGCTCGGTGAGCTCCGGCCGGTTCACCGTGGCCCGCTGGACGGCGTGGTCGAGATGCTCAGCGCCGTCCGGAAGGTAGGTCCGGTAGACGTCGAACGAGGCCAGCAGCTCGGCGATGCCGTCGTCCGCCTGCGGCAGGTCGGGGACGAGTCGGGCCAGTCGCAACACCTCGGCCCGCAGGATGCCGTCGGCGACGGCGCGCTTGGTGAACCGGACCATGGCCGGCCACTCGACCGACATGCCGCCGCGCAGCGCGGTGTCCAGTGCGTCGAGCCCTGCCTCGCCGGCCGGGTCGATCAGCACCCGGTCGAACCAGGCCAGGGCGTCGTATCCGGTGGTGCCGGCCGTCCGCCAGGACGACGGCAGGCGCTCGTCGCCCTCGATGATCTTCTCGACCAGGACGTAGCGACCGTCGAGCAGCTCGGCCAGCTGGTCCAGGTACCCCTTCGGGTCGGCCAGGCCGTCCGGATGGTCGATGCGCAGCCCGTCGACCCAGCCGCGCTGCACCCAGCGGCCGACCTCGGCATGCGAGGCGTCGAACACCTCCGGCAGTTCCACCCGGACGCCGGCCAGGGTGCTGACGGCGAAGAACCGGCGGTAGTTGAGCTCGGCGTCGCCGCGGCGCCAGTTGATCAGCTCGTAGTGCTGCCGGTCGTGCACCTGCCGCGGCGTGCCGCCCCCGGTGCCCTCGGCGATGGGGAAGCGATGGTCGTAGTACCGCAGCTCGCCGTCGCTGACCTCGAGCTGGTCCAGCTCGTCGGGACCGTCGCCCAGGACGGGCAGCCGGATGCGGCCACCCGAGACCTCCCAATCGACGTCGAACGCGTCGGCGTGCGGCGACTGCCGGCCTTTGGCCAGCACGTCCCAGAACCACACCGACTCGGCGGGCGTGGCCACCCCGACGTGGTTGGGCACGATGTCGACCAGGACCCCGAGACCGGCGGCGTGCGCCCGGTCGGCCACCGCGGCCAGCCCGGCCTCACCGCCGCGGGAGGAGTCGGTGCGGCCGTGGTCCACGACGTCGTAGCCGTGGGCCGAGCCGGGCTCGGCCTGCAGGATCGGGGACAGGTAGACCCAGCCGGCGCCCAGCCGCTGCAGGTAGTCCACCTGGTCGGCGGCCGCGGTGAGCGGCCACTCCGGAGTCACCTGGAAGCGGTAGGTGGACGCCGGGACCTCGGTCACGGGACGGGCGGCGTCGGGCACTGAGGACATCGCGGACATCGCGGCCTCGCGGGGCGGGGGGGGGGGGGGCCCCGGGCCCCGGGGCCGGCGGCCGGCCCGCGGCCCGCCCCGCGGCCGGTGATCACTCCGCGGAACCGCCGTTGGTGTCGGCGTCCAGCTGGGCGTCGACGGCGGCCTGCGAAGGATGCAGGTCGGCGTCCTCGGGCTGCGACACGGTGGACGTCCCGGTGGGCGGATCCGCCGCGATGGCATGCTGCATCGGCACCGGCGTCGGGGCCACGGCCGGGACGACCGCCGCCGGGGCCACCACGTGCCCGGTCGGCTCCGCCTCCTCGACCGCAGCCACCGCCTGGAGCACGACCAGGCCCTTGTCGGCCACGGTCACCGATCCGGCCGCCGGGATGTGCTCGAGATGCTCCGGCACGCCGGAGGTGTCGATCACGAGTTGCCAGGCGGTGCCGTACTCCTCGTGCGGCAGCTGGAAGTCCAGCGGTTCGTCGTGCGCGTTGAACAGCATCAGGAAGGAGTCGTCGACGACCCGGGTGCCGCGACGGTCCATGCCCCGGATCCCGTTGCCGTTCAAGAACACTCCGACGGACCGGCCGAACCCGGAGTCCCAGTCCTCCGGCGTCATCACCTCGCCGCTCGGGGTGATCCAGACGATGTCGGGCAACGGCTCGCCCTCGCCGCGGGTCACCGGGCGACCGTCGAAGAAGCGGCGCCGGCGGAACGTCGGATGCTGCGCGCGCAGCCGGTTGACGGCCGCCACGAACTCGACCAGCGGTTCGTCGGCCTCCTGCCAGTTGACCCAGGACAGTTCAGAGTCCTGGCAGTAGACGTTGTTGTTGCCCCGCTGGGTGCGACCGAGCTCGTCGCCGTGGGCGATCATCGGCACGCCCTGGGACAGCAGCAGGGTGGCCAGGAAGTTCCGCTGCTGCCGGGCCCGCAGCGTCAGGACCGCGTCGTCGTCCGTCGGCCCTTCGACACCGCAGTTCCAGGACCGGTTGTGGCTCTCGCCGTCGTTGTTGTCCTCACCGTTGGCCTCGTTGTGCTTCTCGTTGTAGGAGACCAGGTCGGCCAGGGTGAAACCGTCGTGTGCGGTGATGAAGTTGATCGACGCGACCGGACGGCGACCCGAGTACTCGTAGAGATCGGCCGAGCCGGTGAGCCGGGACGCGAACTCGCCCAGGGTGGCCGGCTCTCCCCGCCAGAAATCCCGGACCGTGTCGCGGTACTTGCCGTTCCACTCGGTCCACTGCGGCGGGAAGTTGCCGACCTGGTAACCGCCCGGGCCGATGTCCCACGGCTCGGCGATCAGCTTGACCTGGCTGACCACCGGGTCCTGCTGCACGAGTTCGAAGAAGGTGGAGAGGCGGTCCACGTCGTAGAACTCGCGGGCCAGGGTGGCGGCCAGGTCGAACCGGAAGCCGTCGACGTGCATCTCGGTGACCCAGTACCGCAGCGAGTCCATGAGCAGCTGCAGCGAGTGCGGATGCCGCACGTTGAGCGAGTTCCCGGTGCCGGTGTAGTCCATGTAGAACTGCTTGTCGTCCTCGACCAACCGGTAGTAGGCCTGGTTGTCGATGCCGCGGAAGCTGATGGTGGGCCCGAGGTGGTTGCCCTCCGCGGTGTGGTTGTAGACCACGTCGAGGATGACCTCGATGCCCGCGGCGTGCAGCGCTTTGACCATCGCCTTGAACTCCTGGACCTGCTGGCCCTGGTCGCCGAAGGCGCTGTACGTGTTCTGTGGTGCGAAGAAGCCGATGGTGTTGTAGCCCCAGTAGTTCGACAGACCCTTGTCCATCAGCGTGCTGTCGTTGACGAACTGGTGCACCGGCATGAGCTCGAGCGCGGTGACGCCGATCCGGGTCAGGTGCTCGATGACCGCAGGGTGCGTCACGCCGGCGTAGGTGCCGCGCTGGGTCTCCGGGATCTCCGGGTGCAGTTCGGTGAGACCCTTGACATGCGCCTCGTAGATGACGGTCTCGTGGTAGGGCGTGCGTGGACGACGATCACCGGTCCAGTCGAAGAACGGATTGATCACGACGCCGTACATCATGTGCGGGCCGCTGTCCTCGTTGTTGTACGAGTCCGGATTGCCCAGGTCGTAGGCGAACAGTGAGGGATCCCAGTCGATCTGGCCGGAGACGGCCTTAGCGTACGGATCCAGCAGCAGCTTGTTCGGGTTGCACCGCACACCGTTGGTCCGGTCGTCGGGACCGTGCACGCGGTACCCGTACCGCTGCCCCGGTCCGACGACGGGCAGGTACCCGTGCCACACGTACCCGTCCACCTCGGGCAGATCCACCCGTGTCTCCGTGCCGTCGTCGTCGATCAGGCACAGCTCGACCCGCTCGGCCACCTCGCTGAAGAGAGCGAAGTTCGTGCCGGTGCCGTCATACGTCGCCCCCAGTGGGTAGGCGGTTCCCGGCCAGACCTCCATCGACGCGCTCCTTCATCCTGTGCTCGTACCCGCCCGGCCGGCGCCGAGCGGCGCCACCCTATCCGGGGACCCCGACGGTTCCCTCCCGGCAGCCGGGCCAACCGATGGCGGGCCACGTCACACCTGGTCGGATCCGGGTCGGCGGTGGGAGGGCGCCCGATGGCCGGGGGCTGTCGCCGGTCGCGACTACCCTGCTCGTGTGGCTGATCCGACGACCTACCGACCGGCGCCGGGGACCATCCCGGAGTCGCCGGGGGTCTACCGGTTCAGCGATCCGGACGGCCGGGTCATCTACGTCGGCAAGGCCATCAACCTGCGCCAACGGCTCAATTCGTACTTCGCCGACCTGTCCGGTCTGCACCCGCGCACCCGGCAGATGGTCACCACGGCCGCCGGCGTGCAGTGGACGGTGGTGCGCACCGAGGTCGAGGCGCTCCAGCTCGAGTACAACTGGATCAAGGAGTTCGATCCTCGGTTCAACGTCCGCTACCGGGACGACAAGTCCTATCCCGAGCTGGCCGTCACGGTGGGCGAGGAGTACCCCCGGCTGCAGGTCATGCGTGGGCCACATCGCAAGGGCGTCAGGTACTTCGGTCCGTACGCCCACGCCTGGGCCATCCGCGAGACGCTGGACCTGCTGCTTCGGGTCTTCCCGGCCCGGACCTGCTCGACCGGCGTCTTCAAGCGGTCCCAGCAGATCGGCCGCCCCTGCCTGCTCGGGTACATCGGCAAGTGTTCGGCGCCGTGCACCGGGCGCGTCACCGCCGGTGAGCACCGGGAGATCGTCGAGGCCTTCTGCGACTTCATGGCCGGGCGGGCCGATCCGCTGATGCGGCGGTTGGAGCGCGAGATGAGCGAGGCTTCCGGCGATCTCGACTTCGAGCGGGCCGCCCGGCTGCGCGACGACCTGGGGGCACTGCGCCGCGCGGTCGAGAAGCAGGCCGTGGTGCTGCGGGACGGCACGGACGCCGACGTGGTCGGGATCGTGGCCGACGAGCTGCTGGCCTCGGTGCAGGTCTTCCACGTCCGCGGCGGGCGGGTCCGCGGGCAGCGCGGCTGGATCGTGGATGTGCTGGACGACGACTCCCCGGGGAACCGCGCGGGCGCGGCGCCGACCGCGGACGACACGTCCGACGGGGGAGACGGCGACGAGGAACAGATCCGGCAGCGACGGCTGGCCGGGCTGGTGGAGAACTTCCTCGTCCAGTTCTACGGACGCCGGGCCGACGACGACGGCAACGCCGCGGTACCCAAGGAGATCCTGGTGCCGGTGCTGCCGGCCTCGGGAGGTGCGCGACTGGCGACCGCCATCGAGCCCGACCTCGCCGAGGAGGACGACGAGACCCCGGACCTCGCGGCCGGCCCGGGTGATCGCGACCTGGTGGAGTGGCTGTCCGGTCTGCGTAGTTCGCGGGTCTCGCTGCGGGTCCCGCGCCGTGGTGACAAACGTGCGCTCGCCGAGACCGTGACCCGCAACGCGGCCGAGGCGCTCGCCCAGCACCGGCTCAAGCGGGCCTCCGACCTGACCGCGCGCTCGGCCGCGCTCACCGAGCTGGCCGAGATGCTGCAGATGGACCAGGCGCCGCTGCGCATCGAGTGCATCGACATCTCGCACGTGCAGGGCACCGACGTGGTCGCGTCCCTGGTGGTGTTCGAGGACGGCCTGGCCAAGCGCAGCGACTACCGGCGGTTCGCCATCCGCGACCGTCCGGGGGACGACGTGGCGAGCATCGCCGAGGTGGTGCGGCGCCGCTTCAGCCGTGGCCGCGCCGAGGCGGCGGGCTCCGACGGCGGCGTCGAGCCGGTGGCCGACCTGGACCCGGCACCCGAGGAGCCGTCGGCCTCCGGTCCGGTGCCGCCGGGCATCGACCCGACGACCGGGCGGCCCCGGCGGTTCGCGTACCCGCCGCAGTTGCTCGTGGTCGACGGCGGCGCCCCGCAGGTGAACGCGGCGGCGGCCCAGCTGGCCGAGCTCGGGGTCGTCGACGTGACGGTGTGCGGGCTGGCCAAGCGGCTGGAGGAGGTCTGGGTCCCGGACCAGGAGTTCCCGGTGATCTTCCCGCGGACCAGCGAGGCGCTGTACCTGCTGCAGCGGCTGCGCGACGAGGCCCACCGCTTCGCGATCACCTACCACCGCAGCAAGCGGTCGAAGTCCATGACGGTCTCGGCGCTCGACGACGTCCCGGGACTCGGCGAGACCCGGCGCCGGACCCTCATCCGTCACTTCGGGTCGGTGGCCGCACTGCGCACGGCGTCGCTCGACGAGGTGATGGAGGTCCCGGGCATCGGCCGCAAGACCGCTGAGGCGGTGCTCAGTGCGCTGTCGCCGGCGGGCGGGTCCCCGGGCGACGCCGGCGACGACGGGCCGGGCGTGACCGAATCAGTACGAACCGTTACCGTCTCGTCCGACACGCCGGACGCCACGACGACGGACGTGTCGAACGGATCCACCGAGTCGACCAGCGCGCCCGTTCCCGTCCCGTTGCAGGAGGGCTGACCATCCTGATGAGCGACCCGCCGAAGGCTCCGACGAACGACCGGGCGGATCCGGCCGACCCGGCCACGGGGGGTTCCGCGCCGGGCGGCATCGAGGTGGCGATCGTCTCGGGTCTTTCCGGCGCCGGCCGCTCCACCGCGGCGAAGTGTCTCGAGGACCTGGGCTGGTTCGTCGTCGACAACCTGCCGCCCGAGCTGATCACGACCATGGTCGACCTGGGCTCGAGGGCCAGTGGCGACGTCACCCGGATCGCGGTGGTGCTCGACGTCCGGTCCCGGGCGTTCACCCACGACCTCGCGGCGGTCATCCGGGACCTCGACCACCGCGGATACCGCCCGCGGGTGCTGTTCCTCGAGGCCAGCGACGCCGCACTGATCCGTCGCTACGAGGCCAACCGGCGGGCACATCCGTTGCAGGGCTCCGGTCGGCTGATCGACGGGGTCGAGGCCGAACGGGCGTTGCTCGGGCCGCTGCGCGACGAGGCGGACCTGGTGATCGACACCTCGGACCTGTCAGTGCACCAGCTGCGGGCCGAGGTGGAACGCGGTTTCACCATGGCCGTCCCGAAGCCCTCGCTCACCGTGGTGTCCTTCGGTTACAAGTACGGCCTGCCCATCGACGCCGATCTGGTCATCGACATGCGGTTCCTGCCCAATCCGCACTGGATCCCGGAGCTGCGGGACCACACGGGGCTCGAGCCCGCGGTGTCCGACTATGTGCTGTCCCAGGAGGGTGCGTCGGAGTTCCTCGACCGGTACGTCGCCCTCATCGACCTGGTCAACGGCGGCTACCAGCGCGAGGGCAAGCGGTACCTGACGTTGGCCGTGGGCTGCACCGGCGGCAAGCACCGCAGCGTCGCCGTGGCCGAGGAGTTGCGGCGCCGGCTGACCGGTGACCGGTTGACCGTGCACGTCCAGCACCGTGACCTGGGGCGCGAGTGACAGCCCCCGACCGGGCCGAGCCGGAGCGACCGCGGCCGCGCGTGGTGGCGCTGGGCGGTGGTCACGGCCTGGCCGTGATCCTGCAGGCGCTGACCACGCTCGACGTGGACGTCACCGCCGTCGTGACGGTGGCGGACGACGGGGGCTCGTCCGGTCGGTTGCGCCGTGAGTTCCCCGGGCTGCTGCCACCCGGCGACCTGCGGATGGCGCTGGCCGCGATGAGTGGCCCGCAGGCGTCCGAGCAGACCTGGAGCACCGTGTTCCAGCACCGGTTCTCCGGCACCGGCGCCCTGACCGGTCATCCGGTGGGCAACCTGCTGCTGACCGGCCTCACCGAGGTGCTGCACGACCCGGTCACCGTGCTGCGGGTGGCCGGCGAGCTGGTCGGTGCCCGCGGGCGCGTGCTGCCGATGAGCTGCGTCCCGCTGGAGATCGTCGCGGACGTCACCGGGCTGGACACCGATCCCGACGCCGTCCGGCAGATCCGCGGCCAGGTCGCGGTGGCCGCCACGCCTGGCACGGTGCAGGCGGTGGGCATCGACCCGCCTGACGCCCCAGCCTGTCCGGAGGCGCTGGAGGCACTGGCCGGTGCGGACCTGATCACGCTGGGGCCCGGCTCCTGGTTCACCAGCGTGCTGGTCCACCTGCTGCTGCCCGAGCTGGCCACCGCCATCACCACCAGTCCCGCCCGCCGGGTGCTGGTCCTGAACCTGGCCGAGCAGGCCGGCGAGACCGAGGGCTTCTCGCCGGAACAGCATCTCGAGGTGATCGCCGATCACGCGCCGGACCTGCGGGTGTCCACCGTGCTGGCCGACACTTCCGCGGTCCCGCTGCCCGGCCGGCTCGACGAGGCGGCGCACCGGCTCGGCGCCCGACTCGTGCTCGACGACGTGGCGATGCCCGGGGAACCTCGGCACCGGGTCGACGCGTTGGCAGCGGCACTGGCCCGCGAGCTCGACGGCGCGGAACCGCACTGACCGCAGTCGATCCTCCGGAGCCGATCCGCGCCGCCGATCCACGCAGCCGATCCACGCAGCCGGTCCGCGGCGCCGGACGGGCGGACGCAGAATGGCGCGACGCCTCGGACCCGGGTCCGCCGCGCCCGGTGCGCAGTTCCGCCCAGGGCCGGAGCCGGCCGGCCCCGCACCACGAGCCCGACGACCATGACCGATCAACCCACCTCCGACCGATCACCGGATCCGGCCGGAGCCGAACGAGACAACCAGGGGAGCGCCTCATGGCGATGACGGCGTCGGTGAAGGACGAACTCAGCCGGGTGTCGGTGAGCAAGGTCTCGGCGCGCAAGGCCGAGGTGTCCGCGCTGCTGCGGTTCGCCGGTGGACTGCACATCGTCGCCGGGCGGGTGGTGGTGGAGGCCGAGCTGGACACCGGCGCCGTCGCCCGCCGGCTCCGCAAGGAGATCGGGGAGCTCTACGCCCAAGCCGCAGAGGTCCAGGTGCTGGCGCCGTCCGGGCTGCGCAAGGGCACCCGGTACGTGGTGCGGGTGGTGCAGGGCGGCGACGCCCTGGCTCGGCAGACCGGCCTGATCGACCAGCGCGGCCGTCCGGTCCGCGGCCTGCCCCCGCAGATCATCTCCGGGTCGGTGGGCGACGCCGAGGCGGCCTGGCGTGGCGCCTTCCTGGCCCACGGCTCGCTCACCGAACCGGGACGCAGCGCCTCGCTCGAGGTGACCTGCCCCGGGCCTGAGGCCGCGCTGGCTCTGGTCGGTGCGGCGCGGCGGATGGGCATCACGGCCAAGGCCCGCGAGGTCCGCGGCGCCGATCGGGTCCTGGTGCGCGACGGCGACGCCATCGCCGCGCTGTTGACCCGGCTCGGGGCACACAGCTGCGTGCTGGCCTGGGAGGAGCGGCGGATGCGCCGCGAGGTGCGGGCCACCGCCAACCGGCTGGCCAACTTCGATGACGCCAACCTGCGGCGGTCGGCCCGGGCCGCGGTCGCGGCGGCCGCCCGGGTGGAGCGGGCGTTGCAGATCCTGGGCCCGGAGGCGCCGGACCACCTGACCCAGGCCGGTCGGCTCCGCATCGCGCACGGGCAGGCGTCCCTGGAGGAACTCGGTCAGCTCGCCGATCCGCCCATGACCAAGGACGCCGTCGCCGGCCGCATCCGGCGGTTGCTGACCATGGCCGACAAGCGCGCCCAGGAGCTCGGGATCCCGGACACCGAGTCGGCCGTCACCGCAGACATGCTCGATGGCTGAGGCGGCTGCGGGCGGGCTCGACCGGCCCGATAGAGTAACGGCGCGACGCCCCCGCCGACGTGGGCGGTGTCACTTGATCGATCCTGTCGCCGCGCCATCTGGGTTCGCTGACGGGAACCATCCAGTAGGGAAGGGCTGACAGACGTGACTGTGCGCGTCGGAATCAACGGCTTCGGTCGTATCGGACGGAACTTCTGGCGGGCGGTGGATTCGCTGGACCACGACGTCGAGATCGTCGCGGTCAACGATCTGACCAACACCAAGACCCTGGCCCACCTGCTCAAGTACGACTCCGTGCTGGGCAAGCTGCCATACGACGTCTCCGCCGGCGAGGGTGTCATCACCATCAACGGCAAGGACCTCAAGGTCCTCTCGGACCGCGACCCGGGCTCGCTGCCCTGGGGGGACCTGGGCGTCGACGTGGTCGTCGAGTCCACCGGCTTCTTCACCAAGGCCGACGCCGCCGGCAAGCACCTGGCCGCCGGGGCCAAGAAGGTCATCATCTCCGCGCCGGCCACCGACGAGGACCTGACCGTCGTCATGGGCGTGAACGACGACGCCTACGACGGCAGCCAGAACATCCTGTCGAACGCTTCCTGCACCACCAACTGCGTGGCCCCCATGGCCAAGGTGTTGCACGAGAACTTCGGCATCGTCAAGGGCCTGATGACCACGGTGCACGCCTACACCAACGACCAGGTCATCCTCGACTACCCGCACTCGGACCTGCGCCGGGCACGGGCCGCCGCCGTCAACATCATCCCGACCAACACCGGTGCGGCGAAGGCCACCGCGCTCGTCCTGCCGGAGCTCAAGGGCAAGCTGCACGGCTACGCCCTGCGCGTGCCGGTGCCGGACGGCTCGGTCACCGATCTGACCGTCGAGCTGTCCAAGTCGGTCTCGGTCGACGACGTCAACGCCGCCTTCCAGGCGGCTGCGGCCGAAGGCCCGCTGGCCGGCAAGCTCGTGTACTCCACCGATCCGATCGTGTCCTCGGACATCGTCGGGTCGCCGGCGTCGTGCACCTTCGACGCCCCGCTGACCCTGGCCCTCGAAGGCAACCTGATCAAGGTCGTCGGCTGGTACGACAACGAGTGGGGCTACTCGAACCGTCTCGCGGACTTCGCCGCGCTGGTCGGTTCGAAGCTCTGATCGCCCGCTGATCCTGGGTGACGCGCCCGGCGGATCCACGACCCGCCGGGCGCGTTCCCGTGCCCGTCACCCGGTCGTGGTGTCCGGTAGTGCCGACAAGGAGTGCGCTGTGAAGGATCTCGACGACCTGCTGGCCGAGGGCGTGGACGGTCGGACCGTCCTGGTCCGGGCCGACCTGAACGTGCCGCTGGACGGCAGCACCATCACCGACGACGGCCGTATCCGCGCGTCGCTGCCCACCCTGCAGGCGCTCACCGGCGCCGGCGCCAAGGTGGTCGTCACCGCCCACCTGGGCCGTCCGAAAGGTGAGCCCGAGGCCAAGTACTCACTGGCCCCGGTGACCGCCCGGCTGGGCGAGTTGCTGGACGCGCCGGTCACCATGGCGCAGGACCTGGTCGGTCCGTCCGCCGCAGACGCGGTCGCCGCTGCCGGCAGCGGGTCGGTCGTGCTGTTGGAGAACGTGCGGTTCGACCCGCGCGAGACCAGCAAGGACGACACCGAGCGCGCCGCGCTGGCCCAGGACCTGGTCGACCTGGTCTCCGGTGGGGACCAGCCACCGGCCTTCGTGTCCGACGGTTTCGGAGTCGTGCACCGCAAGCAGGCGTCCGTCTACGACGTCGCGGCGAAGCTGCCGCACTACGGCGGCACGCTGGTGGCGGCCGAGACCGAGGTGCTGCGCCGGCTGACCGGCACACCGGAGCGCCCGTACGTGGTCATCCTGGGCGGGTCCAAGGTCTCCGACAAGCTCGGTGTCATCACGGCGCTGCTGCCGCAGGTCGACGCGCTGCTCATCGGTGGCGGGATGGCCTACACGTTCCTGGCCGCTCAGGGGCACCCGGTGGGCAACTCGCTGCTGCAGGCCGACCAGATCGAGACCACCAAGGCGCTGCTCGACCAGTACGGCGACAAGATCGTGTTGCCCAGCGACGTGGTCGTCGCCGACGCCTTCGCGGCGGACGCCGACAGCCAGGTCGTCGACGCCGGCGGCATCCCCGACGGCTGGATGGGGCTGGACATCGGCCCGAACACCCAGGAGGCGTTCTCCCGGGTCGTCGCGCAGGCCCGCACCATCTTCTGGAACGGCCCGCTGGGCGTGTTCGAGATGCCCGCGTTCGCCGCGGGCACCCGCGCCGTGGCCGAGGCCATCGCGGCGTCCGACGCGTTCTCGGTCGTCGGCGGCGGCGACTCGGCCGCGGCGGTGCGGACCCTCGGCGTCGACGAGGCCGCGTTCGGCCACATCTCCACCGGCGGCGGCGCGTCGCTGGAATTCCTCGAAGGTGCCGACCTGCCCGGTCTGGCCGTACTGGAGGCCTGATCCATGAGCACCGCCGTCCGCAAGCCGCTCATCGCCGGCAACTGGAAGATGAACCTCAACCACCTCGAGGGCATCGCTCTGGTGCAGAAGCTCGCCTTCACGTTGCCGGAGAAGTACTACGCCCACGTCGAGGTGGCGGTGGTCCCGCCGTTCACCGCGCTCCGCTCGGTGCAGACCCTGATCGACGGTGACCGGCTCAGCGTCGTGCTGGGCGCGCAGGACCTGGCCGCTGAGGACGCGGGCGCCTACACCGGCGACGTGTCCGGCACCATGCTGGCCAAGCTCGGCGTCACGTACGTCCTGGTCGGGCACTCCGAGCGCCGGCAGTACCACCACGAGACCGACGAGATCCTGGCGGCCAAGGTCGTCGCGGCCTACCGCAACGGTCTGGTGCCGATCCTGTGCGTGGGCGAGGGGCTGGAGGTCCGCGAGGCCGGCAACCAGGTCGAGCACGCCGTCGCCCAGTTGCGTTCCGCGCTCACCGGGATCACGGCGGAGCAGGCGGCCAGCCTGGTGCTGGCCTACGAGCCGATCTGGGCGATCGGTACCGGCCGGGTGGCCACGCCGGCCGATGCGCAGGAGGTCTGCGGGGCGCTGCGCGTGGCGCTGGCCGACCTGTTCGGCCCCGAGGTCGCCGGCGGCGTTCGGATCCTGTACGGCGGTTCGGTCAAGTCGTCCAACGTGTCGGAGATCGTCGAGCAGCCCGACGTCGACGGCGCCCTGGTGGGCGGCGCCTCGCTGGACGGCACCGAGTTCGCCACGCTGGCGGCCAATGCCGTGGGCGTGCTCGCCTGACCGCGGCTAGACTGCGCCCGACCGTGCTCATCAGCGGTGCACGTCCCGGGGCACCACGCCCCGGGACGGCACGGCCTGGACCAAGGCGATCATGAAGCTCTTCCTCGAGATCCTGCTGGTCATCACCAGCCTCGCCTTGATGGCGCTGATCCTGCTGCACCGGGCCAAGGGCGGTGGCCTGTCCTCGCTGTTCGGCGGCAGCATGCAGTCGTCGTTGTCCGGGTCCTCGGTGGTCGAGCGCAACCTCGACCGGCTCACCCTGTTCGTGGCGGCGATCTGGATCATCTCGGTGGTCGGGATCGGTCTGCTGCTCAAGGTCGGCGCCGGCTGACCCCGAGCGCCGGGAGGAGTTCGTCATGGCCGGAGGGAATCCGATCCGCGGTTCTCGGATCGGCGCCGGACGGATGGGCGAGGCTGAACGGGGCGAGTCAGCGCCCCGTCGCCTCGTCACCTACTACTGCGCCCACGACCACGTCACGCCGGTCCGGTTCGCCGAGGACGTGTCGCCGCCCGAGACCTGGGACTGCCCGCGCTGCGGGCTCCCCGCCGGTCAGAACGCCGCCGCGCCGCCGCCGATCCCGCGGTCCGAGCCGTACAAGACGCACCTGGCCTACGTCCGGGAGCGGCGGTCCGACGCCGAGGGCAACGCGCTGCTGGACGAGGCGCTGGCGCGCATCAACGAACGGCGCACCGCCGCGGACTGACCGGCCCGGTCACAGCCACTTGATCATCCGGGTGTTGCCCAGGGTGTTCGGCTTCACGAACGGCAGGTCGAGGAACTCCGCGACGCCGGCGTCATAAGAGCTCTGCAGTTCGGCGTACGCCTCGGCGGACAGGTCGAGCTCGCCGATCGGCTCGAACCCGAGCGAGCCGAAGAACCGCACCTCGAAGGTCAGGACGAACAGCCGCCGCAGACCCAGGTCCCGGGCCTGCTGGATGAGGTGCTCGCACACCGCCCGGCCCACGCCGTGCCCCTGGGCCACCGGATCGGTGGCGACCGTGCGGATCTCGCCCAGGTCCTCCCACAGCACGTGCAGGGCGCCGCAGCCGGCCACGGTGCCCGGACCCAGCTCGGCCGGCCAGGCCCGTTCCGCGGCCGGGTCGCGGCCGGGAGCCTGCTCGACGACGGACTCGGGCTCCGTGACCCGGGCCACCCAGAACTCGGTCACGTCCTCGAACAGGTTGGCCAGCGTCTTCTCCAGCAGCACGGGCCCGGCGAAGCAGTCCACCAGCTCCTTGATCCGACGCACGTCCGAGACCTTGGCCCGTTGCACCGCGATGCCCCTGGTGCCGGCCGGACGGTGGGCGAAGACGGGTCCGGTCACAGCGATCCAGCCTAGTCCGACCGACCGGGCGGCCGTACGCCCGACGACCGGCCGGCCTCGGGTGGCGTGCGTCCCTCCGGGCGATCGCCGACCCGTCCGGCGACTACAGTGTCCGGGTGCCCGCCGCGTCCGGTCCGTCCCGCGCCGCCCGCGTCAGCGTGTTGACGTTGGGCTGCGCCCGCAACGAGGTCGACTCCTCCGAGTTGGCCGGACGGCTGCACGCCGGCGGCTACGAGCTCGTCGCCGAGGATGCCCCGGCCGACGTCGTCGTGGTGAACACCTGTGCGTTCGTGGCCAGCGCCAAGAAGGACTCCATCGACACGCTGCTGGCCGCCGCCGACACCGGGGCCAAGGTCGTCGCGGTGGGCTGCATGGCCGAGCGGTACGGCCAGGAACTGGCCGACGCGCTGCCCGAGGCCGACGCGGTGCTCGGCTTCGACACCTACCCCGAGCTGGCCGGACTCGTCCAGCAGGTCCTTGACGGCGCGACGCCCGAGTCGCATCAGCCCACCGACCGGCGGCTGCGGCTGCCGCTGTCCCCGGTGCAGCGGCCCGCCGCCGCGGACACCGTGGTGGTGCCGGGGCACACCTTGCCGCTGGCCGACGGCCGCACCGGGCCCACCCTGCTGCGGCGCCTGCTGCACGCCGGGCCGGTGGCGCCGCTGAAGATCGCGTCCGGCTGCGACCGGCGGTGCACGTTCTGTGCCATCCCGTCCTTCCGTGGCGC
The DNA here is from genome assembly GCF_016918035.1 of Nakamurella leprariae. Lineage (GTDB taxonomy): Bacteria > Actinomycetota > Actinomycetes > Mycobacteriales > Nakamurellaceae > Nakamurella > Nakamurella leprariae. Next base: position 141,641 of record NZ_JAERWK010000003.1, on the reverse strand, counting down.
CTTCGTCTCCCGCCCGCTCGACGACATCGTGGCCGAGGCGGCCTGGCTGGCCGAGCAGGGTGTGCGCGAGGTCGTCCTGGTCAGCGAGAACTCGACGTCGTTCGGCAAGGATCTGCCCGGCGACCGGCATCTGGAGCGCCTGCTGCACCACCTGGACGGGGTGCCCGGGCTGCACCGGGTGCGGCTGTCGTACCTGCAGCCGGCCGAGACCCGCCCGTGGCTGCTGGAGGCCATCGCGGCGACACCGACCGTGGCGGACTACTACGACATGTCGTTCCAGCACGCGGACGCCGCGTTGCTGCGGCGCATGCGCCGATTCGGCTCACGCGAGTCGTTCCTGGCGTTGATCGACCAGATCCGGACGGCCGCTCCCGAAGCGGGCATCCGGTCGAACGTGATCGTGGGTTTCCCGGGCGAGACCGAGCAGGAACTGGCCGAGCTCACCGAGTTCCTCATCTCGGCCCGGATGGACACCGTCGGTGTCTTCGGGTACTCGGACGAGGACGGTACCGCGGCCGCCGACCTGCCCGGCAAGCTGCCCCAGCACGTGGTGGACGAGCGGGTCGAGGCGGTGAGCTCGCTGGTCGAGGAGCTCACCGGGCAACGTGCGGAGGACCGGATCGGGACCGACGTCGACGTGTTCGTCGACGCCACCGACGACCCGGGCGTCGACGACGACCGGTCCGCGACCGGGTGGCGTCGCGTCGCCGGCCGGGCCCACCACCAGGCTCCCGAGGTCGACGGCATCACCTGGCTGCGGCTGCCGGTCGACGGGCCCGGGCCCACGCCGGGTGAGCTGATCCGCGCGCGGGTGGTCGCCGCGGAGGGCGTCGACCTCGTCGCCGAGCCGCTGGTCGCGGTGGGGGCCGGATCGGCGACTGCCGTCGTGGGCGCCGGGCGGTCGTGATGGCGCCCACCCCGCCGGTGCCGCTGGTGAACCTGCCGAACGCCCTGACCGTGCTGCGCCTGATCCTGGTGCCGGTGTTCCTGCTGGCGCTGTTCGCCGGCGGTGGTCACGACGCAGCCTGGCGGTGGACGGCTACGGCGATCTTCGCGGTCGCCGCCATCACCGACCGGTACGACGGGCACATCGCGCGCAAGCGCGGGCTGGTCACCGACTTCGGCAAGATCGCCGATCCGATCGCCGACAAGGCCCTCACCGGGTCCGCGCTCATCGGGTTGTCGATGCTGTCCGATCTGGCCTGGTGGGTGACCCTCGTCATCCTGATCCGCGAGGTCGGCATCACGCTGTTGCGGCTGGCGGTGCTGCGGTACGGCGTCATCGCGGCCACCCCGGGTGGCAAGGCCAAGACCCTGGCGCAGGTGGTGGCGATCGGATTGTTCCTGATGCCGCTGCCCAACGCGATCAGCTGGTTGCCGATCGGCATGATGGCGCTCGCGCTCATCCTGACCGTGGCCACCGGTGTCGACTACCTGATCCGGGCCATGGCGCTGATCAGCCACGGACCGGCCAACCGCAGGCCCCGGACCTCCCGGCCGCCGACCGCCTCGTCGCCGGGGGACCGGCCGTGACCGCGCCCGGCGGCGGGCTGGCCGCCCTGCTCGGCGTGGACCCGGGGCTGGTGACCGGGACGGTGGCGGCGCTGCGGGCCCGGTCGTGGACGGTGGCCACCGCGGAATCGCTCACCGCCGGGCTGCTCACCGCGGTGCTCACCGAGGTCCCCGGGGCCAGCGCGGTGGTGCGCGGTGGCCTGGTCGTGTACGCCACCGATCTCAAGCACAGCCTGGCCGGCGTCGACCGGCACCTGTTGGACCGGGTGGGCGCCGTGCATCCTCAGGTGGCAGAGCAACTGGCCGCCGGGGCACGCAGCCGGTGCGGCGCGACGATCGGAGTGGGTCTGACCGGTGTCGCCGGGCCGGACCCGCAGGACGGCATCGAGGTCGGCACCTGGTTCTGCGCGCTGTCCGGACCGACCGGCACGCCCACATCCGTCCACGGATCGCCGGCCGAGTTGCCCACGGGGTCAGCTACCGCCGTGCGTGCCGCCGTGCGTGCCGCCGCGGTCACCGGCGCCCTCGAGCTGCTGTACCGCGTCGTCACCGGCTGATCGGCTCCGCAACGGGGCCGGAACGCGACCGTGATCCCGTCATCATCCGAGCCGTGGAACATCGCCGGGAACGGTGACGTTGGATCGGTCGGAACCTCTGATCACGGTGGTGGTCTCGTCCCGGTCCCCGGGACGGCCAGGACGGTGCAGCTGCCGTCGTGTGGGAGGACTCGGCACCGGGCTCCGCAACCGGATGTCAGGGTGGACCGGTACCTTGGGTCATCATCGGCGGACGAGAGGAGGTGCGACGTGCTCTTGCGAGACGCATTGGGTGAAACGCTCCGGGACGCCAGAACTCGGCAGAACCGGACGCTGCGCGATGTCTCGACGGCGGCCAACGTGTCGCTGGGGTATCTGTCTGAGGTCGAGCGCGGACGCAAGGAAGCCTCCAGTGAGCTGCTGGCCTCGATCTGTGAGGCCCTGGACCTCGAGCTGGCCGAGGTGCTCGACACGGTGAGCCGCACCATCCGGACCGATGCGGTGGCTGGTCTGGGCAAGCGCGAGGTCACCGCCAACTCCAGCAAGGCCGCGGCTCCGGCCGCTGCCGCCGTCAAGGCCAACGGTGCCGTCAAGGCTTCTGTCCGGGCCGCCATCGATCCGTCCCTGCGGATCGTGCTGCCCTACGGCCGCAACCGGCCGAGCCCGTCGGTGCGCTGACCGGCGACGATCGCCCCGGCAGAGCCCGTCCTCCCGCTCCGGGAGGGCGGGCTCTGCCTGTTCGGCGGCCGGATCAGGCCCGGGCGTAGGTGAGGTACGTGCAGCCGTCGCCCGTCCGGCGGGCAGCCTCGCGCCACCGGTCCGGGTCGATGGGCGGGAACACGGTGTCTCCGGCCACCTCTTGATCGACCTCGGTGATCTCCAGCCGGTCGGCCAGGTCGATGGTCTGACGGTAGATCTGTCCGCCGCCGACCACCATCACCGGGCGCGGGTGCCCCGCGGGATCGAGCTGCGGCCGAGCGGCGACGCGGCCCAGCGCGTCGTCGATCGATCCGGCCACCTCGACCCCGGTCGGGCAGAACGACCGGTCGCGGGTGACCACGACGGTGCGCCGACCGGGCAGTGGCCGGCCGATCGATCCGAAGGTGCGGCGGCCCATGACCAGGGCATGGCCGAGGGTCATCGCCCTGAATCGCCGCAGATCCTCCGGCAGGTGCCACGGCATGCCGCCGTCGGCACCGATGATCCCGCCGCGGGCGACCGCGGCGACGAGCACGATCTCCATCCCCGCCTGCACTTCCGTCTGCATCTCCTTCTGCACTTCGGTCTGCCTTCCGGTCTGCCTTCCGGTCTGCACGGCCTCAGACCGCGACCGGGGCCTTGATGGCCGGATGCGGGTCGTAGCCGAGGATGGTGATGTCCTCGACGTCGAAGGCGTCCAGCTCGGTGACGGCCGGGTTGAGCTGCAGGGTCGGCAGCGGGCGCGGCGTCCGGGTCAACTGCGATCGGGCCTGCTCGAAGTGGTTCGAGTACAGGTGCGCATCGCCCATGGTGTGGACGAAGTCGCCCGGCCGGAGGCCGACGACCTGCGCGACCATGGCGGTGAGCAACGCGTACGACGCGATGTTGAACGGCACGCCCAGGAACACGTCCGCGGACCGCTGGTAGAGCTGACAGGACAGCCGGCCGTCCGCGACGTAGAACTGGAACATCGTGTGACACGGCGGGAGGGCCATGTCCTTGACCTCGGCCACGTTCCACGCCGAGACGATGTGCCGACGCGAGTCGGGGTTGGCCCGCAGCGAGGACACCACCGCGGCGATCTGGTCGATCGAGCCGCCGTCGGGGGTGGGCCAGGACCGCCACTGGTGGCCGTACACCGGTCCCAGCTCACCCTCGGGGTCGGCCCACTCGTCCCAGATGGAGACGCCGCGCTCCTGCAACCAGCGGACGTTGGTGGAGCCGCGCAGGAACCACAGCAGCTCCACCACGACGGACCGCAGGTGCACCTTCTTGGTCGTCACCACCGGCAGGCCGTCGGCCAGATCGAAGCGCATCTGGTGACCGAAGATGCTCCGGGTCCCGGTGCCGGTGCGGTCCGACTTGTCGATGCCCGTGTCCAGGATCCGCTGCATGAGGTCGAGGTACTGCTGCATCCGGCCAGCCTAGGGTCGTGGCGAGGGAGCGCTCGGCTGCCTCGCGGGGGTCGGGGACGTGAGCTCCAGCCGGGCGGTCGGGGTGAGGCCGGCCGCCTCGCGGCGTCGACTGGCGCGGTTCACCTGGATCGAGGCCCGGCGGCCGTCGATGGTGAGTTCGGCCAGCAGGTCGCCGAAGAACGGGCCAGCCGTGCGCTCCCAGGACACCGACGGCTCCGGCACGGGCCCGAGCACCCGGAGCAGCCGGCGGACCACCCGCTCCGCCGCCCGGCTCCAGGCCAGCCGGAACGCCAGCTTCATGGGCCACGGGACAGAGTTGTGCAGCGGGGAGCAGGTCAGCTGGAACACCGCGGCATGCTCCGGTGCTCGCTCGGCGTCGCGGCCGCCCGGGCCCGACGCGTCGTCATCGGCCCACCAGGCGCGGGACAGGTACGCGTGGTGCACGTCCCCGGACAGCACTGCGACGGTGGCCGGCGTGCGGCCCTGCGCGCCCGGTCCGACGCGGCCCTCGGCGACGTCCCGGATCAGTGAGGTGAGCCGTTCGAAGGAGTCGCGGAACGACGCCCAGTGCTCGAGATCGGCCGCTCGGCGGAGTGTTTCGGCCACTCGGGCCGGCCGACGACCGCGTCGACCGGCAGCCAGCTGCTCGTCCCAGGCCTCGACGTCGTGCATGGCGCGGGGGAGCAGCCAGGGCAGGGACGTGCCGATCAGCAGATGGTCGTAGTCACCGGGCAGCTGGTCGGTGATCCAGTTGAACTCGGTGTCGCTGATCATGCTGCGCTCGTCGTCGGTGAGGATCCGTCCACACCGCGAGTCGATCATCAGCAGCCGGGTGCGGCCCAGGTCGCGGCGGTAGGACCAGCGCGCTGGCTTCCCGCCGTCGGCCTCCTGGTCGGCGGCCGACGCGAACTCCCGCAGCAGCGGCTCGGCGTCACCGGCGTGCGTGCGGAGCTGCTGGTACAGGTCGAGCTCGTCCAGCTCGGCGGGGGAGAGGTTGCCCAGGTGCTGGTACACCCAGTAGGAGCTCAACGCCCCGGTGATGCGCTCGGCCCACCAGGAGGTGGCCTGCATGTCCTGGCGCCACGTCTGGGAGGTGTTCCAGTCGTCGTGCACGTCGTGGTCGTCGAAGATCATCGACACCGGGACGGTGGCCAGCAGCCAGGCCACGTGCGGATCGGTCCAGGACTCCTCGTAGAGCCAGGTGTACTCCTCGTAGTCGGCGACCTCGACGCCCGGCCCCGTGTCGTCGTCGGGGTCGCGGCGCTGGCGGATCCGCTGCTGGGTCCGCTCGGACGTCTCGTCGGCGTAGACCTGGTCGCCGAGCAGGAGCAACGCGTGCGGCCACTGCTCGGGCGGCGATTGCGCGAGCTGCCGGGCGTAGCAGTCCAGGGCGTCGTCGTCGTAGCCGGCGTCACCCACCACCGCGGCGCCGTTGGCGTAGCGGCAAGAGCCGAACGCGAGCCGGATCTGCTCGGCATCCGCCGGCAGCGTCCGGATCGTCGGCCGGGGCAGCGACGAGTCCGGGCGCGGCCAGACCTGCTGCCCGTCCAGCCGGACGTCGTACGCCACCGCGGCGCGCGGCGTCAGCCCGGTCACGGTGACCAGTGCGTAGTGGTGCCCGGCCACCGTCCAGGTGTGCTCGCGGTGGCCGAGCACCTCGACCTCACACGGGGTGTCGGTCTCCACCCAGACGGTGGCGTCGGTCGGTCCGATGTGCCTGAGCAGCGGTCCGATCCGCAGCCCCGTCACGACTGCTGGTCGTCGGCGATGAGTCGCTCACGCATCTGCGCCATGGTGCCCCCAGCGGGCAGGTCGCGACGGCGCAGCTCTGCCTGCAGATCGGCCCGGGTGCGGCCGCCGTACTCCTTGGCGGGCTGCGGGGTGGTGTCGGTAGCGGTGGCCGTCTCGGCGGCGGTAGCCGTGGCGGCGTCCGGGACCGGCTCGGTGCGGGTGGTCCCGGTCGTGGTCGGTGCCTCGGCGTGCGGCAGCGGGTCGACGTGGTGCGGGGCCGGGGTGGCCGGGGTGGCCACACCGTCGGCGTCGCTCGGGTCACCGATCTCGAGGTGGTCCGCCGTCGCCTCGGTCTCCTCCGATCCCGCGGCCCGTTCGGTCGGGCCGGGCTCGTCGGACTCGGCGCCGGTGCGACCGCGGAGCGTCTGCTCGATCGCGTGCGCGACCGATCCGGCCTGCTCGCGCAGAGCCATGAGCTGGTCGGTGACCGAGTCGACCACCTCACGCAGGGTGTGGCCGGCGGACTCGAGGTACGGCCGCACGCGCTCGTTGACCGCGTCGGTGCTCTCGTCGAGCCGGTCGGAGACCTGGGCGCCGACCGAGCCCTCGCCGAACAGCTGACGGCGGACCGCCGCCGCCTGGTGCCGGACCGCCTCGAGGGTGGCCGCAGGCAGAGCGGTCGGGTGGCTGAGCTGCTCGCGGACCTGGTCGCGCAGCGTGCGGCCCACCTCACCGGCCTCGGACGCGAGCGAGCCGGCGAGCCGGCCGGGATCGGTCATCACGTGCTCGACGAGCGTCCGCAGCTGGGTCTGGAGGTCAGGCTGACCGCCGGCCTCTGCGTCCGCGGTCGACGGCTCATCGCCGGGTGCCTGCTCCTCTGAAGGGCGGGATCCGGCACCTCCGGTCGCGTCCGCCGTGGCTCCACCGACCTGCTCGTCGGCTCCGGGAACAGTCCCACCGTGGTCGGGCATGTCCACTCCCTCCTGACGGTCGCGCCGGTCTGGGCGCCGTCGGGTCGCGGGTCGGCCATGACGACGTCCCGGGATCCGGGGAACACGCCGTCCGGTGGGTCAGCGTAGTCCGGGTGCCGTGCTCGGCTCGGATCAGACCTGAGCGGCTGAGCGGCGGGATCGGCGCGCCCGGGTCGCCGCGACGTCCGGCAGCATGGATGGGACGGGATCACCGGGACGGGATGGGGTGAGGCGGTGTCCGGGCATCCGCACCGTGCGCGCCGGGCCGACGAACTGATCGCCGAGGCCCAGGCCCGTGGGGACTTCGACGAGCTGCCCGGCGCCGGCCGACCGCTGCGGGCGGCCGATGCGGCCGTGCGCGACGAGTACTGGTGGATCAAGCAGTACGCCGAGCGGGAGAACGTACCTGGCAGCGAGTTCCTGCCCGAGCCGCTCAAGCTGCGCAAGGAGCTCGAGACGCTGCGCCACCGGGTGGTGCTGATGTCCAGACAGAGCGCCGTCCGGGCCGAGGCCGAGGCGCTCAACGCCAGGATCCGCGCGGAGATCCGCACTCCGACCTCGTCGATCCCGGTGGCGCGCAGCCCGGTCGACGTGGACGAGGTGGTCCGGAGGTGGGAGCTCGACCGGGAGGTGCGACGATCGAGATCGGCACTGGCCGCGAGACCTTCGGTGCCCGCTGTCGCCGATCGGCGGGTTCGCAGCGGCAGCTGGTGGCGGTGGTTCTTCACCGGTCGGTGACCGGCCGCCGGCCCCCGGTCGGGGTCACTCGCGGTGACCACACGAGAGGGAGATCGCTCCATGAGACTCGGACTGCACGTTCCCAACTTCACCTACGCCGGAGGTCCGCAGACCCTGGCCCGGGACCTGACCCGGATCGCCGAGACGGCCGAGGAACAGGGCTTCGCCCGGCTCAGCGTGATGGACCACGTCTGGCAGATCGGCGTGGTCGGCCCGCCGGAGCTGGACATGCTCGAGGCGTACACCGCCCTGGGCTACCTGGCCGCCCGCACCTCGGAGATCGAGCTGCTGGCCTGGGTCACCGCCGTCGTCTACCGCGAGCCCGGGTTGCTGGCCAAGGCGGTCACCACGCTGGACGTGCTGTCCGAGGGCCGGGCGATGCTCGGCATCGGCGCCGCCTGGAACGAGGAGGAGTCGCTCGGGCTCGGCCTGCCGTTCCCGTCCACCAAGGAGCGCTTCGAGCGGCTCGAGGAGGCGCTGCAGATCTGTCTGCAGATGTGGAGTGACGACGAGTCGCCGTACCAGGGCAAGCACTACACCTTGGCGCGCACGCTGAACTCGCCGCAGTCGCTGCGCCGCCCGCACCCGCCGATCCTCATCGGCGGCGCGGGGGAGAAGAAGACGCTGCGGATGGTCGCCCAGTACGCGCAGGCGTGCAATCTGTTCGACACCCCGGAGCTGGAGCACAAGCTCGAGGTGCTGCGCGGTCACTGCGACGCGGTCGGCCGGAACTACGACGACATCGAGAAGACGGTGATGACCGGCCTGGACCCGGGTCCGGACGGCGAGAAGATCGACGCGCTGCTCGGCAAGCTCCGCAGGTTCGCCGACCTCGGCATCCAGCAGGTGCACGGCTCGCTGCCCGAGGTCGCCACGCTGCGGCCGCTGGAGCTGCTGGGCCGGCGGGTCGTACCGGAGATCAGCGCCTGGTGACCGACCCCGGACCGCCGGACGGGGCATCCGTCCTCGATCTCCCGGCCGCAGGGCGGTCCGAGAGCACGATGACCGTGCTGATCGCGTTCGGTGCGAACCTGCTGGTGGCCGTGGCCAAGTCGGTCGCCGCCGGGATCACCGCGTCGGCGTCGCTGGTGGCCGAGGCGGCGCATTCCTGGGCGGACACCGGCAACGAGATCTTCCTGCTCATCGCCGACCGCCGGTCCCGGCGGCCTCCTGACCGGGCCCACCCGCTGGGCACCGGGCGGGAGGCCTACGTCTGGTCGCTGTTCGCGGCGCTCGGATTGTTCGTCGCGGGTGCGGCGGTCTCCATCACGCACGGGATCCAGGAGCTCATCGATCCGGAACCGGCCACCGACTACCTGGTGGGCTACCCGGTGCTGGCCGTGGCCTTCGTGCTCGAGGGCATCTCGTTCCTGCAGTCGGTCCGCCAGGCCCGCCGCGAGGCCGCCGAGGTGCAGGAGGACCTGCTGGACCACGTGTTGGCGACCTCGGACCCGACGCTGCGCGCGGTGTTCGCCGAGGACGCCGCGGCGCTGGTCGGGTTGCTCATCGCGGCAGCGGGCCTGGGCCTGCACCAGCTCACCGGCTCGCCGGTGCCGGACGCCATCGGGTCGATCGGGGTGGGCCTGGTGCTGGCCGTCGTGGCGGCCGTGCTCATCAACCGCAACCGCCAGTTCCTGGTCGGGCAGGAGGTCACCCCGCGGATGCGGGACGCCGCCCTCGCGGCGCTGCTCGACCTGCCCGATGTGGACCGGGTGACCGCCCTGCGGATGGTGTTCGTGGGACCCCGGCAGATCTACCTGATCGCCGATGTCGACCTGACGGGCGACGACACCGAGACCCACCTGGCCGTGCGGCTGCGGGCCCTCGAGGACCGGATCCGCCGGGCTCCCTCGGTGGTCGAGTGCACGTTGACCTCGCCGCGCCCAATGAGCTCGGCCTGCGACCCGATGGCGTCTGACGCCGCGCCGTGTTCGGCGGTGCGATCAACGAGATCCCGCGTACCTGGCGCGGTAGTCCCGCGGTGTCGTTCCGTACTGGAGGCGGAACGCCCGCGAGAACTGGTCGCGGCCGTGGAATCCGACGCGCATGGCGATGTCGGAGAGTGGGAGATCCGGGCGGTCCTCCCGGAGCAGTCGTGCGGCCTGGTCCAATCGGGCCGACCGGATGTAGGTCGAGACGGTCAACTCCTCCGCCTCGAACAGTCGATGGACATACCGTCGGCTGATCCCCAGGCCGGTCGCGATGACGGCTACGTCCAGGTCGGGATCGTGCAGGCGCTCGTGCACGAACTGTCGCACGCGTTCCCGGTTCCCGGGCTCCTCGCGGAAGTCGTGCGCAGTCCGCTCGAGACCCGCCCACACGACCGCGGACAACAGTTCGCCCAACGTCCGTCCCAGATGGGACTCGAGACTCGGGTGCAGTGAGGCGGACAGGTCGTCGGTGAGGGCGCTGAGGAAACTGACGGCCGCGCGGACCACCGAGGTGGTGGGGAGCGGGCGACCGATCATCTGCCCGACCATGGCGTCGGCCACATCCAGATGGACGAGCGGCCGGCTGACGACGACGTGGCGTCCGGGATCATCAGCGTGCAGCGTGAAGGGCCGGTCGAGGCGGATCACGGTGGGCACCCCCGGTGGGCGGCGAGCTCGGCGGCCGTCCTGACGCATCACCGCTGCCGACGACATGGACACGTGCAGCGCCAAGGTCGCCGGCGAGGACACCGCGCCAGTGGGCACCGTCAGCGTGAACGGGGTCGAATCGAAGATGTGCACCGCCGTACCGTCGATCTCCAGCCACGTCCCGTGGCCGACGTACTGGTCGGAATCGGTGGTACTCAGACGCATCCGGTGTGACTGCCGGAACGCGTCGAGGCCGGCCTTGCCAACGATGCTCGTCGTACAACGCGGGACCACACCGCCGTGCGGCGGGGAAGAACCGACACGAGCGGTGCTCTCGTCGATCGTGACGTGCTGATCGTCTCGATGCTGACCCACGGCAGTCCCCGTCCAGAGCTGGGCCGGCCGCATGACTGTTCAGCGTCCCCTGGCGGAACCATACGTCCCGCTGCCCCGCTCGGCTGCCCCATTCGGAGATGACACGGTGGAGTGTGCGCGATGGGTCGGATGAGCGACCCCAGCATCGCGCGGCCCGCAGCGTTCCGGCGCGTCCCGCCGACCTGCGCCGGTCGAGCGCCCGGCAAGACGACGAATCGCGCCACGTGGGTCGACGACGACCGGGACCGAGAGTGACGGTTCGTCCGGTCTGAGCGCCGGTCGAATCGCCCGGATCGGCAATGGTCCGGCGCGAGGCGCGGCCGTAACTTCCTTCTCGTGATCCTCACCACCGCTCCACACGAGGGCGCCGGGGAATTCACGAGCCGCGGTACCACCGGGTGTCCTCGCCGCTCGCACAGCGGTGGAGATCCTCAGCGACATCAGCACGATCGAATTCCGCAGGGTCGGACGGAATCCTGGCCGGAATCGTGTCAGGCGGTCGTTGCACCGGCAGCACCGCACCATTTCCCGTTGGGTGGAGGCCCAGATGACTCAAGTGCAGGACGCCACCCGCTCGACGCGTCGTCAGCGCCGCGGAAAGGTCCGTGCCGTGCTCGCCGGCTGCGCGGCATTGGGCGTCGGTGCCGCCGTGACCCTGGCGGCGTGGACCGACACGGAGTGGGTCTTCGGTGGAGGCCAGGGTGACGGCGACACCGTGGGGACCTCGACGTTCAATGTCCAGCAGAACGTCTTCGACGGTGTCGGATTCACCGATCGATCGGCGACACCCGGGGGCCAGCTGCGGTTCGCCCCGGGCGCCACGTCCATCACCCCGGGCGACGTGATCACCGCACCGATGCAGCTGCAGACGGAGGCCGGCTCCGACGCCGGCACCGTGACTCTCGAGCCGGCGGCGCTCAACGGCTCCGATCAGGCGCTGTTCGATGCCGTCACCTACGCGGCGTACACCGGACTCACCGCCGCCGAGTGCTCGGCGGCGGATCTGGCCGGTGGAACCGCCCTGGTGCCCGACAATTCGGGACTGGCCACGGGTTCGGCGGACGATGCGATCGCGCTGGATGCCGACCAGGGCAATGTCGTCGACGTCTGCTTCGTGATCACCTTGCCGGACGACGCGCCGAACACGTTGCAGGGACTCACCATCGCGCCCGCCTGGGAGTTCTCCGCGGAATCGGTCGAGTGACCAGGGTCGGCGGTCGGTCGCGGGACCGCCGACCCGAACCACAGCCTCGGTCGTGGGCGGATCGATGCCGTGGGGTGTTGCTGACGGTCCTGGCTGGGCTCGGGGTGATCAGTCTTGTCGCGGTGACAGCGGCGCTGACCATGCACCTGTCACTGATCGTCTTCAAGACCGGATCGATGAGCCCGACCATCCCCCCCGGTGCGTTGGCCGTCGTGCGGGAGACCTCGGCCGTGTCGCTGGCGGTCGGTGACGTGGTCACGGTCCAACGCGACCGGTACCGACTGCCGGTGACCCACCGGATCGTCGAGATCGACGAAGGAGTCGGCAGTTCGGACCGAGTGCTCACGCTCAAGGGCGATGCCAACCCATCGGTGGACCCGGTGACCTACCCGGTCACTTCGGTCCGTCGGGTGCTCTGGTCGGTTCCCGAGCTCGGTCGGTGGGTGATGTGGCTCCGGGCTCCGTGGGTGCTGCTGACCCTGTCGTTGCTGGTGACGAGCCTGGTGACGTGGACCTTCTGGCCCACCCCGGCGGCGAACGGGACGTCGGGGTCCCGGGACGGCCACGGCAGGGATCGGCGACCGTTGTCCGACCTCAGCCCACACCAGCGGCGGAGACTGCAGAGCCGTGGGAACGCCACGAGAGGATGGACATGGTCACGGAGTTCGAGCCCGTCGGCGCTTCGTCGGGCACGGACGACGACGGTCCCGACGACCGACGGAACACCTTCGGGACACGACGCGTCGCCGGAGCGCTGGCCATCACGATGACGCTCGCCCTGGGGATCGCGGACCCGGCCGCAGCGGATGCGGTGTTCGTCCCGATCCCGGAGACGGGCGCGGACGGTGAGCTCATGCTGGGCTCATCGCTGTACCCCTTGGACATCCCGTCGCTGTCGCCCGGTCAGTCGTTCAGTTGGCAGATCCGGGCCAGTGTGTCGGACGAGGTGGACATCGGCTCGCTGGAGATGGAAGTGGACGCCAGCGGTTCGCGTGCGGTGGACGACGACGGATACTTCCTGACCCTGGAGGTCTGCGACCAGCCCTGGCTCTCGGTCGACGGATTGAACGCCACGCCGGCTTGCCCGGGAGCCCGAACCGAGGCGGTCCGCCGGGTGTCGTTGGCCGAACACACCGGTGAGGACGGCGTCGACCTGCCCCCGGTCGCGCCCGATCGGCCCGCGTACGTCGCATTCGTCCTGGATCTGCCCGGCGACAGCGCCCAGCGTCCTGACGAGGGCAAGCTCGACCTGTCGATCCGGGTCACCGCGGAGGGAGACGATCCGCAGGACACCGGGTCGCCCGATCCGTCCAGCCTGCCGTCGGACGGCGGCGGGGCGGGTCGCTCAGGCCGGCCGTCCGGGTGGTCCGGATCCGTCGACGAGAACGGCGTGTCGACCGTCACCGGCGGTGCCCGGTCGGATGGGCCGGTGACCGCTCCGGGCCAGGGCGGACGTGCCGACGGTCGGTTGAGTTGGACGGGATTCGAGCTGGTCCGGTATCTGGCCATGGGACTCGGTGCGGTGGCGATCGGAGTGGTCCTCGCCCTGGTGGCCAGGCGTCGGGCGTGGCGGCCGAGAGCATGAGAGACCCGAGAGCATGAGACACACTGCCGGTCCGTCGAGATCGCTCGCGCCTGGGACCACCCAGCTGGGATGGCGCGTCGTCCTGGTCGTCCTGGTCGTCCTGGTCGTCCTGGTCGTGGGCGCCTCGATGGTGGTCCGGCCCACCCGGGCCGCATGGACCGACGCGGAGTGGGTCAACGGGGCGATGTCGGTCCGCGTCCCGCGCGACTGCGACACGCCCGGGCGGTTCAGCACCGAGGCCGGGGGTCGGATGCTGAGCGGGCGCCTGCTCGGGACGGATCTGGACGCCCTTGCCGCCCTCCGGGGCATCACCGTCGTCAACGACGGCACCGGCTCGGAGTCCGATCCCGACCGACCGGCCGTGGCCGAGGACACCCATGCGAACCCGCTCGAGGCGCAAGCGCTGGGAGCCTTGAACGCCGAGCTGGGCGACACGTTCCAGTTCGGCCTTCTCGCCGGTCAGGCTGGGGCCGACAACCAGTGGGGGCAGGCGCACAGCACCGGTCGATCGGCCGGCGCGGCCGGGCTGGTGTCGGACTCGGGGGCGATCGGGCTGACCAGGACAGCAGCGGACGAATCGCTGCCCACCACGGCGACCTTGGCGCTCGGCGAGCTCCTGCCCGCAGCCGCGGCCGTGGCGGATGTCCGGCTGGAGGTCGGCGCGGTGGCGTCGTCCACCGCGCTGGCCTGGTGCGAAACGCTCGAATCGCTCGCGGCCGACCCCGGCTCGGCGCCGGTCGTCGACCGTGACTACGCGGTGGCCGGCCTCGATGTGGTCACCGACTCGCCCACGGTCGCCGCGGTCCGAACCGCCGCACGTGCGTCGATCGACACCACCGCCGGTGCCGTGACCGGCCTGGCCGGGCCGACCGGGCTGATCTCCCGGACGCTCCGCAACGGCGTGGTCAGCGCACTGACCGGTGCGATCGGCTCACTGAGCCTGGGGCAGGTGAGTACCGCCGCCACCGTCACCGTGGACCTCGCGCCGGTCACCGCACTGCTCGATCGACCGATGGACGACGGGGTGGTGTCGATCGATCTCCCGGCCGGCATCGTCCGCGTCGATCTCGCGGCATTGCTCAACGGACCGGAGGGCCTCAACGGACTGGCCCCGAACACCGAACTGGTCGTCGATGCCCCGGTGGTCAACGCGTTGACCGCCCGGGTCGGCGCGCTGCTCGACACCAGGACCCGGCAATTGGGCGAGGCCATGAGTGCGGCGATCGCCGCCGCTCGGGTGACCGCGACCGTCGACGTCAGGCTCCGCGGCAGTGTTCCCCTGGTCGGGGCTGCGGACGTGGCGAACCTCCGCCTCACTCTGGACGACACGCTGGCCGCGGTGCTCAGCGGCGACGCCGACCTGGCGCTGGGAACGTCGCTGCTGGTTCCGGCGGTCGGCGCAGTGGTCAATCCGATCCTGAACACCATCACCGGCGTCGCCCTGAACTCGGCGGTCCGTCGAGGTCTCGTGACGACGGTGGCCGGCGCGGTCGCCCCGGTCGTCACCGCTGCGACGACGTCTCTTGGATCCGGGCTCGCCACGGCCACTGCGCCGCTGGTCACCTTGCTCGGAGCCATCGGATCGACGCTGAGCACGGCGCTGTCCGTGACGGTCAACGTGCAGCCGGATCACACGGGCGCGCCCCCCGCCTCGGTGGCGGAGCCGGGCGCGTTCCAGGTCGACGCACTGCGTCTGGGCGTGCTGGACGGCGTGGCGACGGTCGCTGCGGTGTCCCTCGCCCGCTCGTGGGCGGGCCCGAACACCGAACTGCGATGAGTCGAACCGGTCCCCGGGGTCAGTGCCCCCGACGCGGCCTACCATCACCGCACCGTTCGAGGTCGGGAGGTTCCATGTCCAGCGATCCGAGTTCCGGCTCGGGCCCGGCGGTGGCGTCGATCGCCACGACCGCGGACCCGTCCACCGCCGCCTACTGGGACGCGCGCTATGGCGCCGCTGGCCGGCTGTGGAGCGGCCGCCCGAACGTGCGTGTGGTGGAGCACATCTCGGCGTTGTCGCCCGGTTCCGCCCTTGACGTCGGCGCGGGGGAGGGTGGCGACGCACTCTGGCTGGCAGCACGCGGCTGGCGAGTCACCGGTCTCGACATCTCGGCGGTGGCCCTGCTGCGGGCCGCGGAACAGGCGGCTGCGCAGGGGCTTCCGAACATCGACTGGCAGTGTCGGGACGTGCTGGGCTGGACGCCGCCGGCCGCCGCGTTCGACCTGGTCTCCGTGCAGTACCTGCACCTGTCGGAGCCGGCGCAGCGTGACCTGCACCGGCTGCTGACCCGGGCCGTGCGCGTGGGCGGTCGCCTGCTGGTGGTCGGCCACCACCCGGACGAGGTGCCTGCCGCCCGTCGGTTCGACCCGGCGCGCTGGTACCCGACGGCCGAGCAGATGGCCGAGTCGCTGCCGTGCACCACCGACGGGCAGTGGCGCGTCGAGGTCGCCGACGCCCCTGCGCAGACGGTCGCCGACCCGCACGGTACGGCGCTGACCATCCGGGACGCGGTCCTGCTGGCCATCCGCACGGCCTGATCCGGGGCAGCCGGGGCGCGGGTGCTCGGCCGCCCCGGAACACCTCACTGCGGCTGGCCGGCGCCGCCGATGTTGACCAGCCACGCGATGCCGAACCGGTCGGTGCACATCCCGAAACTGTCGCCCCACGGTGCCACCTCGAGCGGCACGGTGACCGATCCGCCCTCGCCGGTGAGCGTGTCCCAGTACCCGCGCAGCTCGGCGTCGTCCTCCGATCCGCCGCTGAGGGACACCGAGATGTTGGTGCCTGGGGTGAAGGGCATCGTCGACGGCGTGTCCGCCGCCATCAGGGTGAGCCCCCTCGGCGTGATCAGCTGTCCGTGCATGGTCTTGTTCGCCTCGGAGGGGTCCTGGGCCATCCCGTAGTCACCGAAGCTGCTGGTGGTCGGCTCCCCGCCGAACACACTCGCGTAGAAGGCGAGCGCCTCAGCGGCGTTGTCGCGGAAGTTGAGGTAGGGGTTCAGGGTCACGGCCATGGGGATCTGCTCCTCGGGTCAGTCGGACAGCTGCGGATCGCCGGTCACGCAAGCCTGGCAGTGCTCCGGAGCCGGCGCTCGGTGGCGCGGGCGGATGTCGTGCGTGCCCCTCGCACGACACGGACGATCGGTCGACCGGGGCGACCTGCGGAAGTCATCGGATCGGGTGCCGACCGTGCTGTCGCCCGGGTGACCGACGCCTGGGCGTGGGTGCGGTCCGGGTCACCCCGGTGCACGACCGCCCGGACGGTCAGGTGCACGATGATGGCGGCCGCGCGCCGCGCGCAGGTCCGTCCAACGAGGGAGATCGCCGTGGAGTACGTCCGGCTCGGATCGTCCGGTCTGCAGGTGTCCAGAATCTGTCTGGGGTGCATGAGCTACGGCGCACCCGATCGCGGACCCCACCCGTGGAGCCTCGACGAGGAGACCAGCCGTCCGTTCCTGCGGCGGGCGCTGGACGCCGGCATCAACTTCTTCGACACCGCGAACGTCTACTCCGATGGCACCAGCGAGGAGTACCTGGGCCGCGCGCTGCGGGACTTCGCCTCCCGGGACGACGTGGTGATCGCGACCAAGCTCAACGGCCGGATGCGGCCGGGTCCCAACGGTGCCGGGCAGTCCCGCAAGGCCATCATGACCGAGGTGGATCACAGCCTGCGTCGGTTGGGCACCGACTACATCGACCTGTACCAGATCCACCGTTGGGACCACGAGACCCCCATCGAGGAGACGATGGAGGCGCTGCACGACGTGGTCAAGGCGGGCAAGGTCCGCTACATCGGCGCCTCCTCGATGTGGGCGTGGGAGTTCGCCAAGGCCCAGTACGTGGCCGCGGCGAACGGCTGGACGCGGTTCATCTCGATGCAGAACCACTACAACCTGCTCTACCGCGAGGAGGAGCGGGAGATGATCCCGCTGTGCCTCGACCAGGGAGTCGGGCTGATCCCGTGGAGCCCGATGGCCCGCGGCCGGCTGACCCGGGACTGGGAGCAGGGCAGCCGCCGGCAGGAGACCGACGAGTTCGGGTCGACGCTCTACCTGGACGAGGACCGGGTGATCGTCGACGCCGTCGCCGCGATCGCCGACGAGCGCGACGTGCCCCGGGCGCAGATCGCGTTGGCCTGGGTCGCCTCCCGGCCCGGCGTCAGCGCACCGATCGTCGGGGCGACCGCCGAGTCGCACATCGACGACGCGGTGGCCGCGCTGTCGATCGAGTTGACGGCGGACGAGGTCGAGCGTCTGGAACAGCCGTACCAGCCGCACCCGGTGGTGGGCATCGCGGTGCCCAAGCGTTGACCGGCCGATCGTTCCCTCCCTGTCGGTGTCGAGCGACTCACCGTCGCCGGAACCATCCGGGCGTGTCGGCGGGACCGGTCGGCGGCCGATCGCTGCGAAGCTGATCCGTGCTCTCCGTCCTCGCCGGCATCGCGTCCCTGGCGATCGTGATCGCGATCGGGTTCCTGCTGGCCCGGTTCCGGGTGATGCCGGAGCGGACCCCGGAGGTGCTGTCCCGCCTGGTGTTCCTGGTGGCCACCCCGGTGCTGCTGGTGCGCACCCTGGCCGGCACCGACGTGGCCACCGTCCTGTCGACGCCGCTGGCGGTCACAGGTGTCTCGACGTCGGTCACCGGGCTGACCTGTGGGCTGATCGCGCGGCTCGCTCTGCGTCGCTCGACGGCCGAGAGCACGATCGCCGGCGTCGCCTCCTGCTACGTGAACGCGGTGAACCTGGGCGTGCCCCTCACCGTCCAGGTGTTCGGGACCGCGGAACACGTGGTGCCGGTGCTCTTCTGGCAGATCGTGGTGCTGGCGCCGATCACGTTCGTCCTGCTGGACACGGCGCGGTCCGGGATCGGCGGAGACGGCCGGGTCGCCGCACTCCGGGCGGCCGGACGGGTGGTGGCCCGCACCGCACGCAATCCGCTGCTCATCGCGACGGCGCTGGGGTTGGTGCTGTCGCTGCTGGACTGGCGCCTCCCATCGGTGATCGACGAACCGCTCGCGCTGATCGGCGGCCTGGCTGTGCCGGGCGCGCTGCTGGCCTTCGGCATGTCGCTGGTCGGCGGTGTGCCCGGGGAGCGGTCGGCCCGGCCGGCCGACGTCGCGCTGACCCTGACGGGCAAGTTGGCCCTGCTGCCGGTGGTGACCTGGGTGGTCGCGCAGTTCGGCTTCGGACTGACCGGCGCCGACCTGCTGGCCGTGACGGTGTGCGCTGCGCTGCCGACCGCGCAGAACGTGTTCGTCTTCGCCATGCAGTACCGCGCGGCGGTACCGTTGGCCCGCGCCGCCGTCGCCCTCAGTACGGTGGGCTGTGTGCCGGTGTTCCTGCTGATCCTGGCCCTGCTGGGTCCATGACCGTCCCTGCCGCCGCGGGCGGTTCCGACCTCTCGGCGCTGGCCGGTCAACGGTTCATCGCCCTGACCACCTTCCGCGCCGATGGCACCCCGGTGACCACGCCGGTCTGGGTGGTGCGAGCCGGCCGCGGGGCGACCGGTGGCCATGCCCTGGTCGTCACCACGCCGTCCGGCACGGCGAAACTGCGTCGGATCCGGCACGGCGCGGGCGTGGTGCTGCGGCCGTGCACGCGGTTCGGCCGCATCCCGCCGGGTGCCCGGACGGTGGTCGGCGAGGCCGTCATCGTCGGGGACGACGGGCAGCATCCCGCGCTGGTGGACCGGTTCCGGGCGAAGTACGGCCTGGAGTATCGCCTGTTCATGGCGGTGGAGCGCTTGTCCCGCCGCACCGAGCAGGGTCGGACGCTGATCTGGATCGTCCCGGAGGGCGCCGCGGCCTGAGTCCGCGGTCGCATGCGAAGTCACCGGTCCAGCGGGCGCAGCCACCCGTTGACCAGTCCGGCCACCGGCAGCAGTGACCCGACCAGGATGATCGCGGCCCAGGCGAACTGCCACCGGCGGGTCGTCGTGATCGAGTCCATGCTCAACGCCCACAGAACGATGGACCCGAGCCCACCGCCCAGCAGGCAGGCGACGGCAGTCAGAGACAGCACCGGGTCGTCGGTGTCGGCCCCGCCGGCCGCCATCATCATCAGGACGATCCCCACCGGCGGCAGCAGCACCAGCAGCACGATGCCGGACACGATCGGCGGAAGGGCCCGATTCTCGGCAGGTCGCTGCGAAGGATCGGACGATGGCGGCATGACTGCTCCTCACGGACCTGCGGCGGGCGCCGCGGTGAGGATCAGAACTCGTCGTCTGCGGTGGGCGCATCCGTCGGTGCCACGGTGTGGACAACTCGGCTCGTCAGGACGGCTCCGACCTGGGACACGTCCGGCGGGACTGGATGGCCCGGTGCGCCCCGCCACCACGCGGAACACCACCCCGAGCACCACCAGGTTCAGCAGCATCTGCACGCTGACCAGCAGCCGTATGGCGCCCGACTCCGGGGTCATGTCGCCGAAGCCCACGGTGGCGAAGACGGTGACGCTGAAGTACAGCGCGCCGACGACGACCACGAAGATGCCCAGCGCCGGCAGCAGCCACGGCAGATCGCCCGAGCGAGGGTGCCGGACCGGGACCAGCCAGTACCCGGCCAGCAGCGCGGCGATGCCGACGAGCAACCGGACGGCGGTCCCGACGGTCGCCTGCCACGGCGGCACCAGCGGCGGCGGTCCGTCTGTTCCGGTCATCGACCCCCAGCCGATCTCGGTGACCCGACCGCCGCCGCCCAGCGGCGGTCGGCCGGGGCAGTGGGTCCGCCGAGCCACACGGGAGGCGCCGGGCGTCGACGGGACCCGGTCAGGCGTCGGCGTCCTGACCGGTGCCACCGCTCGGCGGGGTGCCGGTGGGCGGGGTGCCGGTGGGCGGGGTGCCACCCGGCGCCCGGCCGCCTGAGCTGCCAGGA
This sequence comes from Nakamurella leprariae, assembly GCF_016918035.1. Taxonomy (GTDB): domain Bacteria; phylum Actinomycetota; class Actinomycetes; order Mycobacteriales; family Nakamurellaceae; genus Nakamurella; species Nakamurella leprariae. The sequence continues at coordinate 121,425 of NZ_JAERWK010000003.1, read as the reverse complement.
CCGGAGCCTCCGGGACCGCCTGGGCCCCCGGACCCGCCCGGGGCGCCGCCGCCCATGGTCGCGCCGCCCGGCGTGGTCGTGGTGTCGACCGGCACGGTCAGCGACACTGCATAGCCCGCTGCCACGCTGCCGGTCACGGTGCCCAGTTGGCTGGCCCCACCGTCGTCCCCGAAGACGTTGTCCCCCTCCAGGGTGACCCGGGACAGGTTGGAGACCGACGCTTCGTAGCCGGCCTCGGCGTAGACGACCTCGCACACGTCCTGCGGCAGCGCGACCTGGGAGGTGGCGATCGCGGTGGTCGAGTCGGTGATGCTGGCCTCGTCGGGGTAGACCTCGAAGTGGATGTGCGGCCACCGGCCGTCGTAGCAGGCCGGGAAGATGCTGGTGTACCGCACGACTCCGGCGGCGTCGGTGATCTGGACGCCCCGCAGGAAGTTCTCGTCCTCGACCCCCTCGGAGTACATCGAGTAGCCGCCCTCGCGGGTGCAGTGCCAGACGTAGACCGCCACCCCGGCGAAGGGCGCGCCGCCGTTCGCCAGATCGGTGACGGTCAGCTCCAGGGTCATCGGGACGCCCTCGGCCGTGCCCGTCGCACCACCGAAGCTGGTGCGCAGGTCGCTGCGCACGATCCCGCTCTGCTCCAGGACGTCCGGCCCGTTGGACCCGTCGCCCGGGTACGGCCCGGCGGTCTCCTCGGGGATCTCCGCGGTCGCGGACGCCGCCGCCGTCGAGCTGCTGCCGGTCGCGGCGGTGCCGTGAGCGTCGATCGTCGAGCTCCCGCACGCGGCCAGCCCGACGGTCGCCGCGCCGAGCCCCAGCGCGCGCAGCATCCGGCGCCGGGTGATCAGCGTGCTCACGTCGAAACCGAGTCCCTGGTCGACGATCTCGTCGTCCGGTCGGGGCAGTGGGCGACCCTGGTAGCTGGGTCGGGTGCGGTGCGTCATGGTGCTCCTCGCGGGCGGCGGATCTGGCGGTGTGCCGGTCGACCGGGGGTGGTCGGTCGTGACCAGCCTGCGCAAGGGACCCGGCGATGCGCTGTTCGCCGGCTGTGCCGTCGCTGTGCACGCGTGGTCGGATCGGTCCGGCAACGCCGCGGTGGCCCTTGACCCGGTGATCATCACCGTCGCACCCTGACGGCAGGTCCGACGACGGCTCGTCCCGGAGGTGGTTCCGGTGGTGGCAGCGATCGTGGTGCTGGTCCTGGCCCTGATCGGCGTGGTGGTCTTCGCGGTGATGGCGCAGGACCGCCGAGCTCCGCGGACCGGCGCCGTCCGCACCCGGTCGGGCGGCGCGGACTCCTCGGGCTCCTTCGACGGGTTCGGCATCGGCGGAGACGGCTGCGGCGGGGCCGACGGTGGTGGGTCCGACGGCGGTGGGTCGGACGGGGGCGGCGGCGGGGACTGAACGCGGTCGGCCGGGTCGGAACGGACCGGAGGCCGTCCCGACCCGGCCGATGCGTCGGGTCGATGTCTCGTCGTCGGACCCGACGCTGAGGTCAGGAGCTGGGGTCAGGAGCTGGGGTCAGGAGCTGGGGTCGGCGAACCGCGACACCGCGGCCACCTCGTCGGTGATGTGCTCCGCGGCCGAGACGACGTCTCGCGCCACCGGCGCCACGACCGACCGCGTATGCCCGGAGACCAGCCAGACGGTCACCACGGGTCGTGGACGCCTGGTCTCGGATCAGTTCCCCGTCACACCGGCGGCCGAACGGGCTCGGCGCCCCACTCCGGTCAGCCGATCTCGAAGGAGACCTGCACCTGGACCGCCACCTGCGCCGAGCCCGGCACGATCGGCATCGCGGCTTCGGCCGAGGCCGCCATGGCGACCTCCCGCGGCCAGGAACCACCGGTGGCACCCTCGGTGACCGCATGCACGGCACCCAGGGTGACGCCCGCCGCCTCGGCGAGCTGCTCGGCCTGGGTGCGGGCCTGCGCCACGGCGTCGGCCCGGGCCTGGGCGCGGAGCTGGGTGTCGTCGTCGATGGACAGGCCGATGCCGTGGACGCGGACCGCGTCACCGGCCGAACGGGTCACGGCGTCCAGCAGGGCGCCGGTCGATGACAGCGGCCGGACGGTCGCGGTGACCATGTTGGTCACCTGGTAGCCGGTGATGGCGTCGCCGTTCTGGTCGTAGGTCGGGCTCACCGACACCTGCGAGGTCTGCACGTCCGCCGGAGCCACACCCTGGTCCCGCAGTACCGCGAGCAGGTCGGTGGCGCGCTGGTTGTTGTCGTCCAGCGCGGCCTGGGCGGACGCGGCTGTGGTCTGCACCCCGAGGGAGACGGTGGCGATGTCCGGGGTGCCGGACGCCGTGCCCGTGGCCACGGCGGTGATGAGTCCACCGCTCGCGGTCGCCGCGGGCGCCGGGGCGGGCTCGCTGGTCGGTTCGGCGGCGACCATCGCGGCCGGCCGGTCCGCCTCCGGCGGCGGACCGATCGCGACATCGCCTGCGACACCGCTGGAACCGGACCCTGATCCGGCGCCGGGTGCGCCGGCCTCGAGTTCGGCTGCGGCGGCGCTGGTCGACGCCGCCGAGCTGGGCGACGCCGCGTCACCACCGGACGAACAGCTGGCGGTCAGCACCAGGGCGACGACCGCGACCCCCGCGGCGAGCGTCCGGGGCAGGATGCGCCGGTGTCCGGCGGTGGTGGTGCGGGGGTGGTCGGTCCACGGCTGGGTGCTCATCTCGTCCTCCCGGGTCCATGACGTGGTCACGGGTCAGACGGAATTCCTCGCCCACCGGGTTGCACGTGCGGTTGCCCGGTGCTGCCCCGCGCGTCACCGATCGAGCACGGGCACCGCCTCCACGGTCAGTTGCAGGAACCGGAACGACCCCGAGCTGCGGCACGATGCGTTCGCACGCGGTCACCACGTCCACCCAGCCGGCCGCGTCCGACTCGTGCAACCGGGCCGTCCGATCGGCGAGCCCGAGGGTGCACCACCGGGCGAAGTCCTCACGGCTGCCGAAATCCCAGTGCTCGTCGGTCACCTCCGCGGTCGACACCTCGAGACCCCTGGTCCGGACCCGATCCTGGAACCGTTCGAGATCGGGATGCACGAAGGGAGCGGTGAAGTCGGCGACGGCGCCGCGCGCCCGCGGCGACGTGCAGGTCTCCGTGGCGGTGCGCTCCAGGCTGGGCCGGGGACCGCCGCAGACGAACCGGAGCAGGAGCCGCCGCCAGACCGCGCAGCGCGGTTCCCTGGTCGCCGACCCGGTGCAGAGCTCGAACGAGAACACCAGGTTGAACATGTCGCCCTCGGCGAACCGGCTCTCGGCACCGCCGGTGCCGGGGCCGACCGGGCGGCCTGGATCATCCACGGTGACGGGTCGATGCCCAGCACGGCACCGTGCGGCAGCGCCGCGGCCACCAGTCGGCTGATGAACCCGTCACCGCATCCGACGTCGAGCGCGCGCTCGTCGCCGCGCAACGTCAGGACGGCCAGGGCGCGCCGGGCCATCGACCGCTGCAGTGCGCTGATCTGCTCGTACCCGGCGCCGTCCCAGTCGACCACTGCGTGCTCCGCTGATGTCCCAGCTGCGCCGGATCCGGTGCAGCGTCTGCAGTGCCGCGGGTGGGGACCTGTCGATCACCGGGTCAGGGTGTGCGCACGCTGCAGCCCCGCGTGCTTGTCCGGGTTGCGCATCAGGTAGATGGCGGCGATCCGCCCGTCGGGGTGGACGTCCATGACGGCGGCCTGGTCGAGCTCACCGTCGATCCGCACCACGGCGCCGACCTGCCCGTTGATCAGCACCGGTTCGACGGCGACCTCGCCGACCTCGGCGGCCACGGCGAGCAGGAACCGCGCCACCTTGTCCGACCCGACGATGGTCCGCAGGTTGAGCTTGCGCCGGCCGCCGCCGTCACCGATCAGGGCCACGTCCGGGGCCAGCACGTCCAGCAACGGTTGCAGCCGCCCGGTGCCGACCGCGGCCATGAACCGCTGGGTCGCGGCGGTGACCGTCTCGGGTGAGCCCGCGAACCGGGGGCGGCGGGCCTGGACGTGACCGCGGGCGCGGTGCGCGATCTGCCGGACCGCGGCGGGGGTGCGGTCCAGTGCCCGGGCGATCTCCTCGTGGTCGAACGCGAACACCTCGCGCATCACGAACACCACCCGCTCGTCGGGGGACAACGTCTCCAGGACGAGCATCATGGCGATCGACACCGAGTCGGTGAGTTCGACGTCGGAGGCGACATCCGGTGCGGTGAGCAGTGGTTCAGGCAGCCATGAGCCGACGTAGTCCTCGCGGCGGCGCTGCCGGGTGCGCAGTCGGTTGAGCGACTGCCGAGTCGCGATGCGAGCCAGGTAGGCCCGCGGCTGGTCGATCCGGGCGTGGTCGACCCCCGACCAGCGCAGCCAGGTCTCCTGCATGACGTCTTCGGCGTCCGCGGCGGAGCCGGTGATCTCGTACGCGACCGTGAACAGCAGATCCCGGTGCGCGGTGAAGGCGCCGAGCGGATCCGTGGCGGTCACGGCGAGGCCTCTCCGGGCACGCGGCACGCCTCGGCGAAGCCCTGGGACTGCAGGCCGAGCGCGGCGTTGAAGCGCGAGCGCAGGTTCTCCACGGCCACCATCATGGTCAGCTCCACCACGGCCGCATCTCCGAGCTCGGCCCGGAGCGACTCGGTCATGTCGTCGGTGACCTCGGGCGGGGTGGCGGTGGCCGCCTCCGCGTACTCCAGCACCAGCCGCTCGAGCGGGGTGAACAGCGTCGCAGTCCGCCACTGCGGCACCGCGCGCAGCTTGGCCAGGTCGACGCCGCGCCGGTGCCCCTCGAAGTAGCCGAAGTCCAGGCACCATCCGCACTCGATGCGGACCGCCACCGCCAGCTCGGCCAGCAGCTTGAGCTGGGGATCCAGGGCACGCCAGCGGGCGACGCCCAGCTCGAACACGCCCCAGCTCAGCAGCATCGCGCGGTTGCCGCTCATCGCCGTGGCGGTGTCCATGGGCTGGCCGTACATCCATCCCCCGGCGGCGTTCATCAGGCGGCCGAACCACCCGGACGGTCGGCGCAGGGGGACGCGGGCCCGGGAGGCGCGGACCTCCGGGGCGACGGGCGCAGCGGGCACGGACAGGACGGTCGACATGACGCACTCCAGCGGGACGAGCGGTCCGGTCCGACGGGTGGGACGCCCGCGGCCGGGACGGGCCGGTGGCCCGTCCAGCACAGGACACCGCCGGTCCGCTGGATGTGACAGCGGATCGGCGGTGCGCCCGGACTCCACCCGTCCGGGTGACCGGGAGCTCGGGATCAGCCGGCCGGGTCGTTCCGGCGCAGCACCAGCACCCCGTCGAGGAACTCGCTGGTGGTGCCGTCGGCGCGGGTCCCGGTGCGTGTCCGTTGCTCCACCGCGACCGTGGTCCACTGCGCCGGGTCCAGCTGCAGCTCGACGAGCGTCTCCTGCGGGGTGGGGAAGACCACGTCGTGGTGCGTGGAGCCGGACGGTGCTGCCGCGTGGTCGATGATCAGCACGGTGCCGCCCGCGGTCACCTGGGCGGCCAGCCGGCGCAGCGCACCGGCCCGGTCGAACGCGTACGGCGTCTGCAGGAAGCAGGCGCTGACCAGATCGAACCGGCCGGCCGGCGTGCTCTCGGCCAGATCGTGCCGCTCGGTGGTGACACGCTCGGCCACCCCGGCGCGGGCGGCCGCCGCCTCGGTGCGGGCCAGCGCGTTCCGCGAGATGTCGACGGCCGTCACCGTCCATCCGCGGGCGGCCAGCCAGACCGCGTCACCCCCCTCGCCGCAGCCCAGGTCCAGCGCGTGCCCCGCCGGCAGGTCGGTGACCTCGTCGACCAGGGCCGCGTTGGGACGGCCGGTCCAGATCTGCTCCGCCCCGGCGTACCGGTCCTCCCAGAACTCCACCGCCGTGGCGGGAGTGTCGGCCTCGGACGGGTGGTCCCCGGTCCGCTCGGTGTGGCTCATCGGGCCACCGCCGCGGCGGTGGGAGTGGCGCCGGCGCGGAGCCGGGCCACGGCCAGACCGGCGTCCTCCGCGGCCATGTCGGCGTTGGCCACCGCCCCGGCCATCAGGCCCTGTCCGGCCGCCGTGACCACCTGAGCCATCGGCTCGGTGATGTTGCCGGCCAGGTACAGGCCCGGCACCGAGGTCGACCCGCCCTGCCCGCTCGGGTAGGACGAGCCGGCGAACGGCGCCCCCGGAATGGGTTCCGGGCGCAGGCCGAGGCTGTCCAGCACCGGCGAGGTCGGGTCCATGGTGCTGGCCACCGCGATGACCGAGCGTGGCACGGTGGTGCCGTCGGTCAGCGTCACCCCCACGATCCGGTCGTCCTCGACGACGATGCGAGCGGCCGGCGCCGGTGCCACCGCGATGCCGAGCGCGTCCAGTTGGGCGGTCTGCTCGTCGGTCAGGTCGGGCGCGGTGTGCGGGAGGTACACGACGTCGTCGGACAGCTGACGGAACAGCAGCAGCTGGTGCATGGCCATGGGGCTGGTGCCCAGCACGCCGATCGGCTGGTCGCGCACTTCCCAACCGTGGCAGTACGGGCAGTGCACGACGTCCCGACCCCAACGCTCGGCCAGACCGGGCACCGTGGGCAGCTGGTCCCGGGCGCCGGCGGCCACGAGGAGCCGTCGGCAGGTGAGGGTGCTGCCATCGGCCAGCTCCACCGCGAATCCGGGCTCCAGCGCGCGGGCCGCCACCGCGTGACCCCGGCGGACCGAGCCGCCGTACTGCTCGACCTCGGCGGTGCCCAGGCGGACCAGCTCGGCCGGCGGGATGCCGTCCCGGGTCAGCAGGTTGTGCACGCCCTCGGCCGGGGCGTTGCGCGGTGACCCGGCGTCGATCACCACCACCGAGCGGCGGGACCGTCCGAGGGCGACGGCCGCCGCCAACCCGGCGGCGCCACCGCCGACCACCACCACATCCACATCGGTGCCGTCCCGGTCCGGGCCGCTGGTTCCGTCGCTGCTCATGTCGAGTTCCTCATCTCATCGTCCGTGCCCGCTCACAGTGCGGTCACCGCCGCGCTGGTTGCAAGGAATCTTCCCGATCTGCAAACTCGGGGGATGACCGACGACGTGGACGCAGTCCTGGACGGAGTGGGCGCCCGCCTGCAGGCGGCGCGCCGGGCCACCGGCGCCACGCTGGCGGAAGTGGCCGCGGCCACGAAGGTCTCGTCCAGCACGCTGTCCCGGCTGGAGAACGGTCGGCTGCGTCCGACGCTCGAGCAGTTGCTCCCGCTGGCCCGGTTCTACGCGGTCCCGCTGGACGACCTGGTCGGCGCCCAGCCCACCGGCGATCCCCGGGTGCACCTGCGACCGGTGCGCCGCGGCGGGATGATCTACATCCCGTTGTCCGTGCGGCCCGGAGGCATCCAGGCATACAAGATCGTCATGCCGCCCAGCCGCCCGGCCCGGGCCTCGCTCAAGCGGCATCCCGGCTACGAGTGGCTGTACGTCCTCAGCGGCCGGGTGCGGCTGCTGCTCGGCGACCTCGACCTGGAACTGGGGCCCGGGGAGGCGGCCGAGTTCGACACCCGTGAGGGGCACTGGCTCGGCAACGCCGACGACGGTCCGGGCGGGCAGCCCGCCGAGCTGGTGGTGCTCTTCGGCCGCGAGGGGGAGCGAGCACACCTGACCACCGGTCCCGGCGGATCCGTGTCGGCGGGCGGATCCGGCTCGTGACCGAGTTGCCCGGATCGCCCTGACGCAGGACGAACGCCGACGTGCGGTGAGATGGGCGCATGACCATCGACGACTCGGAGCGACCCGCCACCGAACTGGGCCGTGGGGCCAACACCACCCTGACCGCGAGCGCGATCACCGTGCTGGTCGGCGGCGCCGAACCCGGCGCCGTCGATCTCATGGCGTTCCAGCTGGGGGGCGACCGGACGGTCCGCAGCGACGCGGACTTCGTCTTCTTCAACCAGCCGCGCTCACCGGAGGGCGCGCTCGAGGTGCGCGGCGGTGCCGAACTGGCGATCGACCTGACCGCGGTGCCCGCCGCGATCGAGACCATCGCGGTGACCGTCGCGCTGGACGCGAGCCGTTCCGGCGCGCTGGCGGACATCCCCGCGCTCGGCGTCACCATCGTGCCGACCGACGGCTCCGGCGCGCTACTGGCCCCGGCGGCCGGGCTCACCACGGAGCGGGCCGCGGTCCTGGTCGAGATCTACCGCCGTGCCGACGCGTGGAAGGTGCGGTGCGTCTCGGCCGGGTGGGCCGAGGGGCTGGCCGCCCTGGTCCGCGAGCACGGCGTGACCGTGGACGACGAACCGGCTCCGGTCACGCCGACCGCATCGGCCGCGCCGGCACCGGCTGTGCCGGCACCGGCCGCGCCCCCGGCGCCGCCCGTCGAGGACGGTCCGCGCTCGGTGCCGGGGGAGGAGCGGCTGTCGCTGGTCAAACGGCAGGCCCTGGACCTGCGCAAGCGCGAGGTGCACCGGGTGCTGCTGACCAAGGGCGTGGCCGGCGAGCGGGCCCGCACCATCCTCGTCATCGACAAGACCGGGTCGATGTACGACGAGTACGCCAGCCGCCTCGTGCACCGGGTGGTCGAGCGGATGGTGCCGGTGGCCACCCAGCTCGACGACGACGGCTCGTTCGAGGTCTACCTGTACGCCAAGTCCTTCGCCCGGCTGCCCGACCTGACGGTCGCCGACCTGGAGACCTGGCCGGACGAGTACCTGCACATCTCCGGCAAGCACGGCGGCATCGACTACAAGAAGATCGGCGGGATCAACGACGAGATCCCGATCATCACCGAGGTGATGGGCGAGGCGTCACCGGACCGCAGCCCGACTCTGGTGCTGTTCTTCACCGACGGCGGCTTCCACAAGCGGCGGGAGATCACCGCGCTGATGAAGCGGGCCGCCGACCTGCCGATCTTCTGGGTGTTCGTCGGGCTCGGCGCGAACGACTACGGGCTGCTGACCAAGCTGGACGACATGGGCGGCCGGACGGTCGACAACGTCGACTTCTTCGCGGTGGACGACATCGACCGGGTGGACGACGCCGAGCTCTACCGTCGCCTGCTCGGTGAGTACCCGGAATGGCTGCGCGCAGCGCGGGCCACCGGCATCGTGGCACCGACCGGGTGAATCGCCCGGTCGACCCACACTCGCGAGGTCAGGACTGCGGTGATCACCCGTCCGGGCGGCAACTTCGCCCCGGGGTGACGGCCGGCGCCGGACCGGTGCTGCGCACCATGGTCGGCTCCGACGACCCGGTGGTCCCACCGTCGGCGGCCGACGCCTTCCTGCAGCGGTGGCCAGCACCGACACCACGCTCATCACGGTGGACGGGGCCAGCCACGAACTGCAGGCCGACGCCCCGGACCGCGCCGAGTTCCGGTCCACACTGCGGGCGACCGCCGACTGGCTGGCCGAGAAGCTGGGCTGAGCAACGGCTCCCGAGCCGGGCTCAGGTGCCGCAGAAGGTGCGGTAACTGCTGGCGAAGTCGCGGGGTGCCGGTTCGGCGTACCGCTCGAGGCCGGGCCGGACGTCGAACGGCGCGGAGACCGCGTCCAGCAGCTGCTCGAACGGCGCGAGATCGCCGTCGGTGCCCGCCGCCAGCGCCTCCTCCACCAGGTGGTTGCGGGGGATGACCACGGGGTTGACCCGGTCCATGGCGTCCGCGTCGGGGCCGAGCGCGAGCCAGCGGTCCAGCCAGGCGTCGATGGCGGCCAGGTCGAGGAACTCACCACGTGCGGGCTCGCGATCATCCCGGGCGGCCAGGGCCAGTCGCCGGAACAGCGAGGTGTGGTCGACGTGGCTGCGCTGCATCTGCACCAGCAGATCGTCGATGAGCGCGGCGGCCACCGCCTCGTCGAGACCGTCCGGCAGACCGAGCTTGGCCTGCATGCCGGCCGACCAGGCGTCGCTGTACCGCGGGCGGAAGGTCTCCAGCACCGCGACGGCGCGCGGGACGGCGGCCTCCTGATCGGCGTCGATGAGCGGGAGCAGCGTCTCGGCGAACCTGGCCAGGTTCCACTCGGCCACGACCGGCTGGTTGCGGTACTGGTAGCGCCCGCCCTCGTCGATGGAGCTGTAGACCGTCGTCGGGTCGAAGGCGTCCAGGAAGGCGCACGGGCCGTAGTCGATGGTCTCGCCGGAGATGGTCATGTTGTCGGTGTTCATCACGCCGTGGATGAAGCCGAGCAGCATCCACCGCGCGACCAGCGTCGCCTGCGCCGCGACCACCGCCTCGAACAGGGCCAGCGCCGGGATCTCGGCGTCCGCGGCGGCGGGATGGTGCCGGGCGATCGCGTGATCGGTCAGCCGCCGCAGCAGCTCGGGATCCCCGGTGGCGCGGGCGTACTGGAACGACCCGACGCGCAGGTGGCTGGCCGCCACCCGAGCGAGGACGGCGCCGGGCAGCAGGGTCTCCCGCTGCACGGGGCGGCCGGTCGAGACCACGGCCAACGACCGCGTGGTGGGCACACCGAGGGCGTGCATGGCCTCACTGATGACGTACTCCCGCAGCATCGGACCGACCGCGGCCAGGCCGTCGCCGCCGCGGGAGAACGGCGTGCGACCGGAGCCCTTGAGGTGCAGGTCGCGCAGCCGGCCGGCGCCGTCGGTGAGTTCCCCGAGCAACAGGGCCCGCCCGTCGCCGAGCCGGGGGCTGTAGCCGCCGAACTGGTGGCCGGCGTAGGCCTGGGCGACGGGGGCGGCCCCGTCCGGCACCCGGGTTCCGGTGAGCAGGCCGACGCCCTCGGGTGTCCGCAGCCAGTCGACGTCCAGCCCGACCGCGGCCGCGACCGGCCCGTTCAGGGCCAGCAGCCGTGGCTGCGGCGTCTCGACCGCCTGCCACGACAGGGCCAGTTCGGGCAGCTCGGTGGCGAAGCGGTGCTGCAACGACACGGTCGACGTCGCGGTCTGGGCCGGCGCGATGCTCACCTCCACCACTGTACGGTGGGGCCCGCCCCCCCGCCACGCCGCCGCCCCCCCCCGCGGGGGGGGGGGGGGCGGCGCCCGTCTCGCGATGCGGTGGCGCCGGAGCTCAGCCGACGGCCTTGGTGTGGGCGTCGACGTCGGGACCGTGCTCGCCCGGCCGGCCCCCGGTCGACTTGGCCCGCCGGTCCAGGCCGACCATCAGGATCGCCGACAGCAGCATGAAGCCGCCGACCACGAACATCGGCAGCGTGTACGAGCCGGACAGGTTGCGCAGCCCGCCGGTCGCATAGCCGGCCGCGAAGCCGGCGATGTTGCCGAAGGTGTTGATGAGCGCGATGCCCGCCGCCGCCGCCGCGCCGGTGAGGAACCGGGAGGGGATCGTCCAGAAGTTCGGCAGGGCCGCGAAGATCGCGCAGGCGGTGACGGTGATGACGGCGATGGTGGCCGTCGGCGAGCCCATGTACAGGGCCAGCGGGATGCTGATCCCGCCGATGAGTGCGGGGACGGCGATGTGAAAGGTGCGGACGCCGCGCCTGGTGGCGTCCCGCGACCAGAGCAGCATGACGATCGCCGCGGGCAGGTACGGGATCGCGGTGATCAGGCCGCGTTCGACCAGGCCGAACGAGACGCCGAACTGCTCCTGGAACCCGGTGATGATCGTGGGCAGGAAGAACGCCAGGGCGTACAGGCCGTAGATGAAGCCGAAGTAGACGAAGCACAGGGCCCAGACCCGGCCGTTGTCGAGCACGGATCGGAAGCTGTGCGAGCCGCCGGAGTCCTTGGTCTCCCGCTCGGTGGCCAGCGCGCCCTCGAGCCATTCCTGCTCGGGCTGGGACAGCCACCTGGCCCTGTTCGGCCGGTCGGGCAGGTAGAACCAGGCGATGACGCCGACGACGATGGCCGGGACGGCGACGGCCAGGAACATGAACCGCCAGCCGGCCAGGCCGAGGAAGCCGTCGTGCGTCATCAGCCAGCCGGCGAGCGGGGCGCCGAGCACGGTGGTCAACGGCTGGGCCAGGTAGAACAGCGCCAGGATCTTGGCCCGGTGTGCGGCCGGCACCCAGGTCGACAGGAACAGGATGGCGCCCGGGAAGAACCCGGCCTCGGCCACGCCGAGCAGGAAGCGCAGCACGTACAGGCCCTCGGCGCTGCTCACCCAGGCGAACAGGGCGGCCACGATGCCCCAGCTGACCATGATCCGGGCCAGCCAGCGCCGGGCGCCGAACTTGTGCAGCGCCAGGTTGCTGGGCACCTCGAGGATGATGTACCCGATGAAGAAGACGCCCGAGGCGAAGCCGAACTGGGCCGCCGAGAGGGTGAGGTCCTCGTTCATCCCGTTCGGTCCGGCGAACGAGATCGCGGTCCGGTCCAGGTAGTTGATGAAGAACATCAACGCGACGAACGGCACCAGCCGCAGCGAGACCTTCCTGATCGCCGAGCGCTCGAGCGCGCCCGTGCTCCGGCTTGATGCGTCCATCGCCCACTCCTGTGTCTGGCGCCGACGGCGGTCGGGGGCACGACGACGCCCCGGGGTCACGACTGCGCGCGACCGCCACGTCGCTCCGGCTGAGAAGGCCGGCCGCGGGCGGGTTGCTTCGCCATCACCGGCCGGCATGACCGGGCAACGGTAGGTCAGTGCGGTCAACTGGTCAACCAATTCAGGATCGGTCGTTCCACTCGACCGGAAGCCCGGCGGGGGTGGTGGACCGGTCCACCAGTTCCGCTACCCTGCGTCGCGATCGGCCGGGTGATCATGGACGACCTCGAGGCCGAGCTCGCGACAGGAGACGGCGATGTCGGCACAGCAGACCGGAGATGGCGTGCGGATGCCGTTCCCGGCGGGTGACACCTCGCCGTTCCAGCGCACGTCGGCGGTCAGCGCGGTCGCCCGCCGACTGCTCGCGGAACTGACCTCGGGTGGGTTCGCGTCCGGGACCCGGTTGCCGGCCGAGCGCGAACTCGCCGCCACGTTGCAGGTGAGCCGGTCGACGTTGCGCGAGGCGATGGCCGCGCTCGACCTGCTCGGCATCATCGAGATCCGCCCCGGCTCCGGGTCCTACCTGCGACAGCCGAGCACGGAACTGCTCTCCCAGGCGCTGCAGTGGGGTTTGATGCTCGGCGAGCCCGGCACCCAGGACCTGGTCGAGATCCGGGAGCACCTGGAGGTGCTGGCCGCGCGGCTGGCCGCGGACCGGGCCGATGCCGCCGGCCTGGACCGGCTCGGCGCGATCGTCGCCCGCATGCGTACCGCGGGATCGGTCGAGACGTTCGTCCAGGCCGACCTCGACTTCCACCTGGAGGTGGCCGCACTGGCCGGCAACACCGTGCTGGCCGATCTGCTGCGCGGGGTGCGCTCGCTGCTGCTGGCCTGGTTCGACCGGACGCTGCGGGTCGAGGGCACCATGGCGGCCACGTTGCGGGAGCACGAGGCGGTCCACGAGGCGATCCGCGACGGCGATCCCGATCGGGCCGAGCGGTCGATGCAGGCACTGATGGACGCCGCCGACCTGCGGTTGGCCGAGAGTCTGGGATCCGGCTGAGCGGCGCGACCACCGTGCTGCAGGTGTGGCGTCGCGCCTGGCGCTCGACGTCGTGGCGTCGTGAACTCGCCGTCGGCCTGGCGGCCGCGGCGCTGCTGACCGTGGTGGTGCCGCAGGTCTTCCGGGCCGTCGAGCACCGGCCCGGCGCGGTGCCGGGGGACGCGGTGCTGGCCTGGCTGGGACCCGCGCAACTGTCCGGGCCGATCTTCGCGCTGCAGTACACGGCGCTCGCCGTGGTGCTGCTGGGCCTGCGCCGGCGACCCCGGCTGGTGGTCCGCGGGCTGCACGCCGCGGTGTTCATGGTCGCTCTGCGGATGACGACGATCGGGCTGGTCCCGTTGGACCCACCACCGGACCTGGTGCTGTTGGTCGATCCGGTCAACCAGCTGCTCTACCCGGGCGCGGAGCCGCTGACCCGGGACCTGTTCTTCTCCGGGCACACGGCGGTGATGACGCTGCTGGTGCTGCTGGCCCGGCCGCGGTGGATGCGGTGGCCGCTCATCGGCGCCGCGGTCGCGGTGGCCGGCATGCTGCTGGCCCAGCACGTGCACTGGACGGTGGACGTCCTGGCCGCGCCGGTGTTCACGCTGCTGGCCTGGTGGCTCAGCGGGCGGACGACGTCCCCCCGGTCGGAGCCAGCGCCCGGCTGAGGACGGACAGCATCCGATCGGCGCTGGGCCCGTCCTTGACGGCGACCCGCAGCGCGCGGTCGCCGAGCGCGGTGCCCATGGCCCCGACGTCCCGGAGGAACACGCCGGCCGCGGCGCAGCGGCGCACGACCGTCGCGGCGTCGGGACCGTCGTCGGGCAGGTGGGCCAGCACGAAGTTCGCCGTTCCGGGCACCACCGCGAGGCCGAGCAGGCGCAGGCGCCGTTCCAGATCGACTCGGAGAGTTGATGTCTCGTGCCACCGGGCCTGGTAGTACCCGGGATCGGCCAGGGCGCGGACCGCAGCCACCTGAGCGGGCAGGCTGACCGCCCACGGCGGCGTCCACCGGCGCAGGGCGGCGAGCTGGGCCGGCGGCCCGGCCAGGTAGGCGACCCGGGCGCCGGAGAGCGCGTAGGCCTTGGACATCGACTTGACGACCGTCACCGAGTCGGACGCGGCGGCGAACCGCTCCAGCGAGCGGCTGCCGGCCGGATGGTCGACGTACGTCTCGTCGATCCAGACCCGGGTGGTCGGCGCTAGCCGCCCGAGTGCGTCGGCCAGTTCGTCGCCCGGGACGTACTGCCCGGTGGGGCTGTTCGGGTTGACCAGCACCAGCAGGTCGTGATCCGCGGCTGCGGCCACCAGACGGTGCGGATCGAGCCGGTACCCGTCGCCGCGGTGCAGCGGGAACCGGTCGACCCGGCAGCCGATGACGTGCTCGAGCACGTGCGCGTACTCGCCGTAGGTCGGGTCGGGCAGCAGCACCCGCGACGACGGCGACAACCAGCGTCCGAACGCCAGGTAGATCAACGCCGAGGATCCGGCGCCGACGAGCACGGCCGCCGGGTCGAGCCCGCGGACGGCGGCGATCGCGTCGACCAGCCCGCGGCCGTCCGTGGGCGGCGACGTGGACAGCAGCCACGGCAGGTGGTCGGTCAACGCCGTGACGACGCCCGGCGCCGGCGGGAACCAGGCGTCGAGCACATCGGCGTTGATCACCTCGCGCCGCCGGTCCAGGTCGGCGAAGTCCTCGCCGATGGCACCGAAGAAGGCGCCGCCGTGCAGGCAGCTGTCGTCGGTCCGGGACGGGTCCGTGGCGGCATCGCTCGCCCCGTCGTCGAACTCCGGGATGCCGACCATCTGCGCGTGTGCCACCAACTCGGCGACCGTGGCGGTCATCGCCTCGAACCGGACCGCGCCGCTGGTGATCGGGATGCCGAGCGGGCCCAGTCCCACACTGCGGTACAGGTCCATCAGGTCGTCGCGTCCCATCCCGACGATCCGGGTGCCGCCCGCCCGCCGGACCTCACGCAGCGCCGCGGCCATGAGCCGGTGGGCGACCCGGCGGCCGCGACGGCCGGGGCGGACGGTGAGCAGTCGGACCTCGAACACGGTGTCGTCGGTCGCGAACGGCAACTGCGCGCGGTCCAGGTACTTGTCCAACGACCACCGTCCCGCCTCGGGTGGCGTGATGCTGACGAACCCTTCGAGCGTGGTTCCGGACCGGGCCATCAGGTATTGGTTGCGGCCGTCGAGTCCGTCGCTGAGCGTGCCGTCATCGTTCGGCGGGTGCTGCCCGAGTTCGAGCGCGTAGACCTCGTGACGGAGCCGGAAGATGGCCGGCAGGTCGGCCGTGGAGGCGGGCGTGATGACGACCTGGTCGTCGTCCGCCGACGCGGACGGGTCGCCGGGACCGGCGTAGCCGGGCTTCTCCGTCGGAGCTGACATCGGGGCAGTGTGCCAGCGCGGGACGTGGCGATGATCACCGCGTCCCGCGGCGACCCACTCCCGGTGCGGTCTGCAACGACCCGCTGATCACGTCAGCGACGGTGATCGTCGACGCGGTCCCGCGGACGGATGATGTGCTGCATCGCCGGGTCCGGAGCTGCGGTCGCTGCGACGGCCGCCGTTCGCCCGTCCGGGCGACGACGGCGGGTGTTTTCCCGGTCAGGGACGGGGTGGACCATCCTCGGCCGGTCGGAGCGCCGCTCGGTGGTCGGCCCCGCGTGCTGTCCGGTCATCGGCCCGGCCGTCGGCGGGCTCCGGCGCTCCGGTGACGCCCCGCCGACCGCCGTCGTGGTCCGGGTCCCGCCGACGGAACCGGCGGCGTGGCCGGGCCAGGATGAGCGCCACGACCAGCAGCGCCGCGTGGAACACCTGGGTCGCGTAGGCCGTCACGTTGGCCAGGGACAGGCCGTTGTCGACGATGGCCATGAAGACCAGGGCCAGCACGGTGCCGATCACCGATCCGCGGCCGCCGGCCACCCGCTCGCCGCCGAGCAGCACCGCCGCCACCACGGTGAGCTCGAGGCCGGTGGAGGCGGTCGGCAGCCCGGTGCCCAGCTGCGAGGTCCGGATCAGCCCGACCAGCGCAGCGGCCAGCCCCGACACCGCGAACAGGCCGATGATCCAGCGGCGGTCCGGCCCGGCGTCGTAGCGGGCCGCGACGGGCAGCGATCCGATCTGCCGGGTCCGCCGGCCGATTGAGAACCTCGACAGCAGCGCCCCGACCACCGCCAGCACGCCGAAGATGATGATCGGCAGCGACAGGTCGAAGGGCAGCGACGTGTGCCCCAGGGTGCGGAAGCCGGCGACCGCGATGCCCAGCCCGCTGGGCACCAGGTACGCCAGCGCGCGCAGCAGCGCCATGGCCGCGAACGTGGTCAGCACGCTGTCGATCCGCGCCCCGGTGACGACCAGACCGTTGATGAGCCCGATGACCAGGCCGGTGCCGACGGCCAGGGCCACCGCGGGTAGCAGCCCGACATCGCCGGCCAGATCGGCCATCACCACCCCGCTGAAGGCCGCCGCCGCGCCGACCGACAGGTCCACGTGGCCGCTCATGATCAGGAACGTGGCCGGGACGGCCACGATGCCGGTGAGGGCGAGGTCGTCGAGCAGGTTGGCCAGGTTGTCCACGGTCAGGAAGAACGGGCTGGCCAGGGCACACACCACGAAGGCCAGCACCGCACCGAGGGCGAGCGTGATGCGGGCGACGGTGATCCGCCGCACGCGTCGCGCCGACCCGTCCGACCCGTCCGGCCGGGCCGGCTGTGTGGCCGTCACTGCGCCGGACAATCGTCGAGGTCGTACACGTCGCCGACGGTCTCGGCCGTCACGAACGTCGTCTCCAGCGAGATGATCCGCGGCAGCGCCTTCCCGGCCAGGGCGTCCAGCAGCGCGGGGACCGCGACCTCCCCGTAGCGGTCCGGGAACAGGGCGGTGTCGCCGAGCCACTGCGGGGTGTCCAGGATCCGGCAGCGGGCCTGCTGGTCGGCGCCCACCGCGGCCAGCGTGACCGTCCGGGTGTCGGTGTCGTCGAGCGCGGCGGCGACGCCCAGGGCGCCGACGTCGTCGACCGCCGCGACCAGCACCCGACCGTCGGCGGGTACCCCGGTCAGGGCTGCCGTGAACCCGCGGTAGGCGATGTCCTGGGTGGCCGCGTCCACCTGCACGGCGTCGTCCAGCGGCCCGGGGCACTCCGAGGCGAACCCGGTGCGGATGCCGGCCAGGCGCCGGGTGGCGGTCGACCCAGTGGCCGAGTTGGTGATCAGGACCAGCGCGTCGTACGAGCAGTCGGCCGTCAGTCGGGCCGAACGGCCCAGTGCGCTCCCGGCCAGGAATCCGGCCTGCAGCTCGTCGGTGCCGATCCGCGCGGTCTGGCAGCGCACCGCCCGTGGGGCGATGGCGATGAGCGGCACGTCCTGCGGGCCGGCGGTGCAGAAGGCGTCGCCCAGGTCGGGCGGCGGGATGGCGATCCAGCCGTCGACCTGCTGGGTGGCCATGCGCTGCGCACACTCCAGCAACAGGGCGGCGTCGTCGCCCGGGTCGCACCGGACGAGGTCCGCCCCGGCGATCTCCGCCTGCGCGACCACCGAGTCGGTGACGGCCCGGCCGAACGCGTCCGCGGTGGTGGGCGCGACCAGGCCGATGCGGAGCCCGTCGCCGCTGCCCGGAACCACGGTGCGGAACGGCACGGTCGCCCCGGTCTCGGTCGTGGTGGGCAGAGTGGTGGGCGACAGCGGCGTCGGCGTCGTCGACGGCGCGATCGTCGTGGAGTCGGAGCTGCTCGTGGTGGTCTCCGGCGGCGCTGCCGAGGTGGTCGGGACGTCCGGGCCTGCGGTCGAGCAGCCGACCAGCAGCACGGCCACGGCCAGCAGCCCGGCGAGGATCGGCGCCGGGTTCGAGATGCGGGGCCGGGTGGGGTCGGGCCGGCGTGGGCCGACTCGCGGGAACGGCATGCGGCGGTCCTCCTGGGCGGTCGGGGAGCGGTGAGCGAGGCAGTCGGCGCGGTCGCTCTGACACAGTGGACGGTATGCGCGTTCGCCGACCCATGCGCCTGCTGGGGTTCCTGGTTGCCGGGACGCTGCTGGCCGGCTGCGGGTCGGAAGCCCCGTCCGAGGTCCCCGCGGTGGACGCCCTGGTCGGGTTCTACGACCAGCGCAGCGGCGTGTGGCCGACGACGGGCTGGTGGAACAGCGCGAACGCGCTGACGGCGGTCACCGACTTCATGCTGACCTCGGGGGACCGCCGGTACCAGTGGGTGGTGGAGAACACCTGGACGCAGAAGCGCAACGCCGCCCAGGGCAACTTCATCAACGAGCTCATCGATGACACCGGCTGGTGGGCGCTGGCCTGGATCCGCGCCTATGACCTGACCGGGGAGAGCCGCTACCTCGACACCGCCCGCACCGGCATCGATTTCATGTGGCAGCACGCAGATGACACGTGTGGGGGCGGACTCTGGTGGACGGTGAACCGGACGTACAAGAACGCCATCACCAATCAGCTCTTCGTCAAGGCGGCCGCGGAGCTTGGCCGACGTCTGAGCGGTGAGGCCGGGGCGTCGTACGTGGACCGCGCCGTGCAGGTGTGGGACTGGTTCGAGGCGTCCGGGATGATCAACGACGACCTGCTGATCAACGACGGGCTCAACGCCGGGACGTGCCGCAACAACGGCCAGACGACCTGGACGTACAACCAGGGCGTGGTCCTGGGGGCGCTCGTCGCGCTGGAGCAGGCCACCGGCCGCGAGGAGTACCTGGAGCGGGCGCGGGAACTGGCCGATGCATCGACCGACGCCGAGGCGCTGCACGTCGACGACGTGCTCACCGAACCGTGCGAGGACTCGGGTTGCGGCATCGACGCGCCGAGCTTCAAGGGCATCTACGTCCGCAACCTCGGCGAGTTGAACCGGGCGCTGGAGGACCACCCGTACAGCGACTACCTCGTCGATCAGGCCACCACCGCCTACGAGCACGACCGCACCGACGACAACCAGTACGGCCTGCACTGGGGCGGCCCGGTCGCCTTCGTCAGCGCGGCCACCCAGCAGAGCGCCGTCGACCTGCTCGTGGCCGCCCAGCCGGTGGACGAGCCCGAGGAGAGCAGTCCCGAGCCGTCGCCCTGACCGGCACCGGACGGCGGCGGACGGCGACGGACGGCGACGGACGCGGCCCGATCAGTCCAGCGGGAGCGGCCCGGTTCCGAGATGGCGCAACGTCGCGGTCAGCGCGCGGTCGGGATCGATGAGTGTGACGGTGCACTGGGTCAGCACGCCGAGGTCGGCGTCCCGGGCGATGCGGGTGGTGGTGGCCGTGACGGACAGGGCCCCGCCGCGGGTCGGGTCGGTCATGGCGGTCTCCGAGGCGACGAGATCGCGGCAGGTCCGTCGGAGCTCATCGTCGGCGACGGTCGATGGCATGACCGTGATGGAGCAGACCTCGACGCGGTGCGGCCGAGTGCAACTGGTCGTCGGGCCCTGCGGCCCGAGACCGCGACCGCTCCCCGGCCCCGCGCTCCGGAGCAGGGGCCGATGGCGTCCGGCGTGGTGGCCCTCGGGCTGTTCGGCGCGACCTGGATCGCGGGCGTGGTCGGCGGGGTCGGCGCGGCGCTGGACAACGAGAGTGTGGCCGCGGAGGGTGCGATGTCCCGGATGGTGGTGTCGACCGACGGACTCTGGCGCGGCGCCACGGACGCCCTGCAGGATCCGACGGCGCTCGGTCAGCTGGGTGCGGCGTTCGAAGGGGTTCCCGTTCCTGAGCCAGTCGTCGCTCAGTGGGTGCTACCTGCTCTGGTCGGCAGTGTGGCTGGCCCTGGTGCTGGCCCTGGCCGCGCTGTCCTTCGGTCGACGCGATCTGTGAACCGGTGTGCCCGGCAGCGATGAGCGCCGGCGCCTGGGCCGGTCGGTCCTGGCATGACCCTCGTCATCGCTGACATCACCATCTCGCTGGACGGGTTCGTCACCGGCCCCGATCCCGATCCCGAGCAGGGCCTGGGAGAGGACGGCGACCGCCTGCACGCCTGGGCGCTGGAGAGCGACGACGCCGTCGACCGCGGGGTGCTGCGCCGGCACAACGCGGCGTCCGGCGCCGTCGTCATGGGCCGGAACACGTTCGACATCGTCGATACGGCCTGGGCTACGGCGCGGCCGAGGACGGTCGGCCGCCGTTCTTCGTGGTCACCCGGCAACCGCCGGCCAGCCACCGGCTCGCCGCCTCCCACGACTTCACCTTCGTGACCGACGGACCGGCCGCGGCCCTGGACCGGGCTCGCGCGGCTGCGGGTGACCGGGACGTCTTCATCATGGGGGGCGGAGCGCTCATCGGATCCTGCCTGCGGGACGGGCTGCTCGAGGAGCTGCGACTGCACGTGGCGCCTGAGACGCTCGGCGCGGGCACGCCGCTGTTCACCGGTGTCGGCCGGCACCGGCTCACCCAGGTCGCCGTCGAGGTTTCGCCGGTGTGCACCCACATGACCTACCGGGTGGATCGGTCCTGAGTCGGCAGCTCGAACGAGCCGTACGCCCGGTCGATCATCAGTTCGATGAGCTCGGCCCGCCCAGGGACTTCGGTGGAGAGCGACATCACCCCGACGCCCGACCGGGCCCGCGGACCCGCGCGCATGGACAGCGCATCCAGGTCGGACTCCTGGGCCAGTTGGATGGCCGCGGTGACCACGGCCTCCAGACTCAGGCGGGCCGTGCGGCCGACGGCCGATGGCGCGGGCGGGTCCCAGAGCAAGGCCGGCCGCGGGCGATGACGGCCTCGTCCGCGGCGGACACGGGAGCTGTCGGGTCGCTGGCATCCACGGCACGAGCCTTCCAGATCGTCGTCCGTGGGCACGGACGACGATGCGCGGCGCCGACGGCGGGGCCGGTCCAGGTCAGCCCGGCCGGGGCGGGTCCGCGGGTGGGGGATTGCGCTCGAACCACCCCGGCGGCGGGGTGGGAGCTCGGGGCGGCCCCGGGAACGACGGGTCCGGCTGCGGCGGCCACAGCACGACCAGCCGCGCGGCCGCGTCGGCCAGGGCCTGACCGTCCAGCGTGATCCAGCGCTCGGCGATGTCCCCGGCCGGCCAGGCCAGGACGAGCTCGATCGGCCCCGGCGGCGGCATCGGCGTCAGCAGGTAGGACAGCGACATGGTGGTGCCGTCGCCGCTCCCGCCGAGCCGGGTGAGCACCGGCGTGTCGTCGTCGGCGTCCTCGGGGAACCGGAAGCCGGCGTTGGTGGCCGTCCGCCCGTCCGGCAGCTTCACGCCGATCCACAGATGGTCGTCGGGATCCCGGCCCGGACCTCTGCGGTGGAGGCTCCAGGGGTCCGTCCCGGGGTCACGCACCACCGTCTGCAGGTCGAACCGCACGCCGACGCTGTACACGCGGACCGAACACAGCTGGACGGCACGGTCACCGGACCGGAACAGCTCCGGCTCCATCAAGGCCGGCCCGCCGAACTCGTTGGTGGGGACCCGTCGTCGACGCATCCGGCGGGCGAAGTCCTCCGGCGGCTCGTCACCGCTCCTGACTTCTCGCATGACGCCAGTGCAGCACCGTGACGCCCCCGACACCACGGGCGACGTGGGCGATCCGCGGGCGACCAGCGGCCAGGGGCATGCTGATCGACACCGGCCGGAGATCCCGGCCACACACGGAAGCGGTGACATCCATGGCCACGATCGAGGAACTGGTGCGCGCGAACCTGCTGGAGGTCTTCGGCGAACGGGACGCCGACCGCCGGGCGGCGGCCGCCGAGCGGGTGCTCGCGGCCGATGTCCGGTTCTGCGACCCGGAGGCGTCGGTGGTCGGCCGGGACGCCGTGCTGGCCAAGGCCCAGCAGCTGCTCGACGACGCCCCCGGCTTCGTGTTCAGCCCAGCCGGGCCGGTCTCGGTGGCCCAGGATCTGGGGCACCTGGCGTGGGAGTTCGGACCGCCGGGGGCGCCGCCGGTGGCCCGCGGCATCGACATCGCCCTGGTCGAGGACGGCCTGATCGCCCGCCTGTGGACCATGCTGCTGACGGAGTGAACGCCGGTCAGAGCACGACGTCCCGCCCGACCGACACCGTGCGGTCGGCCGGCAGTCCGAGGACGTCGACCCGCTCCGGGGCCAGGCGTTCGAGACCGATGTACAGCCGCTGGCGCCAGGTGGTGAGCACCGGACGGGTCTGGTCCGGCGAGTGGTACTGCGGGGTCACATCGGACAGGAAGTAGATGGCCCGCTCGACGTCGGCGCCGGCCATGGTCGGGCACCGTTGCTGCGCCGACCGGATCAGTTCGGGCATCGTGATCCGTTCGGAGTATCCGATCTCGCACGTGATCTGGAAGACGCCCGCGCCGTGGTCGGAGACCACGATGCGCTGGTCGGCCGGCACCACCGCCAGGTCGGACACTCGGGTGTGCAGGATGAGCACGTACTCGTGCAGCACCTGGGTGAAGTCGAGCATCGAGCGCAACGCCAGCGGAGCGATGTCTGCGGACCGGGCCAGGTAGACGGCGGTCCCGGGCACCCGGGACGCCGACGGGTGCTGACCGATCTCCGTGTCGATGCTGTAGTCGGCCGTGTTCGCCTCACGCTGCAACTGGCGGCGGGTGCGCCGGATGCCCCATGACCAGATCGCCATCTGCGAGGCCAGGACGGCGCCGAGGGTCAGCGGCAGCCAGCCACCGGTGGGGATCTTCAGGAAGTTCGACGCCAGGAAGCACAGCATCACCAGCAGGATGAATCCGGCCACGAAACTCTGCCAGCGCCACGGGTCCGTGTGGTGCTGCAGCACCAGGTAGATCGTGGTCGTGATGACGATCGTCATCGTCACCGCCAGGCCGTACGCGTCGGTCAGCCGGTCCGAGCTGCGGAACGTCAGCACCAGAGCGAGCACCGCGACAGCGAGCAGCAGGTTGACCGACGGCAGGTAGATCTGCCGGGAGTTCTCGTCGGACGTGTGCGTCACCCGCAGCCGCGGCATCAGGCCGAGCCGGGACGCCTGGTGCACGACGCTGAAGCTGCCGGAGATGACCGCCTGGGAGGCGATGATCGTGGCCACCGTGGCGATCACCACCACCGGGATGGATGCCCAGCGCGGCACCAGGTCCCAGAACGGATTGGCGATCGTCTCGGGGGTCCGCAGCACCTCGGCGCTCTGCCCCAGGTAGTTGACCACCAGGGCCGGGAACACCGCGCACAGCCAGGCGATCACGATCGGCTTGCGCCCGAAGTGACCCATGTCGGCGTACAGCGCCTCGGCGCCGGTGATGGCCAGGACCACGCCACCGAGGGCGACGAAGGCGACCCAGGGCTGCTCGGCGACCAGCAGCACGATCCAGTGCGGCGACAGGGCCAGCAGCACCTCGGGACTCTGCACGACCGAGATGAGACCGATGACGCCGATGATCGCGAACCAGACCAGCATGATCGGGCCGAACAGCCGGCCGATGCGCTCGGTGCCGAACCGTTGCAGCAGGAACAACCCGGCCAGGATGACCATCGCAATGGGCACCACGGCGCCGGCCAGATCCGTGTCGAAGGTCTCGATGCCTTCGACGGCCGACAGCACCGAGACCGCGGGCGTGATCACCGAGTCGCCCAGGAACATCGCCGCACCGATCATGGCGAGCACGGCACACACCGCCGTCGTGCGGCGACCCGCCCCTCGCAGCCGCAGCAACCCGAACAAGGCGAGCAGCCCGCCCTCGCCGGCGTTGTCCGTCCGCATCAGCAGCCGGACGTACAGAACGGTGACGACCAGCGTCATGGCCCAGATGATCATCGAGGTGGTGCCGAGGACCATGGTCCGGTCGATCCGGCCGTCCGGTGTCGTGACCACCGTCTGGTACGTGTACAGCCCACTGGTGCCGATGTCGCCGAAGACCACGCCCAGGGCGCCGATCGCCGCCGCGGCACCGACCGGTGCCGTCTTGTTCGCCATGCGATCATCATGACTGAGCGTGATCTCCACGTCACTCATTGCCCTCCGTCGCGCGGAGATGGACATCGCCGTGACCCGCCGTGCGACGGTCGTCAATCGCCGAGCATGAGGGACACCGCCAGGGTGAGCCTCACCACCGCCATGCCGGCGTCGCGGACGCACCAGGCGGCGCGCCGGGCGAACAGCGGCCGCAGCAGGGCATCACCCCGGCCCAGCGCGCTGAACCACAGCACGCTGCCGGTGGCCGCGCCGACCGCGAACCAGGTCAGTTGGCCGGGCTGGCTCTGGGCGATCGAGCCGAGCGGCACCACGGTGTCCGGGTAGACGTGCAGGTTCAGCCAGGTCAGCGCCAGGGCGGTGAGCAGGGTCGCCGCGAGCGTCGACGGTCTGGCCGTGCCACCGGCGTCCAACGCCCGGGGCCGCAGCGCCCGACGCAGGGCCAGCAGGCCGTAGCCGGCCAGGAAGGCGGCTCCGACCCAGCGGACCACGTCCAGCAGTCCGGGACCCGCTCGATCTCGACGGCGTCGACGCCGTCGTCGATCGACTCAGCGTGCTGGACAACCTGTGTCGCGCGGCCGGGCGGGACCGCGCCGCACTCTCGGTGGCCGTCGCGCTGCGCGACCCGCAGGACGGGGACGCCCGGCGGCTGGCCGATCTCGGCGTCGACGAGTTCGTGGTGGTGGAGGGCCCGCCGGCCGATCCGGGCGCGGCGCCGGACTGGGTGGCCACCTCGCCGACCGGTGGCTGGGCGCCGGCTGAATTCCGGCCTGGGCCGCCCGACCGTACCCCTTGGGGGTATCGTGGCGTGGATGCAGTCCGGGATCGCGAACGACTCCGCCCGGCTCACCGGCCGCCGGGGACGTCGGGTTACGACGGTGTCACTGGCGTGGGCACTCCTGCTCGCCGGCGTGACGATCGGGCTGGTGGCGATGCACGTGCTCTCCGAGCACGACGGCGGCGCCGGGCACGGCGCGATGATCACTCCAGCGGCGGTCCCTCCAGCGGCGGCCCATCCGGTATCGCCTCACGAGCTGCGCACCCCGATGTCGGCCCATGACGCCACCGACCCCGCCGCGGCAGCGGACGATCCCACGGCGTCGGTGGGACCGGCGCCGGCTTCGGGCGGGATGACGGTGGCGGCGTGCCTGCTGTTCCTGGCCGCCGCGGGAACCGCGCTGGCGGCGCTCTTGGTCGTGCTCTCGCGTCTCATCCGGTCCCGGTCGGCAGGAGCCGTGGTGTGGTCCCGCCTGGCTCGGCGGCGCGGTCCGCCGGAACGCAGACCCAATCTCTCCAGGCTGTGCGTCCTGCGGGTGTAGGCCGCGATGCACGCCGGTCAGCAGCGATCAGTTGCCGCCGGCGTCGCCCGCATGCCCACGATCCCTTGGACGTTGCCAGGAGATTCCCCGTGTTCCACATTCGTTTCCGCGTCGCGCCGAGCCTTGCCGCCGGCGCAGCTGTCCTGTTGATGGTGTCCGGCTGCGCATCGAATGCTGATCCCGCCGCCGACCGCGCGCGCCACTCGATGTCCGACATGAGCATGCCGTCCGGCATGGGCATGTCCCCGACCACGGGCGGTCCCGCGTCGCCCTCGACCACGCCCGGAGCGACATCGGTACCGACCGGGTCGTTCAACGCAGCGGACCTGCGGTTCGCGCAGATGATGATCGTGCATCACGAAGGGGCGATCGACATGGCCGACCTCGCCCCGGCGCGAGCGGCCAGCGACGAGGTGAAGTCGTTGGCCGCCGACATTGCGGCGGCTCAGGGCCCGGAGATCGCGCTGATGGCCGAGTGGGTCACCGCGTGGACCGCCCCGGCCGCGACGCCGGTGCCGGCGACCGGGTCGACGGCGGATGACGCCGACGACATGGGCGGCATGGACCACGGCGGCATGGACCACAGCGGCATGGACCACGGCGGCATGGACCACGGCGGCATGGACCACGGCGGCATGGACCACGGCGGCATGGACGACGGGTCGGCGATGCCCGGGATGATGTCCGACGCGCAGATGGGCGTACTGGAGGCAGCGTCCGGACCGGCGTTCGACGAGCTGTTCCTCACCCTGATGCTCGAGCACCACCAAGGCGCCGTCGACATGGCCCGCACCGAATTGGCGGACGGGCTCAACGCCGAGGCGCTGACCCTGGCCGACCGCATCGTCGTCGATCAGACCGCCGAGATCGCCGAGATGCGGAGCCTGCTGCAGAGACCGTGATCCGCCGCAGGTGATCCGCCCCGGGCCCGGGGGAACGCCCCGGGCCTGGGGTCAGTGCGCCGGGGATCCGGCACACGACCACCGCCGACCCCTGGTCGTCCGATACCCCTGGGGGGTATATTGCGGAGGCACTTCGAGGAGAGTCATGACGCCGGACATCCACCAGCACCAGCACGACGCCCAGCTCGATCGCGCCGCTGCCTCCGGCCCGCACGCCGGTCACCCGGACGGCTCGATGGCCGGCCATTCCGGTCACGGCGATCACGTGGGCCAGTTCCGGCGCCTGTTCTGGTGGTCTCTCGCGCTGGCGGTCCCGGTAGTCGTCTGCTCCCCGATGTTCGCGATGCTGCTGGGCTATCAGCTGCCGTCGGCGGCGTGGGTGGGGTGGGCGTCACCGGTCTTCGGCACGGTGATGTTCGCCTGGGGTGGCCGCCCGTTCCTGACCGGAGCCGTCTCGGAGATCCGCTCGCGGCGGCCCGGGATGATGCTGTTGATCTCCCTGGCCATCACCGTCGCGTTCGTCGCGTCGTGGGGCGCCTCGCTCGAAGTGCTGGACCACGAGCTGGACTTCTGGTGGGAACTGGCGCTGCTGATCGTGATCATGCTGCTGGGCCACTGGATCGAGATGCGGTCGCTGGCCCGGACCACCTCGGCGCTGGACTCGTTGGCCGCCTTGCTGCCCGATGTCGCCGAGCGCATCCGGGGTGATCAGCTCGAGCAGGTGCCGCCGGATCAGCTGGGGGTGGGCGACCTGGTGGTGATCCGCCCGGGCGGGCGGGTCCCGGCCGACGGTCGCATCACCCAGGGGTCGGCCAGTGTGGACGAGTCGATGATCACCGGCGAATCCGTGCCGGTGCGCCGAGACGTCGGTGACCCGGTCGTCGCGGGCACGGTCGCCACCGACTCCGGCATCCGGGTCCGGGTCACCGCCATCGGCGAGGACACCGCCCTGGCCGGCATCCGCCGCCTGGTCACCGATGCGCAGAACTCCAGCTCGCGCGCGCAGCGGCTGGCCGACACCGCCGCCGGCCTGTTGTTCTGGTTCGCCCTGGGTGCGGCGGCGGTCACCGCTGTGGTGTGGACCGCGATCGGGCTGCCGGACGACGCCGTGGTCCGCACGATCACGGTGCTGGTCATCGCGTGCCCGCACGCGCTCGGGCTGGCCATCCCGCTGGTCGTCTCCATCGCCACCGAACGCGCCGCCCGCGCCGGCGTGCTGGTCAAGGACCGGCTCGCCCTGGAACGGATGCGCACGGTCGACGCGGTGCTGTTCGACAAGACCGGCACCCTGACCAGGGGTGCGCCCGCCGTCCTCGACGTCGTCGCGGTCGACGGCAGCATGGTCGAGCAGGTCCTGACCTGGGCTGCGGCCGCCGAACAGGACTCCGAACACCCGCTGGCGCGGGCCGTCGTCACCGCCGCCGAGGACCGGCACCTCACGGTCCCGCCGGTTCGCGACTTCACGTCCACGCCCGCCGTCGGCGTCACCGCCACCGTCGACGGCCGCGTCATCACCGTCGGCGGCCCGCACCTGCTCGCCGAGCAGCACCTCGACGAGCTGACCCGGGCGAGCCAGTGGCACGACCGTGGCGCGACCGTGCTGCACGTCCTGGCCGACGGCCGGGTCGTCGGCGCCTTGGCCGTGGCCGACGAGGTGCGCCCCGAATCCCGGCAGGCGGTACGGGCCCTGCGGGAGCGCGGCATCGAGGTCGTGATGATCACCGGAGACGCGGAGCCGGTCGCCGCCGCGGTCGCTCACGAGCTGGGCATCGACCGGTTCTTCGCTGGTGTCCGCCCCCACGACAAGGCCGCCGCCGTGCGCTCACTGCAGGATGAGGGCCGGTCCGTGGCCATGGTCGGCGACGGCGTCAACGACGCACCGGCACTGGCCCAGGCCGATGTCGGTATCGCTATCGGCGCCGGGACCGACGTGGCCATCGCCTCCGCCGGCGTCATCCTGGCCGGCGACGACCCGCGTGCCGTGCTGTCCGTCATCACGCTGTCGCGGGCCGCCTACCGCAAGATGCGGCAGAACCTGTGGTGGGCTGCCGGATACAACCTCATCGCGGTGCCCCTGGCGGCCGGCGTGCTGGCCCCGGTCGGCGTCGTTCTGCCGATGTCCGTCGGTGCGATCCTGATGTCGGCCTCGACGGTGATGGTGGCCCTCAACGCCCAGCTGCTGCGCCGTGTCGACCTCCGGGCCGAGACCATGATCGGGCCACGGATGCCCTGATCAGACGGCGGAACCGCCCGGCACCGTGAGGATCTCGGCGCCGTCGTCGGTGATCGCGATGGTGTGCTCGCTGTGTGCGGTCCGGCAGCCGGTGGCGCTGCGCAGGGTCCAGCCGTCGGCGTCGGTGACCAGCCGGTCGGTGTCGGCCATGACCCACGGCTCGAGGGCGAGCAACAGCCCGGGCCGGAGCCTGTACCCGCGCCCGGGGCGGCCGGTGTTCGAGACGTGCGGGTCCTGGTGCATCGTCGAGCCGACGCCGTGGCCGCCGAACTCGGTGTTGATCGAGTACCCGGCCGAGCTCAGCACCGAGCCGATGGCGTGCGAGAGGTCGCCGATCCGGGCGCCCGGCCCGGCCGCCGCGATACCGGCGCGCAGCGCCCGTTCGGTGGCGTCGATGAGGGCCAGGCTCTCTGCCGGGCGTGCGTCGCCGACGACGAAGCTGATCGCCGAATCGGCGACGACGCCGGCCTTGGCCACGGCGAGGTCGAGGGTCAGCAGATCGCCGTCCACGAGGGCGTAGTTGTGCGGCCGCCCGTGCAGCACCGCGTCGTTCACCGAGGTGCAGATCCAGTGCCCGAAGGGCCCACTGCCGAAGGACGGTGCGTAGTCGACGTAACAGGACTCCGCGCCCGCCGCAAGGATCAGGTCCCAGGCCCAGCGGTCGATCTCGAGCAGGTTGGTGCCGACCGTGGTGCGCACCCGGACCGCCTGCAGGATGTCGGCGACGACTCGCCCGGTCTCCCGGGCGCGGGGCAGGGCGGTCGGGCTCAGGATCTCGATCACAGGCGGTGCCTTCCTCGGGTTGACCAATAACTATCCCGGTAAGACTATCCCGCTAGGATCGTCCCATGGTCCGGCTGCCACTCACCCCTGAAGACGTCGAACGCGGGCAGCGCCTCGGTGCGCTGCTCCGCCGGGCGCGGGGGAGTCGCTCGATGCTCGAGACCGCTCTCGACGCCGGCGTCTCACCGGAGACGCTGCGCAAGATCGAGACCGGTCGGGTGGCCACGCCCGCCTTCTCCACCATCGCGGCCATCGCCGACGTGGTGGGGCTGTCCCTGGACGCGGTCTGGGCCGAGATCAACCGTCCGCAGCCTGGCGTCGAGCCGGTCCAGGACGCCCGGGCGACGTCGGACCGGCTGGTCTCCTGACGCCGGGATCCGGCGCCTGCGCGCGAACGGCGCTCCCGGTCCGACTGCGCCGTTCGCACTGGTGCAGGCTCGTCGTCGCGACCAGCGCCGCGGTCCCCGCAGCCGCGCGTCGCTGACGATGATGCTGATGAACCTGGAGGACGGCACCTCGATGGCCGCAACACCCGCCCCGCCGGCACCCCCGCAACGGTTCTCCCGCGCGCTGGCGCTGCTGGTCGCCGGGTGCCTGTTCATGGAGCTGCTGGACGCGACCATCGTGACGCCGGCGATCCCGGTCATCGCCGGCGACCTCGGCGTGGCCGCCGTGGACCTGAACGTCCTGATCACCGCGTACTCGCTGTCGGTGGCCGTGCTCATCCCGCTCAGCGGGTACCTGGCCGATCGGCTCGGCGCCCGGCGGGTGTTCCTGACCGCGGTCGTGGTCTTCGTGCTCGCCTCAGTCGGCTGCGCGCTCGCCGGTGACCTGGCCACGCTGACCGCGGCCCGGGTCCTGCAGGGCGTCGGTGGCGCGATGATGGTGCCCGTCGGCCGGCTGGTCGTGCTGCGCAGCACCAGCAAGACCGACCTGGTGCGGGCGATCGCGTTCCTGACCTGGCCGGCGCTGGTGGCGCCGGTCGTCGCCCCGGCCGTGGGCGGCTTGCTGGCCCAGTCGGTGGGCTGGGAGTGGATCTTCCTGATCAACGTGCCGCTCGGGATGATCGCCCTGGCCGTCGGCTGGCGGGTGATCCCAGGCCTGCCGGCGGTGCGGGGACTGCGCCTGGACTGGCTGGGCTTCGTGCTGCTGGCTGCAGGAGTCGCCGCGCTGGTGCTCGGGCTGGAGACGCTCGGGGCCGGGTCGCTCGACAACCCCGCCGCCTGGGCGTCCCTCGCCGGCGCGGCCGTGCTGCTGGGCGCCGCGGTGCGGCATCTGCGCCGGGCCGCCGAGCCGCTGCTGCGGTTGCGGATCCTCCGGATCGCCACGTTCCGGTTCACCGCGGCCGGTGGGACCGTCTACCGGGCCGTCGTCCAGGCCATCCCGTTCCTGCTGCCGTTGCTGTTCCAGCTCGCCTTCGGCTGGTCGCCGGCGCAGGCCGGGCTGATGGTGATCGCGGTCTTCGTCGGCAACATCGGCATCAAGCCGGTCACCACCCCGCTCATGCGCCGCTTCGGCATCCGCACCGTGGTGGTCGGCGCCTGCATCGGTGGGGCCGTCTGCCTGGTGGCCATGGCCTTCCTGCCCCGGGACACCCCGCTCTGGGTGATTGCACTGCTGCTGGTCTGCTCCGGGGCGTTCCGGTCGATCGGGTTCAGCGGGTACAACACCGCCGCCTTCGCCGACGTCGCTCCGGACGAGCTGCGGTCGGCGAACACGCTGAACGCGACGCTGCAGGAACTCGGCACCGGCCTGGGCATCGCCATCGGCGCGCTGGCCCTGCGGCTGGGCGACACCATCGCCGGCAGCCCGTCGTCGACGGTCGCCTTCGCCACCGCGTTCGGGGTCATGGCGGTGCTGCTGGTCGTCCCGACCGTCGAGGCCCTGCGGCTGCCGGCGTCGGCGGCCCGGCACGTCACCGACGTGAGGTGACGGCCCGGCCGCTGACGCCGGCCGGTGCTCAGGACGGCCCGGCGGTGCGGGTCGCGGTGCGGCGCAGCAGCAGCGCGTTGGCGGTGCCGAGCGCGGCCACGGCGACGGCGACCCCGAAGGCGGCCGAGGGAGCGACGTCCTCCACCATCCGGCCACCGAGGGCCGAGCCGACGGCGTACCCGACGACGACGGAACTGGACAGGGTGGTCATCGCGACCGCCACGCGGCTGGGATCCGCAGAGCGCTCGGCCAGCGAGAACAGCGTGATGAGCAGTGGTCCGGACGCACAGCCCAGCGGCACCAGCCAGACGGCCAGCACCGCGGGGTGGCTCACCGTGAACAGTGGCACGATCAGCAGCGTGAGGGCCGCGGTGAAGGCGAGCAGTCGGTCAGCCAACGACCAGCGGGATGGAGCCACCGCCATGGCCAGGGCGGTGACCGCGCTGCCGATGGCCATGCACGCGTAGATCAGCCCAGCGGCGGACTCGTCGCCGGCGGCTCGGGCCACGCCGGTGACCCCGGTCTGCATCGAGCCGAAGAAGGCACCCATGGCCAGCCCGCCGACCACCACGCCGATCACGGTCGCGTCGATCCTGAACCGCCGCCCGGCGGGGCGGGCCGAGCGGGCCGGGGCGGCGTCCGCGGTGGGGTGCAGGGCCACGAGTGTGCCGAAGACCCCGATGAGCACGGCGGCGGTGAGCACGGCCGCGACCGGATGGACGAGGGCCGCCAGCACCGAGACCAGGGCCGGCCCGAGCACGTAGGCGACTTCGTCGGCGGCACCCTCGTAGGACATGGCGGTGGGCAACCCGCCGTCCCTCGCTGTGAGGCCCACCCAGCGGACGCGGATGAGCGGACCGATGGGCGGTGTCATGGCGCCGCCGAAGAACGCGGCCGCGCCGACGAGCACCAGTGGCGCGCCGGTGGTGACCAGGACGACCAGCGTGATGCTCAACGTCGCGGCCAGCAGGGAGGCGGCGCCCATGACGATCCGCTGCCCCCATCGACCGGTCAGCCAGCCCAGCGTCGGTCCGCCGATGGCCAGCCCGGCCGAGAGCAGGCCGGCCGCCAGACCGCCGGCGGCGACCGAGCCGGTCTCGGCGGTGACCAGCACGACCGTGCCGATCTGGGTCATCGAGAACGGCAACCTGGCCAGGAAGGCGATGGGCAGGAACCATGGTCCGGCCAACCGGGGCAGTCGGCGGTACGTGGCGAACAGGGCGGTCACAGCGACTCCGGGCACGTCGAGGCGAACGGACGCCGCCCCACCCCCGGCGTCCTGACGTGGCCCTGTGCTGTGCGGATGCTACTCGGACCACTGCGGTGACCACCGCCGTGACCGCTGCGGTGACCACAGCGATGACCACTGTCGACACCATGGCCGGGAGCAGGGCCCGTTCGGTCGGGGATCAGGACACCAGGCGCTGCAGGATCTCGGCGGCGGGTCGGTCGGTGGCGTCGCGCCATCCGAGGCCTGCCCAGAGGTGCACCGCCTCCGGGTCGCCCGCCGCCGTGGCCGCCCGCCGCAGCGGGCCGGTCAGGTGGTGGATCGCCGGATAACCGAGCGGTGCACCCTCGGTGAACCGGTCGGTGAACTCGTTGCGCAGCGCGCGGGCCGGTCGGCCGGAGAACGCCGTCGTCAGCACGGTCGCTGTCCGGTCCGGGTCGGCCAACGCCGCTCGGTGCACGGCGGACGCTCCGCTCTCCGGCGACCGCAGCAGCACGGTGCCGACGGCGACCGCCTCCGCTCCGGCGTCGAGTGCGGCTCGGACGTGCTCGGGCCGGGACAGGCCGCCGGTCGCCCACACCGGTAGCCGGGAGGCGGCCGCGATGCGCCGGATCAGGTGCGGCAGCGGGACATCGGCCGGCGGGACGGTGGGCGGAATGGTCGGCGTGGTGGTGGCCGAGTGTCCACCGGCACCGGCGGCCTGGGCGATCAGCACGTCCACCCCGGCGGCCGCCGCAGCACGCGCCTCGTCGGTCGTCGTCACGGTCTGGGCGGTGATCGACCCGGCCGCCCGCACCGCCCGCACCACCGCGGCCTCGGGGACGCCGAAGGTGAAGCTGACCACTGGCACAGGGTCGGCGCACAGCAGGGCCACCTTCTCGACCCACTCGTCCTCGTCCTCCCGTGGTGGTCCCGTCGGGAGCTCGACGCCGTGGGCGGCGGCGACCGGCCGCAGCGTGGCGGCGTACCGGTCGTACACCTCGCGGCTCACCGGCACCGGGTTGGGCACGAACAGGTTCACACCGAAACGGTCGGCTCGCGAGCGCGTCTCGCCGATCTGAGCGGCGAGCGCCGCGGTGCTGAGATATCCCGCAGCCAGGAAGCCCAGTCCTCCGGCCGCCGCGGCGGCCGCCACCAGGTCCGGGGTGGAGGCGCCGCCGGCCATCGGGGCGGCCAGCAGCGGGACACCCACGCCGAGACCGGCGAGGACGCCGGTGGCGGACAGGCGGGGACGTCCGGTGGTCGCCATGTCGCCGAGTGTGTCACCGCGTGGGCCGGGCACCCGATCCGGGCGGCTGTCATGCCCGTTTCTGGACCTGCGGCGTCAGGCGGCGCCTGAGTCCGCGTGTGCGGCAGCTAGCATACTGTTCGTGCCGCAATTCCGGATCCGTGAGGTCGCCGAGCTCCTCAGCGTGAGCGACGACACCGTGCGTCGCTGGATCGACTCCGGTTCGTTGCCGGCGGCCCGGGACGACGCCGGCCGCAAGGTCGTGGACGGCGTGGCGCTGGCCGAGTTCGCGCGGTCCCACGCGGCTGCCCCGGCGCCGGATCCGTCGGGGATCGGCCGATCGGCCCGGAACCGCTTCGTCGGCCTGGTCACCCGGGTGGTGATGGACGGCGTCATGGCCCAGGTCGAGCTGCAGTGCGGTCCGCACACGGTGGTGTCGCTGATGAGCAGCGAGGCCGTCCGGGACCTGCAGCTCGAGCCGGGTCGATTGGCTGTGGCCGTGGTCAAGGCGACGACGGTGATCGTGGAGACCCCTGGAGGTTCGTGGTGAGTCGGGACCGTCTGTTCAGCTCGGCGCGGCTGTCGGTGGCGGCGACCGCCGCGCTGGGCCTGCTGCTGACCGGCTGCGGATCGAGCGGCAGCGGCTCGGGGACGACGACCGCCGGTTCCACGTCGGCTTCGAGCGGATCGTCGTCCGCTTCGACCAGCGGCTCCAGCACCGCGTCGAGCTCGACCGCCGCCGAGTCGAGCACGCTCACCGTGTTCGCGGCGGCCTCGCTCAAGGCGACCTTCACCGAGCTGGGGGAGACGTTCGAGGACCAGCACCCGGGCACCACGGTGACCTTCAACTTCGCCGGCTCCTCCGACCTGGTCACCCAGATCACCGCGGGTGCCCCGGCCGATGTCTTCGCCTCCGCCGACGTGAACAACATGACCAAGGCGACCGACGCCGACGTGGTCGCCGGCGAGCCGGTCGACTTCGCCAGCAACACGCTGACCATCGTCACCCAGCCCGGGAACCCGAAGGGGATCACCGGGTTCGCCGACCTGACGAAGTCGGACCTGCAGGTCGTGGTGTGCGCGCCGCAGGTGCCCTGTGGCTCGGCGACGGAGAAGGTCGAGCAGAACACCGGTGTCACGCTGGCCCCGGTGAGCGAGGAATCCTCGGTCACCGACGTGCTGAACAAGGTCGAGACCGGCCAGGCCGACGCCGGTCTCGTCTACGTCACCGACGCCTCGGGCGCCGGTGACAAGGTGAGCGCGGTGGCGTTCCCCGAGTCGACCGCGGTGGTCAACGTCTACCCGATCGCCGCGCTCACCGATGCCAGCCAGCCCGAGCTGGCACGGGAATTCATCGAGCTGATCACCGGACCCGACGGGCAACAGGTGCTCGAGGGCGCCGGCTTCCAGCCGGCCCCGTGAGCCGACGCCTGCGGTGACGACCCAGCAGGAGCGTCGGTCAGGTCGGCGGGCATCCGCCGCCCGGACCGACGCCGGGCTGCCCGGCTGGGTGTACCTGCCGGCGCTCATCGGCGGCATCTTCATCGTGTTGCCGTTGGTGGCGATGGTCGCGCGGGTGAACTGGGGCCAGTTCTGGATCCTGGTGACGTCGGAGTCGTCGGTCGCCGCGCTGTGGCTGAGTCTGAAGACGGCCACGGCCAGCACGCTGCTGTGCGTGATGCTGGGGACGCCGATGGCGTTGGTGCTGGCCCGATCCCGGTTCCCGGGCCTGCGGCTGGCCCGGTCACTGGTGCTGCTCCCGCTGGTGCTGCCGCCGGTCGTCGGCGGCATCGCGCTCATCTACACCTTCGGCCGGCAGGGGCTGCTGGGTGGCACGCTGGAGGTGCTGGGCATCCGGATCGCCTTCACCACGGCCGCGGTGGTGATCGCGCAGACCTTCGTCGCCCTGCCGTTCCTGGTGCTGAGTCTGGAGGGGTCGCTGCGCACGGCGGGGCGGCGATACGAGGCGGTGGCGGCCACCCTCGGTGCGAACCCGACCACGGTGCTGCGCCGCGTCACCCTGCCGCTGGTGCTGCCCGGGCTGACCTCGGGCGCGGTGCTGGCCTTCGCCCGGGCGCTGGGCGAGTTCGGAGCCACGCTCACCTTCGCGGGCAGTCTGCAGGGGGTGACCCGGACCCTGCCGCTGGAGATCTACCTGCAGCGGGAGACCGACGCCGATGCCGCGGTCGCGCTGTCCCTGGTGCTGGTGGTGGTCGCCGTTCTCATCGTGCTGGTCACCCGCCGGCGCGGCAGCGAAGGCGTGGTCTGACGTGGTGGACCCGACGGTGATGACCACGGCCGACGGCGGCGCCCCGATCGGCGCCCTCGACCTGGCCGCCGGCGTCGCCGCCCGGGACGTCGAGCTGACCCTGCAGGTGGAACCAGGCGAGGTCGTCGCGGTGCTGGGCGCCAACGGCGCCGGCAAGTCCACGCTGCTGGCGCTGCTGTCGGGTCTGCTCCGGCCGGACACCGGGACCATCACCCTGGATCAGCGGGTGCTGGTCGACACCGATCGCGGCGTCTGGGTCCCACCGCACCGGCGTCGGGTGACCCTGCTGGCCCAGCAGGCGCTGCTGTTGCCGCACCTGAGCGTGGCGGCCAACGTCGCGTTCGGCCCGCGGGCCCAGGGCGTGGGACGTCGGGAGGCCCGGGCGCTGGCCGATCGGTGGCTCGCTGCGGTGGATGCGACCGAGTTCGCCGACCGCAAGCCGGGTCAGCTCTCCGGTGGCCAGGCCCAGCGGGTCGCCATCGCCCGGGCGTTGGCCGCGGACCCGGCGGTCCTGTTGCTCGACGAGCCGATGGCCGCGCTGGACGTGGCCGTCGCCCCGGCGATCCGGCAATTGCTGCGGCGGGTGCTGCGCGACTCGGGTCGCACCACGGTGCTCGTCACCCACGACCTGATCGACGCGCTGTCGCTGGCCGACCGGGTGGTGGTGCTGGAAGCCGGCCGGGTGGTCGAGAGCGGTCCGACGCGGGAGGTGTTGAGTGCACCCCGGTCGGTGTTCGCGGCCCGCATCGCCGGGGTCAACCTCATCGCCGGGACCGCCGACGAGCACCACCTCCGCACGCCGGGCGGTCTGCTCATCGCCGGGCTGCTCGCGCCCGACTGCCGCGCCGGGGAGCCGGCGGTCGCCGTGTTCCCGCCCAACGCGGTGGCGGTCTCGCGCGAGGAGCCGGTCGGCAGCCCGCGCAACCATCTCCGCGTGGTGGTCACCGATCTCGAACCGCGCGGCGACGTGGTGCGGGTGCACGCCGCCATGCCCGGCGGCCCGGACCCGCTGCTGGCCGACATCACGGTCGCCGCCGCGGCCGACCTGGGGCTGGAGCCCGGTGATCCGGTGCTGCTGACCGTCAAGGCGACCGGTGTCGCCGTGCATCCGGCGACCTGAACCGTCCGACCGACCCCGAGGACGCACCTGGAGACCGTCCCACTCGTCCGACCGCACCAACCACCCGAGGAGATCCCCATGCGCCTGTCCACCCGCAACCAGCTCACCGGCACCGTCGTCGAGGTCACCCTCGGCTCCGTCATGGCCACCGTGAAGGTCCGCCTCGACGGCGGTGAGCAGGTCGTCACCGCATCGATCACCAAGGAGGCCGTGGCGGAACTCGGCCTGGCCGAGGGAACCCCGGCCACCGTGCTGGTCAAGTCGACCGAGGTCATGCTCGGCGTCGAGTGACGCGTCGGGCGGACCACCTGGTACGACTCCGCCATGACCGAGTACGTCGACGTCACCGTCCCGCTCGTCCCCGGCGAGGTGCCGCTGTACCCGGGCGACACCGACCTGGAGATCCGCCGCGACCAGCGCCTGGTCGACGGCGATGCCGCGAACGTCTCGTCGATGACCTGCTCGCTGCACTGCGG
Organism: Nakamurella leprariae; assembly: GCF_016918035.1. Lineage (GTDB taxonomy): Bacteria > Actinomycetota > Actinomycetes > Mycobacteriales > Nakamurellaceae > Nakamurella > Nakamurella leprariae. Next base: position 83,697 of record NZ_JAERWK010000003.1, on the reverse strand, counting down.
CACGCACGTGGACGCCCCGGTGCACTTCCTCGACGGGCACCCGGGGGTCGACGCCGTCCCGATCGACACCTTGATCGGGCCGGCGTGGGTCGCGGACGCCACCGGGGTGGACGGCGACCTGGACGAGGCCGCGCTCGCCATCCTGGGCATCCCGCCGGAGGCCACCCGGGTGCTGTTCAGGACGTCGAACTCGGCGCTCTGGGACACCCGGCGGTTCAGCGAGGACTTCGTGGCGCTCACTCCCACGGCGGCCGCCGTGCTCGCCGGGCGCGGTGTGCGGCTGATCGGCATCGACTGGCTGTCGGTCGCGTCGTACCGGGACCCGGCGCCGACCCACCAGGTGCTGCTCCGGGCGGGCGTCACCGTCCTGGAGACACTCGACCTGCGCGCGGTCGAGCCGGGCTGGTGGACGCTGACCTGTCTGCCGTTGCGCATCCCGGGGGCCGACGGCGCCCCGGCGAGGGCCGTGCTCAGTCGCTGACCCATTGACCCGCTGTGCGACCGGCCCGGCCACAGCGTCAGTGAAGGGACGGTCCGCGTGCTGACCCGGCGGCAGCACGAGGTGTTGTCGTTGATGGCCGAGGGGCGGAGCAACGTCGCCATCACCGAGTGGCTCACCATCACCGAGAAGTCGGTGGTGCACCACATCTCGAACATCCACCAGCAGCTGGACCTGCCCACCAACGACACCGATCACCGACGGGTGCTCGCCGTGGTGCGCTCCCTGTCCCGCTGACGCTTGCCGCGGTACGGATCCTCACGGCCGCCGCGGCGGCAGGCCGTCCACGATGCAGCTGGCGATCGTCCGGAGCTGGTCGACCTGGGCGGGGTCGAGTCGGTCGAACACCAGCCGTTGCACCTCCTCGGCGTGTCCCGGTGCCGAGGCGACGACCTTCTCCCAGCCCGTCGCTGTGAGCCGGGCGAGCGTTGCCCGGCCGTCGACCGGATGCGGGCACCGCTGGATCCAGCCGCGATCCTCGAGCCGGGAGGCGACTCGGGAGAGATGGGACAGCGTCACGTTGGCGAGCTCGGCCACCTCGCTCATCCGGCCGGTGTGCTCCGGCCGCATGGACAGCCAGGACAGCACGTTGTACTCGACGCGGCTCAGCCCGGCGTCCCGGCGCAATTGCGCCTCGAGCGCGGTGGGCAACGTGGTCATCATCGTGATGAGCGCGACCCAGGCGTCCTGCTGCTCGCGGCTCAACCATCGCGGCGACTTGTCGTTCGTCACACCGGCAGCCTACTTACTTGACGCGGAAACTGACGCGGAGGATGTTGGTTTCTGCGGCAAGTGATTGGTCGGGCGCACAGCTCCGGCCCCGCGGACGAGCAGGAGTGCACGGTGATACTGGAGAAGCTGGACCGCCACGGCCGGGAGGTGGTCTTCACCGGTGCCCGGACGTCGAACACCTTCGCCGCCAATCCGGTGAACGACCAGGAACTGCAAGACATCTGGGATCTCACGCGCTGGATGCCGACGATGGCCAACACGCAGCCGCTGCGGGTGGAGTTCGTCCGGACCCAGGAGGGGAAGGACCGGCTCATCCCGCTGCTGGCCGAGGGCAACCGGGCCAAGGCGGCCTCGGCCCCGGTGGTGGCGATCGTCGCGTACGACACCGAGTGGCACGAGCAGATCCCGACCGTGCTGCCGTTCCGTCCGGAGATGAAGGCCGCCTTCGACGACAACCTGGAGGCCCGCCACGGAGCCGGTCGGTTCTCGGCCGGGCTGCAGGCCGGAGCGTTCATCCTGGCCGTCCGGGCGGCCGGCCTGGCCGCCGGGCCGATGGGCGGGTTCGACGGGCCGGCCATCGACCGGGAGTTCTTCGGTGACCGGAACTGGACCACGCTCATGGTGGTCAACATCGGTCATCCCGGGCCGGACGCCTGGTACGACCGGCTGCCCCGGGTCCCCGTCGAGACCGCGGTCGCCTGGGGCTGATCCGTCCGACCGCGGCGCGTCAGAACAGGGAGTATCCGCCGTCGACCACGACGACCGCGCCGGTCATGAAGCTGGACGCGTCGCTGACCAGGAACACGGCCGGGCCGCCGATCTCGGACGGATCGGCGGCCCGCTGCTGCGGCGCGAACTCCGTCCACCATGGCCGGTACTCCGGGTCCTCCAGCCGCGGCGCGACCATGTCGGTGCGCACGTAGCCGGGCGCCAGGGCGTTGACCCGGACGCCGAACGGGGCCCATTCGGCGGCCAACGACCGGGTGAGCTGGTGTACCGCCGCCTTGCTCGCGTTGTACGCGGCCTGCCACTGCGGACGGTTCACCGTGAAGCCGCTGATCGACCCGATGTTGAGCACGGCGCCGGACCGCCGCTGCACCATCCGGCGGCCCACCGCTCGCGAGCAGTTCCAGACCCCGTCCACGTTGACGGCCAGGACGCGACGCCAGTCGGTGTCCTGGTCAGCTGCCAACGACGGCCCCCAGGCGGTGACACCGGCGTTGTTCACCCAGATGTCGATCGGCCCCAGGTCGGCCTCGACCCGGTCGACCGCCGCCTCTGCCGACGTCGGGTCCGCCACCTCCACAGCGGTGGACGCGGTGCGGCGACCGGTCCGCCCGGCCAGCTCCCGCGCTGCGTCGGCCGCTGCGTCCGCGGCCTGCCCGAGTACGGCCACGTCCGCGCCGGCCTCGGCCAGGGCCAGGGCGATCGCCCGGCCCAGTCCGCGCCCGCCACCGGTCACCGCCGCGACCCGACCGGTCAGGTCGAAGCCGTCGAGGACGGTCCGGGTCGCTCGTTCGTCGTTCGCCATGAGCCCTCCTCGTCGGGCGCGCGGTCGTCCGCGACCGCACCACCCTAGGAGGGGAAGCGGTCCCGTGGCCCGGCGTGGCTCCGCCGGATCGTCCACACCGTGGTCGGATGGCCGGCTGATCGCCAGGTCAGTCCGCCACGGGCTGGTACGCCGCCCAGCCGGCCTCGACCATCTCCCGCAGGACGGTCCGGTCGACCGTGTGCAGGTCCCGGATGCACAGACAGACCTTGCCGATGGTGTGCGGGGCCGAGCCGAGCCGACCGGGCGTGCACCGCCGGATCCTGGTCGTCGGTGTTGAACAGGCCGTAGATCGTCAGCGCCTGCGCACGGGGGGACAGTCCGAGCACCGGCTCGTCCACCTCGCGACCGGTCGGATCCCGGTCATGGGACGTCCCGAAGCCGATGATCCCGCCGCTCCACAGGTCCGGCGCGGCACCGGAGACCTCGGCCATCAGGTCGACGACCTCGCGCGCATCGGTGCGTCGGCGTTCGGTGCGAACCTGGGCCAGGAACTCGTCGACAGCGGCTGCCCCATGACCTCGACGGTGACGCGGACCATGACGCGGACCATGACGCGATGGTGGCCGGGGCACTGACAGCGGCCGGTGGGCGGATGATGGACCCGTGCCGCGGGCCGACGGTCGGCCGCACGTCCGCCCGTCCTGACACCGGGACGGGCCCAGCGAGAGGACGCCGCTGTGACCCGGTCCGGTCCCACCGACCCGCCCGATCCGTCCGCCCGGCGCATCGTGCAGCCGACGCCGCGGACGGTCGGCCAGCCGGGCCGCGCGACCCGGCCGACCACTCGACCAACGCCGTCACCGGCGACCACACCGGCGCGGCGGTCGGCCGCCGGGATCGGGAACGCGCCACGAGGCCGCACTCCCGGCGCCATCCCGCCGCGCCACCGGAAACTGGTCATCGGCTTCGGCAGCGGCGTCTTCGTCTTCATCCTGGTCGCCGGACTGCTGCTGAAGCTGGTGGCCGACATCGACATCCCGTGGTTCTGGATCGCGGTGACGCCGGTCTTCGTGGCCCTGTTGATCTACGGCTTCCTGTGGGTGCGGTTGAGCGACTGACCCGTCGGATGTCTGCCACGCTGGTCGGGTGGGGATCGACGAGGTGCTGGCCGCGACCCGGGTCGGGGTGCGGCGGGTGTCGCCGAGCGAACTGATCGCGGCCCGTGAGCGGGGCGCCCTGGTGGTGGACACCCGCACCGAGGCGCACCGCCGCGAGCAGGGCGAGTTCCCCGGCGCCGTGGTCATCGACCGCACCGTGCTGGAGTGGCGGCTCGACCCGACCAGCCCGTTCCGCATCCCGGAGGCCACCGGCTCCGACCTCGAGGTCGTGGTGATCTGCCGGCACGGCTACAGCTCGAGCCTGGCCGCGGCCTCGTTGCGGGCCGTGGGCCTGCCCCGGGCGACCGACCTGGCCGGGGGTGTGCAGGCCTGGATCGCGGCGGGGCTGCCCATGACGGACGGACCGGCGGACGTGCGCGCCTGAGGCGGCGCTGACCGGCGGGCCAGGCGGGCCGGTCAGGCGGCGACGGCGGTGGCGCAGATGGAGCAGACCTCGAGGTGCCGGCGGCCCCAGCGGGCGACCGGTACGAAGAACACGGTGACCTGCTTGAACTCCCGCACCCGCGTCCATCGGGTGGTGTTGCCGCACCGGGGGCAGGTGCGGACGTCGCCCGGCCCCAGGTCCTGGGTCCGCGTGCCGAAGCCGAACAGGAAGAACATCCCGACCACCCTACGGATCGACCCGTCCTGGGGCGGACGCCGACGTCGGCGCCGGTGATCGATCTGGATAGGGTGCGCCGGGTGCAACGATCATCGGGCGCCAGCGCCGTCGTCCTGTCCATCGCCGTGCTGGCCGTGGCCGCCATGACCGGGTGTGCCTCCGGCACCGCCGGGACTGCGACGCCGGCCACGACCATCTCGACCACCGCGTCGTCGACCACCGCGTCGTCGACCACCGCGTCGTCGACCAGGGCAACGACGTCGACGGGGGTGCCGGCCGCTGACGGCTTCTCGATCACCGGCCTGCTGGCGGACACCCCGGTGATCGCCGGACCGGCGCTGATCAGCGCCGCGGACGTCGAGACCGCGATCGAGGACGCCGGTCTGATCCGGCCCGAGGGCACCGGCGACGCGTTCCTGACCTGGCTCTCGGACACCGCCGGCGTCGAACAGGGCTCCGTGATCTCGATCCCATGGCCGGACAGCCTTGGGATCCAGTACGCCGCCCAGCACGACACCTTCGCCGCTTCGGTGGGTTTCGGCATCCCTCAGGTCGACGGCTTCCTGGCCGTCAGCGCACCTCCGGCCCGGGTCGCGGTGCTGGACGGGCGGTTCGACCCGGACGCGGTCACCGCGGCGATCGGCGAGCCGGACGACGGCATCTGGTCGCAGCCCGGCGAGGACCTGACCACGGACCTGCAGCACCGGCTCGCACCGGACGAACTGGGCCGCCCGGTCCGGGTGACCGGGGACGAGGCGCAGCTGCTGGTCACCCTGCAGACCAAGGCGGCCCAGGCCTACCGGGACGGCGATCTCGGGAGCTGGTCGGACGTGCTGCCCGTGGCCGAGGCCCTCGATGCACGCGGGGTGTACGCCGCGCAGCTGTGGCGGGCGGCGGACGACACCGTCGTGGGCATCGGTCTGGTGGTCGAGGACGGACGGTCGGTGCCGGTGGTGGCGCACCAGTACGCCGATGCCGGCGAGGCCGAGCAGGCCGCCGCCGCGCTCGACGGCCGGCAGGACGGCCCGGCGACGGCCGGTGACGTGGCGGTGGACGGGGCGCTGCTCACCGCTCGGCTGGAGTGGGCGCCGGAGACCGCACCCGCGGTGGCCTGGCAGTTGCTCGCCCGGCAGAGCCCGGTGCTCGGCTGATCCACCGGTGCTCCGTCCACCCGTCGGTGCTCACACCCCTGGGTCCGGGGTCGTCAGAGCGTCGCCAGGAAGTGCTCGAGTGCGGCGTGGGTCCTGGTCGCATCCCCGGTGGCGTCCAGGTCCAGCAGCAGCCCGCGGATCACGGCCAGGACCAGGGTGGCCAGTTCAGGACGGCCGATGGTGCGCAGACCCTCCTCGAGCGGTGGCAGCCAGTCGGTGGTGGCCTGGCGTCGGAAGTCCGGCCAGAGCTGCTGCTCGGCGCTCTCACGCAGCCGGTTGAACATCCGCAGGAACGGTCGGCCGTCGGGTCCGGTCATGGATGTCCAGGCCCGGGCCAGCGTGGCCGGGTACGGCTCGTCCGGCCGGGGCCGCAGCAGGTCGCCCCAGGCATCGAGGTGGCGGCGCCGGGCTTGCGCGAGCACGGCCTGCAGCAGTGCGTCGCGGCTGCCGAAGTGGTAGATCAACATCCGCGCCGAGGTGCCGGTGGCCGTCACGAACGGCTCGAGCCGGTCGGGCACCCCATGCGTCAGGGCGTGGTCGGTGCAGGCGTCCAGGATCCGGTCCTTGATCTCCGGCTGCGCACGTCGACCCATGCCGTCATCGTTTCGCGTAACTGGCGATACGTCTACCCTGGACCCGGTCGGTCGAGCAGACGCGGAGGTCGCGATGAGGGTCGTGTTCGTGCACGGGGCGTGCGTGCGGGACGGGGCGTGGTGGTGGCACCGGACGGCGGCGCTGCTGGCCGACCGCGGCGTGGCCAGCGTGGCGGCGGCCCTGCCCAGCTGCGGCGAGAGCGGGGCGGCTGCCGGCACCGACGGACCGGGCCTGGCCGAGGACGTCGCGGCGGTTCGCGCCGCGCTGGCCGACGGCGACGAGCCGACCGTTGCGGTCGGGCACAGCTACGGCGGCATCGTGCTCGCCGAGGCGGCGGCCGGGCTCGCCGGGGTCCGGCATCTGCTGCTGGTGTCCAGCTACCTGCCCGAGATCGGGCAGTGTCTCGGCGATTTCGGCGGGGACACCCCGGCGCCGTTCCTGGAACTCGACCAGGACTCCGGGACGTTCGGCGTGCGGCCTGAGCTGCTCGACGAGACCTTCCTGCAGGACTGCGAGGCCGATGTCCGAGCGCAGGCGGCGGCACGGCTGGCCCGGCAGAGTGTGCGGGTGATCCGGCAGCCGGTCTCGGCCGCCGCCTGGCGATCGGTGACCACGACCGCTCTCGTGTGCACCGAGGACCGCGGCACCCCGGTCGCGCGACAGCGCGAGTTCGCTCGGCCTGCCGGACGGATCGTCGAGCTCGACGCCGGGCATCACCCGTTCCTCTCCCGGCCGGACGCGATCCGGGACCTGGTGCTGACGCTGTGACGCTGCCGGTCGGATGGCCCGGCCGGTCGCGCGGCGGAACCCGCCGGAGACGGGCTCGGCGGCAGCGGCCGGCACCCGACGAGCGGAGGTGTCCGTGACCGGGACCCGACCAGCGGCAGGGGCCGACGCCGCATGCCCCCGACCATGCGCTGCGGGCGCGCTGGAACGCCCTGTTCTTCGAGGTCACCGGACCGGTCATCGAGTGGTGCGTCCACCGATGCAAGCGGCGGGTCTTCGCCGGCGTCGAGTGCGTGATCTCCTCGCTGCCTGATCACCGGACTCTCTCCGGCCGGAGGGTATGTGCGGTGCGCCGATGAGTTCGCGGCGGACACCCGGTCCATCCCGCGACCGTTCCGATGCCGAACCCGCCCCTTCTCCCGGAGGACGACATGGGCCTCATCCATCTCGAGCTGTTCGCCACCCTCGACCTCGTCGGCCAGGCGCCCGGCGGTCCCGACGAGGACCCGATCGGGTTCTCGTTCGGCGGCTGGCAGGCGCCGTTGATGGACGAGGTGTCCGGGGCGCAGGTCGGCGCCGCCTACGAGGGCACCGACGCGCTGCTGCTGGGGCGTCGCACCTACGACATCTTCGCCGCCTTCTGGCCGCGCCAGGAGGGTGGTGAGGACGGCGACATCGCCACGCTGTTCAACCGGGTGCCGAAGTACGTCGCGTCCCGGGGCCGGCCCGACCTGTCCTGGGCCGGGTCCAGCCAGCTCGGTCCGGACCTGGCCGGTGCCGTGCGGGAGATCCGGGACCGGCACGAGCACATCAAAGTGGTCGGCAGTCTCAACCTCGTCCAGACCCTGCTGCGGGAACACCTCTTCGACCGGGTCGACCTGTGGCTGCACCCGATCCTGCTCGGCAGGGGTAAGAAGATCTTCGACGGCGGGCAGGTGCCCACCAACCTGCGGCTGCTGGCCCCACCGGCGGCGGGCGGGGCGGGAACCGTCCATCTGCAGTACGGCCTGGCCGAGGGCACACCGGGGACCGGGGACATGAGCTCCCCGGACCGCGGCGTCGGCGGCTGACCGGTCCGGCCCGGCCGACCCGGTCCGAACGGCTCGATCAGTCAGCCGGGAGGACCTCGGCGAGCACGACGGGGGAGATCTGACCGTCCCAGGTGGCCACCAGGGTCGGCGTCGCCCCGACCGGCCGGTCCGCGTCGAGCAGTCGGTGCACCGCGATCACGCCGCTCGACACCGGGATGCGCGCCGGGTCGGCGTCGGTGGCCGCTCGCCGCCGGTCGGCCGACACGGGAGCCGGCGCCTCGGCCGAAGGATGCAGGGTCGTGGCCCGGACGAGCGGTTCGCGCTCCTGCTGACCACCCTCGCCGGTCTGCACCCACTCGCGGGCCTGCGCCACGGCGCCCACCGCGCCCGCGGTGTAGGCCGCGACCGCCACCGGGTCGATCAGGCCGTCGTACACCCAGCGGGTGCCGAGCACCGAGTGCTCGGTGGTGCCGATGAACGCCGATGCCGGTGCCTCGTCCAGTGGCGCCGCCCGGTAGGTCACCGGCACCTGCAGGTACCGGTCGGCCGCGTCCGCCAGGACGACCACCTCGATGCCGACCTCACCGGCCGGATCGTCGAAGCGGAAGCCGCCGACCAACCGGTCCGGGACGGTGCCCGCCGCCCAGGGCTGAGCCGGGACCCAGGCCGCCAGCAGCTCGAGTTTGGTGGGGGAGATGGTCGCGCGGTGGATGATCGCCACCGCGGCAGTCTGCTCCACCGGGGATCGCAGCCGGCAGCCGGGTCCGCGCGGCGCTCAGAGATCCGGGTTGCGCCGCGCCAGGTAGTCGCCCTGCAGCAGTCCCATCCGCAGCGCGTCGCGGTACCGGCCGTCGGCGAAGAACTCCTCCCGCAACGTCCCCTCCACCGAGAACCCCGCCTGCTCGTAGATGTGGATCGCGCCCAGATTGGCGACGTCGACGATCAGGTAGACCTTGTGCAGGTTCAGCACGGCGAACGCGTAGTCCAGCGCCAGTTCGGTGGCGAGCTTGGCGAACCCACGTCCCTGCCAGGCCGGGTCGACGATGATCTGGAACTCCGTGTTGCGGTGGATGTGGTCGATGTCCACGAGTTCGACGATGCCGACGCGGCTCCGGGTCTGGTCGTCGTTGACGCGTTCGATGATGAAGCGTCGCTCCCGCACGTCGTGCACGTGGCGGTCGTAGATGTCCTGCAGCTCGACCAGCGCCTCGAACGGCTCGTCGAACCAGTAACTCATGATCTTGCTGTCGTTGGTGAGGCCGTGCACGAACGGGAGGTCGTCGCGCTCGAGCGCGCGGAGTCGGATCGCCACCGGCCCATTTTTCATGAGCCGCACCCGGTCCTGTGTCCCGCCCGCCGGTGGGTCGCGGGCGGTTCAGATGGCCGGTTCTCGGTTGTCGCGCTGGCGGATCCGGCGGAGGGTGCCGGTGAACTGCGGACCGCGGGCTCGGTCGACCACGAGCGGTACATCGCGCGGACGGGTCCCCCGACGGGATGCGTCGGGACACCGGCGGGACGTCCCGGCCCGATGACCTGGACGCCGGGGCCCGTCGCCATGATGTCGCGGGTGGCCGGCTCCGGCATCGGTCCGCGGACCAGGGGGCGAATGTGGCCGGTGATGTTCAGGCCCATGGTGATCGACTCCGGGGCCAGGCTCGCGCACAGACCGCATCCCGAGCAGAGTCCGCCGCGGACGACGTCCTCGACGGTGCGCGACGACGTGTCGGCCATCAGAGATCGAGCACCCAGACGCGGGGTCAGGCGCGCCGCATCCTCGGCAGAACGCCAGCCAGCTCTCCACCATCCCGCTGGTGCCCGGGATCGGCTGGGAGCGCCGCTGACCTGATCCTGCCGTCGGTGCGGGCCGGACGCCCGCTCGAGTCACGCGCAGGGGTCGGTGATCTCGCGCAGGGCGACCAGGGCGTCCTCCTGGCTCACCGACGGCTCGGGCGGCGGTGATCCGCGGCGCTGCGTCCGGTCATGCCGCCAGGTGGAAGGTGGTCGCGAAGCGGTGCAACAGTTCTCCAGGCCCATGCAGCACCTGTACCACACCGCAGGCGATGGCGCGATCCGGGGCGAGCTCGCCGGAGATGAGCCGGCGGATGCCGGCATCCGTGGCGAAGGCAAAGTCCACCGGGCCCTCCCCCCGGGTGACGTCCAGGACCGGACCGTCGACCCGGATGAGCAGCTCGGTGCTGTCGACCCGAGTCGCGTAGGCCGTCGCGGGCAGATCGGCCGCCACCGACGGTCGGAAGGCGGTCCGCAGCGACATGGTCATCGCGTCGGGCGTGATGATCTGTTCGTCGCGCGGATCACCCAGCGCCTTGAAGCCCCACGCCCCGAGGGCCAGCACCACGGGTTCGAGCTCCCGCCCGTACGGCGTCAACTCGTAGACGACGACCCGCGACCGGGGCAGCCGGCGGATGACGTCGGCCGCCTGCAGCTCCTTGAGTCGTGCGGCCAGGATGTTGCTCGGGATGCGGGGCAGTCCCGCCGCGAGTTCCCCGTATCGGCGCGGCCCGACCAGCAGATCGCGCACGATGAGCAGCGCCCAGCGCTCGCCGACCAGCTCCAGGCCGCGGGTGATGCCGTCGTACTGACCGTAGTCGCGGGCGACCATGGATCGGCCCTCGTCGTCGTCAGGCCTGCTGGGCCGCGAACGCCTCGGGGCCCAGCTCGCCGGCGACCGGGTTCATCCAGCCGAACTCCAGGACGTTGCCGTCGGGGTCGGTGAGCTGGCGCTGGTACATGAAGCCGTAGTCGGCGGCCGGCCGCGGTTCCGCGCCGCCCGCGGCCAGACCGTCGGTGACGGTCCGGTCGACCTCCTCGCGGCTGTCCCGGAAGATCGCCACCGACACCGACGGGCTCACGGCCGGATCGCCGATCGGCAGGTCGGTGAAGGTCTGGAAGTACTCGCGGACCAGGATCATGAAGTAGCTGTGGTCCTCCTCGACCACCACGCAGGCCGCGTTGTGGTCCGAGAACTGCGGGTTGATGCGGAATCCCAGTGCTGTGTAGAACGCCGTCGCGCGCTCGAGATCGGTCACCGGCAGGTTGACGAACATCGCGGTCATCGTCGACTCCGAGGTCAGGTCGGGGAGGTGGACGCCATTCACACTTGCAAATTGCAAGTCCTGCGTCAAGCCCCGAATGCCGCGGACGATCAGGTGCCGTCCTGTTCCAGGACCGTCCGGATGCCGGCCAGCAGCCCGGCGCCCGCGGCCCCGTCGACCGCGCGGTGGTCACAGCTCAGCGTGAACGCCGCGATCGACCGGACGGTCACCACTCCATCGCGCACTACCGGTGTGGCGGTGGTGCCCCCGACGGCCAGGATGGCGATCTGCGGCGGGTTGAGGATCGCGTCGAACCGGTCGATGCCGAGCATGCCCAGGTTGGAGACCGTGAAGGTGCCACCCGTGATGTCGGCCTTGGTCAGCTTGCCGGCGCGGGCGCGCTCCACGACATTCCTGCGTTTGACGGCGATGTCGCCGATGGACGCACCCTGCAGGTCGTGCAGCACCGGCACGGTCAAGCCCTTGTCGGTGGCCACGGCCAGCCCGATGTTGATCCTCGCAAAGGTGGTGATCACCTCGTCGGCGTAGTGCGCGTTGAGCGCTGGCGTCGCGACCAGCGCGGTCGCGCAGGCCTGCAGGATGGCGTCGGTGACGGTGCCGCCGATGGACCGCAGGTCGGCCGCCAGCACCCGCCCCATGTCGACGTCCACACCGAGATGGAACACCGGCGCCGCCCAGGCCTGGACCATCCGTCGGGCGGCGACCTTGCGGATGCCGGCCAACGGTGTGGCCACCCCGTCCGGGGCGCCGTCGGCGGCGGGACGCCGCTGCGCGATGTCGGTCATCGGGGTCCTCCCGTCAGCGCGCCGGCGGTCCCGGCACTGCCCATGGCGTGGAACTTGGCGACGGCCGCGTCGATCATCTTCAGACGCCCGGCGTCGAGCGCTTCCTCGAGCTGCCGGTCACCGGATTCCCACGCCTGCAGGACACCGGAGCGGAACGCGTGCCGAAGGTCCGTGTCGCCGTTCATCTTGTGCACACCGTGTGCCACCGCGTCCTTGATCTCATTGTCCGGGACACCCGAGATACCGTGCAGCACCAGCGGTACCGGAACGGTCTCGGCGATCCTGGCAATCAGGTTCACGGCCAGCGGCTCCTGCTCCAGCCCGGGGATGACCCCGTGCACGACCCCGGCCGAGATGGCCAGCAGGTCGACGCCCGTCTCGGCCACGAACCGCTCGGCCTCGTGCACGTCGGTGTAGTACGACGCCCACTCGACCGGCGCGCCCACGTCCGGAATCTTGCCCAGCTCGGCCTCAACCGGGATCCCGTAGTGGTGGCACAGCTCGACCGCGCGGCGGGTAGCAGCGATGTTCTCCGCCAGCGGCAGGTGGGCGGCGTCGAACATGATCGAGTCGAAGCCGAGTCGGACCGCCTCGAGCACCTCTTCCCAGCTGCCGTGGTCGAGGTGGATGGCGTACCGGGCGCCGGAGTCCGCGGCGTTGCGCACGGTCATCTCGTAGGCACGCCGGACCCCCATGTGCGGGATGACCGCCCGGCCGACCTGCAGGAACACCGGCGCCTCGGCCTGTTCGGCCGCCTGCAGCAGGGCCTGGGTGGTCTCGTCGTTGTGCATGTTGAAACCGGCGACGGCGTAGCCTCCGGCGCGGGCGTCGTGCACCCAGCGCAGCGGATCGAAGTCTCGCATCCTGGTGCCTCTCGGGGAGTGGGTGGTCAGGACCTGGCGGCAGCGAACCGGCGGGGCAGGGTGCGGTCGAGGGCCTCACGCCAGCCGGCGTGACGGGCCTCGCGGGTGGCCTCGTCGATGAGTGGGATGAACTCGCGCTCGCAGGTCCAGGTCTGTTCCAGGTCGACGATGCCGTCCCAGAGGCCGACCCCCAGGCCGGCCACGAACGCGGCGCCCAGCGCGGTGCGCTCCAGTGAGGTCGGGCGCTGGATGACCTTTCCGGACAGGTCGGCGGTGAGCTGGCAGAGCAGGTCGCTGCGGGCGGAACCGCCGTCGACCTTGAGGACGTCGACCGGCATGCCGCCGGCCTCGAGCGCGTCGATGATGTCGGCAGTCTGGAAGGCCATGCTGTCCATCCCGGCCCGGACGACGTGGGCGGCGGTGGATTCCAGGGTGAGCCCGACGACGGCCGCCTTGGCCTCTCGGTCCCAGTGCGGGGCGCACATCCCGCCGAAGGCCGGGACCACGTAGACGCCGCCGGAGTCGGGGACCGCCCGGGACAGCGCCTCGATCTCGTCGTTGGTCCGGAACAACTTGAGGTTGTCCTTCATCCAGGACAGCGTCTGGCCGGAGTGGAAGACCACGCCCTCCAACTCGTAGTCGGTGGTGCCGCGGATGGTCCAGCCCACGCTGGAGGTCAGACCGTCCACCAAGACCGGCTTCTCGCCGGCGTTCACGGTCAGTACGCCGGCCGTTCCGAAGGTGTTCTTCGCCGACCCCGGGGCGTAGCCGGCCTGTCCGAAGAGCCCGGCCTGCTGGTCGGCGATGACGGCCCGCACCGGCACCTCCGCGCCGAGGACGTCGGCCGAGCTGAGCCCGAAGTCGCTGTCCGACGCGACGGCGTCGGGGAAGATCTCCATCGGGATGCCGAGGATGGCGCACAGCTCTTCGTCCCAGGCCAGCGCCTCGAGGTTGAACAACGCGGTGCGGGACGCGCACGTGTGGTCGGTCAGGTGGGAGCGTCCACCGGTCAGGTTCCACAGCAACCAGGTGTCCGGCGTGCCGAAGGCGATCTCGCCGGCCTCGGCCCGCCGCCGCACGCCGGGCACGTGCTCCAGCATCCAGGCCACCTTGGCCGCGGAGAAGAACGAGTCGTTGAACAGTCCGGTCCGCTGCCGGAACAGCTCGTCCAAGCCCTCGGCGGACCAGCGCCGGACGATCTCGTCGGACTGCTTGGAGATCCACACCACCGCCGGATGGACGGGCTCGCCGGTGGCGCGGTCCCACAGCATCGAGGTCTCCCGATGGGTGGTGACGGCCACGGCCGCGAGATCCCGACCCGTCGCGCCCACCTGGGTCATCGACCGCCGGACGGTGCAGAGCTGGTCCTGCCACAGCCGGACCGGGTCCAGTTCGACCCAGCTCGGCCGTGGGGTGTTCCAGACCACATCGGCCCGCTGTTCCCCATGCATGCCGCCCGACGCGTCGACCAGGATGGAACGGCAGCTGCTGGACCCCTCGTCCAGCGCGAGCACGAACGACCCGCTCATGACGACACCGCCACCCGGATTCCGGCACCGAAGGACTCCGAACGGGGACCCGCCGGATCCGGGACGGCGAGCTTGTCGAGCCAGCCGCGGTAGTCGGCGATCTCGGCGGCCACCCGCCCGGCGTCCCACCCGAGGTGGTCGGCCAGCACCCCGGCGATCACGTCGATCGATCCCAGCCCGTGGTCCGGCTCGAAGGCGAGCAGCACCCGACGGGCCAGCACATCGGTCAGGGACCGCGCCAGATCGGCGTCCACGGCGAAGACGAGTTCAGCCGCGGTGAGGCCGCTGGGGTGCACGGGACGGGCCAGGGTGGGGTCCCGCTCGACCAGCTGCCAGACGCCGAAGGTACGGCTGCCGTACAGATCGACCAGGCGGGTGACCTGCGCCTCGGGCAGCCCGGTCCGGGCACCGACCGCGGCCGTGAGCGTGGCCAGGTCGGTGAATTGGGCGCCGGGGAAGCGGCGTCGCTTGGTCGGCACTCCGGGGGACCGGCGGTCCAGCCGGCGGAAGGCGTCGTCGACGGCGTCCTCGGCCAGCTTGCGGTAGGTGGTCAGCTTGCCGCCCACCACGGTCACCAGTCCAGGCAGTCCCGTGTCGGTGTGATCGTGCAGCACGTGGCTGCGCGGCACCGAGGACTCGGCCATGTCCGGGACGTACGGCAGGGGGCGCACTCCGCTGAAGGTGTAGAGGACGTCGTCCAGCGTGAGCCCGGCGCCGGGGATGAGGGTGTTCACCTCGCCGAGCAGATAGTCGACCTCGCCGATGTCGCACCGGGCGTCGTCCGGATCGCCGTCGAACCGGATGTCCGTGGTGCCGATCATGTAGCGCCCACGCCACGGGATGATCAGGACCAGACGGCCGTCCTGGCGGGACTCGTAGTAGACGACGTCGCGCGGTGCCCCCGGGAACGGTCCGACGATGAGGTGACTTCCTTTGGTGCCACCGTTGAGTCGCGGTTGCGGCGGCAGGGCGTGGTCGGTCAGGAGGCGGTCGATGGCGGCACCGGCCACGTTGTCGACCACGGATCCGCGGATCTGGAAGGTCTCACCGGTCGTGGTGTCGGTCGCGCGCACCCCGACCACGCGTCCCTGCTCGACGAGCGGTGCCTCCACCCGGGTCTTCGTCGCGATCACCGCGCCGGCCGCGGCGGCGTCCACCGCCAGCTCGACGCAGAGCCGCTCGGCGTTCTCCACCTGCCCGTCGTAGAACACGGCCGAGCCGGTCAGGCCGTCGGTCCCGACGCCGGGGAACCGGCGCACGGTGGCGGTACGACTCAGCGCGCGGTGGAACGGCGGGGTCTTGACCAGCGACAGTGCATCGTAGGCGACCATGCCCAGCTCGACCATCCAGCCGGGGCGCCGGTTGTGGCGGTACACGGGCACCATCAGCGGGACCGGCTTGACCAGGTGCGGGGCGAGCCTGAACAGGCGCTCCCGCTCCGAGAGCGATTCGTGAACGAGGGCGACGTCGTACTGCTCCAGGTACCGCAGGCCGCCGTGCACCAATCGCCCGGACCACGCCGAGACACCGCTGCACAGGTCGTCCTGCTCGACGAGGACCACCCGCAGGCCGCGCAGGGCGGCGTCCTGGGTGATCCCGACCCCGTTGATCCCGGCGCCGACGACGATGAGGTCGAACGGTCCGCCGGTGAGTTCCGGCCTGACCATGGCGGGTCAGTCGGCGGTCTCGATGACGGCGACCGGGGTGCGGACCTCGACGGTGTCGCCCTCGGCCACCAGGATCTCCACCAGCGTCCCCGCCGCTGGCGACTCGAGCGTCTCCTCGACCTTCTCGGCCTCGACCTCGGCCAACGCCTCGTCCTCGGCGACCTGGTCACCGACCGCCTTGAGCCAGGCGGTGATCGAACCCTCGCTCATGCCCATGCCCCACTGGGGCAGCAGGACCTCGAGTCGTGCCATGGGTGTCCTCCGTTGTCTGGAGCGGTCTGGCGCACTGCTGCGGATGGGATGTCGGAATCGCGCTCGATCAGCGGGCCGCGCCGGTGGCGACCGCCGCGTCCTGGCCGCTCGGGGGCGTGCCCCCACTGCCGTCCGGACCGGTGCTGTCGTCGCCGTCCCGCCCGGTGGTCGGCGCGGCGACACCGAGCGAGGCGCGCACGGCGTCGGCGATGGCGACCCGGTTCGGGTAGAGCTGCTTCTCCAGGGCCGGGCTGAACGGAATCTGCACGTCCGGGGTGGTGACCCGACGCACCGGGCCGCGCAGCGCGTCGAAGACGTGCTCGGAGATCAGTGCGGAGATCTCGGCGGCCGCGCCGCAGGTGCGGTGGGCCGGATCGGCCACCACCACCCGCCCGGTCCTCGCGGCGGCGTCCAGGATGCCCTCGACGTCCAGCGGCACGAGGGTGCGCGGGTCGAACACCTCGACCGAGATGCCCTCGGGGGCGAGCGCGTCGGCCGCGGCGACGGCCTCGGGGACCGCGCCCGACACCGCGATGACGGTGGCGTCGGTGCCGGTGCGCACCGACCGGCCGACCCCGAACGGGATCCGGTACTCCCGCTCGTCGACCTCCTCCTTGCTGCCCCACAGCACGCAGGCCTCGAAGACGAGCACCGGGTCGTCGGTGTCGACGGCGGTGCGCAGCAGTCCCTTGGCGTCGCTGGGGAACGCCGGAGTCACGATCTTCAGACCCGGCACGTTCATGAACATCGGGTACGGCCGGTCGGAGTGGTGGGCGCCGGTGTTCAGGCCGTAGAACATCGCCGACCGGAACACCACCGGCACGCTGGCCTGGCCGCCGAACATGTACCGGTTCTTGGCCGCCTGGTTCACGAACTGGTCCATCGCCATGTACAGGAAGCTCGAGTACGACAGGTCGACGATCGGGCGCAGGCCGGTCATCGCCGCCCCGATGGCGGCCCCGACGATGACCTCCTCGGAGATCGGCGTGTTGCGGATCCGGTTGCGTCCGAACTGCTGCAGGAAGTCACCCTCGGAGGCCCGGCTCTTGCCGGCTCCACCGGTGGTGCCGTAGACGTTGGCCTCGACGTCCTCGCCGATGATGACCACCCGCTCGTCGGCGAGCATGGCCTCCTTCTGGGCGGCGCCGATCGCGCCCAGGTAGCTCATCACGGTCATCGCACGGCCTCCAGAGTGCCGAAAGAGCTGTCGCGGAAACGGTGCACGGCGAACCGCGAGTCGCTGTAGAGGTCGTCGAAGGCGACCGACAGCTCCGGGTACGGGCTCTGGTCGCTGAAGGCGACGGCATCGTCGACCTCGCGCAACACGTCGGCCTCCAATGCGTCGAGTTCCTCGGCCGCGGCCACGCCTCGCCGGATCAGGTCCTCGCGGAACAACACGATCGGATCCCGGGCCAGCCACTGCGCCTTCTCCTGGGCGTTGCGGTAGTCGACGCCGAGCCGGAGCCCCTCGGAGTGCTCGTTGTAGCGGTAGGTGATGACCTCCACGAGCGACGGTCCGTCCCCGGCGCGGGCCCGCTGCACGGCCGCGGAGACGGCCTCGTGCACCGCGAGGACGTCCTGACCGTTCTCGACGCGGACGCCCGGCATGCCGAAGCCGGATCCGCGGTCGGCGATCACCCCGGAGGTGACCGTGTGCGCCGGGGTGGACAGCGCGTACTGGTTGTTCTCGCACAGGAAGATGACCGGCAACTTCCAGACCCCGGCCATGTTCATGCCCTCGTACAGGCACCCCTGGTTGGCCGCCCCATCGCCGAAGAACGCCAGCGAGACCCGGTCGTTGGCCAGCACCTTCGACGAGAGTCCGGCGCCGACGGCGATCGGGATGGAACCGCCGACGATGCCGGACTCGCCCAGACTGCCGACCGCGAAGTCGGCCAGGTGCAGCGAGCCGCCCTTGCCCTGGCAGACGCCGCCGGACTTGCCGACCAGTTCGGCCATCAGTGGACCGAGCGGAGCGCCCTTGCCGATGGGGTGACCGTGACTGCGGTGGTTGCCCGTCATGAAGTCGGTGTCGCCCAGCGCCATGCAGGCGCCGACCACCTGGGCCTCCTGGCCGATGCTGGTGTGCACCGTGCCGGGGATCTGGCCCCGCTTGACCATCTTGGAGGCCCGTTCGTCGAACCGCCGGATCCGCAGCATCCGGCGCTGCATCTCCAGTTGGGTGTCCCGGGGCAAAGATCGAGGGGCTGGGTCGGTCACCGTCGCGCCTTCCTGTCGATGGGCATCGGTGGAACGTGATGGGGATCCGCCCGTCCGGTCCCCGGACCCGCGGATGGCGGTGCGACGGTGCGGATGTGGCGGACGACGTCGCACGATGCCCGGGGCGGGTGACCGGCCGTCTCGGCAGTCCGACGGAGCCGTGCCGAGTCAATATTCGGCCGTAGCATCTTTACTCGACGAGGGTAGTGAGCGGCATCTACAGTGTCAACGGCCGGCACCGCCCAGGTGCCTGGACGTCCGTCCTCCGGCGGGCGTCGCCACCATCGGACGAGGGGACGGACGCGATGGTGAGAGCGCAGGCACCCGGCGCGCAGCGGACGATCGCCACGGTGGCCTGGTTGTACCACACGCGTGGTCTGCGGCAGAGCGCGATCGCGGAGCGGATGAACATCTCCCAGTCGCGTGTCTCCCGGTTGCTGGACCAGGCCGTCGAGCTCGGCATCGTCCGCACCACGGTGGTCCTGCCAGTCGGCGAGCAGTCCGCGCTGGAACGGGAACTCGAGTCGGTGTACGAGCTGCGCAGTGCGCACGTCCACGACATCGGTGACGTGCCGGACGAGAGTCAGCTGGTGCGGGAACTGGGCCAGCTGCTCGCATTGCAACTGCAGTCGACCCCGCTGGACGCCGAGGTCATCGGCTTCACCTCGTGGAGCCGCACCCTGCAGGAGACCGTCCGTCATCTGCAGCCGATGCGCAGCAGCGGGACCCGGTACGTGGTCGAGATGCTGGGCGACCTGGGCCCTCCGGCCCTGCAGCACGCCGCCGCCCAGAACACCCAGCAGCTGGCCTCGCTCACCGGCGCAGAGCCGATGTTCCTGCGGCTGCCGGGGGTGCTGCCCAGCCGGCAGGTCCGGGAGACGCTGCTGGCGCACGACGGACACGCCCGGCAGGCCCTGGCCAAGCTGGACGACATCGACCTGGCGCTGACCGGTTTCGGGTCGGGTGACATCGTGCCGCCGCTGCGCGCCGGTGACAATTTCTTCACCGACGACCAGGTCGCCGAGGTCAAGGAACGCGGGGCGGTCGGCGAGGTCATCCTGCGCTACCTCGACGCGGACGGCGTCCCGGTGTCCAGCGAGCTCGACGAACTCGTCGTGGGCGCCACCCTGCGGCAGTTGCGCCGGGCGCCTCGCCGGCTGGGCGTCGGTGGTGGGCCGTCCAAGTACCGCTCCGTCCGCGCCGCGCTGCGCGGCGGGTGGATCAACGTGCTGGTGACCGATTCGGTCACCGCCCAGTGGCTGCTGGACCACCGCGACAGCTGACCGCGGGCAGGGAGTCTCGGGTGCGATGCACTCTGGGGTGGCGCGATGGCCGGTCGGGGGCATCGGATGCTCCGAGGTGTCGGTGACGTCAGCGCAGCCGGCCGACCACCTCGCGGACCAGTGGCCAGACCCTGGCCACCGATGTGTGGTTGACCTTCTCCAGCGGGGAGTGCAGAGCGTGCAGCTCCGTGCCGATGGAGATGATCTCCAGGCCCGGGATCTTCCGGCTGAACATGCCCAGTTCGAGGCTGCACTGGGAGACGTGGATGTCCGGCTCGCTGCCGATGACGTCGCGGTAGGCCTCGGCCGCGGTGCGCAGCAGGCCGGAGTCCCGCTGGTACGGGAACTCCGGCGCGTCGAGGCCGAACTGCTGCACGGTCACCCCACCACCGGCCAGAGCGGCGAGCACCTCGGCCCGCTGCAGGATCTCGTGCTTGCGCGAGGTGACCTGGGCGGTGATGGTCGACGCCAGCCGGACCCCGTCCTCGGTCGGGCGCAGTGTCCCGAGGTTGTTGGAACTCTCCACCACCCCGGGGGTGAGGAGGCTCCAGCTCAGCACGCCGTTCGGGATCAGTGCGGTCAGCCGCGCGAACCGCGCGGTGGCCGCGGCACCGAATGCCTTCGCCGGAGCCCCGGTCTCGGCCACCTCGATGCGGATGGCGTCGCCGGCACGCTCGTACTCGGCGTGCAGGACATCGGCCAGGTCGGTGATCAGCGTCTCGACCCCGGTCACGTCCTGCGGGCGCAGCGACAGCACGACCTCGGCGTCCGCAGGGATGGCGCTGTTCTGGGTGCCGCCGACCAGGCCGCTGATCCGGGCCGGGTACCGGGCCAACACGGTGTTGAGCACGCGGGCCACCAGCTGGATGGCGTTGGCCCGCTCCAGGTGGATGTCGAACTCGCAGTGACCGCCGAGCAGGCCGCGGACCTGCACTGACCGGGTCGCGGACAGCTCCGACGGGACAGCCTGGAACTCGCCGGGGATGTCGACCAGGAAGGTGACGTCACCGCTGCAACCGGCCAGGATCTCGGTGTCGGTGATCCAGTTGAAGTCGATCATCCGGGTGCCGGTCAGCACCGAGGTGTCGAACTGGCCGGCACCCACCTTGCCCTTCTCCTCCATGGCGGTGAGCACCGCCTCCAGCGGAGGGTGCGGCAGGTCGGTGGTGTCCAGCAGCGCCAGGATGTAGGACACCCCGATGCCGTTGTCGGCGCCCAGTGAGGTGCCGTCGGCCCGGATGAAGTCGCCGTCCACGACCAACCGGATCGGCTCGGTCAGGAAGTCGATCTCGACCCCCTCGTCCTTGGCGCAGACCATGTCCAGATGCCCGTGCAGGATCAGGGTCGGTGCGTCCTCCAGCCCGCCCTGACCGGGCTTGCGCACCACCACGCAATGCGCGGCGTCCTGGAAGGCCGTCAGCCCGCGTTCCCGGGCGAAGGCAACCACCCAGTCGGCGACCTGCTGCTCGTTCTCCGAGCCACGCGGGATGTCGGACAGGATCTCGAAGAACCGCAACACTTCCTGCGGCTCCAGCTTCTCCAGGACGGGCATGGGGCGCTCCTCGGCGGGCGTCGGCGGTTCGGGGCGGAACGGGGCGGACGTGCTGGGGTAGTCCGGAACTACTTGACGATGCCGACGCGTCTGCGGCTGATGGTCAGCGCGACGGCGACGATGATGACGAGGCCGTAGACGAGACTCTGCGCCTCGGAGGGCATCCCGAGAGCGGCGGCGCCGATCGGGATGAGTGTGACGGTGAGCGCTCCGAAGACGATGTTGACCGGGTTGGTGATGCCGCCGGTGATGGCGGTGCCCCCGACGATCGCCGCGGTGATGCCGGGCAGCAGCAGGTCGCTGCCCAACCCTGTGCTGGACGCCGATCCGGCTTGAGCGATGATCATGATGCCGGCGATCGAGGCGAGCAGGCCGGAGATGGCGAAGGCGCTGATCTTGGCGGCCCGGGTGCGTACGCCGGAGAACAGGGCTCCGGTCTCGTTCAGGCCGACGGCGGTCAGGCTCTGCCCCGGCACGGTGAACCGCAGCATCGCCCACAGCGCCACGGCCAGCACCACCCCGATCCAGAAGGCGGTGGCCAGCCCGGCCATGGCGGTGCCGAACATCGGCGTCAGCAGGCTGGTGTCCTCGGCGTAGACCGTGGTGCGGTCGCTGACGATCAGGCCGGCTGCCTGCAGGATGCCGAGCGTGCCCAAAGTCAGTGCGAAACTGGGTACCTGGAAGAACGCGACCAGGACGCCGTTGAGGACGCCGATCACGGTGCCGATGACGAGCACGAGCACGATCGCGCCGCCACCGAAGGACCCGAGCGCCTGCGCCAGCACGATGGCGCAGAACAATGCGTTCGCGGCGTTCGACAGGTCGATGGAGCCGACGTGCAGCACCATGCCCTGGCCCAGGGCGACCAGCAGGATCGCGGTGGCCTGCGTCGCCACGATGGCCAGTCCGCCGCCGCCCAGGAACGCCGGGCGCAGCGAGACGACCAGGACGAACAAGGCGATGAAGACCGCGAGCGGGCCGACCGTGGTCCACACGTCCAGCGCCGACCAGCGTCGCCGCGGTCCGGCTGACGGGCCTGCGGTCGCGGTGTCGGTGAGCGGTCGTTCCGGCGATCGCTGCGTCGGCTGCTCGGTCGGCTGCTGGGTCACCGTCACACCATCCTCTCGAGCAGGTCGAGCGTCGTCGGGGTGTCGACCGACAGGTCGAAGCGTGCGGTGACGTCCCCGTCCCGCATGACGAGGATGTCGTCGCCCATGTCCAGCGCCTCCTCGAGCGTGTCGGCGAGCAGGATGACCGCGGTGCCGGCGTCCCGCGCGATCCGGATCTGGTCGTTGACGGTCTCCGCGGCGCCCGGATCGAGCCCGCGCAGCGGGTGGTCGAGGATCAGCACCCGGAGGCGGTCGGACTGCAGCCACTTGGCCATGACGACCTTCTGCTGGTTGCCACCGGAGAAGCGCTGCAGGCTCAGCTTGATGTCGTCGGGCCGGACGTCGAGGCGCTGGAACCACTCCCGGGCCAGCTTCTTCTGGCCTGCGCGATTGAGCACGAACCGGGGCCTCGCCCCGGTGCGGGCCAGGGTGATGTTCTCGGTGGACGAGAAGCCACCCACCATCCCTTCGGTCCGGCGCTCCGCCGGCACGTAGGCCATGCCGTTGCGCGTGGCCCGGACCGTCGACCAGGACGACACCACGTCACCCCGGTACCGGATCTCGCCACGGTCGAACGGCTCGGCTCCGAACACCGTTCGGGCGAGCGACTCTCGGCCGGAGCCCAGGGCGCCGACGATGACCAGGCACCGGCCCGGTCGCACGGCGAAGGACACGTCCCGGTACTCGCCCCGACGGGTCAGTCCGCGGACCTCGACGAGATTCTGCGCGCCGACCGTCCGGCCGGCGTCGGACCGCTTGTCGGCCTTGGCGGCGTGCCCGATCATCAGTTTGAACAAGTCGTCCTCGGTGACGTCCCCGGTCGGTCGGTCGGCGACGACCTCGCCGTGTCGCATGACCACGATCCGGTCGCAGATCCGACGCACCTCGTCGAGGCGGTGCGACACGAAGATCACCGATCCGACCGACTTCAGATTGGCGATCTCGCGTTCCAGGATGGCGGTCTCGTTGCGCTCCAGTACCGAGGTCGGTTCGTCCAGGATGACCAGCGGTGTCGCGTGCGTCTGCTCGTCGACCCGCAGGGCACGGGCGATCTCGACCATCTGCCGGTCGACGAAGGACAGGTCGCCGACGATCGCCCGCGGGTCGATGGCGGCGCCGACCCGGGCCAGTGTCTCCGCTGCCTCCCGGTTCAGCTGACGCCACCGGTACCACCCGAACCGGGTGGCGTTGTCCGTGGACGAGAGCGCGTTCATGGCCAGGTTCTCGGCCACGGACAGGTTCGACAGCAGGGACTGCTCCTGGTGCACGACGCCGAAGCCAGCCGCCACCGCGTCCTGCGGGCGCCGGAACTGGACCGGGCGGCCGGCGACCTCCATGACCCCGGAGGTCGGCTCGTGCAACCCGGAAAGGATCTTCAGCAGGGTCGACTTGCCGGCCCCGTTCTCACCGATCACCCCGACGACCTGGTTGCGTTCGACGGTCAGGGAGAGGTTCTTGACCGCGGTGATCGGGCCGAATGTCTTGGTGATGCGGGTGAGCCGCAGCGCCGGGGGTGGCGCGCCGTCGACGCTGCCGGCGGCAGGCCTGGCGTTGGCCGCCGCAGTCCGGCGGCTGGTCGATCTGGTCATTTCACGATCCTCAGTCGGCTCCGATGCGGCCACGCCGCGAAGATGATGGCCACGATCAGCACGGCGCCGGACACCCCGGACTGGATGCTGGAATCGACGCCGCTCAGGATCAGACCGTTGGTCAGCACGGTGAGCATGAATACGCCGAGGGTGGTGCGCAGCACGCCGCCCCGCCCACCGCCCAGGGACGTCCCACCGATCACGACGGCGGCCACGGTCAGGAACAGGACGCCGCCACCGACGGTGGGTGCGCCCGCACCGAGGCGCAGGGTGGCCAGGATCCCGGCCAGGCCGGTGCACGCACCTGCCACCGCGAAGACGTACAGCTTCGTCCGCGCGACGCCGACGCCGTTGCTCCGGGCGACCTCCTCGCTGTCGCCGATCGCGTAGGTGAAGCGGCCCAACCTGGTGAAGCGGGTGACCACCCAGCCGACCGCGATGACCAGGACCGCCAGCCAGAACGAGTGGGGCAGGCCCAGGAAGGTCTCGTTCGGCCATGCCTTGATGCCGCCGTCCGGCAGCAGAGGGATGGTCTCGGTCCCGAACAGGACGGTCGCGATGCCGAGGCCGACGAACCAGAACCCGAGCGTGACGATGAATGACGGCACCTTCAGACGGGTGTGGATGAGCCCGGCGGCCACCCCCAGCGCTGCCCCCATGGCGATGCCGACGACGAACGACAATGGGCCCAGATCAACGCTGCCACGGCTGTTCTCGGTCGTCAGGATGAACGCCATGCCGGCGGCGCCCATCACGCCCTCGACGGACAGGTCGATCGCGCCCATCAGGACGACCAGGGTGGCTCCGACGCCGACGATCAGCGGCGTGGCTGCCTGGTCGAGGATGGTCCGGATGTTGCCGATGCTCAGGAACGTGCTCGGATTGATGGCGAAGAACACGATGATCAACACGGCCAGGGCGCCCACCTCGCCCAGGCTGCGCACCTCGAAGCGATGGTGGGGCCGGGTCCGCCGACCGGTGGACACGCTCTGTTCGGACGGCTCTCGGGTGACTGGGTTCGCCACGGCGCTCCCTTTCGGATCTGGGACTGCTCGACGGGACGGGAGACGGACGGATCGGCCGGACGGGAACGGCCTCGGGGGCGGCGAGGGCGGTCGGTCCGGCTCCGCGTCCGGGAGCCGGACCGCGCCCGGGGTCAGGTGCCCGGCAGCTTCTCCGGGCCCTGACCCACCAGCGGCGTGGGTTCGGTGTCCCACGGGCCGTTCTCGATCAGCGTGTCGATCCAGGCGTCGACGTCGCCGTCCCACTTGGTGTAGTCCTGGAAGTCCGTCGGAGTGACGCAGGCCAGCTTGAAGAGGCTGTCCCGCTTCTCCTCGGGCAGCGTCGCCGGGTCGATCTCACCGGTCGCCGCCAGGTAGGCGGTGTACAGGCCGATGGCCGCGGCCATGAATCCGCGGTGGAACGTCTCCCCGACGATGGGGGAGTTCGGTTCCGACATCATGTCGACCACCGGCGGGTACAGCCCGTCGGAGACGAACTTGATGTCGTTGTAGAGGCCGGCGTTCTTGGCCGCGTTGGTGGCGCCGATGATCATCGCGTCGT
This sequence comes from Nakamurella leprariae, assembly GCF_016918035.1. Classification (GTDB taxonomy): domain Bacteria; phylum Actinomycetota; class Actinomycetes; order Mycobacteriales; family Nakamurellaceae; genus Nakamurella; species Nakamurella leprariae. The sequence continues at coordinate 58,207 of NZ_JAERWK010000003.1, read as the reverse complement.
CCGCTGCCCAGATGCCGTTGACCTGGTTGGGGTACTTGGTCAGCAGGCTCTGCGTCACCGACAGGCCCTGCTGCGGATCCCAGTTGGCCGACTGCACCTCGAGGAGCTTGATGTCCGGATAGGCCTTGAGCGCATCCTCGAAGCCGGCCACCCGGGTCTGGGAGGTCGTGCTGTCCTCGACACCGGCCAGGCCGATGACGTTGCCCTTCCCGCCGAGGCTCTCGGCGAGGGCACGGCCGGTGCACTGCCCGCTCTCCACGCCGGAGTACTTCTGGAACGCGACGAAGTTGTTGCCGACGTCCCACGGCTCGAGGCTGTCCGGCTTGTTCCACCAGATGACGACGTAGCCGCCGGCCTGCTTGACCGCGTTGACGATGGTGGGCGCGTCGGAACTGGCCACCGTGTTGACCATCAGGGCGACCTTCTTGCCCTGGGCGAGAATGGCCTGGATCTTGGAGATCTCGGTCTGACTGCTGCCGGCCGAGTCGACGATCTGCACCTCGACCCCGAGCTTCTCGCCGAGCGCCTGCGCACCCTCGATCATCGAGGCCATGTAGGGGTTGGTGGTGTTGATGACGGACGCCACGAGAACCAGATCCTCGTTGGCGATGGGTGCCTGACTGCCGCCGGTCCCGCCGGCGCCGGCGCCGGTCGTGGTCGAACAGGCGCTGACGCCCAGCACGACCACCGCAAGCGCGGCGACCAGATGCTTCCGGAAACTCCTCGTGCGGAACATCGTGACTCCCTTGTCCAATGTCGCCGGAGCGGGTGACGCATGATTATTCACGCGGTGCATCGAGATGACAGAAGTCTGGGGCAGTGCTGATGGCGCGTCAAGGGGCGAGCGGGGATCATGGCCATCGGGCCGGGACCGTTCGGGTAGCGGGAATGGTTGTGACAACGTGGTTCTCCGGACGCGAAGCAGTTCGACGTCGGGGGTGCGGGTCCCGGCTCGGCGGTGGTGGAGGCGGGTGTCCAAGCGTCCGGAACGATCGGTCCCGCTGGTCAGGGACAACCCGGTCGGCCCGGCGGGCGGATCGGAAGGACGCCCGGGATTCACCGCTCTTGTTGTCACGCGAAGTACGACGCCGGGCTCCAGCTCGGGATCGACCTCGGAGATCGGATCGCGACCCCGGTGGTCATCACAGGTAGTAGTTCGGGGCCCGTTCGAGCGCAACTCGGCGTCCCCGGACGTGATCGCCTCGTGACGCGTCACCGCCTCCTCCCGAGACGGATCCGGGAGGGGGCGGTGATCTGTGGATGGGCGCCGGTCAGGCGCGGGTCCGCCTCAGGCGGCGTCCTGCGCATCGCCGGCCGGTGCGGCCGCGGCGAGCAGGGTGTTGACCCGGGCCTGCGCCCGCACGTCGCGCGGCGGCACCCCGTTCACGGTGTCGGTCGAGTACGCGTACACCCCGGTGGTCCAGGCGGCCGCGTCGAGATTGCGCCCCAGCGCGGTGCGGTCGAGATTGCCGAGGGTGTCGCAAACCGCGTGGTAGCACGGGTCGAACGCGATCCCGGCAGTGCCGCCCCAGAGCGCCGCCTCCTCCGGCGTCTTGATGTCCTCGGCGCCGGTGAACAACCCCCCGGCCGGGATGCCGGCGGCGATGAACGGTCCGTAGTCCGACCGGCCGTCGAAATCGGTCGGCAGCGGTTCGACGCCGGCCTGGTCGCGCAGGTACGAGTTGAACGTCTCCTCGATCTGCGCGGAGCCGAAGGGTCCCGGGCCTGCGCCGGTGCCGGCCGAGTCGTCGCCGTCGTAGACGAAGTAGCCGGCGTTCGGTGAGCCGATCATGTCGAAGTTCAGGTACATCGCGATGTCCAGCTGCTGTTCGAAGTCCAGCGACGCGACGTAGGCCTCCGACCCGAGCAGCCCGAGTTCCTCGGCGCCCCACCAGGCGAACCGGACCGCGTTGTTGACACCCTTGCGGTCCGGGCCCAGCTTCAGGGCGATCTCCAGCAGGGCGGCCGATCCGCTCCCGTTGTCGTTGATGCCGGGGCCCTCGGGAACGCTGTCCAGGTGAGCACCGAGCATGACCACGTTGTCGGGGCGCCCGGACCTGGTCTGCGCGATGACGTTCCGGCTGACCGTCATCTCACTGCGCAGATCCACCGTCGCGGACTGGCCGTCCAGCCCGGCGAGGATGTCGCCGTCCTCCTGGCTCACGAAGCCGGCCGGGACGGTGGCGGCGTTCTCGATGACCGGCCGGAACGGGGCCGGCGGGACGTTGTCCGAGATGACCGCGACGACGGCGCCGGCCGTGGCCGCCGTGGCCGCCTTGATCTCGAAGGTGCAGCCGCCGCGGCGGATGACCGCGATGTCCCCGGTGACGTCCAGGCCGGCGTAGTCCTCGGCCTGGCAGCCGGTGTCGGCATCCTCCGGCACGACCGCGAGCGGTGCGGTGACGCCCCCCTCCGGGGTGTTCGCACTCAGCAGGATCTTCTGCGCGGCGATGTTGGTGTCGCCCACGGTGAGGTCGCCCGCGACGAGCTGATCGAACGAGAACTCCGGCGTGCTGACGTCGTACCCGGCCGCCTGCAGCCGGCCCACCACGTAGTCGACACTGGCGTCGTATCCCGGCGTTCCCGCCGCCCGGTTGCCGTCGTTGCGATCGGCGATCCGCTGGAAGGCGATCAGGTGCCGGTTGGCGCCCTGCGCACTCACCTTGTCCACCAGGCGTTCGGCCAGCCTGGTCGGTGACGGCGCGGCCGCCACCTGAGCGGGGAGCGCGAGCGTGACCGTCACGGCCGCGCACGTCACCACCATCGTCGTCATCCGCACTCTGCCGGTCGAACGCCTCATGGAGCCTCCCCGAGCTGTGGGCGCCGGCGCCGATGTGAGCCGGCTGTGAGCCCGCTCACAGTGCTCCGATCACCTCGGTCCGTCAAGACGGACCGAACAGGAGACCTGGCTCCGTGGCGCGGTTCCGGTGGGACATCCACCATGACCGCCATGTCGGCCCTCAGCGATGTCGTCCGGCCGCCCCCGGGCGGTCTTCGCGGCCGGATCCGGTCCCCGCTGACGGTGCACACCGCGGGCGTGGCCGACGTCGACACCGGTGGGGCCCCCGCGCCGGACGACGCCATGCGGGTCGCGAGTGTGGCCGAGGCGTCCACCGGCGCCACCGTGCTGTCGCTGGTGCAGGACGGCGTGTCACCCTGGACGACACGGTGGGGCAGTGGCTGCCGGGCTTCGCCCCGGCGACGTCGTGACGCTGCACCAGTTGCTCTCGCACACCAGCGGTGTGCCCGTGTTCATCCGCACCGAGGCGTTCGCCGAGGGGCCGGCGCATCGCCGGCCCAGGCCCCCACCGCCGCGGGAGCTGCTGACGTTCCCGCCCTGCTCGGCCGACGAGTACTGCAACTCGGACAACATCACCGTCGCCCTGATCGTCGAGGCGGCGACCGGCCGCCCTTACGCCGACGTGCTGCGCGAGCAGGTGCTCGACCCGCTCGGACTGACCGGCACGTCGTTGCCGGAGGGCACCGAGTTGCCCCTGCCGGCCATCCATGGCGACGACCTCGAGGGTGGCGCCCCGCCGGAGGACGTCACCACCCTGCTCGACGCGGGGGGCGTGGGCGTCCGGTGGCGTGGTGTCGACTCCGGAGTCGGCTGGCCCGCGTCAGGCCAGCGCCCCCAACCGGTCGGCCGCCTCGACCAGGACGTCGTCGCGCTTGCAGAACGCGAAGCGCACCAGGTGTCGACCGAGGTGCGCGTCGGCCGGGTCGTAGAAGACGACGCTGGGCACGGCGACGACGCCGGCCCGCTCGGGCAGCGAACGGCAGAATGCCCAGCCGTCCCCGTCGGGCTGCACCGGACGGACGTCGACGGTGGCGAAGTAGGTGGCCTCCGGGATCACGACCGGCAGTCCGGCCGTCACCAGCCCGCCCACCAGCAGGTCCCGTTTGCGTTGCAGGTCGGCGGCGATGCCGGTGAAGTAGGCGTCGGGCAGTCGCAGCCCGGCGGCGATGGCGGGCTGGAACGGGCCGGCGCTGACGTAGGTGAGGAACTGCTTGGCAGTGCGGACGGCGGCGACCAGGGCGGCGGGTGCGCAGACCCAGCCGACCTTCCAGCCGGTGGTGTTGAACGTCTTGCCACCGCTGCCGACCAGCAGGGTGCGGGCTCGCATGTCCGGGAGGGTGGCGATCGGGACGTGCTCGGCGCCGGTGAAGACCAGGTGCTCGTAGACCTCGTCGGCGAGCACCAGCAGGTCGGCGGAGACGGCCACGTCGGCGATCACGGTCAGCTCGGCGCGGGTGAACACCTTGCCGGTCGGATTGTGCGGGGTGTTCAGCAGCACCAGTCGGGTGCGCGGTGTCACCGCGGAGCGCAGGGCTGACTCGTCGAACGTCCACCGGCCGGTGCCGTCGGCCGGCGGCTGCAGTGGGACCGGACGCACCACGCCACCGGCCATGGCGACCGCCGCGCCGTAGCTGTCGTACATCGGCTCGAAGGTGATCACCTCGTCACCGGTCTCCAGCAGCGCCAGCAGTGCTGCGGTGAGCGCCTCGGTGGCCCCGGCGGTGATCAGTACCTCGGTGTCGGGGTCGTAGCCGAGTCCGCGGAACCGGTGTTGATGCTCGGCGACCGCGTGCCGCAGCTCCGGCACGCCGATCCCCGGCGGGTACTGGTCGTACATCGTCCCGATCGCGGACCGCGCCACGTCGAGCACCTCGGTCGGTCCGGGTTCGTCCGGGAACCCCTGACCGAGGTTGATCGCGCCGGTGGCGACGGCCAGCGCACTCATCTCGGCGAAGACCGTCGTTCCGAAGCCCTGCAGTCGACTGGTGAGGAACGGCTCGCGGGTCACCCGGACCATCCTGCCCGGTCGCGAGAATCCTGTGGCAGGCGGTCAGGTGGGACGATCACCACCGGGCTCGGGTCGCACGGACAGCTCCCGACGCCAGACGGGCCCTCCTGCGGATCGGTCAACTCGGCGGTGCGGGTGAAGCCCAGTCGGCGCAGGACGCCGAGCCCGATCACGGTGTCGGTCGCCGCGTCGATGATGAGGTGGCTGCATCAGTCGGGGTCCATCCTGCCGGTGAGAGCCAGCGCGGTGCCGTACGGTGCCGCGGGAGACTCCGGCGACGTGGATCCCGGTCGTGCTCGCGCGTCGGTCACCGGTGCGCTGCGCGTGGCCGTCGCCGGGACCGGACCGGCACGAAGGAGCAGTCGTCCATGACCGACCCCGACCACGTCCACGACGCGCTGATCATCGGCGCCGGCTACGGGGGCCTGGGCATGGGTGCGCAGTTCGCCCGCACCGGGATCGAGGACTTCGTCATCCTCGAGCGGTCCGGCGACCTCGGTGGGGTGTGGCGGGACAACACCTATCCCGGCGCCGCGTGTGACACCCAGGCCGTCGTCTACTGCTACAGCTTCTTCCCGCACCTCGACCTGTCCCGGATGTTCGTCGAAGGACCGGAGCTGCTGGGGTACTTGCGGGACTTCGCGAGCCACTTCGACCTCACCCGCCGCATCGCGTTCGGCCAGGAGGTCGTCAGCGCCGAGTGGATGGAGGATCGCCGGTCGTGGCGGGTGCTGACCTCGGCCGGCGATGAGTACCTGGCCCGGGTGCTGGTCCCCGCGTGGGGGCAGCTGAGCACGCCGGCCGTCCCGAGGTTCGAAGGACTGGACCGGTTCGCCGGCGCGGCGTTCCACTCCGCCCGGTGGAACCATGCGGTCCCGCTGACCGGCCGGCGGGTGGCCAGCATCGGCGCGGCGGCCAGTGCCGTGCAGTACGTCCCGTTCGTCGCCCGGGACGCCGCACAGCTCACCGTGTTCCAGCGCTCGGCGAACTACATCCTGCCGCGGAACCAGCGGATCTTCACCGACGAGGAGCGCGCCCGGTTCCGCGAGGACCCGGCGACCTTCGAGGCGTTGCGGCGCGAGGTCCACGCCTTCCGCGAGGCCGGGTTCGCCCGCGTGCGGCACCGCACCGAGGAACAGGCGACCGGCGTCGCCGAGGCCCGCGCCCACCTCGAGGCGCAGATCGCCGATCCTGACCTGCGCCGCAAGTTGACCCCGGACCACGAGTTCGGGTGCAAGCGCATCCTGCGCACCGACGACTACTACCCGGCGCTGGCCCGCCCGAACGTCCAGCTCGTCACCGAGGCGATCGACCACTTCACGCCGGACGGTCTGGTCACCGCGGACGGCACCACCCACGGGTTCGACGTGGTCATCTTCGGGACCGGCTTCCACAGTCAGTCGTTCCAGGGCGACACCCGGATCACCGGTCGCGGCGGCGTCTCGCTCGCGGAGCGCTGGGGCGACGCGCCGGAGGCCCACCTGGGCCTGACCGTTGACGGCTTCCCGAACCTGTTCCTGGTCTACGGCCCCAACACGAACCTGAACCACAACTCCGTGGTCAGCATGATGGAGATCCAGCACGAGTTCATCGTCGAGGCGACCCGGCGGATCACCGACGCCGAGGTCGTCTACGACGTGCCGAGCGAGACCGTTCGGCAGTACAACGATCTCGTGCAGCAGCGACTGATCGGATCGGCCTTCTCGGCCGACTGCTCGAGCTGGTACAAGAACGCGGCGGGTCGCGTGGTGAACAACTGGTACGGCACGGTGGAGGAGTACCGCAGGGCCGTGCACGGGATGGCCGCCGCGTCGTTCTGGACGGAGCCGGCGGCGACCGTCGGCGTCCCGTCGTGACGGGCGGACCGGAGCAACCGCCTTCTCCGCTGGACCAGGTCGCCGCGGACGCCCGCGAGGTGATCGCCGAGTTCCGCGCGGCCGGCGGTTTCGCGTTGCAGGGCCGTACCGTCGACCAGGCGCGGGGACTTGTGCCGGGCCGGCGCTCCCGCCGTGCACCGGGCCGTCGCCGTGCAGGACCTGCGGCTGCGCGGCCCGGCCGGCCTGGCCGTGGTGGCGGCCGACCACCGACGAGCCCCCGAGGATGCGGCGTCGACGCCGTCACCACGTCCGACCGTCGGTGACCGCGCCGGGTGCCCATCGTCGTCCGGTGGCGCGCGACCGCCGCACGGCTGGGTCGCGGTGGTGGATGGCGGTGCACGCGTGGTCAGGGATGTCCGACGTGCTCCACCGTGCCGGTGAAGTTCGGCGGCCGAGCTCGGATGTTCTCCGAGCCGGTGGCGTGGTGGTCGGCCGACCCACGCCGCTGACGGGCCCGGTGCTTCACCGCGTGCGGCTGACCAGCGTCCGGCCCAGGCGCAGGGTCTGCACGGCGGTGAGGTCGGGCAGGTAGGCGTGGCCGATGCCCCAGCCGATGGCGGCCAGGTCGGCCGTCCGCTGGTAGACCAGGTGCACCGGCCGGAACTCCGGATGGAACTTGGCCTTGAAGTCCAACAGCGAACGGAAGCCGTACGTCGGTTCGAGCAGCCGGGACAGTCGGTCCAGCCCGCGGTCGATCGTCCGGCCGGCGGGGCGGGCTGCATCGGTCCCAGCCCGGCTGGTCCCGGCGTCCCGATCCCGGCGGGCCAGTGGGGCCACGGACAGCGAGAGCGTCCGGTACCCCTGCGCCTGGAACAGCAACGCACTCTCGGCCACGAGGTACTCGATGACCGGCCGGAAGCCGTCCGGACGACGACGCATGACGTCCAGCGTCCAGCCGACGACCTCGCCGTCCTCGTGCACCGGCAGCCAGGTCGTCACTCCCTGCACCGTGCCGGCGGCATCGACGGCCAGGTGCGTCCGCACCTCGTCGTCCAGGGCGTGCGAGACGGTACCGAGCGTGAAACCCATCTCCGGGAGCGGCTTCTCGGCGACCCAGGCCGAGGAGATCGCGGTGACCTGCTCGGTGAGGACGGGATCCAGGTCGGCGAGACGGCCGGCGACGAGGCGGATGCCGTCGCGCTGGGCCCGGTTGCGGGCGGTGCGGACGTCCTGCCACTGCTTGCCCTTGAAGTGCAGCTCGGACAGTTCCAGCACGGTGTCCTCGCCGATCTGCACGCTCCGCCATCCGCTGCTCGCCGCGGACTGCACCAGGGCGTCGGTGGCGGCGAACCAGCACGGTGTCCAGCCGGCGTACCGGCAGAAGGTCCGGAACTCCGCCACGGCGGCGGGCCAGCGATCGGTCGGCCCGACCGGGTCGCCCAGCGCGATGGCGACCGAACCGGCCACCGTGTAGCCGATGGCCACCCGCTCGTCGCGGCTCCGCCACGTGCTGAAGCCCGGCCAGGTCCGCAGCCATCCGATCGACCCGCCGCCGTGGCGGCGCACCAGCGTGCCGATGACCCCGTCCCGGCCGCGGTCGGGACCGCGGTCCGCGTAGAGCCAGCCGATCAACAGCCCGGCCAGGACCACCGCCCACAGCAGGGCGATCACCGTGGTCGCGGTCCGCGCGAGCGGGTCGCCACCCGCCAGCGGGCCGGGGGAGAAGGTCAGCCGGGCCAGCGTGTGCCGGGCCACGTCGAGCAGGTCGGGCACCGGGCGGAAGTGGTCGCGCAGCAGCCACGTCGCCGCGCCGACGACCACCACGAAGCCGGCGACCGCGGAGCTGATCCGCACCAGGGAGCGGCGCGCGAAGCCGTCCGGCGTCCGCCACCGCCAGGCGCGGCGGAACGTCACCAGCAGCGCCAGGACGGCCACCGACGCGACCACCTCGGCGGACCGGACGTCGCCCCGGGTGTTCACCAGCGCATTGACCAGCACGGTCGTCGCGGCCACCGCGGTGAGCCACCAGGCTGCCGCCCGTCCGCGCCGCAGCGAGTCGGCCAGCAGGGCGGCCACCACGAGCTGCAGGACGACCATGAGGGACCCGCGCCCGGACATGGCGTGCGGCATGCCGCCGAAGATGCCGCCCAGCCCCGGCGCGACGGCGTGCACGACACCGGCGATGCCGATGCCGATCACGACCAGGCTCACCACCGACCGGGCGCGCAGGACGGTGAACCGGGCCGGACGCGCCGGCCGACGTCCGGCCAGCAGCGGGCCGGCGACCAGGCCGGCGCCGAACGCGGCCAGGTGCTCGAGATCCTCCAGACGGCCGGAGCGCAGCAGCAGCATGACCAGCACGGCGCCGACGAGGATACGGACACGCAGTCGCCAGGCGGAGGGCAGCAATGCGGAGCCGACGGCCACGACGCCGAACACGGCCGTGGTGAGACCGCTGGACCGTTCGGCGGACACGGCCGCCGCCCACGGCCAGGAACTGCCGGACACGGCCGCCACCACCAGCACGGGCAGGACCACCCCGGCCAGGTGGGTGACCAGGACGGCGACGACCGCGCGCAGGGAGCCGGCGCTGTGCTCGTACCAGCCGAGCGCGGCGGTGAGCAGGATGCCGACGACCACGACCACGTCCGGCCGCCCCAGCACCGCCGCGCTGGTGACCGCCGTCCACCAGGTGCCGTCGTGCAGGGACGACACTCCCCACGACAGCGTGGTCGGGCCGCCCAGGGCGGCCGCCAGCGGGCCGGCCGCGACGGCCAGCACGAGCAGGACGATGAGTAGACCGACGGTGACCGGGGCGCCCCGGAGGCACCGCAGCATGCTTCGCCGGGCGCGTCCGGCGTTGGACTCGGACGTCGCCGTCGGGACCACGATCGCCGCGGTGGGGTCCGGGAGCATCTGTCCGGCACCAGGAGTCGTGGCATCGCCACTCGAGGCAGGTGCCGGTCGGGTGGCCGGTGCGACTGCGGGGAGCGGGGTGGAGACGGCAGGCGTCAGGGCGGGAAGTTCGAGGAGGGGAGTCCGCCCGCGGAGCGCGGATGACATGCAACCAGGATCACGGACAGCTTCCCGCTGGTACGTCCCCCGAAGGCTGACGTCGATGCCGAACCGGGTGATCACTGTGAGTGATCGACCATCCGGTGCTGCCCCGCTCAGCCCTGTCACGACCCCGTCGACCGACAATCTCGACGGGATGATCGCCGTGACCGATCCGACCACCCCGATCGACCCGGGAAGGGATCGGTCGGTATTTTGGTTGACGAGTCCACCGGCCGCACACTTCGGCGCCCGACACCGACCCGCCCAGGGAGATCACCATGCACGTCGGTATCGACAGCTTCGTCTCGGCCGTGACCGACCCGGTCACCGGGCATCTGGTCGGACCGGAGGAGCGGCTGGAGCACCTGCTCGAGGAGATCCAGCTCGCCGACGAGACCGGGCTGTACGCCTTCGGTATCGGCGAGCACCACCGCGAGGAGTACTACGACTCGGCGCCTCCGGTGATCCTGGGTGCCGCCGCCGCCCGCACGTCGCGGATCCGGTTGGGCAGCGCGGTCACCGTGCTCAGTGCCGCCGATCCGGTCCGGGTGTTCCAGCAGTTCGCCACCCTGGACCTGATCTCGAAGGGCCGGATCGACCTGGTCGTCGGCCGTGGCTCGTTCACCGAGGCGTTCCCGCTGTTCGGTCTGCCGTTGAGCGAGTACGACAGCCTCTTCACCGAGAAGCTCGATCTGCTGCTCAAGATCCGCGATCAGGCCCACGTCACCTGGTCCGGCCGGCACCGGCCCGCGCTGACCGGCCAGGGCATCTATCCGCGTCCGGCGCAGCACCCGCTGCCCATCTGGGTCGGCGTCGGCGGATCGCCTGAGTCGTTCGTCCGCGCCGGGTTGCTCGGGCTGCCGCTCATGGTCGCCATCATCGGCGGCCAGCCCCGGCAGTTCGCCCCGCTCATCGACCTCTACCGCCGGGCCGGCGCCGAGGCCGGTCACGCGCCGGAGACCCTCAAGGTCGGCCTGCATCTGTTCGGTTACGTGGGGGAGAGCGTCAAGGCCGCGGCCGACACCATCTACCCCGGGTGGCACCAGATGTTCACCTCGGTCTCCCGGGAGCGTGGGTTCGCGCCGCCGTCCCGGGCGCAGTTCGACGCCACCAGCGGACCGGACGGCGCCTTCTTCATGGGCGACCCGGACACCATCGTCGCGAAGCTGCAGCGGGTTTCCGATCAGGTCGGTGGGATCGACCGGGTCTCGATCCAGATGACCAACCCGCGACTGGCGCACGCCGACCTGCTGCGCGGCATCGAGCTGCTGGGCAGGGAAGTGGCGCCGCGGGTCGCCGACCTCTGAGCGCGCCGTGCCGGTCGGGCCCTGGCCCGGCACGCGGGCGCGTCCGGCCCGAGGCCGATGACCGTCGCCTCACACCGGGTGGACGTCCCGGCCGGGCGAGATGGTCCTGGCGCTGCCATCCGCAATCGAGCCGGTCGATGGGGACGAAGTGTCCGAGGAGTCGCTCGCCGGCGTCTCCGGCGGCGGCGTCCTCGACTGGTTCGTCCACCTCGGAGCCGACGACGTGGCGCCACCGGCGTCGCCGACCGGCAGGTTGCGTCTCCGGCCGATCTGAGCCGAACGCCGGCCAGGCGACGCGGCGTCCGGGTCAGCGCCTGGTCCGGTACCTGGTCAGCAGCACCCCACCGGGGAAGGACCGGGTCTCCAGCAGATCCAGCTCGACCCAGCGGTCCAGGGCCGTGAAGAACGGCAGACCGCGTCCGATCAGTACTGGTGAGGTCATCAACACGTACTCGTCGATCAACCCGGCCCGCATGGCCGCGGCGGCGAGGGTGGCACCGCCGATCTCCATCGGACCGCCGTCCTCGCCCTTGAGACGGCTGATCTCGGTGACGGCGTCACCGGCCACCAGGCGGGTGCTCCAGTCGACCGTGGAGATCGTCGCGGAGAAGACGACCTTCGGCATGTCCCGCCAGCGGCGGGCGTACTCGAGCACCGCCGGTGTCGCCCCGGGCTGCTGGTCGGCCGTCGGCCAGTGGGCGCTCATGGCGTCCCAGAGCCGACGCCCGTACAGCGCCAGCTCGGTGGCGCCCACCCTGTCTGACCAGTACTGGAACACCTCGTCGCTGGACACACCCCAGCCGAGGTCGTCGCCGGGCGCGGCGACGTAGCCGTCCAGGCTCACGTTCATGGCGAAGATCAGTTTCCGCACCGGCGCCGGCCTCTCGATCAGTCGTGTCCTCGGCCGGGACAGACCAGTGCTTCGGCACCGAACTCATCGGCGGCGCTCGGTCGCACCACGCAGCGGCAGGTCCAGGTCGTCCCCGGCTGACCGCACCTCGACAGGCGCGATCCGCCGGGGATGACCGTGACAGGGCCGCTGCGCCCGGGACTACTCGCTGGCGACTTCGGCGGGCGGCGCGACTCGCGGCGTGGACTCGGTGGACTGGTACTGCGCGAAGCTCTTCGTCACGTACCAGCGGTCCTTCCACTTCACGGCCTCGTCGTGGTACGTCGCGGCGAGGCGGACCACGGTCAGGGTGTCGCGGGGCACCAGGGTCACCAGGACGTGCGCGGTGATGATGGCCGACGGGCAGTCCGGACCGTGGGCATCACTGCGTTCCACGTGGATGACCCCGACGTTGTGCTGCGACGCCAGGTACGCGGACAGGCCCCGCTGCTGCTCGAACAGCGCATCCGGTCCGTACACCAGGAAGTCCGGGTTGGCGGGGTCGTAGCCGGCCGAGCTCTCGGCGTCCTTGGTGTAGGTCGCCCGGTAGAGCGCGAGGGCCCGATCCGCATTGTCGGGATTCGTCAGCGAGTCGGTGGCCGTCACGTAGTTGGCCTTCAGCTGGCAGATCGCCGTGTAGTCATCGGCCGACACCGGCGCGCCGACGCCCCCTGACGACTGCCGTGACGCCGCCACGGCGGTGCCGCCGGTGCCGAGCATCGTTCCGGCGACCACCAGGCCGGCCCCTCCGGCGGCGAGCAGTCCCCGTCGGGCGAGGCGTGGCCGGGCGACATCAGCATGGTCGGTGTGGGTCATTGCATTCTCCAGAGGTCGGCGCGCGTCATCGGGCATCTCCCGACCGGGAGTAGATCGCGGGCGACCTCGAAGCGTCAAGCGGGACAAGCGATGACGTCCGAATTGTCCCGCGCGTCGGGACCTCGATCCGTTCCGTACCGGAAACATCGCTTCCGATCAGCTCCCGCCAAACCCGACCGGGATCCGGGCCGGATCACCCGCCACGGGGTTTCGGCGCGCGGTCGATCCCGACTCGCGGGATTCCACCCGGAGACACGCGTGTCCGGCGAGCGGGCGAGCCCGGGACCCGCCAGGATCGCGTCCGGACCTCCTGTCTGCGCAGCCGATCTGCGCGGCGTCGGCGTCAACGCCGACTGGACGACGCCGAAGGGAACCAACACCACATGGAACTGCAGCCCGGACAGACGGCAGTCATCACCGGCGGCGGCAGCGGCATCGGACGCGAGATCGCGCTGGCCTTCGCCCGCGAGGGTCTGCATATCGTCGTCAGCGACATCGACCAGGCCCGCGCCCAGGCGGTCGCCGACGAGGCCGCAGCGCTCGGCGTCCGGTCGCTCGCGGTGGAGGTCGACACCGGCGATGCTGCGTCCGTCGAGGCGCTCGCCGATGCCGCCTATGCAGCATTCGGCGCGGTGAACGTCCTGTGCAACAACGCCGGCATCCTGCAGATGGGGCCGATCATGGAGGCCTCCCAGGACGACTGGGAATGGTTGTTCCGAGTGAACCTCTGGGGCGTGCTGAACGGCGTCCGGACCTTCGTGCCGCGCATGCGCGCACAGGGCTCGCCGGCGCACGTGGTGAACACCTCGTCGCTGTCGGGGGTGTTCGCGGTCCGGAACCTCGGCGTCTACACGGCCGCGAAGTACGGCGTCGTGGCCATCAGCGAGACGATGAAGATCGAGCTCGACGACATCGGCGTCTCCGTGCTGTGCCCCGGGCCCACCCCGAGCCAGATCACCCAGGAGATGCGCGGCACCGTGGGGGACGCACCCGCGTCCTCCAGTCTCAACCTGGGGCAGCGCGACGCCGCCGTCGTGGCGCAGTGCGTGATCGACGGCATCAAGGCCGATCGCTTCTACCTGTTCAGCCACAGCACCGGACAGGGCCCGACCGAGGCCCGGTTCAACGCCATGCTGGATGGTTTCGCGGTCGCGCCCTGACGGGTGGCGGCGTCAGAGCGTTCGCCGGGGCCGACCGCGGGAGTCCGCCGACGTCGTCATCGCTGATCTCCGAGCGCAGGTCAGTGACAGGAGGTGTCGGAGAACGATCCAGCGGTCGGACCGGGCGGGCGTCACTGACCTGCGAGCCGGATCACGATCTTGCCGGCGCCGGCCCCGGAGCGGGTGTGAGCGTCGGCCGCTTCCCGGAAGGGGAGCACCTCGCTCACGTCCGGTGTGTAGTGGCCGGCCGCACCGCTGGCTGCTGCCCGGCGGAGCAGTGAAGAGTCGTTGTCGGCATTCGCGATTCGGACGCCGAGCTCGCCGGCGCGTTGGTGGTCGGCGACCGTGACCACACGATCGACGTCGCCGACGAGCTCGACGAGGCGCGGCAGTGAGCCCGCTCCGGCCGCGTCCAGAGCCAGATCGACACCGTTCGGTGCCACGGCGCGGACGCGCTCGCGGAGGCCGTCGCCGTAGGTCACGGGGATGACGCCGAGTGCTCGGAGGCGTTCGTGGTTGGTTCCCCTCGCGGTTCCGATGACCCGTGCGCTTTCGGCGAGTGCGAAGGCAGCGGCCGCGCTGCCGACGGCACCAGCCGCGCCGTCGATGAGCAGCGTCGCGCCGGCCAGGTCGCCCAGGGCCTCCAGTGCACGCAGGGCGGTGACCGACGCCAGTCCGGCGGCGGCGGCCTGCTCGTCGGTCCATGTCGGTGGCACCGGAGCCCACGCCGTCACGACGGCGAATTCGGCGGTGGTGTCGCTGATGCCGCCGAGCCCGAAGACCTTCTCACCGATCGCGGTGTCGCCGACGCCCTCGCCGATCTCGTCGACGATGCCGACGGCGTCGCGCCCGGGGACGGTGGGCAAGGGCAGCGGGAACACCTCGCGCAGGTGTCCCGCGCGCAGGAGTCGGTCGATGGGGTTCACGCTCACGGCCAGGACGCGGATGCGGACTGCACCGGGTCCGGCGTGGGGTTCGGGACGGTCGCCGACCTCGAGAACGCTGGGGTCGCCGTAATGGTGGTACTGCACTGCGAACATGCTGAGGACGCCTTCGACTCTGGAACCGGTGACGGCCGCTGACTCATCGGAGCGAGTGGCTCGTCGTCCTGACCAGTTGAGCGTAGAATCTGACGTGAATGTCAGATTCAACCGATTGTGAACGGAGTCACGAGTGCGGATCGGCGAGCTGGCCCGACTGACCGGGTCGAGCGTCCGGTCGCTGCGGTACTACGAGGAGCAGGGACTGCTCGACTCGCAGCGCGCCGACTCCGGGGCCCACCGCGTCTTCCACGCGGATGCGGTCGACCGGGTGCGGCTCCTGCGGCAGCTGTACTCAGCCGGCCTGTCCAGCAAAGTGATCGCGTCGATCCTGCCGTGCGTCGACACTCCATCGCCGGAGCTCACCGAGGAGTCCATCGCGATCATGCAGGCCGAGTACGCACGACTCGGCGAGCAGATGGCGGCCATCGCCGACACCCGCGACCAACTGCACCACCTCATCGATCACGCCACCCGGCACCTCGCCGCCGACGTCGACCCGGCCGGCCGGTGCGCCGACACGGACCGAGCACGAACACACTCCGACTCGGGACTCGCGGTCACACCCTGACCGGTGGCGGGGACAAGACGTTCCTGAGACTGGGCTGCGGGCATCATCATGCAGGACGGTCGGATGCTTCACCGCATGCGGAGGACGAGTTTGCCTTGCAGATGGCGACTCTCGCTGAGCCGGTGAGCGTCGGCGACCTGATCGAGCGGGAAGGAGGTGATGGTCGGGAGGCGCACGGCGCCCGTGGTGACGAGCTCGGTGACGCGGTCGAGATGAGCGCGATCACGCCGCACCTCGGGATGGATCACGCCGATGTCGTCACGACTCGGCGACCGTCCTTCGGGGCCTGGTGCGCAGTACACGAGTCGGCCGCCCGGTCTGACCACGGTGGCCGACCGCCGCTGGACCTCACCACCGACGGTGTCGTAGACCAGGTCGAAGCGAGCGCCCAGGGTCGTGAAGTCGGTGCGGTGGTAGTCGATGACGTGGTCGGCGCCGAGCTGCGTCACGTAGTCCGCGTTGTTCGCGCTGCAGGTGGTGGTGACCTCAGCGCCGAGGAACTTGGCCAGCTGGATGGCGAACCCGGCGACACCACCCGCGCCGCCCTGGATCAGTACGTGCTGTCCTCGATGCAGCTCGCCGGCATCCTCGAGTCCGTAGATGGCGGTGACTCCGGCCAACGCCAGCGCCGCCGCGCCGGTGTGGTCGATGCCCGTCGGTTTGCGAGCCACGATCGCGGCCGGGATGACGATGCGCTCGGCGTACCCGCCGTCGGTGCCCCGCAGGCAGACACCGAAGACCTCGTCACCGGGCCGCAGGTCGGCGCCGTCACCGACGGTGCTGACCACCCCGGAGAAGTCGCGTCCCAGGATGTGCGGGAAGGACATGTCGTCGTACACCGTCACGCCGGCACGGACCTTGGCGTCGGCCGCGTTGACGCTGGCGGCGTGGATGTCGACCACCACCTCGCCGGCACCCGCGATGGGGTCGGGCACCTCGGCCACCTGCAGCACCTCGGTACCGCCGTAGCCGGACATCAGGACTGCTCGCATGCTGCTCCCGTTCGAGTACGTGTGCACCAATAGAGGGCGGAAGTCGCCGGTCGCGGACGATCACAGCGCCGCGGATCGCGAGCGACTGTCCATCGTGCTCGCCTGGATGATCGCACCCGAGCGTCCAACTCGGTGGAGCGCACGCCACATGCGCGCGCTCGGTGGTGTCCTCACCGCCATCGGCGTGTGCTGTTGATTGGCGCCGGCTGGTGCCGTCGGCAGCGCGGCCGCCGCCTGCCGGAGGTCTTCGCCCGGAACGCGCAGCGCTCTGGCTGGGACGCCCGTGACCCGGTGCCCCGCTCGATGCGCGACGGGCGCTGGCTCGTCGGCTGGGGCGCGGCCGGTGCGTTCCACGTGCCGGCGCGGCTGTTCGCCGACGTCTCGGTGCGGCTGCACGCGGACGGCACGGCGGTCGTCCGCTCGTCGCTGCAGGAGGTCGGCGTCGGCGTGGCCACCGCGACCGTGGCCGTCTTGGGCGTGCCGCGGACGGGTCGATGTTCGCCGGCCCTACCCAGTCGTCGTGCAGGGCGCCTCCGGCGGTCGGTATCCACGACCCGGTCGACGGCATCCGAGCTCTCCAACGTGGCCATACCGGCGAACGAGACGCCTGTGGAGCCCGAAGAAATGTCCGGCGCATAGGCACTTCGACGGTGCCGGACTGTCAGTCCCGTCGCGGCTGGCACTCCAGCCGCGATCCGGACGTCAGCCGGTCAGCGCACCTCGAACTCGGTGAGCCGGTCCCAGTGGTCGCCCGTCATGACGATGTTGCGGATCTGGGGCGTCTCAACCAGGTATTGCGGAAGGTCCGCCTGGGCCTTCATGAAGTGCGCGCTCGTCACGTGCGCCTCGGCGGCGTCCTCGGCGAACGCCTCGATGAGAACGTACTCGGTCGGGTCCTCGACGTTGCGCGACCAGTCGTAGAAGATGTTGCCCGGCTCCGCCCGAGTCCCCTCTGTGAAGTCCCGGGTCAGCTCGACCCATTGATCGGCGTACTGCGGCTTGACCTTCCACTTGACGCAGATGAAGATCATTCGAGGCTCCTCGGGAGGCGGTGGGACGGGGACGCGCCGAGCGTGCTGTTGGCGATCGTGCCACGCCGCCCGTGCTGGGGCGACCGCGGGCCGGGCTGGTCTCCCGCGCACTGGGAGAACGGTGTCACCGTCGACGGTGTCACCAGCCGCCGCCAACGCTGCCGGGCAGTCCCGCGCCAGTTCGCGCAACGCACACTGGCGATCCTGGAGGCGGTGGCGTCCCGCGGTCTCACCAGCGCCCGCGAGATCGCCGACCGCACGGGCTCTCCCATCCCGACCGTGTCGGCTCGTGCTCGAGTTGTTGCACCCGACGAACTCGTGCACCTGCTCCCTGCGGCCGCGCGCCGACCTCCAACCGGGCGACGACCCCCGGCCGGATGCACCAGCCGACCGGATCCTCACCGGTCGATGCCCTGGAGCTGCCGCAGCGCTCGCACGGCTCCCGCTCGGGCGGGCAGGGCTGCCGGGTGAGGTCGGCGACCAGGGGATCGGGGAGGCGCCAGGCGGTCACCCGCGGACCCGGCGGCGCGGCCGCGGAACGCAGGTTCGTCGCCGGAAGTGGTGGGCAGTCGGACGGATCCTCACCCCGCCCGTTGAAGGAGGTCAGCTGGATCCACGAAGGGGAGCCGAGCGCCACGCTGGGGACCGCCATCGCCGCCACTGACTGTGCCGACTCGCGCTGATGTGCGGACACCGACACACCACGCGACGTGCGATCGCCAGAACGGGAGTCAACTCGTGCCCTCGGCTTCGACGGGTGACCGGTCCTCAGCGGCACGCGCGGCTAGCCGGTGATGGTGATGCTGTACTCGCGAATCTTGCGGTAGATGGTCGCCCGGGACATCCCCAGGTCGATCGCGGCCAGACTCTTGTTCCCGCCTTGACTCTGCAACGACCGGACGATCGCGTCGCGCTCGATGGATTCGATCGACGTCAACGTCCGGCGTCCTACAGCAAGACATTCGGCGGGTAGGTCGGCCACGTCGACGACACCGCGCCGCTTGTAGGACAACACCGCGCGCAGCACCTTCTGCAGTTGGGTGACGTTCCCCGGCCAGGGATGACGCTGGAGCTGGTTCACGGCTCGGGCCGACAGGGTGATTTCCTCGGACTGCGCGATCTGCGCGAGCATCAGCGGCGCCAGGACACCGATGTCCTCACCGCGGTGGCGGAGCGGTTCCAGCGCGATGGTCACGTCGAAGATGGGAACGAGTTGTGCCAACACCGCGGGATGGTCGGCGGCCTGGTCGATCGTGGCGACGACCCAGTGGCCCTCTGCGTTCCGGGAGTGGGCTGCCTGCTGGAGCAGGATCTCGGACAGTGGTCCGATCATCCTTCCAGGAAGGAGGTCGAGGTGCCGCAGCACCAGTGTTCCAGGTGGTCCCTCGAACTCCTCCTCGACTGCGGTGAGCCAGCCCTCAGGGTCCTCGGCCGCTGTCTGGGCGTCGATCATCCGGAAGTGTCGGTCGGGCATCTCGGCGTAGTGCATCGCGCGGATCAGCGCGAACTTTCCCACGCCTTCCTCGCCCTCCAGGACGGCCCAACGGTCAGCCCGGAGGGCTTGACGGAGCGCGCTGGTGGTCCGCATCCACGATCGGCTGTGTCCGGCCAGGCCGGGCAGTCGGGGAGGCTCGACTCGGCGCTCCCCACCCTCCTTGCGGGTCGCGGTCAGCCCGACCCGGAAGACGCCGCCGGCGAGCTCCGCTCCCGAGAACGTGGGGCGGTAGTCCATCCGAGCCAGAGTTCCGCTCGGCAGATCAGCGACGAACACCGTGGGCTTCGCATTGCCGCGGGCGTCCGACGTCCTCGCCAGCAGTACCGCACGGTCCGAATCGGACAAGGACTGTTGCGCGTGGTGGTTCATCATCACCAGGTCGGAGTTCAGGGCCACGATCGGCCCGGTGGCGTGCCTGCAGGCGGCCAAGTAGTCCCGCAGGAGGGCCAGCTGCTTCCCGCCGACCGTCTGGAGCAGTTCCAGCTCGATCTGCTCTGCGACGGTCTGGGCGTAGCTCAGGAGGAGGGTGTTCCCGTTCGCGGCGGTGCAGGTGAGGTCGATGATCCCGACGATCGATCGGCTCACCGGGTGGTGGACCGGCGCGCCCGCGCACGCGAAGATGGTCAGCTCGTCGGCGAAGTGTTCGGCGCCCATGATCAGCGTGGGCTTCTCCGCCTGCAGTGCGGTGCCGATGCCGTTCGTGCCCACCCTGCCTTCGCCGAAGTCGGTACCAGGCTCGAGCGACACCCTGCGCAGGAAGCCGGACAGCGACCCGTCGGGACAGGTCTGGCGCAGGATCATGCCCGACGGCGACGCGAAGATGATGCTGATGGGCTCGCGACCGAGTCGGTCGAGCTGACGGGCCAGGACGACGTCGACGGCGGCAAGCACCTTCGGATCGGCTTCGTCGTCTCCGTAGACCGGCTGCAGGCTGCTCGGGTCGACGCCGGCCCGGGCGCTCCGCGCCCACGACTGGCGCACGACCTCGCGAACGTCCGCGCCGATGGTGCCGCTCGAGAGGTAGGCCTCCCGGGCACTGCGGTCCATGGCGGGCGGGGTTCCCTGTGACGCTGTCGTCATTGACAACGCTGCCTTTCGCTGGTATCGAGCGAACGCTTCGACAACCTGGCGCGACGAGCCGTCAGCCGGACGATCAGACTCGTCATGCCACCTGACAGGATGGGCCCCCGAGCGCTCTGGCGGTGTATCGAAATGAGACAGCCCGCCGCGGTCGGCCGCTGCTGTGACCGAAGTCACAGCGCCTCTCATTTTGAGACAGACGATCGTGCTCGGGTCGATCACGCTCAGGTCACACCGGCAACCGCCCGATCCCTGGCAGCGCCCGGCCGTGACCCGAGGAGGCCAGCAGTGAGCAGACAAAGTCTGACGAAGGCCCACGCCAAGATCTCCGAGCTGACGTGGGAACCGACCTTCGCGACACCCGCCACCAAGTTCGGAACGGACTACACGTTCGAGAAGGCGCCCAAGAAGGATCCGCTCAAGCAGATCATGCGGTCGTACTTCCCGATGGAAGAAGAGAAGGACAATCGCGTCTTCGGCGCGATGGACGGCGCGATCCGCGGCAACATGTTCCGCCAGGTCCAGCAGCGCTGGATGGAGTGGCAGAAGTTGTTCCTCTCGATCATCCCGTTCCCCGAGATCTCGGCTGCCCGGGCGATGCCCTTGGCGATCGACGCCGTGCCCAACCCGGAAATCCACAACGGGCTCGCGGTGCAGATGATCGATGAGGTGCGCCACTCGACGATCCAGATGAACCTCAAGAAGCTCTACATGAACAACTACATCGACCCGGCCGGCTTCGACATGACCGAGAAGGCTTTCGCGAACAACTACGCCGGCACCATCGGCCGCCAGTTCGGCGAAGGCTTCATCACCGGCGACGCCATCACCGCGGCGAACATCTACCTCACCGTGGTCGCCGAAACCGCATTCACCAACACCCTCTTCGTCGCCATGCCCGACGAAGCCGCGGCCAACGGCGACTACCTGCTGCCAACGGTGTTCCACTCGGTCCAGTCCGACGAGTCTCGGCACATCTCCAACGGCTACTCGATCCTTCTGATGGCACTGGCCGACGAGCGCAACCGGCCGCTGCTGGAGCGCGACATGCGGTATGCCTGGTGGAACAACCACTGCGTCGTCGACGCGGCCATCGGGACGTTCATCGAGTACGGCACCAAGGACCGTCGCAAGGACCGTGAGTCCTACGCAGAGATGTGGCAGCGGTGGATCTACGACGACTACTACCGGAGCTACCTGCTGCCACTGGAGAAGTATGGCCTGGTGATCCCGCACGATCTCGTCGAGGAGGCGTGGAACCGGATCACCAAGAAGTTCTACGTCCACGAGGTCGCCCGGTTCTTCGCCACGGGGTGGCCGGTGAACTACTGGCGCATCGACGGGATGACCGATGCCGACTTCGAGTGGTTCGAGGACAAGTACCCCGGCTGGTACGCCCGGTTCGGGAAGTGGTGGGAGGCCTACAACCGGCTGAAGTACCCCGGCAAGAACAAGCCGATCGCCTTCGAGGACGTTGGCTACGAGTACCCGCACCGCTGCTGGACCTGCATGGTTCCGGCGCTCATCCGGGAGGACATGGTCGTCGACAAGGTCGACGGGCAGTGGCGGACCTACTGCTCGGAGACGTGTGCCTGGACCGACACGACCGCGTTCCGGCCGGAGTACCAAGGTCGCGAGACGCCGAACATGGGCCGGCTGACCGGTGCACGTGAGTGGGAGACGTTGCACCACGGCAAGGATCTCGCCGACATCATCAAGGACCTCGGTTACGTGCGCGACGACGGCAAGACCCTCATCCCGCAGCCGCACCTGGATCTCGACGATCCCAAGAAGCTGTGGACGCTCGACGACGTCCGTGGCATCCCCTTCGGGAGCCCGAACGTCACGCTCAACCAGATGACCGACGCCGAGCGGGATGCGTGGGCAGCCTCCTACCGCGCGAACAAGAACGTCTCGGTCTGATCGGTTCGGGCGCTTCCGCCCCCGGAACCGGGAGTTCCGTGCCGGACCGCGCGCCGTCCTGACCGACGGCGTGCGGCCCGGCGGTTCTCGCTCTCCGCACACCCCCACCCCCACGAGCTTCGAAGGAGGATGCCGAATGGGCGAGACGCACCGAATCAACTTCGAACCTGTTGACATCCAGATGGAGGTCGGCGAGGACGAGAAGATCCTCGATGCCGCCTTCCGGCAGGGCATCCACCTCATGCACGGCTGCCGGGAAGGGCAGTGCTCCGCCTGCAAGTCGTACGTCCTCGACGGCGAGATCCAGATGGAGCGCTACTCGACCTTCGCCTGCAACGACGCTGAGGTCGCGGAAGGCTACGTCCTGCTCTGCCGGGCGCACGCGTACACCGACTGCACCATCGAGCTGCTCAACTTCGACGAAGACGAGCTCCTCGGCGGCGTGCCGATCCAGGACGTCCGGACCAGGATCACCGCCATCGAGCCCAAGACGCGAGACATCGTGTCGTTGCGGCTGGTGGCGGTGGAGCCCGAGACCTACGAGTTCAAGCCGGGCCAGTACAGCGACATCAGCATCCCGGGGACGGACGAACACCGGTCGTTCTCGATGGCGACGACACAGTCCACGCCCGGGGAGATCGAATTCCTCATCAAGAAGTACCCGGGCGGGAAGTTCTCCACCCTCCTCGAGGCCGGCCTCGCCGTGGGCGACGAGCTGCACGTCAACGGTCCCTTCGGCTCGTTCACGATCAAGGACGGGCATGCGCTGCCCGTCGTGTGCATCGGCGGAGGCGCCGGAATGGCGCCGATCCTGTCGATCCTTCGGCACATGAACGAGACCGGGAGCACGCGGCCGGTGCGGTTCTACTACGGCGCACGGACAGCGTCAGACCTGTTCTACGTCGACGAGATCCTCAAGCTGGGCGAGGGACTCCGCGACTTCGAGTACGTGGCATGCCTGTCAGAACCGCTCCCGGACGTCGGCCCACCCGAGGCCGACAGGCTCCCGGCTTCGGTCGTCCCCGAGGCCGGCAACGTGACACAGGTCGTGGCGCGGCGCGAGTCCGCACTGGCCAGGTGCGAGGTCTACCTGTGCGGTCCGCCGCCCATGGTCGAAGCCGCACTGTTCTTCCTGGACGCACAGGGGGTGCCGAAGGACCAGGTGTTCTACGACTCTTTCACCAGCCCGGCAGCTGCCGCGACCTGATCACCACTCATCCGCGCTCCACGACACAACAACGGGGTTGACATGGTTGACACCACCGTCCCGAAGACGCGCAGCTTTCCCAAGATCGAGTTCACCGACTCCGAGGCCGGCGCCAAGGAGTTCCCCAGCTCGAAGAGCCGAACCTACAGCTACTACAAGCCGGCCAAGCTCAGGTCGACGATGTACGAGGACGTCACAGTCGACGTGCAGCCCGACCCCGACCGCCATCTGACACAGGGCTGGCTCTACGGCTTCGGTGACGGACCGGGGGGCTACCCGGTCGAGTGGACCAAGGCCGTCTCGACGAACTGGCACGCATTCCTTGATCCCAACGAGGAATGGGAGCAGACGATCTACCGGAACAATGCTGCCGTGGTGCGCCAGGTGAGTCTGTGCCTGGACAACGCCAAGCGTGCGCGGGCCTACTCGCACTGGACGCCGACCTGGAGCACGTTCATCGCGCGCAACCTCGGCGCCTGGATGCACGTGGAGAACGGTCTCGCGCTGCACGTGTTCACCCCTGCGAACCGGCAGGGTCCGACGAACATGATCAACACTTCGCTGTGCGTCGCGGCCGCACACAAGATGCGCTTCGCGCAGGATCTGGCGTTGTTCAACCTCGATCTCTCCGAGGCGGACATCGCGTTCGACGGCAGCGTGCACAAGGACGTGTGGCAGAACGCCCCCGAGTGGCAGCCCACCCGGCAGCTGGTCGAGGAGATCACTGCGGTGCACGACTGGGGCGAGCAGGTTTTCGCCACCAGCATCGTGCTCGAGCAGCTGGTCGGACAGCTGTTCCGCAGCGAGCTGGTCATGCAGATCGCCGCCAGGAACGGCGACTACGTCACCCCGACCATCGTGGGGACGGGCGAGAACGACTACGCCCGGGACCTTGCCGGCAGCCGGGCCCTGTTCAAGATGCTCACCCGTGACGAGCAGCACGGCGCCGCCAACAAGGTGCTCTTCGAGGGCTGGCTGGCGACCTGGGTACCGAAGGCGATCGCCGCCGCGCGGGCTCTTCAGCCCATCTGGAGCCAGCCGGCTGAGAAGACCATCACCTTCGCCACATCGTTCGACGCGGCGCAGGAGAAGTTCCGCCAGTTGCTCGATGAGATCGGGCTCGACACACCGAAGGAGCTGGACCGATGAGCATGCAGTTCGGGTCTGAGGCGTCGTTCTCCAACATGTGCGGCGTCACCCTGATGAACACTCCCGTCGGTCGGGTGGTCGCCGAGGTCATGGGCGGCAAGGACGGCGTCGAACTCGTGGAATATCCGTCGATGATCCGGGTGGACGGGGTGAAGCTGCTCGACTTCGACTACGAGGAGCTCACCAACGTCCTCGGCGAGGACTTCGACGGGTCGACGTTGGAGGAGATCTCCTCGACCCACTACGGGCGGATGGTGCACCTCGACGACCGCACCCTGCTGTTCGCCTCGCCCGAGGACGCCAAGAAGTACATCGGGTTTGACCTCGAGAGCGTCTGACATCGCGGCTGGTGTCTGCCACCGGTCCGGAGGTGGCAGGCACCAGCCGGTCGGCGCTCCGACAGCACGAGAGCTCTTCAGGTCCAGAACAACGAAGTGAGGACGCCATGTACGAGAAAGATGGTCAGAGGTACTACGTCGTCGATGCCCACATCGCGCTCTGGGACGCCCGCGAGTCCAACCAGCGGAACGTCCACGGCAAGCAGTTCATCGATTGCTTCTACGACTACCACAAGAACCTGAGCCCGGCCGAAGAGCTCTGGGACTACGATCTGTATACCTACTATGGCGGCGAACGCCTGATGAAGGACGTCTTCGTGGACGGCTACGTCGATCACGCGATCTTCCAGCCGGCTCGACTCGGTGAGTTCTACAACACCGGATTCGGTCAGACCGAGGAGGCGTGGGCGCTGACCCAGGCGAACCCGGGCAAGTTGACGTACAACCACAACTTCGATCCCCGGTACGAGCAGGCCGGGCTGGATCAGCTCAGGCGTGACGCCGAGCGGTTCGGGCTCAAGGGCGTCAAGTTGTACACCGCGGAGTGGCACGGCGACTCGCGCGGGTACAAGTTGACCGACAGGTGGACCTACAAGTACCTCGAGGTCTGTCAGGAGCTCGGGATCACGAACATCCACATCCACAAGGGCCCGACGATCCTCCCGCTGGACCGGGACGCGTTCGACGTGGCCGATGTCGATGCGGTGGCCACCGACTTCCAGGGACTGAACTTCGTCGTCGAGCACTGTGGTCTGCCTCGCCTGGAGGACTTCTGCTGGATCGCGACCCAAGAGTCGAACGTCCATGCCGGTCTGGCGGTGGCGATACCCTTCATCCACACCCGACCCCGGTACTTCGCGCAGATCATCGGCGAACTGCTGTACTGGATCGGCGAGGACAAGATCCAGTTCTCGAGCGACTATGCGCTCTGGACACCGCGGTGGCTGATCGAGAAGTTCGTCGACTTCCAGATCCCGCAGGACATGACCGAGTACGCCCCTCTCACCACGACGGCCAAGCGCAAGATCCTCGGTCTGAACGCGGCCAGGATGTACGGCCTCGACGTTCCCGAGGAGCTGCGGATCGCCGATGACGGCGAGCCGGGTCTCGAGGTGGCCGCCGGCGCGCAGGAGGCGTTGGCGTCATGACGACCATGTCCACGCCCCTGGGAGCCGCGGTGTGGGACGCACTCGGGACGGTCGCGGACCCAGAGCTCGACGAACCGATCACCGACCTGGGCTTCGTCCGGTCGGTGCGGATCGACGACGACGGCATCGAGGTCCACCTGCGGCTGCCCAGTTCGTTCTGCGCCCCGAACTTCGCGTACCTCATGGCCTCCGATGCGCTGGACGCGCTGCGGGGCGTCCCCGCGATCGGCGAGGTGACGGTACGGCTCGACGACCACCACGACTCCGACAAGATCAATGCGGGCCTGGCCGCCGATGCCGGCTACCGGGGCACCTTCGGCGGGGAAGCGGCGGACAGCCTCGACCAGCTGCGCCTCACCTTCCTGCGTAAGGCTCACACGGCGGCGATGGAACGCAGCGTCGAACGACTGCTGCGGAGCTCCGCCTGGACGCTCGAAGAGCTCGGCTGGTTGACACTGGCAGACCTGCCGGCTTCGCCGTCGACCGAGGCGCTCATCCGTCGGCGTCGGGACATCGGGCTCAGATCCTGCGGTTCCGACCGGGTCCTGGTCGACGACACCGGCACCGCCGTCCCCTTCGCTGAGATCCCGCTGCGGCTCCGGTTCGCCAAGTCGGTGCGGATCTCGATCGACGGCAACGCCCACTTCTGTCGTGGGTTGTTGGCGACCCGGTACGAGGATTCCGATCCGCACGGGCTCGTCCGCCAGGTGACAAACACCCGGAGGTCGACGTGAAGGCGGTGCAGGTGCTCGCCTACCACCAGGACATGGAACTGAGGGATGTCGACGAGCCGGTCATCTCCGGTCCGCTCGACGTGATCGTTCGCGTCGGAGCAGCCGGCGTCTGCCGGACGGACCTGCACATCCTCGAGGGCCAGTGGACCGAGAAGAGCGGCGTCGTCCTGCCGTACACGATTGGTCACGAGAACGCGGGTTGGGTCCACGCGGTCGGCGACGCGGTCACCAACGTCGCGGTGGGCGACAAGGTGATCGTCCACCCGCTGATGACCTGCGGTCTGTGCCGGGCCTGCCGTCTCGGGGACGACGTGCACTGTGAGAACAACCAGTTCCCGGGGATCAACACCGACGGTGGATATGCCGAGTACCTGCGGACCAGTGCACGGAGCTGCGTCAAGCTCGACGACTCGCTCGAACCAGCCGATGTCGCCGCCCTCGCCGACGCGGGACTGACGGCGCAGCACGCGTGCGCGAAGGCCGCCCGGGTCCTCAGACCGGGTGAGTTCTGCGTGATCATCGGCGCCGGCGGTCTCGGCCACATCGGCATCCAGTGCATGAAGGCGATGTCCTCGGCGACCCTCGTGGTCGTCGATCGCAATCCCGAAGCGCTTGCACTCGCTCGGGAGGTCGGTGCCGATCACACCGTGGTCGCGGACGGCTCGCACGTCGACGCCGTGCGCACGCTGACCGGAGGCCGTGGCGCCGCAGCCGTGCTCGACTTCGTCGGTGAGGGCGGGGCCACTGCCGATGGCGTTGCGATGCTGCGCAACGCCGGGACCTTCTACGTCATCGGCTACGGCGAGAACATCGACATCCCGACCATCGACGTCATCTCGACCGAGATCAACGTCGTCGGCAACCTGGTCGGCAGTTACACCGACCTGCAGGACCTGATGGCCCTGGCGGCTCAGGGCAAGGTCACCTTGCACACCGTGCAGTACAAGCTCGCCGACTTCCAACAGGCCCTCGACGACCTGGGGGCCGGGAAGATCCGCGGTCGGGCGATCCTCGTGCCCTGACGGATCGGCCCACACCGCGACTCGACGACGAGGCGCACCGGTGCCAACGCACACCGGACGACGCGTCCTCGTCCGCCCGCCCCACCCCGCACACCACCGATGAGGACGCCATGGCCAAGGAACTGCGCTACAACACCGATGCCCGACGACTGCTCGAAGCCGGGGTGAACGCCCTTGCGGACGCGGTCCGCGTGACACTGGGGCCGAAGGGCCGCAACGCCGTGCTGGAAAAGCTGACCGGACCGCCCACCATCACCAGCGACGGCGTCACCATCGCCCGCGAGATTCAGTTGCGTGAACCGTTCGCCAACATGGGTGCGCAACTGGTGAAGGAGGTGGCCATGAAGACCAATGGGGTCGTCGGCGACGGAACGACGACCGCCACCGTGCTCGCCCAGGCGATGGTCCGGGAGGGCCTCAAGGCCGTCGACGCCGGAGCCAACCCCATGCGGGTGCGTCGTGGGATCGAGAAGACCGTCGTCCGCGTCGTCGACGTGCTCAAGGGGTGGAGTGCCGACGTCGCCAGCCAGGCCGATCTTGAGCACATCGCCACACTCGCCGCCAACGACGACGAGACCATCGGTGAGGTCATCGCCGAGGCGCTGACCCGCGTCGGCCGCTCCGGCGTCGTCACCGTCGAGGAGTCGGACACCTACGGCTTGTCCGTCGATGTCGTCGACGGCATGGAGTTCGACCACGGCTTCATCTCGCCCTACATGGTCACCGATCGTGAGCGGATGGAGTCGGTCCACGAGAACCCTTCGGTCCTGCTGACCAACCAGAAGATCGACTCCGTCCAGCAGCTCATGCCCATCGTCGAGATCTGCCAACGGTCCAGCCGTCCACTGGTCATCCTCGCCGAGGACGTCGAGGGCCCGGCGCTCCAACTGCTCACCGGCGGCAACATGCACGGCACGTTCCGGTCGGTCGTGGTGCGCGCACCGGGCTTCGGACACCGGCGCATCGCCGAACTCGAGGACCTCGCGGTCGCACTCGGGGGCGCGGTCGTGGCGAAGGACTCCGGACTCCAGTTCGGCGAGGTCACGGCCGACCACCTGGGTTCGTGCGACCGGATCACCATCACCGAGGGCAACACGACCGTCGTCGGCGGCCACGGCGACCCCGCGCTCGTCCGGGCCCGGATCGCCCAGATCAACGCACAGCTGGAGCGGGCCCGCATCGAGCACGACCAGGACAACCTGAAACTGCGTGCGGCCCGACTGTCGGGAACCGTCGCCGTGGTGAATGTGGGCGGCGCGACCAGCGTCGAACTCAAGGACCGCATGCTGCGCGTGGAGGACTCGCTCGCTGCCGCCCGAGCTGCCCTGGAGGAGGGCGTGGTGCCCGGCGGTGGGGCGGCCCTGGCCCACGCACGCGAGGTGGTCTCCAACGTCGATCTGGCCGGGGACGAAGTGATCGGCTATGACGTCGTCCGGGCCTCGCTCGGTGAGCCGCTCCGGTGGATCGCGATCAACGCCGGCCACGATGGGGATGAAGTGCTGGCGCGGGTCCCATCACTGCCGATCGACAGCGGGTTCGATGCGCTCGCCGGCGGTTACCGCGATCTCCGGGAGGCCGGCGTTCTCGACCCGCTCAAGGTCACCCGGGCCGCCCTGGAGAGCGCCGCGAGCATCGCGGCACTGCTGATCACCACCGAGACGGCGATCGTCGAGGAGATCATCGGCAATCCCGGGGCGATCATCGCCCCCGGCTTCGGGGACCTGGCCGAAGGAATGGTGCGTCCGTCGAACATCTACTGACTGTGGTCGCGGGGGCCGCTCGGACGAGCGATCACCCCAGACCCTTCAGCTCCTGCGCCCACCCTGGAACGGCGTCCCTCGGGTGGGCGCAGGACCCCTGGGGTGGAGTCCGACGGGCCTGGCGTGGGACGGAGCCGTTCTGGCACCGCGTCGCAGCTCCGTGGTCTTGGTGGCTCCACGGGACCCGGATCGGGCTGTTGGTGGGCCCGTGGACGCACCCGGACCCGAAGCTCTCCTGCTCGGTGACATCCGAACGATCTGTTCACGCCGCTCGTCCGGCTGGTTGTCGGTCTCGGTTGAGAGCACAGACCCGCTCGTACCAGGAGGTGCCTTGGTGAAGGCGATCGTTCATCCCGGCCCCGGCGGGGAGGTCTGGGACGCCGTCAATGACCCGGTCATCGAGTACCCCGACCACGCCGTCGTCAGTACTCGGGCCAGATCGCAGTGCGGAACCGATCTCCACATCCAGACGGGGAACATCGTCACCAGGCCGCCGACCGATCGGGCTGACATCGCCACTGGACACGAGGCATGCTTCTACGGAGACAACCCCCAGACCCGTGGGTGGACGGAGATCTCGCGATCGGCCTCGGGTGTGGAGATCGCTCGTGGGGTCGACAAGGGGTTGGATGCCGAGCACTGACTCCGTCAGATCTGCGCGGGCTGCTGGGACCAGCGCACCGGCTCCCACCCCGGTGACGTGCCGCCGCGTGGTGTCAGTCAAGGTCACGGCCGCGTGGGTGATCACGTGGAAGGGCCATCGTGTGATGGTCAGCGAGACCACGAAGGACACAGCGCACGATGGCCCTGGACCAGTCTGCCCTGCTGAAGGGGCTCGACGCACCGAAGGCCGCCGATGTCGACGACCGAATCCGGTCGGCGGCCACCCGCGGTGACGGATCAGGGCGGTTGGACGTGACCGGACTCGTGAACGATCGACCCGGAAATGGCAACGAGCTGCGGTTCTCGATCGAGCGTTACGATCAGACGTTCTTGCCCGCGGTGATAGCCGACTTGACGGCGATCGAGGCGAGATTTCCAGTCCGGGATCAGACTCCGACTCGGCGAGGACGTCGGTGGTGGTCACGCGGATCGTAGGGCCGTGCGAGTCCGCCTGGATACGTCGAATCATCGCCGACCGGCGTAGCGAGCCCCAGGTTGGCCGCCTCGTTCGGCGTGTTGTAGGTGACTTGGTAGCTGTAGCCGAGTGCGTCGGCGACCAGCGGTGGCGGGGCCTGCAGGACGAGTTCGGTGATGGCCCTGTTGCGGGTGCCACGCAGGTCGATGCCGAGGTCGCGGAGTCGGGTCATGATCGTGCCCGGGTGCAGGTGCTGTCCGGCGGTAGTGCCGGGGAACAGCCACGGGCTGTCCCGGCCGGTTCCCGTGCGCAGGTTCGGTCGATGCTCCGGGTGTTCACGCAGAAGCTCGGCGAACAGGTCGGGGACGGGTGCGGGTTCCCGGCCGAGGCTGATGTGCAGGCCGTTGGGCGTGTCGATCAAGGCCTCGGTGCGCAGCGCCGCGACGCGGACCAGTGGCTGCGCGAACAGCAGGAGCAGGGTGCCGGCGACGCGGTAGGGGAGCGTGTCGCTGGTGCCGGTGAGCAGTTCGCCGATCCAGGCGATCCGCTGGTCCTGCGTGATCGGCGGTGTCGTCCTGGCCACACGGTGCCCGATGCGCACGTTCTGGTTCACCCGCGTCATGCGGGCGACGACGAACAATGTCCGGATCGCGGTGCGGGTGGACGGCCCGGTGGCGAGCCATTCGTCGACGTCCTGCTGCGTGCAGGTGGCCGCGTCCCGGTCGTGCGTGGCGTCCAGCCAGGTGAGGAACTTGATGGTCTCGGTGATCTCCTGCTTGGCGGCGTGCGAAGGCGGCCAGGTGCGGGTCTCGGGCTGGCAGCGCCCCAGTGGACCAGCAGCGGCCGTAGGTGCTCGACGCTGCGGGCGCCGCTGGCCAGCTCGTCGAAGCCGGCGTGGGTCAACGGGATTCGCCCGGCGCCGAGGTCGCTGAGCAGCTGTGCACGGTGGGTGAGGGTTTTCAGGTCGGGATGCTTTCCGGGCGTTCGGCCGCGGCGAGGGCATCGACCAGCCGGCCAAGAGCGGGCGGACTGCCGGGAGTGAGCAGCAGGACGGCGAGGTCGTCGCGCAGGACGCACCGAGCGCACACGCCGCCGCGGTAGGGCTCGCCTTCGCAGCCGCATCGGAGGCAACGGAAGTCGACGTCGATGCCGGCGCAGTCGGCGCAGTGTGGCCCGTCGGGCGTTTCGGGTGGGCCCGGGAGCAGTCGGTCCTGTGTGCATCCGGGGCAGGTCCCGTGGAACGGTGCAGGTCTACGACTTACGCCGGTCAGACTAGAACCTGACATAATGTATCTTATCGGCGCTGTGGGAAAAGGGTGGTGGCGCCAGTCCTGAGGTTTCACGGACTGCCCTCATGACGAATCCCGGCAATCAGACCCACACCGGACAACTCCGCCCGGCGTGCGTGCGTGTTCGTCGGGCGTCGGGCACCGTCGTTCGTTCCGCGCCGTGCTTCCACCACGCCGGACGTCGCACGTAGCTGGTCTGACGGCGTTGTCGTCGCGTGCGGGATCCTGGCGTTGATTCGGCTGCACGAACGGCCACACCAACCCAACCCGAAGTCCGGTGCCCGCCATCGTCGTCTCGTCTGGACCCGTACGGCCTCAGCCGCTTTCGTCATGTGACGAATCACCATCGAGAATTGGGGGCGCGTTCGACCGTCGCCCGATTGAAGCCGGCGGCGGTGGCGACGTCCCGGATCGCGGTCTCCCCCGCCCCCACCGTGAGGACCGCGGCCGACGGTCGATCCCGAGCGGTCGAGGCAAGACTGCTCGACATCGCCGAGTCCTGGCTCGGTCCGGATCTTGACAGGGCCGGAACCCGTACCGCCCTACGCTCCGGCCATGCCAGCCTCCCGCCGCCGTCTCGTCGCGCCGCTCGCGATCACCCTGGCCGGAGGGCTCTCGGTGGCCGGCTGCGCGGCCCCGGCACGCACCGCGCCGGCGCCGGCGACCGCGGAGGCGGCTCCGTCGCCATCAGCACTGCCGGTCGCTGCGCCCGACGGAGCCGTCGACGGGGCGGCCGACGCGGTGATCGCCCTCGTCATCGAGCGGCTCGAGACCGCACCGCAGGTGGCGGCGTCCAAGCTGTTCAGCGGCCAGCCGGTCACCGACGCGGTGCGCGAGCAGGTCGTGATCGACGCAGCGGCCTCGGCCGCCACGGACGCCGGCGCCGACGTCGCCTACGTCACCGCGGTGTTCGCCGACCAGATCACGGCGAGCAAGGAGGTGCAGCAGGCACTCCTGGACGGCTGGGCGGCCGAGCCCTCCGCCGCGCCCACGACGGCGCCCGACCTGGCCACCGAGGTGCGACCCGTGCTCGACCGGATCACGACCGAGCTCGTGCCCGCGCTGGCGACGCTGCAGGCCTTCCGCGACGACGCCGGCTGTGCCGCGGCGGTCGACGACGCGCAGACGGCAACACCGGCGATGTCGGCCGAAGTGGCGGCGGCACTGCCGACCGCCGTCGCCTCGCTCTGCGACTGAGGCCCCGGTGAGCGGTCGGCCGAGACGCTCACCATCGACCGGGTCGCCGGCCGCCGAGCTCCCGCGTCACCCCGGCCGCCAGTGAGCCCAGCGCGGTGCTGACAGCGTCGTCGGACCACCGCGCCGTACTCGTGACGACGCCCACCGCGACCGCCCGACCGCGGGGTCCTGACCGGCGGCGAAGATCGGCGAGCCGAGACATGCCATTCCAAGCGCGGTCCCGTTCCCGTCGACCAAGGACACGTGGACCAACCTCGCTGCCGTTGAGCACGGACAGCACGACGGTGTCCTCCGGGGGGTCCATCGACCGGCACACTCCGCTGGAAGGCATGGAGGGGGTGCATGGACGCGATCCGACGGCGGCTGAGCTCCACCAGTCGGATCCCGAGCTCGTACCTGCCGTCGGCGGTCCGATCGACCAGCTGGGTGCGGAGCAGATGTTGTGGAACGCTATTGCGGGCCGGCTCCGACCAGCTCGCCGAAGGTGATCGTTCCACCGGTCTCGGCGAGGACGGCCAGGATGAGCGCGGCCTTGTCGATCGCCGGGTTGGGCGGCCTACGCGTGACCGGCGGCGGTTCCATCGGGGGTCTCCCGCCCGGTGCTGGCGTCGCCGGTCGGGACGGCCACCACCGCTGCCGCAGGCGCCAGGGTCCGCCCGTCGGCGTCCTCGGCCCGCAGGGTCACCTCGACGAGCTCCTCGGCGCCCTCGGTCCGGGTGCCGGTGACGGTGCCCCGCACCATCACCCGGGTGCCGCGCACCACCGCACCGCGGAACTGGGTCGACAGCGACACGATGCGGCAGTCGTCCCCCAGCCAGCGGTGCAGGGCGATGTGGAAGTATGCCCACGTGAGGTTGCCCATGCCGAACGCCGCCGGGTACCCCGCCGCACGGCCTTCGTCGTCGTCCATGTGGATGCCGATGAACTCGTCGTTCACCGCCGCGTAGCGGTTCCAGTGGGCGAAGCCGGATTCCCGCTCGAACGCCGGGAACTCGTGTCCGACCGCGAATTCCGAGGGGGTCGCAGCGGACGCGGAGGTCGGTGTCTCGGTCATGGTGCCCCTCAGTAGCGGATCGCGGTCTGGTCGACGGTCTTCACGGTGGTGCCGTCCTGGTTGATCCACACCGTGCGGATCACGGTGATCAGCATGCGACCCATCCGGCCCTGCTTCTCCGCGTAGGAGACGACCTGGGACTTCGACGAGATGACGTCGCCCGGTCGGATCCGCGGCCCGTAGGTGGTGTTCAGCCCCGCGTTGAGGTTCGTCGCCAGACCCGGGCCGGCGATGCCGAACCGGTGCTCGAGCCAATCGGGGTCGAACGTGCCGCGGCGGGCGGCCATCCCCGGCTCGGCGCTGAGCCAGGCGAACGGATTGAAGTCCTCCGGCGCCACGATCCCGCCGTGCACGCCGGTCCCGGCGGCGTCCTCGTCGTAGTAGTGCGCCGGGGGCGGGTCCGGGTAGTACACCGCGATGGCCCACTTCCGGATGTCCGAGGCCGACACCGGATACGACCGCGCCTGGTTGAACGGCCGGCCGATCAGGCCACGCATCTCCTCGGTGATCCAGCTCGTTGCTTCGTCCACGTCGCTCCTGCTCTCACTCGCTGTCGGACACTGGTCGTCCGGTCACCGCCGGCGTCGTCGTCGGCCGCAGCACGTCCGCGGTGTGCTCACCGAGCAGCGGCGCCGGTGCCAGCTCGAAGGCCAGCTCCGCCGACCGCACCGGCGGACCCGGCACCCGGAAGCGACCCGCCACCGGATGATCGACGTGGCGCCAGATGCCCGTGGCGGCGACCGTGTCCGAGGCGAGCAGCACCTCGGGCGTGGCAACGTAGGAGAACGGCGCGCCGAACTCCAGCGCAGCGTCGAAGACCTGCTGCATCGTCCGCTCCGCGCACCACTGGGCGACGATCGGACCGAGCTCGGATCCGACGAACTCGGCGTCGGTCATCCGCTCCAGCAGTTCCGGTCGGCCGATGGCGGCGAAGAACGCCGGCAGGTTCGGCGCGTTC
Source organism: Nakamurella leprariae (assembly GCF_016918035.1). Lineage (GTDB taxonomy): Bacteria > Actinomycetota > Actinomycetes > Mycobacteriales > Nakamurellaceae > Nakamurella > Nakamurella leprariae. Next base: position 23,287 of record NZ_JAERWK010000003.1, on the reverse strand, counting down.
ACGAAGACCCCGACGTATCCGTCCACGCACTCGTACTGGCTCCAGATCGCCCGGGATCCGTTCCCCGAGCGGCTCGTGAACGCTACCGGCAGCGGATCGCGGTTGTAGGCCATCGGTCCCTGCGCCTCCATCGAACTGGCCTGGACCTGCTGCCCATCGATGCGGACGTACTGCCCGGAGCCGGTGCGGTCCCGCAGCCGGAGCCCGGCCAGCGCTGCGCCGTAGACGTGGAACGCTGCCTGCAGCTCGGCCTGGTTGCCGTAGCTCTTCAACGGCTCCCGATCCGGTTCTCCCATCAGCGACATCTGACCGCCGGTGGCGAAGGCCACGAGGTCGCTGGTGAGCCACCCGGACCGCGGACCGGTCTCGCCGTACGGCGACATCGACACGACCACGGCGTCCGGTGCCACTGCCTTCCACCACGAACGGTCGACGCCGAGCCGGGTCCGGTCGGCGTCCGGCACATCGACCAGCACGACATCGGCACCGTCGATCAGCGACCGCAGCCGGTCGCGCCCATCCGTCCTGACGAGATCGATCACGACTGAACGCTTCCCGCCGTGCAAGTAGAGGAACGCCGCGCTCGTCTCCGTGTCCCGGGCGCCGGGCGGGAACGGCCCGACCCGTCGGCTCGGGTCACCGGTCGGCGGCTCGACCTTGACCACATCGGCCCCGTACCCGGCCATCATCCGGGCGGCCAACGCGATCGCGGGCCCGGAGCCGACCTCGACCACGGAGATCCCCTGAAGTGGCCCGTTGTTCACTGCTGCTCCTGAAGGGGACGGGGTCGGCGCGCTCATCGGCCGGCCGGGCGCACGGCGACCACACCGGCCGCGTGGAGGGCGGCGATGTCGTCGTCGCTGTAGCCCAGCAACTCGCGCAGGACGTGGATGTTGTGCTCGCCGAGCCCGGGCGCCCGGGTCAACTCGATGTCGAGTCCGTCGAAGTCCCAGGTCGGTGCGGTCAGGCGGGTGACCCCGAGATGAGGGTGCGGAACCTCGACGAAGAAGCCACGTTCGATCAGATGCTCGTCCTCGGCGAGCGCGTCCGGTCCGAGAACGGGACCTGCTGGCACACCGGCCGCCTGCAACGCGTCGGCCGCCTCCGCGGCCGTGCGTCGTCGCGACCATGCCGCGATCGCCGCGTCCAGCTCGTCGTGCCGGTCCAGCCGGTCGTCCGTGGTCAACCCGGCCAGATCGGAGCGTTCGATCAGGGCGCACGTCGCTTGCCACTGGCTGTCGCTGGCCACGGTCACCGCCACCCAGGCGTCGGCGGAGTCCGCGTCGCTGCCGTCCGGACCCCGGGTCGGATAGACCCCCTGGGGTGCGACCGTGGCGCTGCGGTTGCCCATCCGGACGGGCGCCGACCCGAGCTGATGGCCGACCAGGGCGTCACCGATGAGTCCGATGAGGATGTTGCGCTGCCCCACCTCGATCTGCATGCCGACGCCCGTCCGGTCCCGCTGCGCCAGCGCGGTCAGCACCGCGGCAGCACCGCCCAGCCCGGCCACCGGATCGCCGTAGGAGATGCCCGACTTCTGCGGCGGGCCGTCGTGGTAGCCGTTGAGATGGGCCAGCCCGCCCATCTGCTCGACGTTGGGCCCGTAGCCGGGGAGCCCGCGCTCCGGCGGGACGTCGGAGTAGCCCGGCAGCGAGACCTGGATCAGCCGTGGGTTCTCCGCGTGCAGCACGTCCCACGCCAGGCCGAGTCGATCCAGCACGCCGGGGCGGAAGTTGTCGATCAGCACGTCGCTGATCGCGGCCAGCTGCAGCAGCAGCTTCTTGCCGGCGTCCTGACGGACGTCGATGGCGACGCCCATCTTGTTCCGGTTGTACTCGTGGAAGTAGCGGCTGGTGTCCCACGGCCGGTCGACGCTCTGGTCCGGGACGGTCAGGCTCCGCACCAGGTCGGTCCGGCCGGGTCCCTCGACCTTGATCACCTCGGCGCCCATGTCAGCGAGCTGCTTGGTGGTGAAGGGGCCAGCCCACACCATGGTCAGGTCGAGGACCCGGATCCCGGACAGCGGCAGATCCGTGCGTCGGGACGTCGGCGGTGGCGTGCCACCCGCCGGCTCCAGCATCTCGGTCACGACTTGTCCGCCGGGGCGTAGAAGTCGCGCCCGCCGTGCGGCACGGCGGGCAGCGCGTCGGGCGAGGTGATGACGTCGACGATGGCGATCCGGCCCGCCTGCTGCGCCTCCTTCAGCGCGGTCGACAGGTCTGCTGGGTCTTCCACCCGTACGGTCCAGGCGCCCAGCTGCCGAGCTACCTCGGCGAGGTCGACCCCGGTGAACCTCCACATCCGGTCGCCGGCCTCGGTGATGCGGTCACTGCCGCCCCAGGAGTGCTGGAAGATCTTCATGTCCTGGCTCAGCGACAGGTTGTCGTTCACCACGATGATCGGGGCGAGCCCGTGCCGGACGGCCGTCTCGATCTCCGAGAGGTGGTAGTACAGACCGCCGTCGCCGGTGAAGCACACCACGGTGCGGTCCCCCGCTGCCGCCTTGGCCCCGATGGAAGCCGGCAGCGACCAGCCGAGGCTGCCCGCGGCGCGGATGAAGGTCTGGGTCGGTCGCATGTCGATCATGCTGGCCGCCCAGATGCCGGCGTGACCGGTGTCGACCACGAGCACGCCGTCGCCGGGGAGGAAGTCGGTGATCTCACGGCAGATGCGCTCCGGCCGGACCTCCGGTCCCTGGTGGCCGAGCAGGTGGCCGTCCTGTTCCCGCCAGGCGGTCACGTAGCGGGCGGTCTCGGTCACCCAGTCGACGCGGGCGGCAGCTGGGCCGTCCGGCAGGGCGGCGATCAGCGCCTCGATCGCCGCGGCGGCGTCGGCCTGGATCGAGACCGTGTTGGGGTAGTTCCGGCCCAGCTGGGCGGGGTCGATGTCGATCTGCACCACGGTGGTGCCGCGAGCCGGCAACCGCCAGTTGTCGGTGACCTGGCTCCCGGTGCGGGTGCCGATGAAGATCACCAGGTCGGCTCGCTCCACCGTCTGGTTGGCTGACTGGCGCGAGGACGCACCGACGACTCCGACCGCGTGCGGACCGGTCTCGTCCAGCACGCCCTTGCCGTTCATCGATGTCGCCACCGGCACGCCGCACCGCTCGACCAGGGCTGCGAGCTGCGCCTGGGCGCCGGACATGCGGACGCCACCGCCCGCGACGATGACCGGCCGTTCGGCCTTGGCGAGCAGCTCGACCACCGCATCCACCGCCTCCGCTTCCGGGCCGGGACGGAACGGCGGGACGCCGGCGAACCGGGCTTCCGCGAGCTGGTGCTCGGCGATCTCATCGACCTCCAGCTCGGCGTCGAGGACACTGCCGGCCAGACCCTGCAGCTCGAGGTGCACCGGCCCCGGGCTCCCGCTAACCGCTTCCCGGATCGTCTGGCGGAGCAGGTCCGGCAATCGGTTGACGTCGCCCAGCTGCATGTTGTACTTCGTCAGCTGCTCGAAGATCGGGAAGTCCTCGATCTCCTGGTAGACGCCCTTGCCGCGGGTCGCCGGAGTGGTGCCGCCGGTCACGGCGACCACCGGAGACCCCGCCATGGCGGCGTCGCGCAGACCGGCGGCGAGGTTGGCCGCGCCGATGGTCTGGGCGAGGCACATGCCGGGTGCACGGTTGACCCGCGCATAGCCGTCGGCCATGTAGGCCGCGGCCTTCTCACCGTGCGCCATGACGCCGACGATGCCCAGCGAGTCCATCTCGGCCAGGGCCCGGACGGCGACGGTCGGCACCATGAACACGTGAGTGAGGCCATACGCGTCGAGCGCCTCGGCGAGATACCGGCTTCCGGTCTTCCTGGTCATGTGGCCTTCCGTTCCTGCGGGAGAGTCGGCGGGGAGGCCGCCGAGAAGTCGTCGGTGCTGGATCCGGGTCTCCGCCCTGGCCGGGAGCACGCCGACCGGCGGACTCGACCTGGCGCGGGTGGAGCACTGCACGGCATGGTCACGGTGACGCCGATCCATCCGGAGTCGATCTCGCGCTCCGGTCGTGATCGGGCGGCCACCACGGACGTTGCCGACGGTCAGCCGCGGCTGATCAGAGGAGGGCCTGACCGCCCCATCGAGGCGCTTCGCCCATCCACAGCGCCTGACCGTTGATCGCCTCACCGGCGTCACTGGCCAGGAAGACCACGTATGCGCCGAGGTCCGAGGGGCTGGCGGCCCGCACCGGCGGATCGTAGGTCGGCATGTCGGCGAAGAGCGTCACGCCTTCCTGCTCCGCCAGTTCTCGTAGGATCCGTCCCCGTTCACCACCCGAGATCGCGCCGGGCACCAGACAGTTGACCCGGATCCCGAAGGCCCGGTTCTCCATCGACAGCGTCTCGGTGAGGTTGAGGATGGCCGCCTTCGTCGCCCCGTACACGGCTCGGTTGGGGAAGCCGCGCGTGCCGTTCACCGACGACACGTTGCAGATGAATCCGGACCGCTGCTGCTGCATGTGTGGCAACGCGTACTTGCTGCACAGGAAGACGCTGTCCAGGTTGATGCGGACGCCGTTCTGCCAGCGCTCGTACGGCATCGACACCACCGGTCCGGGCGGATCGATCCAGGCCACCGTGTTCACCAGGATGTCCAGTCCGCCGAACCGATCGACGGTGTCACCGATCATCGTCTCCACGGCCGGTTCGAACGACACGTCCGTGGAGAGGGCCAGTGACTCCACGCCCAGCGCCGCGATCTTGCCGGCCACCGCCTGTGCTGCCTCCGGGTTGAGGTCGGCGACGGCCACGCGGGCACCGTGCGCCGCCAACGCCACCGCGATCCCTTCGCCGGCGCCTCGCCCTGCGCCGGTCACGAGACAACGACTGTTTCGGAGATCCACGCTGACCCCTGGTTGTTCGACATGTCGAATGACGTTCGATGGATCATGCTGTCAGCCGCCCCAGAGGGTGTCAATGGCTCGGCGTTCGTCGTTCCAGAAGAACGGAGAGAGCACGACAGGTCGCGGTCGTGGACCGGGCAGTGACCGAGTTTGGTCACGAAAGTGATTGAACCACAATGCATCCTGGAAGGGACCGGTGCGCAGGTGCGTCGATGGTTCGCCGCCGGAACATTTCTACACGAACGAGCGCGAGCGCTGTCGTCCGGGTCACCGGGGATTCGTGGAAGCATTCACACACCGGTTCCGGGCCCAACCGGATCCGGTGTGCCCCGGCCTACCGCCGGATCGAGTCCAGGTGGTCGGCGATCCGCCCGATCGCCTCGGTCAGGGTGTCCACGTCGGGCAGGGTGACCAGCCGGAAGTGGTCCGGTTCGAACCAGTTGAATCCGGTGCCGTGGGTGACGAGCAACTTCTTGGCGCGGAGCAGGTCGAGCACGAAGGCCTCATCGTCGGTGATGCCGAACTGCTCGACGTCGAGCTTGGGGAAGCAGTAGAGCGCCCCGTGCGGCTCCACGCAGCTGACCCCGTCGATCTGGTTCAGCAGCTTCCACGCCGTCTTGGACTGCTCGTGGAACCGGCCGCCGGGCACGATGTACTCGTTGATCGACTGGTAACCGCCGAGGGCGGTCTGGATGGCGTGCTGACCCGGGACGTTCGCGCACATCCGCATGTTGGCCAGCAGGGTCAGCCCCTCGAGGAAACTGGTCGCCCGGTGTTGCGGTCCGGAGATCATCACCCACCCCGCGCGGTACCCGCACACCCGGTACGCCTTGGACAGCCCGCTGAAGGTCAGGCACAACACGTCGTTGCCGGCGTCGGCCGCCGCGTGGTGATGGGTGGCCCCGTCGAAAAGGATCTTCTCGTAGATCTCGTCGGACAGGACGACCAGATCGTGCCGCCGGGCGATGTCGACCAGCGCCCGCACCGTCTCCCGGCTGTACACCGCGCCGGTCGGGTTGTTCGGATTGATGAGCACCAGGGCCCGGGTGCGGTCGGTGATCTTCGCTTCGATGTCCTCGAGATCGGGCATCCACTCGTCGGTCTCATCGCAGCGGTAGTGCACCGGCCGGCCGCCCGACAGGGAGACGGCCCCGGTCCACAGCGGGTAGTCCGGGGCCGGGACCAGGACCTGGTCGCCGTCGTCGACCAGTGCCTGGAGCACCATGGTGATCAGTTCGGAGACGCCGTTGCCGATGAAGACGTCGTCCACGGTCGTGCCGGTCAGACCTCGGGACTGGTAGTACTGCGCGACGGCCGTGCGCGCCGAGTAGATGCCGCGGGAGTCCGAGTAGCCCTGCGCCTCCGGCAGGCTGTGGACCATGTCGGCGACGATCGACTCCGGCGCCTCGAAGCCGAACGGCGCCGGATTGCCGACGTTCAGCTTGAGGATCCGGTGCCCCTCGGCCTCGAGGCGGTGTGCCTCGACCAGGAGCGGTCCCCTGACGTCGTACCGGACGTGCTGCAGCTTCCTGCTCTGGACGATCTCCCGCATCCCAGGAGTCTGACAGGCGGTCAGTGGCGCACCGACGCCAGCAGCGCCGCGGTCCGGCTCTGCACCGAACGGTAGGCCGCGCCCACGGCGCCGATCGAGCACCACGAGCCGATCGAACCGATCGAACACGCCGACCCGATCGACAGGATCGAGCACCACGAGCCGATGGACAGCACCGAGCCGGCGGAACCGATCGACAGCACCGAGCCGGCGGAACCGATCGAGAGCACGGAGCCGCTGGATCCGATCGACAGGATCGACCCGACCGACCCGATGGACAGCAGCGAGCCGGTCGAGCCGAACGACCGCCAGGAACCCACCGGACCGGTGCGGTCCTTGCGGATGGCCGGCCACGGCCCGTGGGCCCGGGACGCCCAGGTGGGGTGCACGAGCTGCACGGCAGCGGTCATGCGGGCATGCTGCCGCACCCACGGGCGCCCTGCTGGATGGTGCTTCCGGGCGAGTCGCTCACGAGCGACGGATCAGTGGGCGATGTACTCGGCCAGGTGCTGCCCGGTGAGCGTGCTGCGGTCGGCCACCAGCTCGGCCGGGGTGCCCTCGAACACCACCCGTCCACCGTCGTGCCCGGCCCCCGGACCCAGATCGATGATCCAGTCGGCGTGTGCCATGACGGCCTGGTGGTGCTCGATCACGATCACCGACTTGCCGGCGTCGACCAGCCGGTCCAGCAGGGCCAGCAGCTGCTCGACATCGGCCAGGTGCAGGCCGGAGGTCGGCTCGTCGAGCACGTAGACCCCGCCCTGCTCCCCCATCTGCACGGCCAGCTTGAGCCGCTGCCGCTCGCCCCCGGACAGCGTGGTGAGGGGCTGGCCGAGACTCACGTAGCCCAGACCGACGTCGACCAGCCGGTCCAGGATCCTGTGCGCGGCCGGGGTCTTCGCGTCGCCGGCGGCGAAGAACGCCCCGGCGTCACGGACCGACATACCCAGCACCTCGGCGATGTTCCGGCCGCCGAAGGTGTATTCCAGCACCTCGGCCTGGAACCGCCGTCCTTCGCAGACCTCGCAGGTGGTGGCGACCCCGGCCATCATGCCCAGGTCGGTGTAGATGACCCCCGCGCCGTTGCAGTTCGGGCAGGCACCCTCGGAGTTGGCGCTGAACAGGGCCGGCTTCACGCCGTTGGCCTTGGCGAACGCCTTGCGGATGGGTTCCAGCAGTCCGGTGTACGTCGCCGGGTTGCTTCGCCGGGACCCGCGGATGGCAGTCTGGTCGACCACGACGACGCCGTCCCGCTCGGCCACCGATCCGTGGATGAGCGAGCTCTTGCCCGATCCGGCCACCCCGGTCACCACGACCAGCACCCCCAGCGGGATGTCCACGTCGACCGACTGCAGGTTGTGGGCGGCGGCGCCGCGCACCTCCAGGGCACCCGAGGAGGTGCGCACCGATTCCTTGAGCCGGGCGCGGTCGTCCAGGTGCCGGCCGGTGAGGGTGCCGCTGGCCCGGAGCTCGTCGACGGTGCCCTCGAACACCACCTCACCCCCGGCGGGGCCGGCGCCCGGCCCGAGATCGACCACGTGGTCGGCGATCGCGATGGCCTCCGGCTTGTGCTCGACCACCAGCACCGTGTTGCCCTTGTCGCGCAGTTGCCGCAGCAGGTCGTTCATGCGCTGGATGTCGTGCGGGTGCAGGCCGATGGTCGGCTCGTCGAACACGTAGGTGATGTCGGTGAGCGCGGACCCGAGATGACGGATGAGCTTGGTGCGCTGGGCCTCGCCGCCGGAGAGGGTGCCGGAGGCGCGGTCCAGCGCGAGGTAACCGAGTCCGATGCCGACGAACGAGTCGAGCGTCTCCTGCAGCGCGGTCAGCAGCGGCGCCACCGATGGCTGCCGCAGGCCGCGCACCCATTCGGCCAGGTCGCTGATCTGCATGGCGCAGGCGTCGGCGATGCTGATGCCCTTGATCTTGGAGGACCGCGCCGGCTCGGCCAGTCGGGTGCCGTCGCAGTCCGGGCAGGTGGTGAAGGTGGCCACCCGCTCGACGAAGGCGCGGATGTGCGGCTGCAGCGCGTCGATGTCCTTGGAGAGGAACGACTTCTGGATGGACGGGATGAGTCCGGTGTAGGTCAGGTTGATGCCCTCGACCTTGATCTTGGTCGGCTCCTTGTGGAGCAGGTCGTGCAGTTCCTTCTTGGTGAACCGCTTGATCGGTTTGTCCGGGTCGAAGAAGCCGGACTGCCGGAAAATGCGGCCGTACCAGCCGTCCATGCTGTACCCGGGGATGGTGATGGCGCCCTCGTTGAGGCTCTTGGTCTCGTCGTACAGCTCGGTCAGGTCGATGTCGTTGACCGACCCGCGCCCCTCGCACCGGGAGCACATGCCACCCAGGACACTGAACTCGCGCCGCTCCTTGGTGGTCTGGCCGGCCTTCTCGGTCGTCACCGCCCCGGCGCCGCTCATCGAGGCGACGTTGAACGAGAACGCCTGCGGTGGACCGATGTGCGGGGTGCCGAGGCGGCTGAACAGGATGCGCAGCATCGCGTTGGCGTCGGTGGCGGTGCCCACCGTGGACCGCGGATCGGCGCCCATCCGCTCCTGGTCGACGATGATCGCCGTGGTCAGCCCCTCGAGCACGTCGACGTCCGGGCGCGACCGGCTCGGCATGAAGCCCTGGACGAACGCGCTGTAGGTCTCATTGATCAGCCGCTGCGACTCCGCGGCGATGGTGCCGAAGACCAGCGAGCTCTTGCCCGAGCCGGACACCCCGGTGAAGACGGTCAACCGCCGCTTGGGCAGTTCGACGGTGACGTCCTTGAGGTTGTTCTCCCGGGCGCCGTGCACCCGGATGAGGTCGTGTCCGTCGGCGGCGTGCGCCACGTCGGGATCGCTGCCACTGCGGGACCGGGCTGCCGTGCTCATGCCGAACTCCGTCTCCTCCGGACCGCACGGCCCGGGCTGCGCTGAGCGCCGGACCGGGGATCCGGTCCGGCGCTCGGTGGTGTGCGTGCCCTCCTGCAGACTGCCCGGTCGGCCGGAACTGTTCGGTCCGGACGGAACTGTTCGGTCCAGACGGGCGCGGTCAGGACTGCTGGATCCGGATCAGGTTGCCCGCGGGGTCACGCACGGCGCAATCCCTGATGCCGTACGGCTGATCCGTCGGCTCCTGCACGACCTCGCCGTCCCCGGCCTGCACCCGCTCGAAGGTGCTCTCAAGGTCCTTGGTGGCCAGGATGATGCTGGCGTAGGTGCCCTTGGCCATCATCGCGGTGATGACCCGGCGTTCCTCGTCGGTGACACCCGGATCGACGGCCGGTGGGTGCAGGACGATCGACATGGGCTGCCCGACGGGCCCCACAGTGATCCACCGCATGCCCTCGTAGCCGACGTCCAGGCGGACCTCGAAGCCCAGGGTGTCGCGGTAGAAGGCCAGCGAGGCCTCGGGATCGCTGTGCGGCAGGAACGTCTGGGCGATGGTGATGGCGGCGGCGGTGCCGCTGTGACTGGTCATGCGATCACGCTAGGTGCGGCGCCCGGACGGGCGCTTCTCGATTCCTGACCGGTCGGGTCACCTGGCTGACCACGCAGGACGGCATGCCGGCGGTGGCCTGCGCCGCCTGCTGCCGGTAGACGCTCGGCGGCACACCGACCAGTTCGGTGAAGCGGGTGCTGAACGTTCCGAGCGAGGAGCAGCCGACGGCGAAGCACACCTCGGTGACACTGAGGTCGCCGCGCCGCAGCAGCGCCATCGCCCGCTCGATGCGCCGGGTCATCAGGTAGGCGTACGGCGATTCACCGTAGGCCCGGCGGAACTCGCGGCTCAGGTGCCCGGCCGACAGGTGGACGCCGCCGGCCAACGCCTCGACGTCCAACGGCTGGGCGTACTCGCGATCGATGCGGTCCCGGACCCGGCGCAACCGCGCCAGGTCCTGCAGGTGGGGCGACGCACCGGGCGAACTGGTCACACCCGGATCCTGCCAGCCCACGGCACCGCTGCCCAGGCCGGTGGGACCGGCGTGCGAGCGTCTGCGGCCGGGAACGGTCCGCGATCGGGTCCGCTCCCGACCAGGATGCCGTTCCGCCGGTCGGGACCAGGACGGCGCGGATCCTGACCGACCGTGGTCGCAGGGGTGCCCCGGATGGGAGGACGGGCCGTCCGATCCGGTGGACCTCCCCCGGATGCGTTGAGCTCGGCTCGACCCACTGCTACGCTCGGTTCCGTAGCCGAGACAGAGAGTGTTGGACCGGTGGTCGGGGTTCTCCCGATGTTCGCACCGCAGACCTCTGATCGGCAGTTCGGCGGACAGCCGAGGTCCCTCACGGATGCATCGCCACCGATGGACCGACCGGCCCGCCCACCCCGTGACCGCCTGACGGTCGCGCACACCGGCTCCTGGCAGCCGTGACACCGTACCCGGCCCTTCGCGGCCGGCTGTTCCCGGACGGCGTCCGACCGACGTCGCGCTGATCCGTCCGGGCTTCCTGGCGCGTCGACCCCTGCCGTCGCCGTGCCGTCGACTCCCCCGCTGTGCCGTCCCATGCCTGTCCGGACCACCGAACCCAGAGGTGACCCACCATGTCCCGCACCCGTCCACGCACCGCTCCCACCGAGCGACGTCGTCTCCGCAGCGCCCTCTCTCGGTTCGGGGTGCTGACCGCGACCGCTGCACTGCTCGGAACGGCAGCGCTGGCAACGGCTCCCGCCGCGAGCGCGGCGACGTCCTACACCGCGACCGCGGTCTCGGCCAAGGTGACCGGCACCTCGGTGACAGCGACGGCCAAGATCGCCTCGAGCGCCTCGGTGACCGCGCAGTACGTCGGCGTCTGTGCCCGGACCTCCAACGGCGGCGGCGCGGACTTCGCATTCGACTCCGGCGCCGTCACCTCGGCGGGACGCGTGGTCACCAAGACCAAGACCATGAACTACGGCACCTACACCTACTGGCCGTGCCTGAAGGTCAACGGCACCTGGACCGACCTGGGTCCCAAGCAGAGCTTCACCGTGAGCCCACCCGCACCGCCGGCCGCGGCGCCGGCCGGAACCAACTACGGCGTGACCGATCTCACCGCCAAGGTCGACGGCACCTCGGTCACCGTGTCGGCGAAGTTCACCGCCAGCAACCCGGTCACCGCCCAGTCGGTCGGATTCTGCGCCCGTGACGAGGCGGGCTTGAACGCCGACTTCGCCTTCGACTCCGGTGCCGTCAACGCCGCCGGCAAGGTGGTCAGCAAGACCAAGAGCTACACCCCGGGCAGCTACTCGTACTGGCCGTGCATCAAGGTCGGCAACACGTGGACCGACATCGGCTCGAAGAAGGGCTTCCGCGTCGCGGATCCGAAGGTGGCCGAGGCGGTCAAGGCCAACACCTCGCTGCCGATCGGTGATCAGCCGGGCTGGAAGCAGGTGTTCACCGAGGACTTCACCACCGACGTGGCCCAGGGCGGCTTCCCCGGCCCGTACGCCGACAAGTGGACGACCTACGACGGTTTCAACGACACCACCGGCAACGGTCGCTACAACGACGACATCATCTCGACCAGCAACGGCGTGCTGGACATCAACCTCAGGTCCATGAACGGCAAGCCGCAGGTGTCGGCACCGGTGCCGCTGGTGTCCGGGGCCTGGGGCGGACAGAAGTACGGCAAGTTCAGTGTCCGGTTCCGCGCCGACGCGCTGCAGGGCTACAAGACCGCGTGGCTGCTCTGGCCGACCAGTGGCAACTGGAACGAGGGTGAGATCGACTTCCCGGAGGGCGAGCTCAACGGCAACATGTGGGGCTTCAACCACTGCCCCGGCAACCCGGCCAACAACTGCGGCTGGGTGAACACCTACACCGGCTTCACCGACTGGCACATCGCGACCATCGAGTGGACCCCGAAGGCGGTCAAGCTGATCCTGGACGGCGAGACGCTGCTGAACCAGACGACCAACGTCCCGCAGAACCCGATGCACTGGGTCCTGCAGACGGAGACCACCAGCAACCCGAACCTCACCGTCTCCGGCAAGGTCCAGATCGACTGGGCGACGGTCTACAGCTACAACCCGTGAGCTGAGCTCGCGGCTCGACCACCGCACGCGGCGACCGGCACTCCTCCATGCCGGTGGCCGCGTGCGGCGTCGTGCCGGGGGTTCCGGCGGTTCAGTCCCCCTCGAGCGGCGCGGCCTGCCCGGTGACCGTCATGTACCCCCAGGTGCCGAACAGACCGACGTACGCGACACCGAGCGCGAAGAACGGCGTCGCGCCGCCGGACGCCCCGGCCAGCAGGTCCTCGGACAGTTCGACGTCGTCGGACACCACCGGCGGCAGCGGGAGCACGACCTGGTGCGGTGCGACCTCGACCACCCGGACGCGAACGCCGTCGGCCACCGGGACCCCGGCGGCCAGCAGCGCGGCGCGGGGATCGGCCAAGACCTCGGCCCGGTACGCCGCGTCGACGGCGGTCCGCCGACGGAGTTCCTGCAACGCTGCCGCCCCGGGCGCGGCGGTGTTCCCCGGGACGGTGCTCGGATCGCTGTTCATGACGCTCCCGTCGAGTGGATCGGTGCTGGTGGTCGCGATGACCAGGCGCCATCGAGATCAACTGTAGGTGACTCATTGGTGACGATGTGTCACGGCATCGGGATGGGAGCATGGGCGCCGTGCCCGCTCCCGCCGCGCGACCGTCCATCGCCGTCACCGGCTCCACGGGCCGACTCGGCGGCCGGGTCGCCCGCCGGCTCGCCGATCGTGGGACCCGGCAACGACTGCTGGTCCGGGACGTCGCCCGCGCCCCGCAGCTGCCCAGGGTGGACGTGGCCGTGGCGCCCTACGACCGTCCGGACGCGGTCCGCGACACCCTGACCGGCGTGCCGACCGTGTTCATGGTCTCCGCCTCCGAGTCCCCGGACCGGGTCGACCAGCACCGCAGCTTCGTCGACGCCGCGGTGGCCGCCGGCGTCGGACACCTGGTCTACCTGTCGTTCCTGGGCGCGGCGCCCGACGCCACGTTCACCCTGGCCCGCGACCACTGGGCCACCGAGGAGCACATCCGGGCCAGCGGACTGCCGTTCACCTTCCTGCGGGACAGCCTGTACGCGGACTTCCTGCCCGGCATGATCGGCGATGACGGGGTGCTGCGCGGGCCGGCCGGCGACGGCCGGGTCGCCGCGGTGGCCCAGGACGACGTCGCGGACGTGGCGACCGCGGTGCTGACCGATCCAGCGGCGTTCGCCGGGACCACGTTGGAACTGACCGGCCCGCAGGCGCTCTCGCTCGCCGAGGTGGCCGCCGTCATCGCGGCGGCGTCGGAACGCGACATCCGGTACCAGCCGGAGACGGTGGCCGAGGCGTTCGCCTCTCGAGCCGGCTCCGGTGCCCCGGACTGGCAGATCGCCGCCTGGGTGTCGACCTACACGGCCATCGCGGCCGGGGAGCTGGCGCTGGTGACGGACACCGTCGAGCGGATCACCGGACGGCCGGCGACCACGGTCGAGCAGGTGGTGGCCGCCTCCTCCTGAGTCGGCCGGCTCAGTGCAGGTGCCGCTGCCAGTCGGCCGGCACCGCCCCGGCCGGCCCGGGTGCCGGCTGGTCGGCCGGGCGCGAGGTCGGCGCCGCCAGCGCCGGGCCCCGGGCGTACCCCTCCTGCGGGTAGCTCCAGAACCAGTCCTCGCCCGGCTCGAAACTCTGGATGATCGGGTGCCCGGTCTCGGCCGAGTGCGCGCTGGCGTGCTGGGACGGCGAGCTGTCGCAGCACCCGACGTGGCCGCACTCGGCGCAGCGCCGCAGATGGAACCACCACCCACTGCCCTGGCCCCCCAGGCACTCCACGCATCCGGTGCCGCTGGGCGGCACCTCCGGATCGATGCCGGTGCCGGTCATGACGCCTCCAGGTCGGTCGCGGGTGCGGAGAGGGTGGGCGGGGTGGCCGGTGTGGCGGGCACCCAGGACAACGGCAGCGTCACGTCGAACCAGGTGGCGCCAGGTCGGGACCGCACCCGCAGGTCCCCGTGGTGCTTCTTGACCACCACCCGCCAACTGATGTCCAGCCCCAACCCGGTCCCCTGACCCACCGGCTTGGTGGTGAAGAAGGGCTCGAAGATGCGGTCCTGCAACGCCTCCGGCACCCCGGGTCCGGTGTCGCCCACGGAGACGCGGACCTGGTCGCCCAGGGGCTCGGTCCGCAGGGTCAGCGTCCCGGTCCCGTCGACCCCACCCATCGCGTCGATGGCGTTGTCGATCAGGTTGGTCCAGACCTGGTTCAGCTCGGCGGCGTACGCGGGCACCGCGGGCAACGCGCGGTCGTACTCCTTGGCCACCCGCAGGCCCGGGCCGATCTTGCGGCCCATCATCACCAGCGTCGAGTCGAGCAGTTCGTGCACGTCGACCTGCTGGAACGGGGCCCGGTCCAGCTGCGAGTACTGCTTGGCCGAGTTGACCAGGGTGGACACCCGGGTCGTGGCGTCGTGGATCTCGTCGAGCAGTTGCTCGGTCTCCACCGCGTACGCCAGCCAGCGGACCGCGCCCTCCAGCAGGGGGCGTTCGGCACCGCCGACGGTGGACTCGACCCGGTCGAGGAACTCCTGGTCGACCCCGGCCTGGACGAACGTGGGGGCCAGCTCCCAGCCGCCCGACAGGCCGCGCTCGTCGAACCAGTCCCCGATGGCGTCCTCGCGGTCGGCCGCCTCCATCGCCGACAGTTGCCGGTGCTTGCCCGCGGTCTCCACCGCCTCCTCCTGCAGCCCGACCAGGGCGGCCAGCGTGACCCGGTCGAACGGGCCGTCGGCCACCAGCGCCAGCTTGTGCCGCATCCCGGCGACCCGCTCGCGCAGCGACGCGGTGGCCCGCACGGCCGCGGCGGCCGGGTTGTTCAGCTCGTGCGTCAGCCCCGCCGACAGCGAACCCAGCGCCAGCAGCCGTTCCCGCTGCCCGACCGCCTGCTGCGTGGCCTGGTTGCCGTAGAACAGGCCGGCCAGCAGGTGCAGGGCCATCGGGAACCACGTCCGCATGAAGGCGGCGAAGTCCTCGGCCTCCAGCACGAAGAACCGGGACCTGGACAGCGCGCGCAGCGAGTGCAGGTACACCGGCGCCGAGCGCTCCCCCAGGTAGGCCTGGACCGCGCCGGAGTAGCTGCCGCGGTGATCGGTCCGGGTGACCTCGACGTCGTCCTGCCCGACGTGCCGGCTGGTCGCGATGGTCCCCTCCATCAGGATCCACAGCTGCCGGGCCGGCTCGCCCTCCACCAGCAGCACGCCCGGCTCGGCCTCCTCGATCCGGCCCCGTCCGCAGAGCCAGGCCAGCTGCTCGTCGTCCAGCGACTCGAACAGGAACAGGCTGCGCAGCTCGTCGATGTCGCAGCGCACCACCGGGCGCCCCGACACGTCCGACGACTCCGCCGATCCCGACGTGTCCATCGCAGCCATCGCCCTACCGCCGTTCCAGGTACCGGTGCACCAACATCACGGCCATCGCGCCCTCGCCGACCGCGGAGGCCACCCGCTTGGCCGACTCGGCGCGGGCGTCACCGGCCACGAACACACCGGGCAGGCTCGTCTCCAGGTGGTACGGCGGCCGGTCGGCGGGCCAGTCGGTCGGCGCCGCCCCGTCCACCAGCAGGTCGTGCCCGGCCAGCACGAACCCGTGGTCGTCCCGGTGCACCACGCCGTCCAGCCAATCGGTCCGGGGTGCCGCGCCGATGAAGACGAACAGATGGTGGGTGTCGACCACCTCCTGTCGCCCGGTCGCCCGCTCGCACAGGGTGATCCGGTCCAGCCGCTCGTCACCGTGCGCCTCGATGACCTCGGTGCCGGTGCGGACCCGGATGTTGTCGATCCCGGCGAGTTGCTGGATCAGGTAGTACGACATCGACGCCTCCAACGACGACGCCCGGACCACCAGCGTGACCGTCCGCGCGTGCCGGGCGAAGAACACCGCCGCCTGACCGGCTGAGTTGGCGCCGCCGACGATGTAGACGTCGTCGCCGGTGCAGGCCGCGGCCTCGGTGACGGCCGATCCGTAGAACACGCCCCGTCCGGTCAGCTCGGCCAGGCCGGGTGCGGCCAGCTGCCGGTAGGCGACGCCGGTGGCCAGGATGACCGCGTGCGCGTCGAGCGTGGAACCGTCGGCGAAGCTCAGCGTCCGGGCCGGCCCGGTGGCGGTGAGGCCGGTGACCTTGCGGGTGGTCACGAACTCGGCGCCGAACTTGGCCGCCTGCCGTCGGGCCCGGTCGGTGAGCTGGGCGCCGGAGACGCCGTCCGGGAACCCCAGGTAGTTCTCGATCCGTGAGCTCTGCCCGGCCTGGCCCCCGGCGGCCAGGTACTCGACCAGGATGGTCTTGAGGCCCTCGGACGCGCCGTAGACGGCGGCGCCCAGCCCGGCCGGGCCGGCCCCGATGACGGCCAGGTCGTACAGGTCGTGGGCCGGGGTGGTGGACAACCCGACCCGCGCGGCCAGCTCGCCGTCGGTCGGTTCGACCAGCGGCTCGCCGTCCGCGCAGATGACCACGGGCAGCCGGTGGTCGTCGGCGCGGGCCGCCTGCAGCATCCGGCGCCCTTCGGGCTCGTCGGACGGGAACCACCGGTAGGGCACCTGGTTGCGAGCCAGGAATTCCCGGACCTGGGACGAGCGAGCCGACCAGCGGTGGCCGACCACCTTGACCGACGGCACCACCCGGCCGGCCGCGAACGACTGCCGCCAGCCCGCCAGCTGTTCGTCCAGGACCGGGTAGAGCTTCTCCTCGGGCGGATCCCACGGCTTGAGCAGGTAGTGGTCGAGGTCGACGACGTTGATCGCGGTGATGGCCGCGTCGGTGTCCGCGTAGGCGGTGAGCAGGATGCGGCGGGCGGTGGGGAACAGATCCATGGCCTGCTCGAGGAACTCGATGCCTGACATCCCGGGCATCCGGTGGTCCGCGACCAGCGCGGCGACCTGGTCGCCGCGGAGCTTGATCTCGCGCAGCGCCTCGAGGGCCTGCGCCCCGGACTCGGCCCGCACGATGCGGTACTGCTCGCCATAGCGGCGGCGCAGATCCCGGGCCACCGCCCGGGACACGCTCGGATCGTCGTCGACGGTGAGGACGGCCGGGCGACCGGGACCCGTGGGGTCGCTCACCGAGCAGTCCGGACGCGGTCGGCGGCGGTGGTTCGCCGGGTGAGGCTGATCACCCAGGCAGCGTAGGCGTGCGCCCTCCGCACGGACAGGCCCGTCCGCGATCGGCGAACACGCGGGTCTGCTGGGGCCGGACCACCCGATCGTGCGGTGGTCACGCAGTGCGACGGCGAACCGTGGACGAACGAATGGTCGTGTGCGATAGTCCGTACCCGGTACCACATCCGCCGCGTTCCTCCGCACGGCCGGCCACCACCCGGCGATGACACCGACGTCATCCCCGGTGCCGGCCGGGGTCCGCGGCGTCCATCCGGATCACAACGACGTGACCTCTGGAGGCCCAGGACCATGACCCGTCCCACCATCCGATCGTCGGCGCCGGTGCGCGCCCGACACCGCACCCGCCGATGGATCGGCCTGGCCGCCGCCGCCGCGCTGGCCCTGTCGGCCTGCGGGGGCAACTCGTCCCCGGGCGACGAGGGAGGCGGAGGCGGCGGCGTGCAGAGCGCCTCCGCCGGCCAGGAGGACATCGGCAAGAACGCCGATCAGCTCGATCCCAACGGCACCTTCCGGTACGTGTTCGTGCAGAACCCGTCCACCTTCGACCCCCACCGGTCCGCCAACCCGTGGGACCTGATCTTCTTCCGGCTCGTCTACGACCAGTTGATCATGGAGGACGAGAACGGCGATCTGGTACCACAACTCGCCACCGAGTGGGAGTTCGTGGACGACGAGACCGCGCTGGTGATGAAGCTGCGGGACGACGTCGACTTCATCGACGGCACGCATTTCGACGCCGCTGCGGTGAAGGCCAACCTGGATCGCGCCATGACCGCCGAGGTCAGTGTGCTCAAGGGCTCGCTGGCCCGGGTGAACGACATCGAGGTGGTCGACGAGTACACGGTGCGCGTCAACCTCAAAGGCCCCGGCGGCAACCTACCCGCGCTGTTCAGCGGCACCGCCGGCACCATCATCAGCCCGACCGCGCTGGACAACCCTGACCTGGACATCAATCCGGTCGGGTCGGGCATGGCCACCCTGACCGAGTACATCCCCGGTCAGGTGACCCGGTACGACCGCAACCCCGACTACTGGGACCCGGACATGGCCAAGGCGGCCAAGTACGAGATCCTGGTCCAGACCTCGGCTCCCACCCGGCTCAACATGCTGCAGACCGGTCAGGCCGAGCTGACCTACCTCGACCCGTCCCAGGCCGACCAGGCCGTGGCGGCCGGGCTGAACACCGCCCCGTCCAAGAGCCTGTCGGTCATGGGGTTCACCATGAACACCGACAAGCCGCCGTTCGACGACTACCGGGTGCGCAAGGCGATGGAACACGCCATCGACCGCCAGGCCATCGTCGACGGTGTCTTCTTCGGGATCGGAACGCCCGTCGCGCAGTACATGCCGCCGTCCTACTGGGCCTACAACCCGGACGTCACCCCGGACAACCCGGAGTACGCCCACGACCCGGAGAAGGCCAAGCAGCTCCTGGCCGAGGCCGGCTATCCGGACGGTGTCGACTTCGAGATGCTGGTGCCCGGTCTCGATGACCACCGCGCCGTGGCCGAGGCCCTGGTGCCGATGCTCGAGGCGGTCGGCCTGCGCGCCAGCACTCGGGTGATCGAGTCGCCCACCACCGGCGTCACCTTCTACAGCCGCCAGGAGGGCAACGGCTTCCCCGGCATGGGTGCGCCGTTCCAGGACCCGACCGGTCCGTACCAGACCAGCCTGCCCGGTCAGTTCTCCAATCCGTGGAACACCACCACGACGGAGTTCCAGGAGGCGTGGCTGGACGCGCTCAAGGGCGCGACGCGGGAGGCTCGCATCCCGGCCATCCACCGGATGGTGCTGGAGGAGAAGAAGATCATGAAGGGCTTCCCTCTGCACGCCCACTTCCCGCCGAGCGCGTGGACCGACAAGGCGGTCTTCCCCGAGGGCTACCAGCCGGCATACGCACCACATTTCCGCGGTGTCGGCGTGACCGCAGGCTGATCGCGACGAGGTGCAGGACCCCCGGCCGCCGGCCGGGGGTCCTGTGCGCCACATGGTCGCACCGGATCCCGCGCAGCTCCGGTCGTCCAGCACCTGCACGTCAGTCCACCGCTGCGCGGGCCCGCCGGGACCGTACCGGTCCGGGACCCACACCGACGAAGATCACCACCCGGTGATCACCAAGGACGGACCATGAGTCGATCAGCACTGTCGTTGCGACGCACTCGATCCCGCACCCTGATGGCGTTGGTCGCCGCCGGGGCCCTGGTGCTGTCCGCCTGCGGCGGCGGCTCGGACGACTCCGGAGGCGGTGACGGTGGCGGAGGCGCCACCGGCGGCGTCACGGCCGGCGACGCCGCCGGGGCGAACGCCGACCAGCTCGATCCGAACGGCACCTTCCGGTACGTGTTCGTGCAGAATCCCTCGTCGTTCGACCCGCACCGGTCCGCCAATGCGTGGGACATGATCTTCTTCCGGATGGTCTACGACCAGTTGATCATGGAGAACGCGGCGGGTGAGCTGGTGCCCGGGCTGGCCACCGAGTGGGAGTTCGTCGACGACAACACCGCCCTGGTGTTCACCCTCCGGGACGACGTCGACTTCATCGACGGCAGCCACTTCGACGCCGAGGTGGTCAAGGCCAACATCGAGCGGGCCAAGAACCTGCCCGAGAGCGTGCTCAAGGGACAGTTGGAGCGCGTGGCCGACGTCGAGGTGGTCGACGAGTACACCGTGCGCGTCAATCTCTCCGGTCCGGGCGGCAACCTGCCGGCTCTGTTCTCCGGCGGTGCGGGCTCGATGATCAGCCCCGAGGCGCTGGACAACCCGGATCTGGACATCAATCCGGTCGGGTCCGGGTTCGCCAAGCTCACCGAGTATATCCCCGGTCAGGTCACCCGGTACGACCGCAACGAGGACTACTGGGATCCGGAGGCGGCCAAGGCGGCCAAGTACGAGGTGCTGGTGCAGACCTCGGCGCCCACCCGGCTGAACATGCTGACCACCGGTCAAGCCGAGCTGACCTACCTCGATCCGTCGCAGGCCGAGCAGGCTGCGACGGCCGGGCTGAACACGGCGCCGTCCAAGAGTCTGTCGATCATGTCGGTCCTGGTGAACCCGGGGAAGCCGCCGTTCGACGACTACCGCGTCCGCCAGGCCGTCGAGCACGCCATCGACAAGCAGGGCATCGTCGACGGGGTGTTCTTCGGCATCGGCAGCCCGGTGGCGCAGTACCTGCCGCCCGACCACTGGGCGTTCGACCCCGACGTCACCCCGGAGAACCCGGAGTACGCCTACGACCCGGAGAAGGCACGGCAGTTGCTGGCCGAGGCCGGATATCCCGACGGCGTCGACTTCGAGTTCGTGGTGCCTGGACTGGACGACCACCGGGCCGTGGCCGAGGCCATGGTGCCGATGCTCGCCGAGGTCGGCCTGCGGGCCAACAGCCGGGTGATCGAGGCCCCGACCACCGGCGTGACGTTCTTCTCGCGGCAGGAGGGCAATCTGGTCGTGGGCATGGGGGCGCCCTTCCTGGATCCCAGCCAGGTCTACCAGGGCAGTCTGCCCAACCAGTTCGCCAATCCGTGGAACCTGACCACACCGGAGTACCCACAACTGTGGCTCGACTCGCTGGAGGGATCCAACAACGAGGAACGCATCCCGGCCCTGCATGCGCTGATCGAGGACGAGAAGAAGATCCGGAAGTCGTTCCCGTTGCACCACCACGTGCCGCCGAGTGCCTGGACGGACAAGGCCGTCTTCCCCGAGGGTTACGAGGTCGCCTACGCACCCCACCTTCGCGGCGTCGGCGTCACCGCCTGACGCACCGTCCCCGGACTCATCGCTTCCTTGCCGGACCCCCGGCCGCACCGCGGCCGGGGGGCCTCCGTCTGCGCGCGTCCGACGTCGTCGACTTCAACGCCACCCATTTGTTGCGCCCGACACGAACCATTCGACACGAACGACCGTTCGTTACTGAGTCGTTACGGCGTTCGGGTGCGGCGTTCGTTGCCCGCACCGCGTGATCACGAATACCGTCGGTGCACCGTTGCCGCTGTGCACGGATCCGCCGGGACCAGTTGCGCACCCGGCTCCAACACCCCAACGAGATCACATCGCCGTGATCACGAAGGACGGACCATGAGTCGACCAGCACTGTCGCTGCGCCGCACCCGATCCCGCACCCTGGTGGCACTGGCCGCCGCCGGTGCCCTCGCCCTCTCCGCTTGTGGCGGTGGATCCAACGACTCCGGGAGCGGTGGCGGGGGTGCCACCGGCAGCGTGTCGGCCGGCGATGCCCCCGGATCGAACGTCGACCAGCTCGACCCGAACGGCACCTTCCGTTACGTGTTCGTGCAGAATCCCTCGTCGTTCGACCCGCACCGCTCGGCCAATCCCTGGGACATGATCTTCTTCCGCCTGGTCTACGACCAGCTGATCATGGACGACGGCAACAGCAACCTGCTGCCCGGCCTGGCCACCAGCTGGGAATTCGTGGACGACAACACCGCGATCGAACTGAAACTCCGGGATGACGTCGATTTCATCGACGGTGCGCATTTCAACGCCGAGGTGGTCAAAGGCAACATCGAGCGGGCCAAGAACCTGCCCGAGAGCGTGCTCAAGGGCTCACTGGAGCGGGTCTCCGGCGTCGAGGTGGTCGACGAGTACACCGCCAAGATCCTGCTGTCCGGTCCGGGCGGCAACATCCCGGCCCTGTTGGCCGGCGGTGCCGGTTCGATGATCAGCCCGAACGCGCTGAGCAACACCGACCTGGACATCAATCCTGTCGGCTCAGGCTTCGCCAAGCTCACCGAGTACATCCCCGGTCAGGTCACCCGGTACGACCGCAACGAGGACTACTGGGATCCGGAGGCGGCCAAGGCGGCCAAGTACGAGATCCTGGTGCAGACCTCGGCGCCCACCCGGATGAACATGTTGCAGACCGGTCAGGCCGAACTCACCTACCTCGACCCGTCCCAGGCTGATCAGGCCGTGACCGCCGGGCTGAACACCGCGCCGTCCAAGAGCCTGTCGATCATGTCGGTGAGCATGAACACCGGCAAGCCGCCGTTCGACGACTACCGCGTACGCCAGGCCGCGGAGCACGCCATCGACAAGCAGGGCATCGTCGACGGCGTCTTCTTCGGCATCGGCAACCCGGTCGCGCAGTACCTGCCGCCGGACTACTGGGCGTTCGACAACGACGTCACCCCGGAGAACCCGGAGTACGCCTACGACCCGGAGAAGGCACGGCAGTTGCTGGCCGAGGCCGGCTACCCGGACGGCGTCGACTTCGAGATGCTCGTGCCCGGTCTGGACGACCACCGCGCCGTGGCCGAGGCCCTGGTCCCGATGTTGGAGGCCGTCGGCCTGCGCGCCAGCACCCGGGTGATCGAGGCCCCGACCACCGGCGTCACGTTCTTCGGCCGTCAGGAGGGCAACATGGTCCCCGGCATGGGGGCGCCGTTCCTGGATCCCAGCCAGGCCTACCAGGCCAGCCTGCCGAACCAGTTCGCCAACCCGTGGAACACCACGACGCCGACCTACGAGCAGGACTGGCTGGACTCGCTCGAGGGTGCGACGAACGAGGAGCGCATCCCGGCCCTGCACAAGCTGATCGAGGAGGAGAAGACCATCCGCAAGTCGTTCCCGCTGCACCACCACGTGCCGCCGAGCGCCTGGACGGACAAGGCCGTCTTCCCCCAGGGCTACGAGGTCGCGTACGCACCGAACCTGCGCGGCGTGGGCGTCACCGCCTGAGCTGACCGATCGCCACGGCGCCGGTGTCCCTTCGGGCACCGGCGCCGTCGCGGGGGCGGGGGCCCCAGCACCCCCGCGGCCGCGGCCCGGGGGGGGGGCAACGGGGCCA
>NZ_JAERWK010000002.1 GCF_016918035.1 Nakamurella leprariae | reverse complement strand
CGGCCCGCGGGGGGGGGGGGGGCGGGGGGGCCCGGGGGGGGGGGGGGCCGCGGGGCCCCCCCCCCCCGGGCCCCCCCGGACCGGGTGGTTGCTCACCGTGACCAAGTGGCTCCGGCCGGTCGCCGTGGCCGCTTCAGCCCCGCCCTGGTAATCAACTCCCATGCACGCAGGAGCGATCGGCCGCTGGTTCGAGCGGCACGACCCGGAGCGCTACGCGCTCCACCGCGCGGTCCGGTTGACCATCGTCGCCGTGATCGTGCTGGTCATCGCCCAGCGGCTCATCGGGAACACCCTGGTCGTCACCTTCGGCGTCTTCGGCACCTTCGCGCTGCTGCTGTTCGCCGACTTCCCCGGCAACCGCAGTGCCCGGGCCGGTTCCTACGCGATGCTCTGGTTCGTCGGGTGCCTGCTCATCGTCATCGGCACTGCGCTGAGCCAGGTGTGGTGGCAGGCCACGCTCGGCATGGCCGTCTTCGGCTTCCTGATCTGGTACGTCGGTGCGCTGTCGGCCGCGCTGGCCGCCGCCGGCCGCGCCGCGCTGCTGGCGTTCATCCTCCCGGTGCTGGTCCCGGGCTCGCTGTCCGACCTGCTGCCCCGACTCGGTGGCTGGACCCTGGCCGCGGCGCTGAGCGTGCCCGCCGCACTGTTCCTGTGGCCGCCGCGCCACCACGACCGGCTGCGTGCGACCGCCGCGGCGTCCTGCCGGACGCTGGCCGCTCGCTTCACCCCGGGCCGGCCGGACGCCGGGCGGCCGACGGCCGAGACCGACATCCGCACCGCCCTCGCCGCGATGGGGCAGGCCCGCCGGAACACCGCCTACCGTCCGGTGAGCCTGACCACCGGCAGCCGGCTGGTGCTGCGGGCCACCGACGAACTCGACTGGGTCGCCCAGGTCACCGATCCGAGCCGCGAGCCGGAACGGGACTGGCCGGCGTGGACCCAGCCGGTGATCGCGGCGGCCGCGCGGGTGTTGGATCTGTGCGCCGCGGCGCTCGGTCGAGAACAGGGACGCCTGTCCGCCGGGTTGCGGGCCGAGCTGCGCGACGCCCTCGAAGTGCTGACCCGGGAGCGGGCCGACGCCGCCCGCCGCCTCGGCGCGGCGCTCACCGGCACCGGGTCGGGGGCCGGACGCACCGCGCAGAGGCCCGACCCGGTGGAACCGTCCGACCCGGTGGCCGGCCACCGCATCCACCGGGTGCACGCCTGGGCCCATGTCGTCGCGGTGGTCGGTCGCACGGTGGCCGCGGCCGCGGAGGCCGACACCCGCCCGCTGCTGGCCCGCCTGTTCGGCCGGGGCTCCGGCGCCGTCGAGGTGCCGCCGATGCTGGACATCCGCGACCTGGCCATCGAACAGGCGCACCGCAACTCCGTCTGGCTGCAGCACAGCATCCGCGTCGGCGGTGGTCTGGCCGCGGCGGTGGCCGTCGCGCAACTCAGTCACGTGCAGCACGGCTTCTGGGTCGGGCTCGGTGCGATGTCGGTGCTGCGGACGTCGGCCGTGCTGACCACGTCCACTGTCTTCCGCGCCATCGTGGGCACCACGGTCGGGTTCCTGATCGGCGGCGGGTTGATGGTTCTGGTCGGCACCGGTCCAGCCGCGCTGTGGGTGTTGCTGCCGCTCTGCATCCTGATCGCCGGGTTCGCGCCGCAGACGGTGTCGTTCGCCGCTGGTCAGGCCGCGTTCACCGTGGCCGTGGTCGTCCTGTTCAACCTGCTCCAACCGGTGGGCTGGCGGGTCGGGCTGGTCCGCATCGAGGACGTCGCCCTGGGCGGAGCAGCCGCGCTGGTCGTGGGCATCATCTGCTGGCCGGGCGGCGCGGCCGCCCAGGTGCGGCGCGCGCTGGCCGACGCCTACCGAGCCGCGTCCGGGCTGTTCGCCGGCACCGTCCGGTCGGTGGTCGACGGCTGGGGACCGGCCGGGACGGCACGGGCGGCGCCGGACGGCAGCGTCGGGGCCGCGGCAGCGCTGCGGCTGGACGCGGCCGTGCGGCAGTTCGTGGCCGAGCGGTCCATCCGTCCCGAGCGGCTGGAGTTGGTCACCACGGTCGCCGGTGGGGTCAATCGGCTGCGGCTGGCGGCGGACAGTCTGGCCGAGGTCTTCGCAAATCCGCAGGCGGACGGCGGCCAGGCGGCGGCGCTCCGCTCCGGCGAGGCGGAACGGGTGCTGGACGAGCGCGCCGTGCGGTTGGACGCGTGGTTCACCGCGCTGGCTGACGTGATCGTCCGGCGCCGCACGGACCTGCCCCCGGCACCGTCGGCGGACACCGAGATCGCCGTGGTGGCGCTGATCCGCCGTTCGGCCGTGGAGGCGACATCGGACGCCGCCGTGGACGCCGGTGCGGAGCCGGGCGCGGGGGTCACGACGCGGGCGCTGCGGCTGGCCTGGATCAGCCTCTACCTGGACGACGCCAGCGACCTGGCCCAGCGGGTGGCCGGACCGGCAGTGGCCCTGCGCTCCCCTGCCGCGCCGCCGGAGCCGGACGGGGCGGTGTCGCGGTCGAACCGCGCCGCGGTGACGACACCGGCCTGACGAGACCGCCTGACACCAGCGGGGCCGGACGTCGGTCAGGACGCGAGACCGGCGTCGCGACCCCGGCCGGTCACCGGAGTCAGGGCGAGCCGGTCCGCCGGACGTGGCTCGCCGAGCAGGTACCCGGCCGCTGAGTCGACCCCGGCCTGCCGGAGCGCCTCGAGCTGGGCCGGTGTCTCCACCCCCTCGGCGACGGTCCGCACGCCGAGCACCCCGGCCAGGTGCACCACCACGTCGATGGACGCCCGGCCGAGCCGCGTGCCGATCTGCTGCACGAAGCTCCGGTCGATCTTCAGCACCGAGATGGGCAGGGTCGCCAAGCGGGCCAGCGAGCTGTACCCGGTCCCGAAGTCGTCGATGGCGATCGGGACCCCGGCCGTGTGCAGCGTGGTCAGCTCACGCAGGGCCACGTCCTCGTCAGCCAGCACCGACTCCGTGACCTCGATCCCGACCCGGCAGCGCCGCAGCTCGCCACGGGCCAGGCCGGCCAGGAAACGGGCGGCGTACCCGGAGGCGATCTCCCGACCGGAGACGTTCACCCACACCGTGAAGTCGGGCAGCGCGGCCCACCGGGCGGCGT
This sequence comes from Nakamurella leprariae, assembly GCF_016918035.1. Taxonomy (GTDB): domain Bacteria; phylum Actinomycetota; class Actinomycetes; order Mycobacteriales; family Nakamurellaceae; genus Nakamurella; species Nakamurella leprariae. The sequence continues at coordinate 48,758 of NZ_JAERWK010000002.1, read as the reverse complement.
CCCGACACGCGGTGCCGAACACTGAGACGCCCAGTTCCCGGATGAGGCCGGCGTCCTCGGCCAGCGGGACGAAGATGCCCGGCGGGATGTTCCCGCGCTCCGGGTGCGTCCATCGGGCCAGGGCCTCGACCCCGGCCAGCCGGTCGTTCCGCAGGTCGAGGACGGGCTGGTAGTGCACGTCCAGACCGCGGCGCTGCAACTGGTCCCGCAGCGCCGACTCCAGGTCGACCCGTTCCAGCAGCGCACGGTGGCTGGCTGCGTCGAACCACGAGATGCTGTTGCGACCGGCGTCCTTGGCCCGGTACAGCGCGACATCAGCGTCCCGCATGAGAATCTCGACCGTGGTCCCGGGCCCGGACGTGGCCAGCCCGATGCTCACCGTGGTGGTGAGCGAGTGCCCGGCGATGAGCACGGGTCGGCGCAGGGCGGAGCGGATCCGCTCGGCGATCCGCTGGGCGGCCTCCGGTGGGGTGTCGCGCAGCAGCACGACGAACTCGTCGCCGCCCTGGCGGGCCAGCACATCACCGGCGCGGACCTCCTGGGCCAGCAACCGGCCGACCGTCACCAGCAGGGCGTCGCCGGCGGCGTGCCCGAGCGAGTCGTTGACCAATTTGAACCGGTCGAGGTCGAGGAACAGCACGGTGACCGATCGCTGGGTGTCCGCCATGGTCTCGGCCAGGGCGGCCGTGGTCAGCCGGTCGAACTCCCAGCGGTTCACCAGACCGGTGAGCGCGTCGTGGGTGGCCTGGTGCGCCAGCTGGCGGTGAGCCGACTCGGCGGAGGCACGGGCCTCATCGGCCTCACGGCGCGCCCGCCGCTCCCCGTCCAGCAGGAGCTGGACCTGCTCCTGACGAGCCCGTTCGGCGGTGACGTCCTGGAAGTACAGGACCAGCCCCTCCCGCGATGGCTCGGCCCGGACGTCCAGCCAGATGTTGAGCGGATCCGGGTAGTGATCCACGAACCGTTGGCCCACCCGCTCGGTCATCACCCGACGGAACATCGTCTCGAAGACGGTGCCGACCGCGTGCGGGAAGCGCTCCCAGACTACCCGGCCGAGCAGATCGGTGGCTGAGCGACCGAGAATGCGCTCCGCCGCGCGGTTGACGAACAGGTACCGGAAGTCGTGGTCGAGCAGGACGAAGCCGTCGCTCACCGAGTGCAGCATCGCCTCCAGGCGTCCCTCGGCCTCGTGCGCGCCCGTGACGTCGGCCATGACGCCGACCATGCCGCTCACGGCGCCGGCCTCGTCCCGCAGGACCTCGGTGATCCGGCTGCGGACGTGCCGGACCGTGCCGTCATCGAGCAGCAACCGGAAGACGTCGACCACGGCCAGCGGATCATCGGCCTGGTACAGGGTGTGGGCCGCCTTGGCCTGGTCGTCGGGGTGCACCACCCGGAACCAGGTCTCGGTGGGCGACGCGTCTTGGCCCTCGACGCCGAACATGCAAGCCAGTTGGTCGTCCCAGGACAACTGGGCCGTGGCCGCGTCCCAGGCGAAGACACCGATGCCGCCCTGCTCGACGACACCCAGCCCGCCGTATGACGTTGCCTGAGAGTGCCCATCCATGTGCGCAGCGTAGTGTGTCGGTGACCATGATCACATTTGGTCACGGTCGCCTGCTCCGCCCGACGGTGCAGGCGGAGGTCGGAGGGCTGCGAGAGGTGATGAGCCGAGCGCCGAGTCGCCTCGGGGCGACGGTCCGAGGAGGCTCCAGCCGGTCGATGGACCGCGGTGTTCCTCAACGGCAATTGTGTTGTGAGGCCCGGGGACATGCCGGCGCCCGACCCGTGGACCACAGTACGCGCCGCGCCGACTCGCTCCGACCGCTGACGGCGGAGTGTGGTCACCGGTGACAATGAGTGATCGTCATGCGAAGCTGACCGCCATGCCGACGCAGTCCGTGCCGTCCGGACCCGCCCAGCCGATCGAGCATCCGGCCGCCGCCGTCCCACCCGCCGACCGCGACGCCGAGGCCGACGCCGGTTCCGCTCCGGTGCCGGCCACGGCCGAGCACCGTCGGCTGGCCGAATCCGCCGAGAGCGATGCGCCGTGGCGGCGGTGGGGGCCGTACCTGGCCGGCCGGCAGTGGGGCACCGTCCGGGAGGACTACTCGCCCGACGGGGACGCGTGGAACGCCTTCCCGTTCGACCAGGCCCACGCCCGTGCCTACCGCTGGGGCGAGGACGGGTTGGGTGGCGTCAGCGACCGGTACGGCTTCCTGAACTTCGCCCTGGCCACCTGGAACGGCAACGACCCGATCCTCAAGGAGCGGTTGTTCGGGCTGACCAACGCCGAGGGCAACCACGGCGAGGACGTCAAGGAGTACTGGTGGGCGCTGGACGGCACCCCCACCCACTCCTGGATGCAGTGGCGCTACCGCTACCCGCAGGCGGCGTACCCGTACGAGCAGTTGCGCGAGGTCAACCGGAACCGGTCCCGCACCGAGCGCGAGTACGAGCTGGCTGACACCGGGATCCTCGACGGGAGCCGGTTCTTCGACATCACCATGACCTACGCCAAGGCCGGACCGGACGACCTGACCATCACCATCACCGCGACCAACCACGGACCCGAGGTCCATCCGCTGCACCTCATCCCCCAGCTGTGGCTGCGCAACACCTGGAGCTGGGGCCGGGACCATCGGCCGGCCCGCATCGTGCACCGACCGCGCCGGAACGTGGACGCGGTCGCCACCAGCACCGTCCAGGTCGAGCACGAACTGGTCGGCGGCTACCGCCTCATCGCCGAGCACACCACCGCTGCTGCCGGCGGCACCCCGCGAGTGCTGTTCTGCCACAACGAGACCGACGCCGTCGGCCTGTGGGGCGCGGCGGCCAACCGGACGCCGACCGTCAAGGACGGCATCGGCCGGCACGTCGTGCACGGCGATCCGGACGCGGTGGTGGTGGCGGACGACTCGCTGCTCGGCAGTCCGGACGGCGAACCGGTCAGCGGCACCAAGGTCGGCTTCTGGTACCGGTTCGACGCGGTGGCACCCGGCGCCACGGTCACCGTCCGGCTGCGGTTGTGCACGGGTGACCCCGGAGAGTGGACCTTCGGCACCGACTTCGACGCGGTGGTGGCCGACCGGAAGGCCGAGGCCGACGAGTTCTACGACGCCGTCATCCCGGCCCACCTCAATGCCACCGACCGGACCGTGGCCCGGCGCGCCTTCGCCGGCCTGTTGTGGGGCAAGCAACTGTACCGGTACGGGGTGCAGGAGTGGCTGGACGGCGATCCGGCCGGTCCACCGGCGCCCGAGCAGCGCCGTCGGGAGGGTGCGCGCAACGACGACTGGACGAAACTCGCTCTCGCCGACGTGATCTCGATGCCCGACGAGTGGGAGTACCCGTGGTTCGCCTCATGGGACCTGGCCTTCCACTGCGTGGCGCTGGCCCACGTCGACCCCTCGTTCGCCAAGGCGCAACTGGTGCTGCTGTGCCGCGAGTGGGCGATGCACCCGAACGGTCAGCTGCCCGCCTACGAGTGGGAGTTCTCGGACGTCAACCCGCCGGTCCACGCCTGGGCCGCCTGGCACGTCTACCGCATCGACGGCAGCCGGGATCCGGAGTTCCTGGCCCGCATCCTGAGCAAGCTGCTGCTGAACTTCTCCTGGTGGCTGAACCGCAAGGACCCGGACGGCTCCGACCTGTTCGAGGGCGGCTTCCTCGGCATGGACAACATCGGGCTGTTCGACCGGTCCAAGGGGTTGCCGCCCGGCACCCGGCTGGAGCAGTCCGACGCCACCAGTTGGATGGGCTTCTTCTGCCTGCACATGTTCAAGATCGCGGTCGAACTGGCCGAGCATCCCGAGACCACGGCCAGGGCCTGGGACGACCTGGCCACCACGTTCCTGGAGCACTTCCTGTCCATCGCCGCGGCCATGGACGAGTTCGGCAGCCACGGGATCTGCCTGTGGGACGAGGGGCAGCAGTTCTTCTGCGACGTGCTGGTGCATCCGGACGGCACCGGTGAGCGGCTGCCGGTGCGATCGATGGTCGGGCTGCTCCCGCTGCTGGCGGTGGCGGTCGGCCCCCGGGACCTGGCCACTCGGCTGCCGGACTTCCAGGCCCGGCTGGCCTGGCTGCTGCGGCGTCGCCCTCAGGAGTGTCGCGGTCTGATCCGCAGTTCGGCCGGGGACGACCGGCGGGTCGCGCTCGCGCTGGTCGGTCCGGACCGCCTGCCGGCCCTGCTGTCCCGGCTCTTCGACGAGCGGGAGTTCCTGTCGCCGTATGGGATCCGGTCGCTGTCGGCGGCCTACCGGGACGGCTTCAGCATGGTCGTCGGCGGCCGCACCGTCGGCATCGACTACGAACCGGGTGAGTCCACCACCGGACTGTTCGGCGGCAACTCGAACTGGCGGGGGCCGGTGTGGTTCCCGGTGAACGTGCTGCTGGCCGACGCGCTGCGGGAGCACGACCGGGTCACCGGCGGCTCCGTCACGGTCGAGCTGCCGACCGGTTCCGGACGCACCGGCGCGCTGCGGGACGCGGCCGACGAGATCGAACGCCGGCTCATCGACCTGTTCCGGCCGGGAACCGACGGGGTCAGGCCCAGTGACGGGCAGCGCATCGAGGCCAGCGACGACCCGCTGTGGCGGGAGCACGTCACGTTCAGCGAGTACTTCCACGGCGACACCGGTGAGGGTCTGGGCGCCACCCACCAGACCGGGTGGACCGCGGTGGTGGCGCACCTGCTGTGCCGGCAGCCGCGGCCGATCAGCTGACGACCGGCGGCCCGGCGGGCCGCGGCGCGGGAACGTCGCCGCGGCTGGCGCCGCTCACCACCAGAACGGTGCGCCCGGTTCGACCGGGAGGTGATCCGGCCGGCGCTGCCCGGGCAGTTCGGGGACGGACGTCCCACTCGGGCCCGGCAGCGGGGTGACCGGGGCGCTGCGTCGACCGAAGCGGTCGACGCCCCAGCCGCCGTCCCGGCACCAGCCCAGGGAGGCCAGGGCCGCGTCGGCGGCGGCGTCACTGGGAGCGGTCCAGGCTGCGGTGGCGACCTGCCGTCCGTCGTCGTCGATGACGAACACGGAGCCGGCGAAGCCGTCGGCTCCGCCGCTGTCGGAGGCGGACCCCAGATCGCTGGAACTGATCCAGTCCATCCCGGACGACTGCGCGCCTTGGGCGACGGCGTGGTAGGTGACCTGCACCGATCCGGCGACGGGGAGATGATCGACGCTCAAACAACCCTCCTCGGGATTGCCGCGACGACGACCCGACCGGGGTTCGGCACGGACACCACCCAGGGACCGGGCGCCTTCGTCGTTGCGCGGGAGCGGTCGTGACACGCACGGCCGTGATCAATCGTAACGGCCGGTGAACATCTCCGACAAGAGCCGAAGCACCCGGGCACCGGCGCTGTCCGCGAGAGCACTGTCGGGTCATCGGGTCCCGGACGGCCGCCGAGCGTCAGCGCAGCCGCTCGGCGGTGCGGGCGGCCTCGACCACCCGGTCGCTCAACGCCTGGAGTTCCTCGGCGTCGGCCCCTTCGGCCACGGCGGTGGCCACGTCCTCGGCCGCGCACCGGACCGCGAACAGTCGGTCGGCCAGATCGTCCCGTTCCGCGCCGGACAGCACCCAGGCGTCGGGCGGCAACTGGCCGCGTTCCAACGCGTGCCGGTGCTCGTAGGCACGTTGCCGGCAGGCCTGGGCGCAGTACCGCCGGCGGCGGCCGACGCCGGCGGACACCACGAGCTCCCGCCCGCACCAGGCGCAGCGCTCCGGGGTCCGGCGGCTCGACCACCCGGCAGCCGCGGGCACGACACGGTCGGCGACGGATTCCGGCACGGGCCCAGGCTATGCCCGCGGCCCGTCACACCCGGCGTGACACACTGCGGCCGGTGACCGCCTTCCTGGACCCGCCGCGGCCCCGGGCCTTCGCTCATCGGGGGTGGCACCTCGGTGACGAGATCGGCGTGGAGAACACGATGGCGGCATTCCGGGCCGCCGTCACCCGTGGGTACGGATACCTGGAGACCGACGTCCGGTGCACCGCCGACGGCGAGCTGGTGGTGTTCCACGACCCGGTGCTGGACCGGGTCACGGACCGCACGGGCGAGATCGCCGCCCTGTCGTGGCGGGACGTGACCCGGGCCCGGGTCGGCGGTCGCGAGCCGGTCCCCCGGCTGGCCGACGTGCTGGCCGAGTTCCCCGACATCCGCTTCAACCTCGACGCCAAGTCCGACGCCGCGGTGGACCCGCTCCTGCGGGTGCTGGAGCAGGCACAGGCCTGGGACCGCGTCTGCCTGGGGGCGTTCTCCGACCAGCGACTGGCCCGGTTGGCCGCGGGCGCCCCGTCGTCCACCGCCCGCTCCCTGGGACCCGGCGAGGTGTTCGCGTTGGTCCGCGCGTCGGTCGCCCGTCGTCCGTTCCGACCACCGACCACCGGACGGGTCGTCGCCGCGCAGATCCCGGTGCGCTTCCGGCGGGTGCCGGTGGTGACCCGGTCGTCGGTCCGGACCGCGCACCGGGCTGGACTCGAGGTGCACGTCTGGACGGTGGACGATCCCCGCGAGATGCACCGCCTGCTCGACCTGGGCGTCGATGGTCTGATGACGGACCGTCCCGACGTGCTCCGTCAGGTGCTGCGGCAACGGTCGTCCCCACGTCCTGACGGAGCGTGATCACGGTCACCGACCGACTCACCGGTCGAGAGACGGATTGGCTCGAGCCGCCGCGTTGCCGCTATCCTTCCGCGGCTCGCTCCGCTAGCGTCACCTTGCGTGATGGCTTCGTCACCGATCGTTCGGGACACGCGGAGGGTGCATCCGACGCCGGAGCAGTTCCCGAACTCCTGGGCGAGATGTCGATGGTCGACCGGCCGGTTCGGCCGACCCGGAACCGGGAACGATTCAGACGTCCAGGTTGTTGTTACCCGTCGGTAGCGTCACCGGAACATCCGGGACACCCGCGACCGGCGCAGTGCGGATGCTCCCCGTCCCCGTCCGGCTCGAGCCTTCGGGCGTTCGGCGGACACGGCAGTACCAGTGGATCAGTGAGGAAGGAACATCATGGCGGACCGCGTCCTGCGGGGCAGTCGCCTCGGGTCGACCAGTTACGAGGCCGACCGCAACCACGACCTGGCGCCGCGCCGGACGGCCACGTACCGGTGCCCGCGCGACCATGAGTTCACCGTGCCGATGGCGGACGACGCCGAGGTGCCGGCGACCTGGGACTGCCGCATGCATGGCCAGTCCTCCACCCTGATCGATGGCTCGGTACCGGAGAGCAAGGCGGTCAAGCCGCCGCGCACCCACTGGGACATGCTGCTCGAGCGACGCTCCATCGAGGAGCTCGAAGAGATCCTCAACGAGCGGCTGTCCGAGCTGCGGAGCCGCCGCACCGCGTCCTGATGGGCGCCCGGCGGACGCCGGCGTCAGGCCACACCGACCACAGCACCGACCACAGCGCCGCCCGATCCGCCGGGCGGCGTTGTTCGTCGGTGCCGTGGTCGGTGCCGTGGTCGGCGCTGTGGTCGGTGCGGAGCGGTCAGGACCGTCGGGAGCGCAGCGCGGCGCGCAGCTGCTCCCAGCGGCGGCGGCTCCCCCACAACGTGACCTTCCACAACGCCTCGCGCACGATCGAGCCGCTCATCTTGGAGTCGCCGATCTCCCGCTCGGTGAAGGTGATCGGCACCTCGGCCAGCTCGAACCCGGCCCGGATGGTCCGCCAGCTCAGGTCCACCTGGAAGCAGTACCCGTGGGACTCGATCTCGTCCAGGGGCAGCGTCCGGAGCACCGCACTGCGGTAGGCCCGGTACCCGCCGGTGATGTCGTTGACCTTCACCCCCAGCGCCAGCCGCGAGTAGACGTTGCCGCCGCGGGACAGCAGTTCCCGGTGCCGGGGCCAGTTGACCACTCGGCCGCCGGGCACGTACCGCGACCCGATCACCGCGTCGGCCCCCCCGGCCGGGCTGATCCGGGCGAGCAGCCGGGGCAGTTGCTCGGGCGCGTGGGATCCGTCGGCGTCCATCTCCACGAGCACGTCGTACCCGCGCTCGAGTCCCCAGCGGAACCCGGCGATGTAGGCCGCTCCCAGACCTTGCTTGCCCGACCGGTGCAGCACATGCACCCGGTCGTCGGCCGCGGCGCGGTCATCGGCGACCTGCCCGGTCCCGTCGGGGCTGCCGTCGTCCACGACCAGGACATGCACCTGCGGGTTCGCGGTCAGCAACCGGTCGAGGATGCGTGGCAGGTTCTCCCGCTCCTGGTAGGTCGGGATGATGACGAGCACCTGATCGGTGGACGGGTCGGTCACGGAAGGCCTTTCACGGCAGCAGTGACGGATCGCTGCGGGTCGGTCGTGCGGGCCGCCCGACTCGCAGCGGGTGGACCGTTGATCAGGACGTCAGGAGGACCGGGTGCGTTCCCGGGTCCTCCTCACCACGCCCCCGATGGCGGCCCCGCCGAGCACGACCACGGCCAGCGCCGTGATCGCCCACTCCACCGGGGCGCCGAGCACACTACCGAGCGTGCGCTGCGAGATGAGCGGGACACTCGGGGTCATGAACCCGGGCGTGAACAACGGCACGGTCGACTCCACCGAGCCGTCCGGGCGGATGACCGCCGACACCCCGCTGGTCGCCGCGATGAGCACCTCGCGACCGTGCTCGACGGCCCGGACACGGCTCATCGCCTGCTGCTGGTAGGTCTCGTCGGTCCAGCCGAAGGTCGCGTTGTTGGTCTGCACGACGAGCACCTGCGCGCCGCCGTCCACCACGTCGCGGACCAGGTGCTCGTAGACGACCTCGAAGCAGATGACGTCGCCGATGTGGACCCCAGCCACCTCGAGGTTGCCGGGGGCGTCGCCGGGCAGGAAGTAGCCGGCCCGGTCCACCCAGGAGGAGAAGATCCGGAAGAACGACCGGTACGGCATGTACTCCGCGAACGGCACCGGATGCCGCTTGGTGTAGGTGTCGCCCGGTCCGGTGACCGGATCCCACACGATGCCCATGTTGTAGGTGCCGCGCGCCGTCTCATGCTGTCCGGGGGCGTCGTCGGGCGCGTCGACCACGGCACCGACCAGGACCGGCACGCCGATGTCGCGGGCGGCGGAGCTGATCATCTCCGCCGCCACCGGGTCCAGGTACGGGTCGATGTCGGAGGCGTTCTCCGGCCACACGACCAGTCGCGGGGCGGCGGCGGTGCCGGCCCGCACGGCCGCGGCCAGGGCGTGGGTCTGCTCGGCGTGCAGCCGGGTCACCGCGCGCCGTTGCGCGTTGAACTCCAACCCGGCCTGCGGGACGTTGCCCTGGATGACCGCGATGGTGCTGCGCGGCGTGTCCGCCAGCCGCTCCTCGGTCAGCACCGCGGGCCGGGACGCCAGCCCGCCGAGCAGCGGCACCGCCGTGACCGCCGTGGCGACGAGCAGCGCGAGAACGCCGCGGTGTCCCGGCTGCGCTCCCCCGGCCCGCCATCGCCGGACCGCGACGGCCACGGCGGACAGCCCGAAGCCGGCCAGCGCGGTGCCGAACGTCAGGCCGGCCGCGCCCAGCACGGCGGCGACCGGCAGCAGCGGGCCGTCCGGCTGGGAGAAGCCGATCCCACCCCACGGGAACCCGCCGAACGGGAACCGTGCGCGCAGCGCCTCGCCGGCCACCCAGATCGTAGCAGACAGCAGCGGCCAGATCCAGTCGCGGGCCGGCCGGGCCTGTCCCGGCGGCACGCTGCGGCGGCCCACCCGGGAGGCCACCGAGATCGCCGGGCCGACCAGCGCGGTGAGCAGGGCCTCGGCCACGGACAGGGTGACCGCCACGACCCCGACGTACACCGAGGTCCAGCTCAGCAACGGCAGGTAGAAGGCCAGCCCGAAGACCAGGCCCAGGCCCAGGGCCGGGCGCCAGCGGCGGCCGTGCACGGCGACGCCGAGCAGGCCCAGACCGACGATCGCCGCCCACCATCGGGTGGACGGGGCGTACGCCGCGTACAGGGCCAGCCCGCCGAGCGCAGCCGCCAGGATGCGCAGGCCGCCGGCGCCGCGCAGGGCGCGACGCCGAGTCGACCAGTGCGCGGCGCTGCGGACCGACCGCGGCGGGCGTGGCGTCGCCCTGGCCGGGGTCCCGTCCTCCGGCTCGTTCGCCGGGTCGGCCGACCCCGGCGGATCGGGTTCGGTCGAGGCGCGCACCGGCACGAGGGTACTGCCGCCGGTGCCCGCCTCACCGGCCGCGCAGCGGCGCCTCCTCCAGCCCGGCCAGCGAGCCGTCGGAGTGGGCCAGCGCCCCGTCGACCAGGGTGGCGACGGTCCGCGGCAACCGCGCGCCGGGCGCCAGGTCGGGCAGCAACGGCACGCCGGAGCGGGGATCGGTCGACCAGCGCGCCACGGTCGGGTCGGCGGCCGGCCGCACCAGCGCGGGCGAGTCCGCCACCACCAGGTCGGCCGGCGCTCCGGCGGTCAGCTGACCACCGGAGCGGCGTCCGGCCGCCCGGTGACCGCCGCGGGTGTGGGCGGTGAGCGCCGCCCGAGGGGAGACGCCGTGTCCGTCGGTGCGTGGATGCACGGCAGCCCGCATCGCCTTCCACGGGCCGACCGGGGTCACCGGGGCGTCGGAGCCGAACGCCAACGCCACCCCGGCCGCGGCCAGGTCGGCGAAGGAATTCATGGCGCCGGCCCGTGCGGCGCCGAGCCGGCGGGCGTACATGCCGTCGGGGCCGCCCCACGCCTCGTCGAACCGGGGCTGCACGCTGGCCACCAGCCCGAACTCACCCAGGGCCGTGAATTCCGCCCGGCCGACCATCTCGGCGTGCTCGATCCGATGGGCCAGGCCGGCCAGCCGCGGCCGCCACGCCGGACCCGACCCGGCCAGCCGTTCCGCAGCCCGCCGCAGCCCGTCGACCACCGCGCCGACCGCCGCGTCGCCGATGGCGTGGAAGCCGGCCTGGATGCCCGCCCGGGTGCAGGCCTCCAGGTGCGCGACGATCTGCTCATCGGTGAGGTACCGGCGGCCGGACGTCGACGCGTCCCGGTACGGCTCGCGCAGCGCCGCGGTGTGCGAGCCGAGACTGCCGTCGACCGCGAGATCGCCCCCGAGCGCGTCCGCACCGGTGCGGGCCAGCACCGCGCGCGCCTCGTCCTCGTCGCCGACCAGCGCGGCCAGGTATCCCCGGACCCGGACAGCGCCCGGCCGGTCCCGCGTCGTCAGCAGCGCGGCCAGGTCGGCTTCGCCGGCCGGGTCGCCGATGGCGGCCTCGTGCACCTCGACGATCCCGGCCGCCGCGGCGTGCCGCAGGAAGGCCTGCTGTGCCCGGGCCCGCCGGTCCGCGCCCAGCAGCCCCTTGGCCGTGGCGCGGACCCGCTGGTGCACGTCCGCGACCACCCGGCCGTCGGCGTGGTCACCCTCGGCGATCCCGGCGCTGACGAGCAGGGTCCGGCTGACCACGGCGGAGTGCAGGTCGATCCGAGCCACGTAGGCGGGCCGGTCGCCGACCACGGCGTCGATCTCGGCGCCGGTCGGGGGCCCGGCCTCCGCCCCGGCGGCCGGCCACCGGGTGTCGTCCCAGCCGTGGGCCCAGAGCAGCCCGTCCGGCTGGTCGCGTGCGGCCGCGGCGAGCAGCGCCAGGGCGTGCTGCCGCCCGGTGGCGGCGGTCAGGTCGATGCCGGTCAGCGGCAGGCCGGCGTCGGTGCTGTGCACGTGGGCGTCCACGAAGCCCGGCACGACCAGGGCGCCGTCCAGGTCGACGGTGGTGTCGACGTGGCCGGCCGCGGTGATCGAGTGCTCGCCGCCGATCCAGCTGATGATCCCGTCGGTGACGGCCAGGGCGGTCGCCGCCGGGTCGTCCGGCGTGTGGACCCGTCCGCCACGGAACAGCACAGTGCTCATGACGCTCAGTCAACCCCACGCGCCCGTCCGGTTGATCGCGGTGGGCCGTGCCGTTCCGAATCACCCCGGAAGGAGCGACGACCTGAGGCCCGGTGTTTGAGAGAGTGGTTCCCGTGTCGAACCAGCCGGGCAGTCCCGACTCCGTTGACCCCGGGACCGAGCGTCCCGCCCGCTCCGGACCGGCCACGGTCGACACCCGACCCGCCCCGGACGGCACCCGTCCTGAGCCGCTGACCGACGGCGCGCCTGCTCCGGCCGGCGGGCTCACCTCCGCGCAGGTGGCCGAGCGCGTCGCCCAGGGACGGGTCAACGTCACCGACGCCGCGTCCTCCCGGCCGCTGTGGACCATCGTCCGGACCAACGTCTTCACCCGGTTCAACGCCATCCTCGGCTGCCTGTTCGTGCTCATCCTGATCACCGGATCGCTGGCCGACGGGCTGTTCGGCGTGGTGCTGGTGGTCAACTCGCTCATCGGGATCGTCCAGGAGTACCTGGCCAAGCGGAAGCTGGACCGACTCGCCCTGCTGAACGCGCCGACCACCCGGGTGGTGCGCGACGGACGCATCGCCGAGATCGCGACGGCCGAGGTGGTCCAGGACGACCTCATCGAGCTGCGCACCGGTGACCAGGTCCCCGCCGACGGCGCGCTGGGTCAGGTCGCCGGGCTGGAGATCAACGAGTCGAACCTGACCGGCGAGTCCGACGCCGTGCCCAAGCAGGTCGGCGACCAGGTGCTGTCCGGCACCGTGGTGGTGGCCGGCAGCGGGCGGTTCACCGCCGTCGCGGTCGGCGACGACGCCTACGCCAACCGGATCGCCGCCGAGGCCAAGAAGTTCACCAGGACCCACTCCGAGATCCAGTCGTCGGTCAACAAGCTGCTGAAGTACATCACCTGGGTCATCGTGGTCGCGCTGCCGCTGCAGATCTGGTCGCAGACCCGGGCCATCGGCGACGAGGGCTGGCGCGAGGTCGTCATCCGGTCCACCGGCGGCCTGGTCGGCCTGGTCCCCGAGGGCCTGGTGCTGCTCACTTCGGTGGCGTTCCTGCTGGCCGCGGTGCAGCTGACCCGGCAGCAGGTGCTGGTCCAGGAGCTGCCGGCGGTCGAGGGCCTGGCCCGCGTCGACGTGGTGTGCCTGGACAAGACGGGCACGTTGACCGTCGGGGACATCGTCTTCGAGGACCTGCTGCCGCTGGACGCCTACGATCTGGACGACCTGCGGGCCGCGCTGGGCGCGATGGCCGACGACCCGAACGCCAACGGCACGCTGCTGGCCTGCGCCGCGGCCGCCCGGCCGCCGGCCGACTGGGTGCGGCGGGACAACATCGCGTTCAACTCGGCCCGCAAGTGGAGCGCGGCCACGTTCACCGGCCGGGGCACCTGGGTGCTGGGCGCACCGGACGTGCTGCTCACCGCGGACAGTCCGATCCGGGACCGGGTGCACGAGCTGGCCGGCACCGGCCGCCGGGTGCTGCTGCTGTCGCACACCGACGAGCTGCTGCACGGCCAGGAACTGCCCGGCGCGCTGGTGCACCGCGGTCTGGTCGTGCTCACCGAGCAGGTCCGGCCCGACGCCGAGGAGACGCTGCGCTACTTCGCCGAGCAGGGCGTGGCCATCAAGATCATCTCCGGGGACAACCCGACCACGGTGGCCGCGATCGCCCGCCGGGTCGGTCTGGACGTGCCCGACGACGCGGTGGTCGACGCCCGGACCATCGGCGAGGACATCGAGCAGCTGCGCCCGCTGGTCGAACGGACCACCGTGTTCGGTCGGGTCTCCCCCGAGCAGAAGCGGGCCCTGGTCAACGCGCTGCAGCGCAACGGGCACGTCGCCGCGATGACCGGGGACGGGGTGAACGACGCGCTGGCGCTCAAGGACGCCGACATCGGGGTCGCCATGGGAAACGGCGCGCAGGCGACCAAGGCGGTGGCCCAGCTGGTGCTGCTGGACGGGAAGTTCTCGCACCTGCCGTCGGTGCTGGCCGAGGGCCGCCGGGTGATCGGCAACGTCGAACGGGTGGCCAACCTGTTCGTGGCCAAGAACGTGATGAGCCTGATCGCGATCGTGTCGGCGGCGCTGTTCGCCACCCCCTTCCCGTTCCTGCCCCGCCATCTGACGCTGGTGTCCGCGGTCACCATCGGCATTCCGGCCTTCTTCCTGGCCCTGGGGCCGAACAAGCGGCGGTACCTGCCCGGCTTCCTGGCCCGCGTGCTGCGGTTCGCGGTGCCGGCTGGCGCGGTCGCCGGGCTGGTGGTGTTCGCGTCCTACCTGTGGGCCCGCAGCAGCCACGGCGGCATCCCCGGGTGCGCCCCGGGCGCCGGCGCGGCGACGAGCGAGAACCCGGTGTGCTGGCAGCCGTCCACCGCCGCGACGATCTCGCTGCTGGTCACCGCGTTCTGGATCCTCATCGTGCTGGCCCGGCCGTTCCGGATGTGGAAGGCGGTGCTGGTCGGCGCGATGATCGGCCTGGCCGTGCTGGCGTTCGTGCTGCCCATCGCTCAGACGTTCTTCGAGTTCAGCACGCCCACCGACCTGCTGTGGCAGTCGCTGCTGGTCGGGGCGTGCGGCGCCGCCGCGGTCGAGCTCATCTACCGGCTGTCGCCGGGGATGCGGCAGGCCGGCGGCCGCTGATCCGGCGTCGCGGGGTGCCCGTCAGCCGGCGGGCTGTCCGGCGACCGGCTCGTCGTGCTGTGCCCTGCGGTTCGGGCGGTCCCGCGGCATGAGCCGGATCGCGATGGCGAGCAGCACCGCGACGACCGGCACGGCCAGGAAGACGTGGCTGGACGCCTCGGCCAGCAGGGCCGGATCCGGGTCGCCCTCAGCGGCGGCGGAGCCGCTGAGCGTCGCGTTGGCGATGGCCCCGAAGATGGCGACGCCGACGGAGCTGCCGATGGATCGGGCGAACATGTTGGTCCCGGTGACGACGCCGCGCTCCTCGTAGCCGACGCTGGTCTGGGCCGCGATCAGGGTGGGGACGGCGGTCAGGCCCATCCCCAGCCCGACCAGGAACGAGCCCACCGCCACCTGCCAGAAGGACGAGTCCGCCCCCAGCAGACCGATGAGCACCGCCCCGGCCAGCGCCGACACCATGCCGATCGAGGCGGTGGTCCTGAACCCCACCCGCAGGTACAGCCGGCCGGCCTGGGAGGCGGCCAGCGGCCAGCCCAGCAGCATCGGCGCGAGGGCGAAACCGGCGACCAGCGGTCCGTAGCCGAGCACACCCTGCGCGTACGTCGGCACGTAGCCGGTCAGGCCGAGGACGAGCGCACCGACGAGCAGCGAGACCAGACTGGTGGTCACCAGCAGCCGGCGGCGCAGCAGTCGCAGCGGCAGGATCGGCTCAGCCACCCTCCGCTCGACGAGCACGAACACCACCAGCAGCAGCACGCCGGCCGCCAGCACCCCGATCCCGGCCGGCGAGATCCAGGCCCAGGCGTTGCCGCCCTCGAGCAGGCCGAGGATCAACAGCCCGCAGCCCGCGGTGAGGAGCACTGCGCCGGGGATGTCGACGTGGCGCCGCTGCCCGACCCGCTGCTCGTGGAAGTTGCGCACCAGCATCCAGGCGGCCAGCAGGCACAGCGGGATGTTGATGAAGAAGACCCACCGCCAGCTCACGTACTCGGCGAAGACGCCGCCGACCAGCGGACCCACCACGCTGGAGATCCCCCACACCGACGCCAGGTAGCCCTGGGCCTTGGCCCGCTCCCGCAACGTGTAGATGTCGCCGGCGATGGTGATGCCCATCGGCATCACCGCGCCCGCCCCCAGGCCCTGGATGGCCCGGAAGACGATGAGGGCCGGCATGTTCCAGGCGAACCCGCACAGGATCGAGCCCAACAGGAACAGCCCGATGCCGAGCAGCATGATCGGCTTGCGGCCGACCACGTCGGCGAGCTTGCCGTAGATCGGCGTCGACACCGCCTGGGCCAGCAGGTAGACCGAGAACAGCCAGGGGAACTGGGAGAAGCCGCCCAGGTCGGCCACCACCGACGGGACGACGGTGGCCAGGATGGTCGAGTCGAGCGCGATGAGCGACGACGACAGCATCAGCGAGATCAGGATCGGTCCGCGTTCGGACCGGAAGCCCACCCCGGATCCGGCTCCCGGGGTGCCGCCGCTCGCGGGCGAGGCACTGCCGGCGGACGGGGACGCGGGTGTTGCGGTCATCGAGACGATCTCCAGGCAGGTCGCGGATCCAGCGCCGGGAAACCGATTTCGTTCGCTCGGCTCACGACCTGGTCACTCTAGGCCGCCGCACCCGCCGTCGTCGGTGCGATCCCGATCACGGGCGTGCCGCACCGGCGCTCCGACCGCCGCGTCGCCCTCGATCCGTTCCAGGTCGCCCTCCAGCAGCTCGGCGCATCGGGTGATGGCGTCCGGGAACGAGCCCCCGTGCGCCCGGGTGCCCACCGTCGTCCGGACGACCGCCAGCGGCGGTGGCGGTCGTAGCAGCGGGTCCGCGGCGCTCCGGGGCCGAGTCGGTCGTCGGTGAACCACTCGTCGGACCGCGCGTCCGGGACGACCAAGGCCTGCGACGATGACCCGGACGGTCCCGCCGACCTGCGGCTGACCAGGCCGCACGCAGCGATCCGCGCAGCGGCTCAGCGCAGGTCCTGCGGCTCCCGGGCTTCCTCCGGCTCCTCCGGCGACATCAGGATGAGGGCGCCCTGCGGCTCGTCCCCGGCCAGCAGCGGCATGACCTGCACCCGCAGCGTGACGGAGCGACCCCGCCGATTGACGGCGTGCATCAACTCGTCGCGACGGGCGGCGCCCTCGCTGGTCACCGCACGGATGAGGGGCTTGATCCGGTCGACCGGCAGCCCGCTGTCCAGGTTCAGCAGGTGCTGACCGACGGTCTCGTCCTCGCGCAGCCCCCAGAGTTCCTCGGTCTGCCCGTTCCACACCTGCACCAGCAGGTCACGGTCGACGACGACCACGCCGGCGCCCAGGCTGCCCAGGACCGACTCCATGAAGTCGTTCAGGCTGGTGATCTCGCCCGTCCGGTCGCGCAGCTGCTCGTTGGTCGCCTGGAGCTCGTCATTCATGGACTGGAGCTCCTCGTTCATCGTCTCCAGTTCCTCGTTGGTCGACTGGAGCTCCTCGTTGGTCGTCTCCAGTTCCTCGACCGTCGACTGGAGCTCCTCGTTGGTCGTCTCCAGCTCCTCGTTGGTCGACTGCAGTTCCTCGTACGCCGTCTCCAGCGCCCGGTTCGAGGACTCCAGCTCGAGCTGCAGCTGCCGGAACCGCGACACGTCGTTGAACAGCAACGACACCCCGAGCCAGCGCCCGCGCAGGTCGGTCAGCGGCACCAGCTGGATGTCCAGGAACACCCGCTCCCCCGGGCTGCGGTGCCACTCGACCTCGCGCAGCCAGGTGACCCGACGGGTCTGGCGCACCTCGGCCAGGTGCGACCGCAGCTCCGCCGGCCGGAACGACACGTCGAGGTCCTGGAACGGTCGTCCGACGTCACGCTCGCTGACGCCGAGCAGACCGGCCGCGCGGTAGTTGACCAGCTCGACCTGGTCGTGCGGTCCGAGCACCAGCTGGGCCACCGGGCTGGTCTGGAACGCCTGCGACCGCAACAGGTCGATGTCGTGCAACGGGGTCACCGCCCGCTGCGGCTGCGGGGTGGCCGCCTCCGGCGGGGTCTCGCGGCGGGTCAGGGTGGCCTGGCGCCGGAAGAACCGGCGCTTGAGGTCGATCGGCTCGAAGGCGTCCGCATGGTTGAGCAGCATCTCGGCCTTGCCCAGGAACAGCACGCCGCGCGGGTTCAGGGCGAACGCCAGCCGGGACACGATGCGGGACTGGGTCTCCGCGTTGAAGTACATCAACGCGTTGCGACAGGCGAGCAGGTCGATGCGCGAGATCGGCGCGTCCTGGACCAGGTCGTTGCGGCCGAAGATGACGTTGCGCCGCAGGTCCTTGCGGAACGCCCACCGGCTGCCGGACCGCTCGAAGTACTTGGCCAGCAGGTCCTCCGGGACGCCGCCCAGGTCGCGCTCGCCGTACACCGCGTGCCGGGCCAGCGACAGCGCGCCCTCGTCCACATCGGTGGCGTAGATCTTGACCCGCGACCGGAACTGCTCCATGCCCAGGTACTCGGCCAGCACGATGGCCAGGCTGTAGGCCTCCTGGCCGGACGCGCAGGCGGCGCTCCACACCCGGATGGGACGGGTCGCCTCGCGGTCGATCAGCTCCGGCAGCACCTCCGTCCGCATCGCCTCCCAGGCGTCGACGTCCCGGAAGAACGCGGTCACGTTGATCAGGATGGTGTTGAACAGTGCGGTGAACTCGTCCGGGTGGACCTGCAGGTAGTCGTAGTACTCCTCGTACCCGGTGATGCCGACCTGGTGCATCTGGTGCGTCACCCGACGCATCAGGCTGGGCCGCTTGTACCCGGTGAAATCGAAGCCGCGGACCTCCTTGAGGTAGACCACGAGCCGTTCGAACGCCGGGTCCAGCGGGGCCGGCTGGGTCCGGACGCGGCGCGGTGACGACGACCGCTCGGACAGGGTCCAGTCGGCCGCGTCGCCGGCATCCAGGTCGTCATCACCGTCCGGCCCCCCGGCGGTGCCGCCGACCGGATCCCCGTGAGTGCTGTCGTCCGGGTGGACCGCGCCGTCGGTGCTCGCACCGGCCGCCCCGTCCCGGTCCTGGAACGGGTCGGTCACGGTGACGTCGTCGGCCGGAGTGGGGTGCTCGCCGTCCGGGCCGGTCATGACACCGCGCTCCTGTCGTCGTCCTCCGTACCGCCCGCCGGCTGCTCGAGCATGGTTCGGATCAGCCCGGCGGCGTGCGCCGACTCACGCGCCTGGTCGGCGAACCGCGCGGCGGTGAGCCGGTTGCCGCGCACCTCCGCCGCGGTCGCGAGTTGCCGGGCCAGAGCGGCCTTCTCCTCCAGCGAGCGCAGGGCCATCCACAGCGCGTTGTCCAGCTGGATGCCCTGCTCGCCGAGCAGGGACTCCGGGGACCAGGCGTGCCCCACCCGGCAGCGGTACCGCAGCATCCCGTCGTGCAGTTCGAACAGGGTGCCGCCGCAGTCCGGGCAGGAGAATCCGGCGGGGACGCCGGGTCGATCGGGATCGTCCATCGTCACCTCGTCCATCACCGCCATGTCCGATTCGATGTCCATCAGCTCGGAGCTGTCCGGCGCCTGGCCCGTGAGCGGCTCCCGGACCAGTCGGTCCACCACCGCGGCGAGCTCGGCGGCCGGGCCGACCGCGTCCGGCAGAGCCTGCTCGAGCGCGTGCCGGGGCATGTTCGGGTACAACGCGTCGTCCGGGTCCTGGATGACCACCGCCCCGGCCCGTGCCTGCACGGCACGGACTCCTGCTGCTCCGTCGTCGAGCGCGCCGGACAGCACCACCGCGACGACCCGGTTGCCCCGGCTCCGGGCGGCCGTGCGGAACAGCACGTCGACCGCCGGACGGTGCCCATTCTCCCGCGGCCCGCGGCTGAGCAACACCCGATCGCGGTCGACGACCAGATGGTGGTCCGGCGGCGCGACCAGGATCTGCCCCGGCTCCAGACGTTCCCCGGACACCGCGTGCCGGGCCGGCAGCACCCCGGAGCGGGCCAGGATGGAGGGCAGCACACTGCCTCCGTAGGACGGGATGTGCAGCACCACCAGCACGGTCGCCGGAAGATCCGCGGGCAACCGGGAGATGAGGGTGCGGAGCGCCTCCACGCCACCCGCCGATGCGCCCATCACGACGACGTCTCGGTGCATGCACGCTCCTCGCAGCAACGCGTCGGAACGGTTCCGACCGCTGGTCCTTCAACAGCCGGAACCTGGCCGTCGGCCCGCCCGGGCGGGTCCACGGCGTTCCGTCAGCCTGCCACACCGGGACCGGGCCGCACCGGCGGCCGCAGCCCCGTGTGCGTACCGGCGAACGCCAACTGATCGGCGTACTCGACGGCCCGGGCGTGCACCGGCTTTCCCACGCCGTGACCGGCCCGGGTGTCGACGCGCAGCACCACCGGCGCAGGTCCGGTCGCGCAGTGCTGCAGCTCCGCGGCGAACTTGTACGAGTGGGCCGGCACCACCCGGTCGTCATGGTCACCGGTGCTGACCAGGGTGGCCGGATAGTCCGTGCCGGGCCGCAGGCGGTGCAACGGCGAGTACGCCAGCAGCACCGGCAGGTCGGTGGCGTCGTCCGGGTCGCCGTACTCGGTGGTCCACGCCCAGCCGATGGTGAACCGGTGGAACCGCAGCATGTCGAGCACCCCGACGGTGGGCAACGCGGCCGCGCACAGCTCCGGTCGCTGGGTCATCACGGCGCCGACCAGCAGGCCTCCGTTGGACCGCCCGTGCAGCGCGAGCCGGCCGGCGTCGGTGACCCCGGTGGTCACCAGATGCTCGGCGCAGGCGATGAAGTCGTCGAAGACCCGCTGTTTGGCATGCAGCATCCCGGCCCGGTGCCAGGCGGCGCCGAACTCGCCGCCGCCCCGGAGGTTGGCCACGGCCAGCACCCCGCCGGCCGCCACCCAGGCGGCGAACAGGACGGAGAACGACGGCAGCACGGGCACGTCGAACCCGCCGTAGCCGTACAGCAGCGTGGGCCGCGGCCCGTCATCCGCGCCCGCCGACGACAGCACGGTCAGCGGCACCGCCGTGCCGTCGGCCGAGGTCGCCGACGTACGGGTGGCCACCGTGGACGGCAGCGTCGTCCCGCGTCCTGCCCCGGCCGGGCCGCCGGCGGCGACCGGCACCCGCCGGGGCGGTCGCGACACCGAGTCGAGGTCGAACTCCCAGCTGCTGATGTCGGCGGTGAAGGAGGTGACGCCGACGAACACCTGGACGCCGGCCGGGCGGGCCTGCACCGTCGTCACCGACACCGGCCCGTCCACCGGCACCGTCAGGTGGGCCAGGTGCCGGCCAGCGCGGTCGACGAGCTCCACGCGGTGGGCGGCGTCGGTGGACCACACCAGCACGAAGGCGTCCCGGGCCGGGTCGGCGGACACCAGGACGTCGGTCGGGTGCTCGGCCACCAGTTCCGCCCACGGCGCGCCGGGCGCGGTCAGGTCCACGGCGACGAGCCGCCCCCGCTCGGCGCCGGCTTCGGTGCGCAGCACCAGGGTGTCACCGTCGACGGCGACGACCGTGTGGGCGTCGGTGAGGTCGGTGACCACCGGAACCGGGTCGGTGAGCAGGCCGTCGTCCGGCACCGGCAGCCGGTGGGCCTGGACGGTGGTGCGGGAGTCCGTGCCCGGACTGGCGGTCAGCAGCAGCCACCGGCCGGCCGGGTCGACGAACGGGTCCACCATCCAGTCGCGGTCCGGCGGGATCCACAGATCCTGGTCGTCGGTCTGGTCGCGGCCGAGCCGGTGCACGGCCAGCACGCCGGCGCCCTGCTCGTCGGTGAGCGCGGAACTGCCCACGTCGGCGGTGTCGTCGGGACCGACGCCGTTCCCGCCGGAGCCGGCCGGCGCCGGGTACCGCCAGTAGAGGAGCGCCGACTCATCGGGCAGCCACGTCGGATCGACCCATTTCGTCCAGATCAGACGATCGTCGAGGTCCTCCACCGGAGCCCGGTCGCCGGGCGCCGGGACCCGGCGCACCCCGATGGTGCGCCAGTCCGACCCGGCGTCCGACCGGGCCCAGGCGACCAGCCGGCCGCTCGGTGACACCGCCGTCCCGGTCAGCGCGGCGGTGCCGTCGGCGGACCAGTCCACCGGATCGATCAGCACCCGGCCCGCCTCCGGCGGGTCGTCCGGACGCTCGGTGACCACCAGCCGGTCCTGGTCGGCGCCGCCCGGGTTGGCCGTGCGGAACCAGCGGCCACCGCGTTCCAGCGGCGTCCCGGCGCGGGGTGCGGTGAGCAGCGCCGTCACCGAGGCCAGGAAGTGCGCGCGGTCGGGCAGATCGGCCAGGTAGCGCTCCGCGGCGGCCGCCTGCGTGGCGACGAACGCCTGCGTCCGCGGGTCGTCCGGGTCCTCCAACCAGCGGTACGGGTCGGCGACCGGGTGGCCGTGCAGGTCCTCGACCAGCTCCACCCGGTCCGCCGGCGGCGGGGTGGTCCAGGTGGGCGTCCGCGGTGGGTCGATCGCGGACGTCACCGGGCCGTCGATCCGTCGAGTGGGGCCCCGTCGACGGCCGCGCCGTCGAGGGCGACCTGGGGGCCCGGCGCATCGGGGACGGGCACCACCTGACGGTGCTCGAAGGCGGTGGACAGCACCACGGTGGTCCGGGTCGACACCGCCACGGCCGCCCGGATCCGACCGAGCAGCTGCTCCAGCGCGGACGGCGAAGCCACCCGCACCTTGACGATGTACGACTCGAGACCGGCCACCGCCCAGCAGGCCTCGATCTCCCGGAACCGGGCGAGCACCGCCGGGTGGTCCCCCGGGACGGATGGATCCACCGGCGTCAGCGACACGAACGCGGTGAGCGGCAGCCCGATCTGCTCGGTCGCCACCAGGGCCGCGTACCCGGTGATGACCCCGCGCCGCTCCAGCCGCCGTACCCGCTGGTGCACGGCCGAGACGCTCAGCCCGATCCGCTCCGCGAGCTCGGTGAAACTGCAGCGACCGTCCTCGGCCAGCGCCGCCACGATCCTGGCGTCGACGTCCTCGAGCACCCGGACCTCCCTCTCGTCCCGCTTCGTCCCGGCCCGCGGTCGTCTGCGTCCGCGGGAGGTTCAGTCCAGCACCACGAGCTCGGTGGGAGCCCGGTTCATCAGCAACGGTCCGTCGGCCCCCACCACCACCACGTCCTCGATGCGCACCCCGAACCGCCCGGGCAGGTAG
This sequence comes from Nakamurella leprariae, assembly GCF_016918035.1. Classification (GTDB taxonomy): domain Bacteria; phylum Actinomycetota; class Actinomycetes; order Mycobacteriales; family Nakamurellaceae; genus Nakamurella; species Nakamurella leprariae. The sequence goes on along the minus strand of NZ_JAERWK010000002.1, from coordinate 26,189 downwards.
ATCCCCGGCTCGACCGAGAACGCCATGCCCGGCTCCAGGGGCAGCTCGTTGCCGGTCACGATGTACGGGTGCTCGTGCACCTCGAGCCCGATCCCGTGACCGGTGCGGGTGATGAAGTGCTCGCCGTACCCGGCGTCGGTGATGATCCGCCGGGCGGCCGCATCGATCTCCTGCGCCGGGACACCCGGTGCCACGGCCGCCACCCCGGCCTGCTGGGCGCGCCGCACGATCTCGTAGACCTCGGCGGCGAGCGGATCCGGCTCCGCGGTGCCGTCCCCGGCGACCTGGTAGGTCCGGGTGCAGTCGGAGAAGTAGCCGGACGGCATCGGCCCGCCGATGTCGATGACGACCATGTCGCCGGGCCGGATCACCCGGTCGGAGGCCTCGTGGTGCGGGCTGGCCCCGTTCGGCCCGGAGCCGACGATGACGAAGTCCGGGCGGGTGTGACCCTCGGCCACGATCGCCGTGGCGATGTCGGCCGCCACCTCGTGTTCGGTCCGGCCCGCCCGCAGCCAGCGACCGATCGACCGCTGCACCCGGTCGATGGCCGCCCCTGCCGCCGCCAAGGCGTCGATCTCGACCGCCGTCTTGCGCATCCGCAGCTCGGCGATGGCCGCGCCGGCCAGGGTCAGCTCCGAGCCGGGCACCGCGCCCCCGGCCCCCAGAGCGTGCACGGCCGGCAGGTGGTCGTCGACGGCCAGCACCCGCGCGGCCGGCGGCAGCAGGTCGGCCAGCGCGCGATAGGGGTCCTGTCCGTCCGCCCAGGTGATGACGGGCAGGCCGAGCTGCTCGACCGGCGACCCGGCCCAGCCCGGGCGCTCCAGCGCCGGCACCAGCAGCTGCGCCCCGCCGTCACCGGCCGGCAGCACCAGACAGGTCAGCCGCTCGTGGGAACCCACCGAATGGCCCAGGAAGTAGTGCAGATCGGCTCCCGGTCCGACCAGGACGACGTCCGCCCCGGCCAGCTCGGCCTCGGCGGCCAGCCGGGCCAGGCGGTCGGCCAGCACCCCGGCCAGGTCGTCCGCCGCGGGAGCGGATCCGGTCGGCTGGGCGGAGGACATTCCGGAACCCGATTCGGTCATCGTCGGAGCGTATCGGCCCCGGCCGGGCCGTCGGATCACGCATCGGCACGGCGGGACGCCGTCGATCCGATCACCGGGCGCAGTGTGACGCGCCGGGCGGCGCCGGTAGCGTCCCCGGTCATGCTGCAGCTGCTGGACCTGGCCGGCATCTACTTCCGCGCGTTCCACGCCACGCCGACGTCGATCACCGCGCCGGACGGGCGTCCGGTCAACGCCGTCCGGGGCAGCCTGGACATCGTGCGACGGGTACTGCTGGACGCCCGGCCCACCCGGATGGCGGCCTGCCTGGACCTGGACTGGCGGCCGCAGTGGCGGGTCGACCTGCTGCCCAGCTACAAGGCGCACCGGGTCGCGGAGGACCCCCGGCCGACCGAGATCCAGTCGCTCACGGTGGGGTCCGCGCATGCGGGCACCGTGGTCGAGGTGGTCCCCGACGAGTTGTCCCCCCAGGTGCCGGTGCTGCTGGACGTGCTGGCCGCGTTCGGCCTCACCGTGGCCGGCGCCCCCGACTGCGAGGCCGATGACGTGATCGGCACCCTGGCCGGGGCCGAACGCCGCGACCCGGTGGAGATCGTCACCGGCGACCGGGACCTGTTCCAGTGCGCGCGGGACGTCCCGACCCCGGTGGTCGTCCGGTACGTGGGGGCCGGGATGAGCAAGGCGCAGGTGTACACCCCCGCGTCGATCGCCGAGCGGTACGGCATCCCGGCCGGTCACTACGCCGATTTCGCCGCGCTGCGCGGCGACCCGTCCGACGGGTTGCCCGGTGTGGCCGGCATCGGCGACAAGACCGCGGCCTCGCTGGTGCGCAGCTACGGCGACATGGCCGGCATCCTGACCGCGGTCGATGACCCGCGATCGGGGCTGGGCGCCGGGCCGCGGTCGAAACTGAGCGCGGCGGCGGACTACCTGGCCGTGGCGCCGCAGGTCGTCGCCGTCCGCACCGATGCGCCGGTCTCCCTGGCCCCGGACGGCGACGGCACCCTGCCGGCCAGGCCGGCCGACCCGGCCGCGCTGCAGGAGCTGGCCGAACTCCACGGCCTCGGCGGGTCGGTGGCGCGGCTCATCGAGGCGCTGGCCGAACTGGCCGGCGGGCGCTGACCCGGCCCGGGGCGGGTCAGGCGCTGGTGCGGGACAGGTCGATGGACCGTCGCATCGCTTCACGGGCCCGCTTGCGGTCACCGGCCAGCTCGTAGGCACGGCTCAGCCGGTACCAGCCGCGCCAGTCCTCCGGGGCGGCCTCGACCTCCTGCTTGACCGTCTCGAAGTACGCGTCCGCGGCGTCCCGCTGCACCCGGCCGGACGCCCGGCGGGGCAACTCGTCCAGCGACGGCAGCCCGCCCTCGGCGTCCAGCCGACGGCCGAGGGTCTCGGTGCGGGCCCCGAACCGGAGTTCCTGCACCATCAGCAGCGCCCCGATCAGCGGGAGCAGGAAGATGCCGATCCCGAGACCGATGGCGACGGGCTCGCCCGAGGTCATCATCGTCCAGGCGGCCCGTCCGACCAGCCAGAAGTACACGCACAGGACCGCCGCCAGGACGATCACCACGATCTTCGCGCGGGACATCGCGATCACCACTCCCCGAGCAGGTCGTCGAGCCCGACGGTCAGGCCCGGGCGGGATCGGACCGCGCGGACCGCGGTGAGCACTCCGGGCATGAAGGACGTGCGGTCCACCGAGTCGTGCCGGATGGTCAGCCGTTCCCCGGTCGAGCCGAGCAGCACCTCCTGGTGCGCCACCAGGCCGGGCAGCCGGACCGCGTGCACGTGCACCCCGTCGACCACGGCGCCGCGGGCGCCGTCCGGGTCGACGGTGGTCGCGTCCGGGACCTCGCCGAGCCCGGCCTCGGCCCGCGCCGCGGCGACACCCTGCGCGGTGAGCGTGGCGGTGAACGACGGCGCATCGATCTTGCCGGCGTGGTGCAGCTCGATGATCTCCACCGAGTCGAACCACCGGGCCGCCTGCCGGGCGAAGCGTGCGGTCAGCACCGCGCCGATGGCGAAGTTGGCGGCCACCACGACCCCACGGTCCGGGTTCGCGGCAAGCTCGGCCCGGATGGGGTCCAGCGCCGCGCCGACCAGGCCCGAGGTCCCGGTGACCACGTCGATGCCGTGCTGCAGGCACCAGCGCACCGTGTCGACGACGATCTCCGGGCGGGTGAAGTCGACGACCACCTGCGCGCCGGCGGCGGTGAGGGCGGCGAGGTCGTCGCCGCGGCCCACCCGGGCCACCAGCTCCAGGTCGGCAGCGGTCTCGACGGCCGCGCAGGTCTGCACACCCATCCGACCGGCCGCGCCGACGACGCCGACGCGCAGGGCGCCACCGTCGATCCGCGGAGCAACTGCGGGTGTGGTCATGACACCGTTCGCCTTCCTGGGGTCCGGGTCTGGTGGGACGTGCCGATGGTGATCAACCCACCAGCCGGGTCAGCCCGGCCGGCAGCCGCCGGGCGTCGCGGTACGGGCCGACCACCGTCGCGGCCAGCGGGCCGCCGAGCAGCGTCCCCGCCACCGCAGCCACCTGCTGCGCCGTCACCGCGTCGATGTCGGCCAGCTGGGTGTCCAGCGTCCGGTAGTCGGGGCGGACCAGCAGGGTCCGGCCGATCCGCGACATCCGGGACTCCGGGTCCTCCAGACCGAGGATGATGGACCCGGTGAGTTGCCCCTTGGCACGGCGGATCTCGTCGTCGGTCAGGCCGCCGGCGACGACATCGGCGAGCTCGGCGCCGATCACCGTGCTCACCTCGGCGAGGTTGTCCGGGCTGCACCCGGCGTACACCGAGAAGGATCCGACGTCGGCGTAGGAGGACGTGCCGGCGTAGCACGAGTAGGCGAGCCCGCGCTCTTCGCGCACCCTGCGGAACAGCCGGGAACTCATCCCGCCGCCGACCGCAGTGGCCAGCACCTCGAGCGCGGCCCGGTCCGGATGGGTGCGCGGCAGCGCCCGCACGCCCAGACACAGATGCGCCTGCTCGATGTCGCGGTGCACCACCGACAGCCCACCGGCCGGCGCGCCGGCCGTCCCCGTCCGCCGCCGGGTGCGGGCGGGACCGGTGCGGGCCAGCGCCGGGAAGCGGGCCACGCCGCTGTCGGCGAGGTCACCCCGGCCGGCGAACGCGGCCCGCACCCAGCGGACCACGTCGCCGTGCTCGACCCCGCCGGCCACCGCGACGACCATCCGCTCGGGCTGGTACCGCCGCCGGTACCAGCCGGCCACCTGGCCCCGGGACATGCCGGAGATGGACGCCACCGAGCCGATCACCGGGTCACCGACCGGATGGCCGGGGAACACGGCGGCGGCGAACGCGTCGCCGAGGGTGTCCTCGGGGTCGTCGTCGCGCATGGCGATCTCCTCGAGGATCACCGAGCGCTCCAGGTCGACGTCCTGGGCGGCGACGACGGCGTCGAGCACCACGTCGCAGACGATGTCGACAGCCAGCGCCGCCTCGGCCGCGAGCACCCGCGCGTAGTAGCAGGTGTACTCGTGCGCGGTGAACGCGTTCAGCTCCCCGCCGACCGCGTCGATCGCCTCGGAGATCTGTGCCCCGGTCCGCGACCGGGTGCCCTTGAACAGCACGTGCTCCAGGTAGTGCGACGCGCCGGCCAGGTTCGGGGTCTCGTCGACCGAACCGACCCCGACCCAGACGCCGACCGACACGCTGCGGGCGCCCGGCACGGTCTCCGTGGCGACCCGCAGCCCGTTGGACAGCACCGACATCCGCACCGTGGAGCCGTCCGACCCGCGCTCCAGGACGCGGGTCGAACGGATCGAACGGGCCGTCACCTCAGGCGTCGACGGTCTCGGCTGCAGGCGCGGCCGGGGCGTCCTGCGCCACCGGCACCAGGCTGATCTTGCCGCGGGCGTCGATCTCGGTGATCTCCACCTGCAGCTTGTCGCCGACGTTCACGACGTCCTCGACCTTGGCCACGCGCTTGCCCTGGCCCAGCTTGGAGATGTGCACCAGGCCGTCACGACCGGGCAGCAGCGAGACGAACGCGCCGAACGCGGTCGTCTTGACCACGGTGCCCAGGAACCGCTCGCCCACCTTCGGCAGCTGCGGGTTGGCGATCGCGTTGATCCGGGCGATGGCCGCCTCGGCGGCCTCCCCGTCGGCGGCGGACACGTAGATGGTGCCGTCGTCCTCGATCGCGATCTCCGCACCGGTCTCCTCGGTGATCGAGTTGATCATCTTGCCCTTGGGCCCGATCACCTCACCGATCTTGTCGACCGGCACCTTGACCGTGGTGATCCGCGGCGCGAACTGGCTCATCGGGTCCGGCGCGTCGATCGCCTCGTTGATCACCTCGAGGATGGTCAGCCGGGCGTCGCGGGCCTGGAGCAGAGCAGCCCGCAGGACATCGGACGGGATGCCGTCGAGCTTGGTGTCCAGCTGCAGCGCCGTGACGAACTGCTTGGTGCCGGCGACCTTGAAATCCATGTCGCCGAACGCGTCCTCGGCGCCCAGGATGTCGGTGAGCGCGACGTAGTGCGTCTGCTCGGTGCCGTCGTCGCCGACGACGGTGTCGCTGACCAGGCCCATGGCGATGCCGGCCACGGGGGCCTTGAGCGGCACACCGGCGTTCAGCAGCGACATGGTCGACGCACAGACCGAGCCCATCGAGGTGGAGCCGTTGGAGCCCAGCGCCTCGGAGACCTGCCGGATGGCGTAGGGGAACTCCTCCTTGGACGGCAGCACGGGCACCAGCGCGCGCTCGGCCAGCGCACCGTGGCCGATCTCGCGGCGCTTGGGCGAACCGACCCGACCGGTCTCACCGGTGGAGTACGGCGGGAAGTTGTAGTTGTGCATGTAGCGCTTGCGCGTCTCGGGGCTGAGCGTGTCCAGCTGCTGCTCCATGCGCAGCATGTTCAGCGTGGTGACGCCCAGGATCTGGGTCTCGCCGCGCTCGAACAGCGCGGAACCGTGCACGCGCGGGACGTAGCCGACCTCGGCACCCAGGGTGCGGATGTCGGTCAGGCCGCGGCCGTCGATGCGGACCTTGTCCTTGAGGACTCGCTGACGGACCAGCTTCTTGGTCAGCGAACGGAAGGCCGCGCCCAGCTCACCCTCCCGGCCGGCGAACCGCTCGCTCAGCTCGGTCAGCACGGTGGCCTTGACCGCGTCGGTCGCCGTCTCGCGCTCCTGCTTGCCGGCGATGGTCAGGGCCTGGGTCAGCGGCCCAGAAGCGACCGCGGCCACCTCTTCATACGCGTCGCCCTGGTACGCCGGGAAGGTCCGGAACTCGACGGTCTCCTTGGCTGCGGCGTCAGCCAGCTCGGACTGCGCGGCGACGAGCTGGGCCAGGAACGGCTTCGCCGCCTCCAGACCGGCCGCGACGACCTCCTCGGTCGGCGCGGTGACGCCGCCGGTGATGAGCTCGATGGTCTGCTCGGTGGCCTCGGCCTCGACCATCATGATGGCCACGTCACCGGTCTCGGTGACCCGGCCGGCCACCACCATGTCGAACACGGCGCGCTGCAGCTCGGAGTGCCGCGGGAACGCGACCCACTGCGCATCGCCACCGGTCTCGGGGGCGATGAGGGCGACGCGGACGCCGGCCACCGGGCCGGAGAACGGCAACCCGGACAGCTGGGTCGAGGCGGATGCGGCGTTGATGGCCAGCACGTCGTACAGCACGTCGGGGTTCAGGGCCATGACGGTGACGACGACCTGGACCTCGTTGCGCAGCCCGTCGACGAACGTCGGGCGCAGCGGTCGGTCGATCAGCCGGCAGGTCAGGATGGCGTCCTCGGAGGGACGGCCCTCGCGTCGGAAGAACGAGCCGGGGATGCGCCCTGCGGCGTACATCCGCTCCTCGACGTCGATGGTGAGCGGGAAGAAGTCGAAGTGCTCCTTGGGGTGCTTCGACGCGGTGGTCGCCGAGAGCAGCATGGTGTCCTCGTCGAGGTAGGCGACGACGCTGCCGGCGGCCTGCTGGGCCAGCCGACCGGACTCGAAGCGGATGGTGCGGGTGCCGAAGGCGCCGTTGTCCAGGACGACGGTCGCGCTCGCGGCGGTGGGGTCGGACATGAGTCTCCTTGTTCAGGGTGTCCTGACGGCGCAGCGGACGACACGGCACGAGGCGTGCTCGTGGTGCTTCCGGCGGGCGGCGACGGGACGCAGCGCTCGCTGCGTGCCTGCGGATGAGCAGGCTGGACTGCCGCGCCGGGAACCGGCGGTGCGCAGCGCACCGGCCGGGAACGGTGCCGGCCATCGATCGAAGCCCCCGGCGGGCTCGCGCACGAGCGTCCGGAGGCCACTACCGAGGACCGGCCGAGGAGTGCCGGCGGTGCTGCGACGTCAGGTGGGAGTGGATCGCTGTTCAGTTGGCCCGGACCGGGATCGGCCCGTGAGGGGGCCCGGGGCGAGTCCGTTCGGTTGTACCGCACGGGAGACGCCACGTCGGGCGACCCGCCCGGGAAGCCGTCAGGGGAGGCCGGTCACCCGGTCCTCCCCTGACGGAAACCTCACCGACGCAGACCGAGCCGCTCGATGAGCGATCGGTAGCGGGTGATGTCGACGGTCTGCAGGTAGCGCAGCAGCCGGCGACGGCGGCCCACCAGGGCCATCAGCCCGCGACGCGAGTGGTGATCGTGCTTGTGCTGCTTGAGGTGCTCGGTGAGATCCGAGATCCGCTTCGTCAGCATGGCGACCTGGGCCTCGGCCGAGCCGGTGTCCGAGTCGTGCAGGCCGTACTCGGCGAGGATGGTCTTCTTCTGGTCGGCGGTCAACGCCACGTGGACTGCTCCTTGCGATGTGCTGTGCCGTGAGCTGCCCGCTCCGGACCTGTGCCGGGGGGATGACGGTCGCGGCCGCCACGGACTGCAGCCGAACCCAACCGCACATGCTACCAGCGCAGGCCTGTCCGGCCGGGCGGCAACCACGGGGTCGCCGGCCCGGATGATTCAGGAGACCTGCAGCACCTCGCGGGTGCGGGCGACGTCCCGGTCGATCTGGGCGACGAGCGCCTCGACCGAGTCGAACCGCTCGGTGCTGCGCAGCCGTTCGACGAAGTCCAGCGCCACCCGCCGGCCGTAGAAGTTGCCGCCCTCGTCCATCACGAACGCCTCGACCGTGCGGACCTGCCCGGAGAAGGTCGGATTGGTGCCGATCGAGATGGCCGTGGGTGACCGGCGCGACCCCATCAGGAACCAGCCCGCGTAGATGCCGTCGGCCGGGACCGCCGAGTGCGGCTCGACGTCGAGATTGGCCGTCGGGTAGCCGAGCTGGCTGCCGCCGCGACCTTCGCCGTGCACCACGAAGCCCTCCAGCCGGTGCGGCCGGCCCAGGGCCACCGCCGCGTCGGACACCGATCCGGCCGCCACCATGGCCCGCACCGACGTCGAGGAGATGAGCAGACCGGTGTTGTCGGTGTCGGCCAGCAGGCTGACCCCGGTGGTGCGGAACCCGGAGCGGCGACCCAGCTCGCTCAGCGACTGCACGCTGCCGGTGTTGTCGTCCCCGAACCGGAAGTTGTCCCCCACCACCACCTCGGCGGCATGCAACCGGTCGACCACGATGTCGTGCACGAACTCCTCGGGCGACGTCGCGGCCAGCGCAGCCGTGAACGGCACCACCAGGAACGCGTCGATGCCCAGCTCGGCGACCAGCTCGGCCCGGCGGCGCAGCGTGGTCAGCAGGGCAGGATGGCTGCCCGGGTGGATCACCTCGGCCGGGTGCGGGTCGAACGTCATCAGCACCGCCGGCACCCCGAGCGCCCGGGCCGCCTCGACGGCCCGCGTGATGAGCTTCTGGTGCCCGCGGTGCACGCCGTCGAAGGTGCCCATGGTCAGGACGCACCGTCCCCAGTCCGCGGGGATGGCGTCCAAGCCGCGCCAGCGTTCCACCCGTGTCCTCCTCGTCGGGTCTGATCGGCGTCACAGCGGGCAGGCCCCGGCGGCACCCGTCCGGGCACCGCTCGCCCCGGGGAACCGGGACGACGACCGACCGGCGGTGCCGCGACGAGCCTGCCACGTCCACCGGGAGCCGTTGAGCGCGGCTCGCCCGCACCCAGGTCGGGGCGCACCCGTGGCGTCGGTCGGCAGGAACGGCCGGTGCGGTCGGCCGGTGCGGTCAGCCGGCCGCCCAGCCCAGCACGGACCGGGCCGCACCATCGGAGTCGGCGAGCAACGCGATGAGCTGCTCGCCCGCCTGTGCGGTGCCGCTCCCCCGGGTCGGCGACGACCCGTCCGGCGTGGTGGGCAGCAGGGCCGCCACGGTCCCCGCGCGTCCGGTCGGAGTGACCGGTCGCCCGTGCCGCAGACCGGCGGCCTCGTGGGCGGTGAGGACGCGGACCGGGAAGGTCGTCCGGGCGACCTGCTCGGGTGTGAGCATCGAGGCCACCAGGGCCCGACCCAGACTGCCGTCGGCCACGTCCGGATCGTCGGGACCGGGAACGGCCGGGTCGAACACCGACGCGGCGCCGTCGAGAGTGAACGGCCCGACCCGGGTCCGCCGCAGTGCGGTCAGGTGTCCACCGACCCCGAGCGCCCTCCCCAGGTCCCGGGCCAGGGCGCGCACATAGGTGCCGGTGGTGCAGTCCACGACCACGTCCAGGTCGATCACCTCGACCGGCTCGGTCCCGCCGGTCGCCGAGACCCCGGCGGCGGGCAGCGTCAGGCGGCGCGGCGGCGCGACGATCTGGAACCGGTGCACCGTCACCGGCCGGGCGGCCAGCTCGACCGTCTCCCCCGCGCGCACCCGGTCGTACGCACGGCGGCCGGCGACCTTGATCGCGGACACCGAGCTGGGCACCTGCAGCAGGGCCCCGGTCAGCGCGGCGGTCCCGGCGGTCAACTGCGCGTCGGTCACCACCCGCAGCGCGGCCGCGACGGCGGCCGGGTCGTCCGGCGGCAGCACCGTGCCGTCCGCGTCGTCGGTGTCGGTGGCCCGGCCGAGGCGCACGGTGGCCAGGTACTGCTTGTCGGTCAGGGCGAGGTGACCCAGCAGCCGGGTGGCCCGGTCCACGGCGACCAGCAGTAGCCCGGTGGCCATCGGGTCCAGCGTGCCGGCGTGCCCGACCCGCCGGGTGCCGAGCAGCCAGCGGACCCGTCCGACCACGTCGTGCGAGGTGCGGCCGGCGGGCTTGTCGACCAGCAGCAGTCCGCCCTGTGGCGGCCGGGCGGGCGCCGGCGGACGTGGTGTCCGCGGTCGATCGGCCGGCGCGGGACGTCCGGTCGCCGTCACCGGCCGGGCCCTTCGGCGCCGGACCTCGCCGGTCCGGCGGCGGACCCGACGGACGCCAGAGCCACGGCGGCCCGGGCGGTGGGCACCCAGGCGCGGGCGGCGCGCACGCCCGGCGGCGGCGGGATGGTCTGCCGCAGCGAGGCCTCCCGACGCAGGTCGTCGGTGTCGACGAGTTCCCAGCGGTGCACGACCAAATGGACCGGCACCTGCTCGCCCCGGGCGTCGGCCAGCAGCACGGTCGCCCGGGTGCGGCGGAACCAGACGGTCATCCGCCCCAGCCCGAACACGGTGACCAGCACCGGCGCCAGGAAGGCGATGCGGAAGGCGGTCAGGCTGTGCGTGGCCGCCGCACCGGACGCCGTCGCCGACGCCGGGTCGACCAGGTCGAGCAGGAAGCCGACCAGCAGGATCGACACCACGGTGCCCAGGAAGCCACCGACGTTGACCATCCCGGTGGCCGTCGAGATGCGCCGCCGCGGGTTGTAGTCGCGGGCCAGCAGGAACGCCACCGACGACGCCGGGCCGCCCACCGACCAGATCGCGATGACCGGCAGCAGGACGGCCATCGGCGGCGTGCCACCCGGCCAACCGAGCAGCACCACCCACCCCAGCAGCCCGCCGATGCAGACGGCCATGGCCAACGGCGCCCGGATCACCGGGCGGCGGGCCACCACCGGCGCGATGACCAGGCCGCCGACCACGCCGCCCACCACGAACACGAGCAGCAGCGTCGACGCCGTGGTCGCGGCCAGGCCCAGACCCTGGGTCAGGTACGGGAAGCCCCACAGCACGCTGAAGGTCACCGGGCCGGTCATGCAGGTCAGGTGCACCCAGAACCCGAGCCGGTCGCCGGGGACTCGCCAGGCGTCGGCGACGTCCTGCCGGACCCGGCGGACCACCGACGGACGGGCAGGGTCGGCCGGACCCGGTGGGGCGGGCGGTTCGGCGAACGGCGCCCGCCCGGCCGGGCGAACCAGCACCAGCGCGTAGACCAGGGACAGGCCCCCGGCCACGGCGAAGGTGGTCGTCCAGCCCACGTCGGCCAGCAGCGCGGTGAGCGGCACGGTCGCCATCAGGTTGCCGGCCATGCCGACCACACCGGCCAGGCTGGCGATGATCGGGTACCGCCGCGGCGAGAACCACGCCGCGGCCAGCCGCAGCACGGACACGTAGGTCATGGCGTCACCCACGCCGAGCAGACCTCGAGCCAGCAGCGCGGGCGCGTAGTCGTCGACCAGCGAGAAGGTGACCTGGGCGGTGCCCATGACGAGCGTGGCGGCCAGCAGCATGCGGCGCGGCCCGAACCGGTCCACCAACAGCCCGGTCGGGATCTGCATGGTCGCGTAGACCGCCAACTGCAGGACGATGAACGAGCTCAGCTGGGTCGCCGACAGCGACAGCCGTTCGGTGGCCTGCGGTCCGGCCACCCCCAGGCTGGTCCGGTGGAAGACGGCGAAGAAGTAGACGCCGGCGGCGATGGACAGGATGACCGGCGGTCGCGACCACCAGCGGGTGCCCCCGGCGTCGCCGGGGCCTGCGACCGGGTCGCGGGACGGCTCGGACGGACGGGGGGCGGCCGGCTGGGCGGGCGGGGTCACGGGTTCCTCTCGGCGCCGCCGGAGCGGCACGGACTGCTGGTCGGGCGGGCACTGCGGCGGCGACGCCGGCGGCATCCACGCTCGCCGGGGCCACCCGTGCTCGGGGCAGCGGGCGGGCCGTCCTCCAGCAGACGCCCACGAGGGCTCGATCGGGTGCCGCCGTCACCGATCTCACATCTGGAGCACCGGTGCCGACGACCGGCTCAGCCTGAGGCGGTGGTCCGGTCGAGCTCGGCCACGATCAGCTCGACCGCGCGGCCCGGACTGCCGGTGTGGGTGAAGCCGGCGGCGCGGACGTGCCCGCCGCCGCCGAGGGCGCCGGCCACCGCGGCCACGTCCACCCCGTTCCCGCGGACCTCCCGGGCGCGGAGCGAGACCTGCCAGGTCTGTGGTCCGGTCTGCTTCAGCACCGCGGCGACCTGGGCCTCGGCCGCGGTCCGCAGCAGGTCGATCACCGAGTCGAGCTCCTCCTGACGCAGGCCGGCGCTGGTCACCTGGTCGATGGTCGCGTAGACCAGCCCGACGCCGTGCCCGACGCCCGGGTCGAGCACAGCGTTGCCGAGCACCCGGGACAGCATGTCCAACCAGCCGAACGGATGGGTGTCCAGGATCGGGCGCAGCACCTCGGCCGGGCGAGCCCCGGCGGCCACCAGTCTCGCCGCGAGCTGGTGGGTCCGGGCCTCGGCGTAGCGGAACGCAACGGTATCGGTGGCCAGACCGGCGTACAGGTTGGCCGCGATGGCGGCGTCCAACGGCACGTCGAGGTCGTCGATCAGCCGGGCGATGAGCACCACGGTCGCCTCGGCCGCCGGGTCGACCAGGTGGTGGTCACCGAACCGGGTGTTCGACGCGTGGTGATCGATGACCAGGCTCTGCCGGGCGGTGTCGAGCAGCGTCCGCAGCGAGCCGAGCCGCTCGGCCGAGCCGACGTCCACGGTGACCAGCAGCTCGGGGCGGTGGTCGACGGCCGTCACCGGGACGACCAGCTCGAGACCGGGCAGTTCGCGCAGTGATTCCGGCACGGTGGCCGGTTCGGCGAACGCGACCTGGACGCGGACGCCGCGGGCCCGCAACGCCATCCCGAGCGCAAGTGCGCTGCCGAGGGCGTCCGCGTCCGGATGGACGTGGCCCACCACGACGACCGACCGGCCCCGGGCCAACAGGTCCCGGGCGCGCCGGTGAGCAGCGGTGAGCCCGCCGGGAACGGCGGCCGGGGACCGGGTCGCAGCACCAGTGGCCCGCCGAGCGGTCCCGACCCGCCGTCGGGAGGCCGGGGAGTGCAGGTCGGTCACGACGGTCCCCACCGCCTCGCTCGGGTCACCGGTCCTCCAGCACGCACGTCGCCAGGGCTGCGCCGCGCGGGCGCCGGGCGGTCGGCCGGAGGACCGGGGACCACGCGGGTGCACACGCTGGCGCGGAGAGCTCCGAGCCTCTCACGGCTCGCGGACGAACACCACGGTCGGGTCACGATCAGGGCTCAGTTCGGCTGCACCGCGGAGGGTCGGGGCGACGTCTCCGCGGATCCGGTGGCCCCGGATCCGTCGAGTCCGTCGTCCGGTCCGCCCTCGAGCTCGTCCCCGTCAAGCTCGTCCTCGCCGCGCTCGCGCGGCGCCCGGTACGGATCCGCCTCGCCGGCGTACCGGGCCGACGCGGCCTGCTCGGCCACCGCGGCATCGGCCATCCGGGCCCGCTCGAGCAGCTCGTCGATGCGATGGGCGTTCTCCGGGACGGTGTCCGGCTTGAAGGTGAGCGTCGGGGTGAACTTGATGCCGGTCTGCCGGCCGACCGCGCTGCGCAGCACGCCGCTCGCGCTGGCCAGGGCCTTGGCCGAGTCGTCGACCTGGTCCTGGTCGCCGTACACCGTGTAGTAGACGACCGCGTCGCGCAGGTCGGGGGTGACGGTCGCGGCCGTGATGGTCACCATGGCCAGCCGCGGGTCCTTGACCTGGTGCTCCAGCTCGGTGGCCACGATTGCCGTGATGCGCTTGGCCAGCCGTCGGGCCCGCGTGGGATCCGCCATGACTGCACTCCTGCCTCGTTGTGGTCTCGCTCGGCGGTCCGTCGCCGCGGGGCCCGCCGACCCCGATCATGGACTGCGCCACCGGCCGCCCGGCCGGCAGCGGTCCCTCGTCGTGCGGTCACTCCTCGTCGTGTTGACCGATGAGCCGACGACGGGTGGACAGCAGGTGCACCTCCAGCTCGGCGGCCACCTGTTCCTCGCAGCGGTCGAGCACGCGGTGCACGAGCGCGGCGTCACCCGAGACGGTGGCGATGCCGATGGTGGCGCGACGGTGCACGCCGGCCTGGTCGGCCTCGGCCACCGCGACCTCCAGCCGGCGCAGCCGGGCCAGGACCGGCCGCAGCACGGCCCGCTTGTGCTTCAGCGACTGCACCGGACTCGCCGGTTCCAGCAGCACGTCACATTCCAGTACCCCGACGAACACGACCCACACCTCCCCGGACGAGTGGAACCCGCGAGCGTGCACCGACAGCCGCGGCCCGGGAGGTCCCGGGCCGCGGCCGCGCTGGTGGGTGATCGGATCCGGCCGCGCGGGTCGGATCAGCTGCGGGGCTTCTCCCGGATCTCGTAGGTCTGGATCTCGTCCTCGACCTCGATGTTGTTCCAGGACCCCAGGCCGATACCGCACTCGAAGCCCTCGCGGACCTCAACGGCATCGTCCTTGAACCGGCGCAGCGAATCGATCGCCAGGTTGTCGTTGATGACCACGCCGTTGCGCAACAGCCGCGCCTTGGCGTTCCGGCGGATCTCACCGGACCGGACGATGCAGCCCGCGATGTTGCCGAACTTGGAGCTGCGGAAGACCTCGCGGATCTCCGCCGACCCCATGGCGACCTCTTCGTACTCCGGCTTGAGGAGTCCCTTGAGGGCGGCCTCGATCTCGTCGATGGCCTGGTAGATCACCGTGTAGTACCGGATGTCCACGCCCTCGCGGTCGGCCAGTTCGGCCACCCCACGCACCGGCTTGACGTTGAAGCCCACGATGATCGCCTCGGTGATCATCGCGAGGTTCAGGTCGTCCTGGGTGATGCCGCCGACACCGCGGTGCACCACGCGCAGGTTGACCTCCTCGCCCACGTCCAGCTTCAACAGCGAGTCCTCCAGCGCCTCGACGGTGCCGGAGTTGTCACCCTTGATGATCAGGGTGAGCTGCTCGACCTTGTTCTCGGCCAGCGCCTCGCCCAGGGTCTCCAGGGAGATGCGACGACGGTTGCCGATCTGGGCCTTGCGGGACCGGGCCTGCCGGCTCTGCGCGACCTGACGGGCGACCCGGTCCTCCTCGACGACCATGATCGTGTCGCCGGCGCCGGGCACCGAGGTGAACCCGAGCACCTGGACCGGACGCGACGGCAGCGCCTCGGCGACGTTCTCGCCGTTGTCGCCGAGCATGGCCCGGACGCGCCCGTAGGCGTTGCCGGCGACGATCGAGTCGCCGACCCGCAGCGTGCCGCGCTGGACCAGCACCGTGGCGACCGGACCGCGACCGCGGTCCAGGTGCGCCTCGATGGCCACACCCTCGGCCTCCATGTCCGGGTTGGCGCGCAGATCCAGCGCCGCGTCCGCGGTGAGCAGGATCGACTCGAGCAGCCCGTCGATGTTGGTGTTGTTGCGCGCCGAGATGTCCACGAACATCGTGTCGCCGCCGTACTCCTCGGCGACCAGCCCGTACTCGGTGAGCTGCTGGCGGATCTTCTGAGGGTTCGCACCCTCCTTGTCGATCTTGTTGACCGCCACCACGATCGGCACGTCCGCCGCCTTGGCGTGGTTGATCGCCTCGACCGTCTGCGGCATCACACCGTCGTCGGCCGCGACCACCAGCACCACGATGTCCGTGGACTGCGAACCACGGGCACGCATGGCGGTGAACGCCTCGTGACCCGGGGTGTCGATGAAGGTGATCAGCCGCTCGTCGTCGCCCAGGTGCGTCGTGACCTGGTAGGCGCCGATGTGCTGGGTGATGCCGCCGGCCTCACGGTCGACCACGTTGGTGCTGCGGATCGCGTCGAGCAGCCGGGTCTTGCCGTGGTCGACGTGACCCATGACGGTGACGACCGGCGGCCGGGCCACCAGGTCCTCCTCGCCGCCCTCGTTCTCACCGAAGGAGAGGTCGAACGACGACAGCAGCTCGCGGTCCTCGTCCTCCGGGGACACGATCTGCACGTCGTAACCCATCTCCGAGCCGAGCAGCTCGAGGATGTCGTCCGACACCGACTGGGTCGCCGTGACCATCTCGCCCAAGTGGAACAGCGCCTGCACCATCGACGCCGGGTTGGCATCGATCTTGTCCGCGAAGTCCGACAACGACGACCCGCGGGCCAGGCGCACGACCGAGCCGTTGCCACGGGGCAGGATCGCGCCGCCGATCGACGGCGCCTGCATGTTGTCGAATTCCTGACGGCGCTGCTTCTTGGATTTGCGGCCCTTGCGCGCCGGGCCGCCCTGACGCCCGAAGGCACCCGCGGCACCGCCGCGACCACGGCCGCCGCCACCGGGACGGGGGCCACCGCCGCCGCCACCACCGGGGCCGCCGCGGTAGCCACCGCCACCGCCACCACCACCGGGACCGGTCGGCCGGTACGTGCCGGCGCCGGGCGTGCCCGGACGACCACCGGGCGCACCCGGACGCGGTCCACCGCCGGGCGCACCCGGACGACCGCCGGGCGCACCCGGACGGGCACCCGGGCCGCCGGGACGGGGTCCGCCGGCACCCGGACCACCGGGGCCACCCGGACGGGGACCACCGGCACCTGCCGGCGGGCGCGGGGCGCCGGGCACGCCACCGGGACGCGGGGCGGCCGGACGGCCACCGGCCGTGCTGAACGGGTTGTTGCCCATCCGCGGCGGGCGGGGAGCACCGGGCACCCCACCCTGCGGACGTGGCGGACGCGCACCGGCGTCGGGACGCGGCGCACCGCCCTGCGGACGGGGAGCGCCCGCGGACGGACGCGGCGCCTGACCGGGAGCCCGGCTCGGCGCGACCGGCGTGGCGGACGCCGCCGGTGCGGCCGGAGCCTGCGCGGCTGGCTGCTCGGGACGGACCCGCGGCGCGCCCGGCGTGGGCGAGCCCGCGGCCGGACGGGACTGCGCAGGCGCCGCCGGAGCCGCCGGTGCCGGAGCCGCCTGCGCGGCCGGGGCCTGCACCGGGGCGGCCGGTCGCGGCGCGGCCGGACGGGGTGCCGCCGGGGAACCGGCGGTCGCCGGAGCCGGAGCGGGAGCCGCCGGACGGCCCGGGGCCGCCGGAGCAGGGACCGCCGGAGCGGCCGGACGCGGCGACGGCCGCCCGGGGGTCGGTGCACCGGTGCGCGGTCCACCCGGACGCGGGGTCCCGTTGCCGCCGCCGGAGCCGGAGCCACCCTGCGGGAAGGCGTCCTTGAGCTTGCGGACGACGGGTGCCTCGATGGTCGAGGACGGGGACTTCACGAACTCGCCGAGATCGGCGAGCTTCGCCATGACTTCCTTGCTGGTCTTGCCGAGCTCCTTCGCGAGCTCATGTACTCGGGCCTTGCCTGCCACTGCTCTCCTCACGATGAGGCCGAGCGGCAGAACCCGCGCGACCTCGTTAGACGGACCGGATGCTCATTGCTGAGACTTCACGGGGTGCTCACGATGGGCCGACCTGCTTCCTGGATCCTTCGGCGCCGCCCGCGGGCTGCGGGGGCGTCCCGGACTCGGGAGTGCCGCCCGACTGGACGAACTCCCGGACCCGACCGGAGTCGAGCGTCCCGGCGGACCGGAGCGCTCGGCCGAACGCACGACGACGCTCCGCGGCGTCCAGGCACCCGATGACGGGGTGCAGCCACGCTCCCCGGCCGGGGAGGCGGCGCCGCGGATCGGGAACCAGGGTTCCCGAGGCGACGACGACGCGGAGCAGTCGGTCTGCCTGCTCCCGGGCGCGGCACCCGATGCACGTCCGCACCGGTCCGGACGGGACCGCGGGGGCGGCACCGGCAGGAGCGGGGGGAACAGCTGGGCGGGGAACCCGGGAACGAGACAGCATCGAGTCTAGCTCGTTCCCGGACCCGGCGACGCCGCGCGCCGATGATCGACCCCGGGGTGTCGTGCCGGACCTGGCCGCCACCATGTCGCCGGCGGACGCGGCTGTTCCCGATCCGGTCCCGGCCGCGGGTCGGTCGGCGCCCAGCACGCTCACCCCGCCGGCTCGGCCGTCGGTCGCGGATCGGCGTCGCTGCGGATGTCGATGCGCCAGCCGGTGAGCCGCGCGGCCAGTCGAGCGTTCTGTCCCTCCTTGCCGATGGCCAGGGAGAGCTGGAAGTCCGGCACCACCACCCGGGCCGCCTTGGTGGCCTGGTCGACCACGGTGACCGACATCGCCCGCGCCGGGGACAGCGCGTTGCCGACGAAGGTGGCCGGATCGTCGTCCCAGTCGATGATGTCGATCTTCTCGCCGCCCAGCTCGCTCATCACGGCGCGGACCCGCTGGCCCATCGGGCCGATGCAGGCGCCCTTGGCGTTGACGCCCGGCACCGTGGGCCGCACGGCGATCTTGCTGCGGTGTCCCGCCTCGCGGGCCACTGCGGTGATCTCGACCGTGCCGTCGGCGATCTCCGGCACTTCGAGGGCGAAGAGCTTGCGCACCAGGTTGGGATGGGTGCGGGACAGGGTGATCTGCGGCCCGCGCGGCCCGCGGGTCACCGCGACCACGTAGCAGCGCAGCCGCTGCCCGTGCACGTACTGCTCGCCCGGCACCTGCTCGGCGGCCGGGATGACGCCCTCGACGTCGCCCAGGCTGACCACCACGACGCCACGGGCGTTGACCCGGGCATCGGCGGTGACGGTGCCGGTGATCAGGTCGTGCTCGCGCCCGGCGAAGTCGCCGAAGGTGCGCTCGTGCTCGACGTCACGGAGGCGTTGCAGGATGACCTGTCTCGCCGTCGTGGCGGCGATCCGGCCGAAGTCGCTGGGAGTGTCGTCCCACTCCAGGTCACGCTGGGCGGGGTCGGCCGGGTCGATCGGCTCGGCGGTCTCCCTGGCCATCACCCGGATCTCACCGGAGCGCCGGTCGATGTCCACCCGGGCGAAGGCTGCGTGACCGTCGGTGTGCCGGTAGGCCGACAGCAGCGCGTTCTCCAGCGTCTCCAACAGGGAGTCCAGGGCGATGCCCTTCTCCCGCTCCACGGCGCGCAGGGCGCTGATGTCCACGTTCATCGGGTACCCCCAGTGGCGGACCCGCCGGATCGATCGGCCGGGCCGGTCGGCGCGGCCGGGTCGGAACCCGACACGTCGCTGTCCTCGCCGAGATCCGCGGAGTCGTGATCGGTGTCGTCGACCTCGGTGTCGTCGAGCTCGGTGTCGTCCAGGTCCACCGGCTCGGACGCGGGGGTCAGCCCCAGGGCCTGCGCCACCGCGGCCGGGACCGGCGAGAACTCGACCTCGACGACCGCGCGTTCGATGTCGGCCAGGGCGACCGTGTCCGGCTGCAGGCCGTCGCACCCGGTGAGCACCTGGACGTGCTCGTCGTCCGCGCCGGCGACACGGGCGGTCAGCGTGGTGCCGTCCACCCGGCGGAAGGCGACCATCCGGCCGCGGGCCCGCCGGAAGTGCCGCGGCAGCGTGAGCGGCCGGCCGATCCCCGGGCTGGTGACCTCCAGTGTGTAGGGCGCACCGCCCATCGGGTCCGTACCCGACTGCTCGGCCTCGTCCAGCGCCGCGCTCAGCGCCCGGCTCACCTCGGCGGCTGCGTCCAGCTCGACGCCGCCGTCCCGGTCGATGACCAGGCGCACGAGCCGCCGGCGCCCGGCGGCCACCACGGTGACGTCCTCCAGGTCGAACCCGCGCTCGGCCGCGACCCGCTCGGCCAGCGACCACAGCTCGGCGTCCCGGCGGCCAGGGCCGGACGTGCCGCCTGGTGTCCCGGCTCCCTCCCGGCCGGACGAGTTCCCCGCGGGCCCTCGTTGCGACATCACTCGTTCCTCTCGCCCACGTGCTCCAGCAGTCCGACCCGGCTGCTGGTCCAACCGTCCGATCGCACCGCGCCCGGGCGCTGTCGTCCAGCGCCGGCCTGCCGTCCGCGCCGGTGATCACCGGCCGGACACACAGCAGCCCCGCCGGCCGGCGGCCGGGCGGGGCGCGGACACCGTGCCGTCCGGGCAGCCTAGTCGGCTCCGGTCAGCGCGGGGCGCGCCGGCGGCCCGGCCGCGCGTCCGGCCCGGCCTGGGCCGTCCGGGGCGGGCGATGCTGTCAGAATGTCCGGCGTGCCAGTCCCCTCGTCCGCCGATCGCGCCGCCCGGTCGATCGGCCGCCGCGCCCTGTTCGCCGGCGCCGGCGGCACGGTCGGGGCGCTGCTGCTGGGCGGGGTGAGCGGTTGCACTTCGAGCGACGAGCCGGCCGCCACCTCGACGGCACCGGCCGCCCCCGACCCGCTGACCGGGTTGATCGCCACCACCCGCCTGCACCTGCTGCGACTGGACGCGGCCATCACGGCCGATCCCGCGGACGCCGCCCGGTTGACGCCGTTGCGAGCCGATCGGCAGGCGCACCTCGACGCGCTGATCGCCGAGCGGGACCGGGTCACCCCGCCGACGTCGACCGGCCCGACGGCCGACCCGGCGCCGGCCGACCTGCGCCTGCCCGAGGACCCGGCCGCGATCATCTCCACCGTCCGCGGCGACGCGGCCACCGCCCAGGTGCAGTTCACCGACGCGATGTCCGCGGTCGGCCCGTACCGGGCCGCGCTGCTCGGGTCGATCGTCGCCTGTCTGGCCAGCCACCGGGCGGTGCTGGCATGAGCACGCCGACCGATCCGACCACTCAGCCCACCACGGATGCCACCCAGCCCACGGACGGGACCGGCGCCGCGACCACGACCGGGCCGGCGACGTCCACCGACACCGCCGGTCCGCTGGCCGAGGCGGAGATCACCGCACTGCAGCAGGCGCTGGCCGCGGAGTCGGCGGCCGTCTGGGGGTATGAACTGCTCGCCCCCTGGCTGGCGGAGGACGCCCGACCGGCGGCGATCGCGCTGAGCCGCAGTCACCTGCAGCGCCGCGAGGCCACCGCCGAACGCCTGGACGCCGGGGGCGCCACACCCGACCTGGCGGCGCCGGCGTACCAGCCGGCCACGCCGGTCACCGACCCCGCCACCGCCGGGCTGTTCGCCCAGGACCTGGAGATCGACTGCGCCGGTGGCTGGCGCGCGGTCATCGGGTCGACCGACGACACCGAACTGCGCGGGTTCGCCCTGGCCGGTCTGTCGGACGCCGCGGTGCGGTTGGCCCAGCGCAAGCTGGCCGCCGGCGTCACGCCGGCCACGGTGCCGTTCCCCGGTCAGGCCTGACCCGGCCGACTCGGAACCGTTCGGCGTCTGCGCTCAGCGCGCCCCCATCAGGTGGCGCAACGCCAGCTGGTTCAGGTGCACGAACGCGTACGACCGCTCGCCCGCCGCGTCGGCGTCGAAGTCCGGGCCGGCGGACGGGTCGGCGACCAGGTCGGCCGCCCGCTCCCCCGCGGCCAGCGTCGGCTCGGCCAGCTCCCCGATCCCGGAGACAGCCATCGCCTCCTGCACCGCCGGATCAGCCCGGAAGGCCAGCGCGCGTTCCTTGAGCAGCAGGTAGGTCTCCATGTTGGCCCGGGCGGACGCCCAGACGCCGTCGGAGCCGTCGGTGCGGGACGGCTTGTAGTCGAAGTGGCGGGGTCCGTCGTAGCGGGGTCCGCCGCCGGGGAACCCGTTCTCCAGCAGGTCCACGGTGAAGAACGCGGACGTCAGGTCGCCGTGCCCGAAGGCCAGGTCCTGGTCGTACTTGATGGACCGCTGTCCGTTCAGGTCGATGTGGAACAGCTTGCCGGCCCACAGCGCCTGCGCCAGACCGTGGGTGTAGTTCAGGCCGGCCATCTGTTCGTGCCCGGTCTCCGGGTTCACCCCCACGATGTCGCCGTGCTCCAGCGTGGCGATGAAGGCCAGCGCGTGCCCGACCGTGGGCAGGAGGATGTCGCCCCGCGGCTCGTTGGGCTTGGGCTCCAGCGCGATCCGCAGGTCGTACCCGCGGTCCTTGATGTACCCGGCCACCGTGTCGACGCCCTCGCGGTACCGGTCGAAGGCGGCGGCCAGGTCCTTGGCCCCGTCGTACTCGCTGCCCTCCCGGCCGCCCCACATCACGAACGTGGTGGCTCCGAGTTCGGCGGCGAGATCCGTTGCCGCCAGCACCTTCCGCAGCGCGAAGCGACGGACGGAACGATCGTTGGAGGTCAGGCCCCCGTCCTTGAACGCGGGATGGGTGAACAGATTGGTGGTCACCATCTCGACGACCAGCCCGGTGCGGGCGGTGGCCTCGGTGAGCCGGGCGACGAGCGTGTCGCGGGTGGCCGCGTCGGCGCCGAACGGGATGAGATCGTCGTCGTGGAAGGTGATCCCCCACGCCCCGACCTCGGCGAGCCGTTCCACCGACTCGACCGGGTCCAGCGGCGGCCGGGTGGCGTCGCCGAACGGATCCTGCCCCCGCCAGCCCACGGTCCAGAGTCCGAAGGAGAAGCGGTCGGCGGGTGTCGGGACAGGCAGCTGATCGGGCACGGGGACTCCTTCGTCCAGTTCGTTCGGATACTGAACTTTCTAGCCGGAACGATCGGTCCCGTCAAGCGTCGCGATGCGAGAGCTGTTCGAGATGCAGTGATGTCGGACGACCACCAGCGGATCCGCCGACGCTGGAGGAGCTGCCCGGGAGACGGACGCGGGAGCAGTCGTCAGCCGGCAGCGATCGGCGCCGAGGCTGGGTCGGCGATGAGCGCCTCGACCCCGGCGTGCGCCGCACCGAGGCACGATGCCTCGATGCCGAGGGACGAGAACTCGACCCGGGGTTCGATGTCCGGAAGCGCGATGGCGCGACGACGGATCTCGGCCATCATCGGCTCGGCGATCCATTCCTGGATCACCGGGAAGTACCCACCCAGCACGATCAAGCCGGGGTCCTGGACGTTCAGCAGGATGGACAGTCCCATCCCGAGCCAGTGTCCCTGCCGACGCAGGCCGGCCAGGGTCCGCTCGTCCCCGGCTGCGGCCCGGGCGCAGACCAGGTCGAGACGCTCGGCCATGTCGATGGTCTCGTCGTGCAGCGCATCTCCGGGATCCGCGATCGCGTCGAGCACCGCCCCCAGTCCGACCACCGTCTCCCAGCACCCGGACCGGCCGCACCCGCACACCCGGTCCCCCGGGCCGAGCGGCATGTGGCCGACCTCTCCGGCCCACCCGTTGGCGCCACGGACGATGGACCCGTCGATGACGGTGCCGCCGCCGACACCGATCTCACCGGAGAGGTAGAGCAGGTGCCGGAGCCCGGCCGGCGCGGCGGCGTAGTGCGCCATCGCCCCCAGGTTCGCGTCGTTGTCGACCGTGAACGAGGCCCATCGCCAGTCCAGTCGCCCGAGCAGACTGTGCACCACGTCCACGTCTCGCCACCGCAGGTTCGGCGCGTTGACCAGGATCCCGGAATCGACGTCGACCATGCCCGGCATGGACAACTGCACCGACCTGACCTGCTGCGCGCCGGCGCCGCAGTCGAGCAGCAACTGCCGCGCCAGGTCGGCCGCCACGCCGAGCCCCCGGGCCGGCCCCAGCGACTGCATCGGCAGCGCCCAGCGGGCGCGTGCCCGGACCTGCCCGGACAGGTCCATGGCCACGCCGCAGATGTAGTCCACGTTGATCTCGAGTCCGAGGCAGCGCACCGACTCGGTGTTCAGGTGCAGGACCCGGCCCGGCCGACCGAGCCCGGTGCGCTCCGCGTCGCCTTCGACGACCAGCTGTCGTGCCTGTAGATCGCTGACCAGGGTCGAGACGGTGGCCTTCGTCAACCCGGTGTCCGCGGCCAGCCTGGCCCGGGACCGGGAGCCTCCCTCGGCCAGGCTGCGCAGGAGCAGGGCGAGATTGAGCCGCCGCACCGTCGCCTGGTCGGCGGGGGCACCGGCGGCAGCCGACGCAGCCGTGATCGACACCGCGCAGCCTCCCTCCGGTCGGGAACGGCCGGCGCTCCCGAGGTCCTCCGGGGTCGCCGGGGCGACGGGACGACCGTCCGGTCCTGGTGGTGCGGCACACTGCCTCGGCCGCGCGCATCAGCTTAGCGGCCGCTCCCCGAGCGTCGACGCCGGCTCACGGCGTCGACACTGGCGGCCAGCAACAGCACGAAACCTGTGATCAGGAAATTGATCTCGGCCGTGAGACCGAGCAGTCCGAGTCCGTTGTTGATCACCGCGATGACCAGGCCGCCGATGATCGCGTCGCGGGCCCGACCCTTGCCACCGAACAGCGACGTGCCACCGATGACCGCCGCCGCGACCGCGTACAGCAGGGTGTTCCCGGCGCCGGCGTCCGGCGTCACCGAGTTGAGCCGCGAGGCCGCGATGATGCCCGACACCACCGCCATGGCCGAGCTGATCACGAAGCAGGCGATCGTGATCCGGCCCACCCGGATGCCGGCCCGCCGGGCCGCCTCCGCGTTGCCGCCGACGGCGTAGACGTAGCGGCCGAAGGCGGTGCGGTTCTGCACCAGCGTCCAGACGATCAACAGCACGGCGACCAGCGGCACCACCCACGGGATGCCTTCGAGCTGGACGGTGGCCACGCGGGCCCGGTTCAGCGACAAGAAGTACGTGGCCAGCAGCAGGAGGACCGCGATCACCGCGACCCGGGCCAGCACCACGGACAGCGGCGCGGTGACCAGGGCGCGGGCACGCCGGCGCTGGTACACCACGAGGTTCACGCCCGCGTACACCGCGATCGAGACCACCACCAGGATCCAGCCCCACACCACCGGGACGTTGTTGTTCGCGATGCCCACGATGACCGGGTCGCTCACCGCGACCGTGCCGCCCGTGCCGATGAGGAACAGCAGGACGCCCTGCCAGGCCAGGAAGAAGGCCAGGGTCACCACGAAGCTGGGGATGCCGACGACCGAGACCAGCCAGCCGGTCAGCAGTCCCATGACCACCCCGGCGGCCAGGGCGGCCAGGACCGCGATCCACCACGGCCACTGAGCCTGCAGCATCAGCTGGCCCATCACGCCGGCGCCGACCCCGCCGACGACGCCGGCGGACAGGTCGATGTGTCCCAGCAGCAGGACGAAGCCGATGCCCATGGCCAGCACGCAGATGGAGCCGGCCTGGGTCATCAGGTTGGCGAAGTTCAACGCCGTGGGGAACGTCGACGGCCGCGCGATCGTGAAGATCACGACGAGGACGAGCAAGCCCAGGACCGCGGGCAGTGACCCCACATCACCCCCGCGGACCTTGTCGCGGTAGCCCTTGACGTAGGTGCCGAGTGACACCGGTCCCGCGGCGTCGGCCGCGAACCGGGCCCGGGCCTCGAGGTCGTCGACCGGTTCACCGATCAGCGGCTTGCCGCCGACCGTCTTGGACGACGTGTCGCTGCTCATGACGACTCCCTGGCGAGCGCGGGGGCCAGTCCGATGTCGCCGGAGCGGCCCGTGGTGATGAGTTCGACGATCTCCCGGCCGGTGACGTCCTTGGCCGCCACGTCGGCGGCGACGCGGCCGAGGTACAGCGGCGTGATGCGGTCGCTGACCTCGAGCACGTCGTTCATGTTGTGACTGATCAGCAGCACGGCCAGTCCGGCATCGGCCAGCCGCCGGACCAGGTCGAGGACCTGACGGGTCTGGGCCACGCCGAGCGCCGCGGTGGGCTCGTCGAGCAGCACCACCTTGGAGTTCCACAGCACCGCCTTGGCGATGGCCACGGTCTGCCGTTGCCCGCCGGACAGACTCGAGACGAGTTGCCGGACCGACGCGATCGTGCGGACCGACAGGGAGGCCAGGGTGTCCCGGGCCTTGATCTCCATGGTGCCCTCGTCGAGCACCAGGCCCGACCTGGGCTCCCGGCCGAGGAACATGTTCTGGACGATGTCCAGGTTGTCGCACAGCGCCAGGTCCTGGTAGACGATCTCGATGCCCAGCGCAGCTGCGTCGCGAGGGCTGGACACCGTCACCTCCCGGCCCTCGAAGCGGTACTCACCGCTGTCGATGCCGTGGATCCCGGCGATGCACTTGACCAGGGTCGACTTGCCGGCGCCGTTGTCGCCGACCAGCGCGGTCACCTGCCCCGGTTGCAGGGTGAGATCGACGTCGTGCAGCACCTGCACGGCACCGAAACTCTTGTTGATGCCGTCCAGTTGCAGGATCGGCTGCCCGGTCGGGGCGGTCGTCGATGTCATGGCAGGTCCGCGTCCTCGTCTCGGTCCTGGATGGGTCGGGGGTGCGCACGGCGGTCCCGGGGGCGCCCCCCCGCGCGCCCCCGGGCCCACCCCCCGGCGCCCGTGTACGGGGGGCCCGCCCCAGGGGGCGGCGTC